>JAJBUG010000023.1 GCA_020860515.1 Bacteroidales bacterium | reverse complement strand
GCTGCGCCGTGATCTTTGGCTAGGCATCAGCCACGGACTTTTGCGCATGAGCCCAAAATTTTGAAGATTCAATAATATTTTCTTTATTTTCCCGAATCTTCAATTAGTGATAAGGGTATTCTTCATGGAAGCGATGATTTTGTAGATCATCGAGGAACTAATCAGTGAGACAGAAGCATGCTGCTGTATATTCATACAGGCGGTCGGGCTCCTTGGCTATAAGCTGAGCCAGTTCGGCATCAGTGGTGTGGAGATACTTCTCTCTGAGATCGGGCCAAAATGGGTGGCGGATCACGAAACTTGGCGCATCATGGGTGGTTGGGTTTGAGGAAGGTTGGGGGCAGCAGCTCTCGGAGCACGCTGCTCCAGGGGTGGCGGGGAGTGATGAGGGCTGGTGGTCGGGGCTCACGGAGCACGCTGCTCCAGGGGTGATTGAAAGGTTGATGGTAAGGGTCATAGTTGCAATCGTGTTAGAGGGTTTCTGTAATGCAAAGATACTACCGACCCAGTGCCAAAAACGAACACAATAAAGTTAAAAGAGTGTTAAAATTGTAATCAATCCCACTAAGTCTTACATATTAGATAAATTATTTTTTGTATAGATCAGAATGTGTACCAGTACTTGTTAAGAAAAGACAAAGTTCTTTATTGTTAATTTGCCAAATAAGCAACCAACTCCGTAGAACGTTTGATTATATAACTCATATTCCTAAGTCTTTGAAAAGGTCCTCTGTTTTTGTGAAAGTCTTAACACGCCCATGCTCAAAGTCATCTATCGACCTTTCTAATGATGACATTTTTGAGATCTTGGGTTTGGACACAGTGATGCCATTGATGGATGACAGAAGCTTTTTTAGTGATTGGGAAATGCTTTTGTCTTCAATAGTAATAATTAATTGTTCAGCCATTTTATTATCATTTTTATAATTTTATGCAAAGTTATTCATATTTTTCTTTTTAAACAACATTTTATGTTATTATTTTGTTTGGGGAAGGTTAATCAGTGAGGGGAGAGGTCATAATTTGAGAAATAATTCATGCCCTTTGGCCATTATGATCGGTTAGAAGACCATCCGCCACATAAGAACTTATGCGGCGGAGGCGGCGGGGTAGGCGGATTCGACGAGGGTGATGAGGGCGTTGAGGGCTGGGTAGATGTCGGCGCAGGGGTCGGCGGCAAGGGTGTCGCGCCATTGATAGGTAAATGGAACGGCGTAGCTGGCGATGACGTCGTTGACGGCGTAGGCGTTGCCTACGGCATCATAGATGGGGAGCCAGCAGTTGAGGGCTATTTCTTGGCAGGCTGCGGTATATACGCGCAGCATGTCGGGGCTTTGGCGCAGGTCGTCTACGAAGTCGGCACGGGTCTTGTGGGCATAGGGATTGTTGGCGATGCCAGCGGTTGCGGGCATCCCTGGGATGGCGTAGGTGTTGAGGGCAGTGGTCATAGTTGCAATCGTGTTAATTGGTTTTACATTGCAAAGATACGGCCAACCCAATGCCAAAATCAGACACACCAAAGTTAAAATAATGCTAAATTCAGTTTATGATACCGTCTTTCCCTAAAACGCTTGGCAGATTTATGAGGCGTCATAAATCTGCCAAGCGTTGTTGATGGAGTAGGGGATTATGCTTTGTCGAAGTAGCCTTTGGCTGCTTTTTTCAAGCGTGAGTAGCGTTCTTCGGGTTCGGCACAGCTTGCACACTCCTCCATTGCCAGGTTGGTGCGCTCATAATAAGCCATGCGGCTCTCTGCCTCACGAGCAAACATCGAGCGAGTGCCCTCGTCGTCTTGCCTGAACTCCAAAGCATTGTCGATATTGAGCGACGATGCTGTGGCCTGCACATCAATGTTGGCACCGATGAAATTGAAGCTCCAGCCAATCTCTTTGAGCTGGCTGATCAGGCGCGCTACCTGCGGTCGGTCGTAGTGCTCGCTTGAGTTCTCCATGCCATCGGTGATGATGGTCACGCTGCCAATAGCCATTTCCTTGTTCTTAGTCTTGACCTTGAGGTCGCTGAGGGTAGAGCCCACTGCATCATAGAGCGGAGTGCAGCCATCGGGAGCATACTGATACTTGGTGATATCTTCTACCTGGTCGATTGGGGCATTCTTGATGATATAGCGCGAAGGCTGGGCACCACCGCTTTGGAAGGCATAGATGCTTACGTAGTGGTCCTGAGTCTCAGCGAATTTCTTCTGGGCGTTGCGGATGGTGTTGAGGGTTTCATTGCAGCCGCTGATGGTCTGGCGCTTAACGCATGACATCGAGCCGCTTTCGTCGAGGATAATGAGATTGTAGATTTCAGTTTTCATAATAGTTGATTGTTGTGTCAAAATTACACTGCAAAGATAATGCGTATTTTTGACATAACCAAATTTTTTTGTGTATTTTTTACACAAAAAATAAAATTTTGGAGCCTTTGGCTCCAAAATTTTATGGGAGGGGGTGGGAATATTGAAGGCTATTAGGAAGAATCCCTCCGGGATTCCGAGGGAAAGGCGATGGGATTCCGAGGGAAAGGCGCATTATGACACACTCTCATTTTCGGTCTTTGGCATGTTTTTGTGGTTGATGCGCCAGATTACCGCTCCGTGGCCCGGTACTGAGGTCTTGAATTGAGTCTCAGGCGACAACTGCTTTTGAGCCACCTCGCCAGTAAGCAGATCAGTGGCGCGGTACTTGCCTGGAGCCATGTCCCACATGTCGAAAGCCAACTGAGGCACATTGATTTCCAGGTCAGCCGCTGCATCATCGAAGTTTACAGCGATAAGCAGCAGGGTGTTGCCCGCATGGCGCATGAAAGCATACTGCCGGTGAGGGTCAAGGGCTGGATTGGAATAATTGACATACATCAAGTCGAAGAATTGACCCTCGCTCACTGCCTTCTCCTTGTTGCACAACTTCAGCACACGCGCATATAGGTCGCGCAGGGCTTGCTCGTCGGGTGTAAGTTGTCCATCACAATGCCCTCGGTTGAGCCAGCGCTGCAGCGTGGGGATGGTCCAGTAGTCAAATATGGTGGTGCGTCCATCATCGCCGCTATATCCTGCAATGCCCTCGGCTTTTTCCCCCAGCTCTTGGCCAGCGTAAATCATCATAGGACCGGTGTTGAACATTGCGCTCACCACCAGTGCCGGTGTAACCTTTTTGGCATCTCCAGCGTAGAATCGGCTTGCATAGCGCAGTTCATCGTGATTCTCCAGGAAATTGAGCATATTGGGCGCAATCCCTTCTACAGTCTGCCAGCACGAAGTCAGCTTGGCTGCCGACACATTGTTGCACTCGATGCCGTAGAGAGTATCGTAAAGATTCACCTTATCATATAAGTAGTCAAACCCCGCTTCGATATAGGGTCGATAAGGCTTCACATCATAAATTTCCGCGATGAACTTGATATTGGGGTAGCGCTTGCGCACATTGGGGATTGCCCACTGCCAAAACTCAAGCGGCACCATGTGCACCATGTCGCAGCGGAATCCGTCGATACCCTTGGCTGCCCAGTAGCGCAGAATATGCAGCATCTTAAACCAGGTGGCAGGCGTAGGATCGAAGCATCGGTTGCCATTCCAAGGATCAACTCCATAATTTAGCTTTATGGTGTCGTACCAATTGTTGATGCCAGGAAATGCGGTATAGCAATCGTCGCCTGAGGCTTTGGCAGGAAACTCCACATAGGCATCCGAGCCTGAGCCCAAGTCGACGCCAATGGGAGTGAACTGCTGGCGGGTGATGTAGAAGAAATTGTTGCTGGGGGTGAAGAACATATCAGTGTTATCCCCGTCGCCAAGGTCGCGGATGCCGCGTGGCTTGGCGTCGCTGCGATATTGTCGCGCCACATGGTTGGGCACAAAATCGATTATCATCTTCAAGCCAGCGTCGTGGGTACGCTTCACCAAGGCCTCGAACTCGCCCATGCGCCCTGGCACATCCTCAGCCAAGTCGGGGTCGATGTCGTAATAGTCGGTGATGGCGTAGGGACTGCCTGCATGGCCCTTGACCACATGCGGATTGTCGCGAGGAATGCCATAAAATGTGTAGTCGGAGTCGTGGGCATGTTCGATCACGCCCGTGTACCACACATGAGTTGCTCCAAGCTTCTTAATCTCCTTCAGGATAGCTGGGGTGATGCTGTTGAGTTTTCCACTGCCGTTCTGCATGATGGTGCCGTTGGGCACAGGCTTTTCACAATAATTGGTGAAAAGGCGGGGCAGGAGTTGGTAAATGATTGGTTTTGCCATATAGGTGGGAGATGTGATGATTATTCTTGGGGTTGCCACCATCCCGCATCGCGCAGAGCCTTGCGGGTGTTGATGTAGCCCGAGTTAAAAATCTTTTCTGCTTCTTTGAGGTTGAACACATTGAGGTGAGAGATTTCTTGGGTGCGCACCACCAGGTCGCATAGTTCCATGTCCTGCACTTGATTGCTTTTTGCAAGCAGCGAGTAGGTGCGCATGGCAATGTCGAAAATCGAGGTGAACTCGCCCGGAGGCACTTGCCCCACTGGGCTTACGTTGACACCCAGCAGTATGTCGCACTTATCGCGGATGGTCCAGGCTGGCAGATTTCGCAGTACCCCGCCGTCGACATAAGTGTATCCATTGATTCTGACTGGAGGGATAGCGATAGGGATGCTGCAAGAGGCTTGGATAATAGGGCCGATTTCGCCTGCGCTGAACACCTCGGCCTTGCCAGTATCGAAATTGGTAACACCCACATAGGTGGGAATGCGCAGATCCTCCAGGTTCTTGTAATGGCCTATCGAGCGAGTGATGAAATTGATGAATTTATCGATTTTCACCACTCCGCCTTTGCCCCAGGTAAGCTCGGTGAAGTCGGAGAGCTTGGTCTGGGTGAACATGTACAAAATCCTCTCTGGTGCCACGCCGGCCGCATAGAGCACAGCTGCAATCGAGCCCGAGCTGACCCCCGCGATTACCGAGGGCTTGAGGTCTGACTCCTCGATAGCCTTCAAGGCTCCAGCGTGCGCGATGCCTCGCGCTCCGCCTCCGCTCAAAGCCACGCCTAAGCGAGCGCCCTTGAGCAGTTGCAAACCTTCTTTCTTTTTTTCACTTTCATCTAACATAGTGGCAAAATTACGAATTTTTTCTGATTCTTGATTAATTTTTCCTTTAATTCGTATTATTTTTTGTAATTTTGCGCTCGTAAATTATGACAACATGAAAGAATTAGCCACAAAATACAACCCGGCAGAGGTTGAAGACAAATGGTACGGCTATTGGGTGGACCATCGCTTGTTCCATTCTGAGCCTGATGAACGCGACCCCTATACCATTGTGATTCCACCGCCTAACGTCACTGGAATCCTGCACATGGGCCACATGCTCAATAACACGATTCAGGACATTTTGGTTCGTCGCGCTCGCCAACAGGGCAAGAACGCTCTGTGGGTGCCTGGCACCGACCATGCTTCAATTTCTACTGAGACCAAGGTAATCCAGAAGCTCGCCAAGGAGGGTATCAAGAAGACTGATCTCACTCGCGAGCAATTCCTGGAGCATGCCTGGGAGTGGACTCGCAAGCATGGCGGAATCATCCTGCAGCAACTGCGCAAGCTTGGCGCAAGTTGCGATTGGGACCGCACTGCATTTACCATGGACGAGGTGCGCAGCGACAGCGTGATCAAAGTTTTTTGCGACCTCTACGACAAAGGCTTGATTTATCGTGGTCTGCGCATGGTGAACTGGGATCCAGAGAATCGTACTGCAATCAGTGATGATGAGGTGTTCTATGTCGACGAGCACAGCAAGCTGTATTATCTGAAATATTATGTGGCTGACGATGACATGACGGGCGAGACTGGCCAGGAGGGCGAAATCGTGCATCGCGATGCCGAAGGACGCCGCTACGCTGTGGTGGCTACCACGCGCCCCGAGACCATCATGGGCGATACCGCAATGTGCATCAATCCTAAGGATCCAAAGAATCAGTGGCTCAAGGGCAAGAAGGTGATTATCCCGCTGGTCGACCGCGTGATCCCAGTGATTGAGGACCGATATGTGGACGTTGAGTTCGGTACTGGTTGCTTGAAGGTAACTCCTGCTCACGACAAGAATGATAACATGCTGGGCAAGACTCACGACCTGAAGACCATAGACATCTTCAACGACGATGCCACTGTCAACGAGGATTCTGCCCTGCTCGACGATGGCTCAGTAAATCCAAAGACCGCAAAATATATAGGCATGGACCGCTTTGCAGTGCGCGAGGCAATTGCCAAAGACCTGCAAGAGGCTGGCCTGATGGAAAAAATCGAGGACTACGACAACAAGGTAGGCTGCAGCGAACGCACCAAGGTGCCAATTGAGCCAAAGCTGAGCAAACAATGGTTTATCAAGATGAAGCACTTTGCCGATATCTCGCTAAGCCCCGTGATGGACGACTACATCAAGTTTGTGCCAGAAAAATACAAGACCACCTACCGCATTTGGCTCGAAAATATCCAAGATTGGTGCATTAGCCGTCAGTTGTGGTGGGGCCATCGCATACCTGCTTACTATTACGGCAGCGAGGAAGATCCAAAGATTGTGGTTGCACCCACAGCCGAAGAGGCTCTTGAGAAGGCTCGCAAGGAGAGTGGCAATTCCGACCTCCAGCTCAGCGACCTGCGCCAAGATCCTGACGCTTTGGACACTTGGTTCTCAAGCTGGCTGTGGCCTGTATCGCTTTTCAATGGCATCCTCAATCCGGGCAACGAAGAACTCAAATACTATTACCCAACAGCCACGCTCGTTACGGGTCCCGATATCATCTTCTTCTGGGTAGCTCGCATGATTATGGCTGGATACGAATACGCTGGTGACAAGCCATTCAGCAATGTATATTTCACAGGCATCGTACGCGACTCGATCGGCCGCAAGATGTCGAAGATGCTTGGCAACTCGCCTGACCCGCTTGAACTGATTGCCCAATATGGCGCCGACGGCGTGCGCATGGGTCTGATGCTTGCAGCTCCTGCTGGCAATGATATCATGTACGATGACAAGCTGGTGGAGCAGGGACGCAACTTCTGCAACAAGATTTGGAATGCCTTCCGCTTGGTGATGGGTTGGCAGGTTGACGACAGCATAAAGCAGCCCGAGGGGTCGGCACAAGCAATCAACTGGTTTGGCGCCCAACTTGACCGCACGCTGGCCGAGGTGGAGGATTCATTCAAGAAATTCCGGTTGAACGAAGCATTGATGGCTGTGTACAAGCTGTTCTGGGACGAGTTTTCAAGTTGGTATCTTGAGATGGTGAAGCCGGCTTATCAGCAGCCTATCGATCGCGCCACCTACGAGGCCACGCTCGGCTATTTCGACACCCTGCTGCGTCTGCTACATCCCTTCATGCCTTTCATTACCGAGGAATTGTGGCAGCACTTAGCTGAACGGCAGGATGGCGAGAGCATCATGTATGCCCAGCTTCCTGAGCCTAAGGGTTACGATGAACGCCTAATCAAGGAGATGGACTATGCCAAGGAGGTGATCAATGGCATTCGCGGCGTAAGAGCTAAAAAGAATATTTCGCAGAAGGATAAATTGGTACTTAACTCTGTCTGCAACAAGCCTCTGCCAAATGCAGAGCTGATAAGCAAACTGGGCAATCTCGAGGCTATCAATCTGTGCGTAGAGAAGGATCCAGCTGCTGCATCGTTTATGGTCGGCACTGATGAGTTCAATGTGCCATTGACTCAGAACATCGATGTGGAGGCTGAATTGGCCAAATTGCAAAAGGACCTTGACCACGAACTTGGATTCAAGGCAAGCGTGGAGAAAAAGCTAAGCAACGAGCGATTCGTAAATAGCGCTCCTGCCAAAGTGGTGGAGATGGAGCGTAAGAAGCTGAGCGACAGCGAGGCAAGATTGGCCTCGATCCAAGCCCGCATCGACGCACTAAAATAAAATACAAAATACAAATTACGAAATACAAACTCCGTATTGCTGGGCCTTTGTATTTCGTAATTTGTATTTCATTTGTATTTCGTAATTTGTATTTCAAGTTATGATTTGGCAACTGTTCGCCACTTTCTTTAAGATTGGGGCTTTCACCTTCGGTGGAGGGTGGGCCATGATCTCAATCATCGAGAAGGAGATTGTGGACAAGCATCATTGGATTGACCGCGAAGAGTTTCTCGACCTCCTGGCCATTGCGCAGTCGCTGCCTGGAATATTGGCGGTGAACATAGCGGTGGCAGTCGGCGACAAAATAGCAGGACGCAAGGGCAGCATTTGGGCTGCCCTTGGCACTATTTTGCCGTCCTTTTTGATAATATTGTGCATTGCAATTTTCTTGACTCCAGATTTGATTAAGAACAACGAGGTGCTGTCGGCCATTTTCAAGGGCATCCGTCCGGCGGTGGTGGCGTTGATTATCGCGCCTGTTATATCTGCTGCCAAAGCTGCCAAGCTCAACTGGGTCACGGTGTGGATTCCCGTGGTTGTGGCTGGGCTGATATGGTCGAAGCTGCCTGTGGTGTCAAATCCTATTGTGTGGATTGTGCTGGGCGGCATCGGAGGGTATCTGGCTTTCAAGCATGGAATGGATGCTCATCGGCAGAACCGATGAGCCACTAACCGGCATCCGCCCTCCAATTCTCGAAAAACCTAAAAACGAAAAACGCAAAACGTAAACCGCGTGATGATTTATTTGAAATTGATATGGAGCTATCTGAAGATTGGACTCTTCGGTTTCGGCGGAGGGTATGCAATGCTGGCTCTTATCGAGAATGAGATAGTAGGACCGGGCTGGATTACCGAGCAGATGTTTACCGACATCGTGGCCATCTCGCAGATGACCCCTGGGCCCATCGGAATCAATAGTGCCACCTACATTGGCTATGTGGTGCCTCGGCAGTGCGACCCTGCCTTGGTCTCACCATTCTGGGGCGTGCTGGGTTCAATTATTTGCACGCTCACGGTGATGATACCATCATTCTTGTTGGTGGCATATACCAGCCATTTTATTCGCCGTCATAAGGACAGTGCATTGGTCAAGGGCGTGTTTATGGGTCTTCGGCCAGTGGTGGTGGGTTTGATTGCTTCGGCTGCGTTGCTGCTGATGAATGAACAGAATTTTGGAGCAGGCGCACATGATTTGATTTGGAGCATCGGAATATGCGTGGGGGCTTTCTGCCTGGTGTTTTTCACTAAGATTCATCCTATACTGGTGATAGTGATTGCCGGCGTGGCGGGGCTCATCATATTTTAGTTTTTTCAAACCATTAAAACTATTATTATGGAGAAGAGGAATTATGAGGAGACTGTTGAGTGGTTGTACGAGCAGTTGCCAATGTTTCAATCGTTAGGGGCAGGGGCGTATAAGCCTGGCCTCGATACCGCGCACCTGCTTGATGATGCATTTGGCAATCCACATAGGAAATTCAAGACTGTGCATGTGGCTGGCACTAATGGCAAGGGGAGCGTAAGCCACACAATTGCTGCAATTCTTATGGCGGATGGCCACAAAGTGGGACTTTACACATCCCCTCATCTTAAAGATTTCAGAGAGCGTATTCGCGTGAATGGTGAGAAAGTGACCAAGGATTTTGTGGTTGATTTCATTGAAAAATATCAAGCCATGGGCCTTGATTGCCAACCATCTTTTTTTGAGTTGACAACCATTATGGCTTTTAAATATTTCCAGGAGCAGGGTGTGGATTATGCTGTGATCGAAGTAGGGCTTGGAGGAAGACTGGACACCACTAATATCATCACTCCAGTGCTATCAGTTATCACCAATATATCCCTTGATCACACTGCATTGCTTGGAGATACTGAGGCTGAAATCGCGGGTGAAAAAGCAGGGATTATAAAGCCAGGAGTGCCTGTGGTAATAGGAAGGGCCGAAGGTGATGTGCGTAGAGTGTTTGAGGAGAAAGCTAAGAAGATGCAATCACCAATTGTATTTGCACAGGATTCGCCATACCAATATGAAATAGATGAAGGTTTCTTGTGTTTTAAGGGAGTTAGGAGTTGCATCCCGGTAAAGTATGAGTTGACCGAAGAATTTCAGGCGGAAAATGGCAACACTGTGCTTCATGCCGTGCCATTTCTATTTGTGTCGGATGTGGCAATATTGCAAGGCATGAACCAGGTAATAGAATTCACGCATATTATGGGACGATGGATGACTATGCAGAAAGCCGATCCAACTGTAGTGTGCGACACGGGGCATAATCCAGGTGCCTGGGAGTATTTGGGCCCAAGGCTTCAAGAAATTGCTGATAAGCAGCCGTTGAGAGTAGTGCTGGGCTTTGCCAATGATAAAGATATTACGGCGATAATGCACAGGCTGCCAAAGAATGCTGAGTATTATTTCGTACAGCCAAGCGTAAAGCGCGCGGCCAGCTCTTTCACGCTTTTATTCAAGGGAATCATCATGGGTTTGAAAGGCCATTTCTATCGGACAGTGGAGGAGGGGTACAAAAAAGCCCTCGCTGATAGCAACAAGGGCGATTTCGTATTCGTTGGCGGCAGCAATTACGTAGTTGCCGAAATCTTGTAACTTATGAATGTGCGGCAGGTCACGCTTATATGTCGCGGGTCAAAATACGCCTTTTAGGTAACGGCCTGTGTAGGATTCGGGGCATGCCATTATATCTTCGGGCGTGCCAGCAGCTACGAGGTTTCCCCCGGCATCACCGCCTTCGGGTCCGATATCAATCACATGGTCAGCGCATTTTATCACTTCAAGATTGTGCTCGATAATCACGATGGTGTGACCCTGCGAAATCAAGCGGTCAAACGATGCCATCAGCACGTTGATGTCGTAGAAATGAAGGCCCGTGGTGGGCTCATCGAAGATAAACATTGATGGCTGTGGCTTATCCTGCGAAAGGAAGAAAGCCAGCTTCACGCGCTGATTCTCACCGCCTGAGAGTGTTGATGATGACTGACCCAGCTTGATGTAGCCCAAGCCTACCTGCTGCAGAGGGAGCAGACGCTTTACTATGCGCTGAGCCTGAGAATCCTTGTCTTCACCAAAAAATTCTATTGCTTGGTTTACAGTCATATTCAACACATCATCTATGTTTTGTCCACGATATCTAACATCCAACACATCCTGCTTAAAGCGCTTGCCGCCGCAGGCCTCGCAAGGAATATGAATGTCAGCCATGAATTGCATCTCAATGGTAATTTCTCCAGCTCCCTTGCATTCTTCGCAACGTCCGCCCTCAGTGTTGGTTGAAAAGAAGGCTGGGGTAAAGCCCATTTGCTTGGCTGCCTGCTGGTCGGCAAACAGTTTGCGGATTTCGTCGTAAGCTTTGAGATAAGTGGCAGGATTCGAACGCGACGAAGCCCCGATGGGATTCTGGTCAACGAACTCCACCGTGCTGATGCGATGTATGTCACCCGTAAGACTTTTGTGGGATCCAGGCGCATCACCCGACTCGCCAATCTGGCGACGCACAGCCTTGTAGAGGATATCGCGCACGAGTGTTGACTTGCCACTGCCGCTAACGCCAGTGACCACGGTCATCACGCCGAGCGGAAACTTCACGTCGATGTTTTTCAGATTATGTTCGCGCGCACCATTCACTTGGATATATTGGTTCCACTTGCGCCGCTGCTTCGGTACAGAAATCTTAAGTTCGTGCTTGAGATATTTCAGAGTGTATGATTCATCTTTTCGTGAATTGTCAACACCCGGAATGGCGATAAGGGATTTGTCGTCAGTCGGGGGTCCTTGGTAAATTATCTCTCCCCCTAAGCGACCAGCTTTTGGCCCAACATCTACGATCCAATCAGCTTCGCGCATGATTTCCTCGTCATGCTCCACCACAATTACAGTGTTGCCAATTCTCTGCAGTTGACGCAGTACGCCGATTAGTTGCTGGGTGTCGCGCGGATGCAACCCGATTGATGGTTCGTCGAGAATATAGAGCGACCCCACCAAGCTGCTGCCCAGCGAGGTGGCCAGATTGATGCGCTGGCTTTCTCCGCCCGATAGACTGTTGCTGAGGCGGTCGAGCGTAAGGTAACCAAGCCCAACCTGCTCCAGAAAGCCCAAGCGATTGTTGATTTCCGTGAGCAGACGCTTTGCGATGGCTGCATCGGTATCGCCAAGCTGGAGGTTGCGGAACCATTGAGCCAAGTCGCGCACCTGCATCTTTACCAATTCGCAGATGTTTTTGCCATTGATTTTCACATACTCGGCCTCCTTGCGCAGGCGATTGCCATGGCATACGTGGCAGGTGGTTTTGCCACGGAAGCGAGCCAACATCACTCGATATTGGATCTTGGCTTGCTGACGTTCTACCCATTTGAAAAATCCCCAAATTCCGGGGAAACGTGAATTTCCATTCCAAAGCAGGGATTTTTCTTCCTCGGTAAGGTCGGCATAAGGCTTGTGAATAGGGAAACTGAAATGGGGAGCCAGATGGATCAGCTCTTTTTTCCATTCACTCATTTTCTCACCTCTCCAGCACACTACGGCATCGTCGTAAACCGACAGGGCAGGGTTAGGCACCACCAATTTCTCATCAATTCCCACGATTCGTCCGAAACCTTCACATTCTGGGCAAGCTCCGTAAGGATTGTTGAAGTTGAAAAGCTGGTCGCTTGGCTCGATAAAGGTGATTCCATCGGCCTCAAATCTTTTCGAAAAGTCGTGACGCTCAATTTTTCCCTCTTCACCCCACACGAGCAGGGCGCATTGGTCACGACCCTCGAAAAAAGCAGTCTCCACGCTCTCGGTCAGTCGGCTCACCTCATCCTTTTCATGACTTGCAGCAAATCGGTCGATAAGCAATTCGGCCTTTTCTGTTTTCTTTGGAAGTTTGGCTTGGGCAAGCAAATCCTCAATAGCTTGAAATTCACCATCGACCACAACACGCGAGTAACCCTCCTTGAGATAAATGTCAAGCTGAGTGCGCATATCCCGGCCTTGCGGCAGTATAATTGGCGCCACTATTGCCATGCGAGTGCCCTCAGGATGGCTTATGGCGCAGCCCACCACATCCTCGGCGCTATGCTTTTTCACTTCGGCTCCGCTTACTGGCGAGTAGGTGCGGCCAATCCGCGCGAAAAGCAGCCGCAGATAATCATAAATTTCAGTGCTGGTGCCTACGGTGGATCTCGGATTTCGGCTGCTCACTTTCTGCTCTATGGCAATGGCTGGTGGCAGTCCCTTGATCCAATCACATTCTGGCTTGGAAAGTTTGCCCATAAACTGGCGGGCATACGATGACAAGCTTTCCACATAACGCCGCTGCCCCTCGGCATAAAGCGTGTCGAAGGCAAGTGATGATTTGCCCGACCCAGAAAGGCCGGTGATAACTATGAATTTGTTTCCGGGAAGCTCCAGATCAATGTTTTTGAGATTGTTGACCCGGGCTCCCTTTACTTGTATGTTGGCTGGCATTTTGGTAGTCAATTAAATTAATCAAACTTACAAAGTTACGAAAAATTTCTCACACCACAAAGCCGCGCGCCTTTTAAATTTGTTAAATCTGGGATTATTTATGGTTTTGATAGGCTTCGATTTTGGCGCAAATCGCCAAAATCGAAGCTGTCAGTATAAAAATTCAAAAATATTACGTAACTTTGCAATGAAATCAAAAACATTTCCACTTAGTGAAAAATCGATTGCTTATATCCTCCCTTATGTTAGCTGCCATTATTTCAATGAGCGGCCATGCCAGCACTATTCTCCATCACTTGCAAAAGGCCAGGAATTTTGTTGAAGAATACGAATTGCTAAAAGAAGAAGATTACTATTACACAAAAGAACTTGAAGCAGTCCGTGATTCAATAATTCTATCGGTTGACCTAAGTGCCAGTGAATTTAGGAAAAGTCATATTCCCGACAGCCTGTCAAGAGATTCATTGCTGCAAGCCATGCAAATGCTCCAAGCAAAATTGCCGCATTGCACCGAAGATCCTCATGACATCTATTCGGCAGCAATGTATGATTTGGCTCTGTGCACTCGCCAATTGATTCAAGATTCCCAAGAATCTCCGGTGACTTGGCAAGTGGTGCGAGATCGATTGGCTAAGGACGAGGGTGCTGTTGAACTTTTCCAATTTGTTGATCTAAAAGGCAATCCTTGTTATGGGGCTTTGGCGCTTACGGCAGAGATGAATTATCCAAGTTTGGTTCGCTTGGGTTCGCGTAAGGAAATAGACAAGCGATTGAGCCGCAACAAAGAGACCCACGCCTACCGCACTCTTTGGCAACCATTGGAAAGATATTTCAAAGGTAAGCATAAGGTATATTACACTCCATCAGGAATATTCTACCGCATTCCGATGGAAGAGATGGAGCTTTATTCAGGCTGCGAGTTTGACAAAGTTTCATCCACCGGTGATATTCCTGATAATTCTGGCGCCATTCCATCAGAAATTTTAAAGAATCCGGTTGATGGTCCACTTCCTAATCCCATTCTCAAATGTGGCAAATCCACTATTACTTTCCACTTGATTGATGATAAAAAGGATTCTACAAAAGAGAAAAACTTCACAATGGAAATAGAGGGCATTCTGGATTACGCTCTTGATGTGCCTATAAAAATTGATGATGCCACAGGAATTGCTACTCTTGAATTTGACTTGGCTGGCACAGCTATTGGATTCATCTATTGCTTATGGGCGTAAATCTGGAAGGCTATAAAATGGCATTGGAGCCAGACTGGCTTTTTGACAATGATACCACGCATCCTCGGATTCAGAAGATAAATCGTGCTTTGGCTTTATTGCCCGATGCTGAAAGCGGACGTCTTAATATTACAGAAAAGGATAGAGCAGAGGTAGGGGAAATGTGGGCGCAGGGTCTTATTAATCGTAATGAAAAGTCCAAAAGAGATAATTTGAAATTGGCTCAGTATGCCCAACCTGTTCCTGATGTACCTGCTGAGGATTTGCTCAAGGCAATTACCGCTCCCCATAAAGGGAAGATAGTGGTGATTGACCTTTGGAACACATGGTGTCGCCCCTGCCTGTATTTGATTTCTGAAAACGAACCTTATAAATCAAAAGAATTGGCATCCGATGAAATAGTGTGGATATACATTGCAGATCAGACCTCTCCTGTTGAGCAATATGTAGAGAAAATAAAGGGCATTAGAGGGCTGCACTATCGCCTTACCGAGAAGCAAATGGGGCAAATTAAAAGCCAATTCCCCGAAATCGACGGCATCCCATCTTATATCCTTGTTGATCGTGATGGCTCTGCCAACCTCCGCAATGATTTCCGCGACCACTCCATCCTACTCTCCACCCTCAAAGAAAAACTCAAATTTTTGTTTCAGGCGAGATAGCTGCCGCTATGATTGCAGGATTCCAAACATTTCCGCTAAAATATATTAAAACGCACAAAATCTCTACCAAATTGCAATTATGCCCTAAGATTACTATCCATCAAACAAGAATAATATCGAATAATTTTTGTTAACTTTGCGATAAGATTTTAAATTATTTGATTATGGAAGAAAAAAGAGTAAGATACCCGATAGGCGAACATGACTTTGGAGAATTGCGACGTGGAGGATTCCTTTACGTAGATAAGACGCAATATATCTATAAATTGATTAATGACAGCAAATTCCTATTCTTAGGACGTCCGCGCCGATTTGGAAAGAGCCTTTTATTGTCCACTTTGGATTATTTTTTCCGAGGAGAAAAGGATTTGTTTAAGGACACATGGCTTGGCAAACATGAAAAGGAGTGGAAGAAATATCCAGTACTGCATTTTGACATGAGCCGAACCAGTGGCACCAAGGCAGAGACAATGAATAAGTTTCTACATGGAAGAGTTGAAGCTTTTGAGAAAAAATTTGGTGTTGATATCCGAAACGACATCAATGATATCGGTGACCGATTCAGCACCATGATTGAGAATATTTATGAAAAGACCAATCAACAAGTAGTGATTCTTATTGATGAGTATGACAATGGCATTCTTGAGACATTAGATCTTCCTAAGCAAGAAAAGGAGGATATGAACAATGTGCTAAGGGCTTTCTACAAACAGCCCAAAGCCATGACTCGGTTTGTTAAATTCTGCATGGTTACTGGCGTAGCCAGGTTTGGAAGCTACACATTGTTCTCGGGGCCAAATAATTACAAGGATATTTCCATGACCCAAGAATATGCTGCGTGCTGCGGCGTAACCCAAGAGGAATTGTTGACATACTTTGAAGATGGCATAGAGAAATTCTGCAAAGAAAATGATTGGTCAAGAGAAAATACTATTAAGATATTAAAAGAAAAATACGATAGTTATCGATTTACTCGAAGTAATGTACTTGTTTACAATCCATTTAGTCTTTTGAGGGCTTTTGATGAAACTGACCTCGGTGATTATTGGATTAAAAGTGGCACTTCAAAGGTATTTGCAAAATACATGTCGGTCAGTGATTTTGACCTGTTGCAGCTTCAAGACCTATGGGTAACCCAAAGGCGCATGGAAGGCATGTACTCTAAGGAAGACTCTATTCCTTTGCTCTTCCAAACAGGATATCTCACTATAAAGTCATTCAAGAAAGACGAGGAGGGTGAAGTAGAGTATCAACTTGGATTGCCAAATGGAGAAGTGCGTAATGCTCTGGTAGAACAATTAATGCCTATTTATATGGGCGTTGATAATACTGAGTTTGATGATCGATATCGATCACTTAAGATAATGTTTAGAAAAGGCGATGTCCCTGGATGGATAAATCAGATTAAATCCATGATAGGTGATATTCCGTATCATCTGTTCGGTAAGAAGGGTAAGAAGTCCAAAGATACTCAAGATACATCCATTGCAGCCTTTGAACGCACCTATCATATTATAGTGCATACCATTTTTGAGATGCTAAATCTCAACTCACGCAGCGAAATCAGTGTGAGCGGAGGCCGCATTGACATGGTGGCATGCACCAACCGTTTTGTCTATGTAATGGAATTCAAGCTCGATGGCACTACCGATGAGGCATTAAAGCAAATCGATGAAAAAGACTACATGATGCCTTGGTGCGCTGACCATCGAAAAGTATATAAAATCGGTATAGTATTCTCATCAAAGACCCATAATATTTCAGCCTTTGACTACGAGCCAAAGTAAAGATTTCAAGACGAGAAAATGAACCAACAAGAGACAGGAAAATCGGTTGCAACTCTGATTTCATCGAGTTGCAACCGATTTTTCGTATATTTCGTCATGTTTGGGTATCAGATGATGCCTCGGATTTCTGAGATATCATTAAGATGGTTTTCTTCGCAGTAGTCGCGGAGGCCCTCGGCAATGAACTGGGCTGTGCGCGGATCGAGGAAGTTGGCTGTGCCCACTTGGATGGCTGTGGCACCAGCCATTATGAACTCCAGAGCATCATTGGTGTTGCAAATGCCGCCAAGTCCGATCACTGGGATTTTGACTGCCTTGGCAACCTGCCATACCATCCTCACTGCCACGGGACGCACAGCTGGCCCCGAAAGGCCCCCAGTGACGGTGCTAAGCACCGCTTTGCGACGCTTCACATCCACAGCCATGCCCATCAGAGTATTGATGAGCGACACTGAATCGGCGCCCTGAGCCTCCACGGCCTTGGCAATGTCAACGATTGAGGTTACATTGGGTGAAAGCTTCATTATCAGGGTCTTTGGCCAGGCAGCACGCACAGCTTTTGTCACCTCTTCAGCCCCAGCGCAGGTGGTACCGAAAGCCATGCCACCCTGCTTTACATTCGGACATGAGATATTGATTTCAATAGCGCGGATGCGGTCAAGCGGTGCAAGCTTTTCGCATACTGCGCGATAATCATCCACAGTGGAACCAGCCACATTTACGATGATTTCTGTGGTTTTGAATTCCTCAGAAATCTTTGGATATATATGCTCAATGAAATAATCTACGCCCTTGTTTTGCAAGCCTACGGCATTAAGCATGCCTGCAGGAGTCTCAGCCATGCGCGGCGCAGGATTGCCTTGGCGAGGGTGCAGGGTGGTGCCCTTTACAATGATGGCTCCAAGCGAATCAACATCCATGAAATCGGCAAACTCATCGCCATAGCCAAATGTGCCAGACGCGGTCATAACTGGATTTTGGAGTTCGAGACCGCCTATATTTACTTTCAGATTTCCCATTTCAGTCGATTTATATTGAATACTGGACCTTCGGTACAAACACATACATTGCCTTCGTCTCGGGTATCTTCTACGCAGCAGAGGCATGCTCCTATGCCGCAAGCCATGTGATTTTCAAGTGATACCTCGCAGCATGCGCCTTTCTGGCGCGCGATCTTAGCCACGGCATGCATCATGGGTGTCGGGCCGCAGCATGCAATGTGGGCAACTTCCTCACCGAATACGCTGTTTTGGGTGATGAATCCCTTTTCGCCAAGACTGCCATCTTCAGTGGAGATATGCACTGGCCCATATTTACTAAACTCATCGAGCAGTAGCAAATCGCCTGCAGAGCGAGCGCCTAAGGCAAATGCAAATCTATAGCCTTTATCATGAAGTTGCTTGCCGAAATAGAGCAGGGGAGCTACGCCCACGCCACCGCCAACCAGCAGACTTAAGTCATCTTTGCTTTGAGGCAGTGAGAAGGTATTGCCAAGGGGATACATTACATTATAATAATCCCCAGGCTGCGATTCAATAAGATGGCGAGTGCCTTCGCCAGCATTGCGCACAAGCAGCCACAATTCTTTTTTGTCGTAGTCAACAAAATTGACTGAGATTGGGCGGCGCAGGAAGGTGTCAGGCGAATTAGGCACGCGAATTTGCACAAATTGGCCAGGGAGGATAGGGGGCAGGTTGGCCCCGATCGGTATTAGCTTTAGCAGGGCATAGGCGTCGTTGAGGGTTTCTACCTCGCTGACCACCATATCGTGGATAAATTTCATATTTTTTGTTTTCTGTTGTTTAAAGATTGAAACCTATGCGCCCGAAGCGCATAGGCTGTAACCGCCATCCGGATTCCATTCTTTGGGTCCCTTTCATCGGGGTTGTTTTCAGTTGTCGGTCCAGAGGGCGATGGTGCCGGTGGCTTTTGTTGCAGGGATGTCGATGAGGCGCTGGTTGGGGCTGCCACGGAAGCGGAGGCCGATGTCGCGCTGAGCCTCAATAAAAGGCCCATCAACCAGCACATCGATGCAATCGAGTATTGGAGCGAGTTTTGAATCGGTGCAGACTTGCTCGTAGATGAAGCCAGTGTAAAGCCATATATTCATGCCAAGGACCTTCAGTCGTTGGCAAAGTTCAAGCATCTTTGGCATCTGATACAGCGGGTCACCACCACTGAGAGTGACGTTCATCTCATTATCTTCTACATGCTTCACCAGCTCGTCAATGGTCATATCTTGGCCTGCATCGAAGGGCCAGGATTGAGGATTATGGCAGCCAGGGCAGAAATGGGCACAGCCTGCGAAGTAAATTGACGTTCGCAGGCCGGGACCATCGACGATTGTGCCGTCGACGATATCGATTACTCGGAGAGTAGTATTATTTGTGCACGACACGATCATTGAGTTCTGCAAGTTTGGCATTGTTCCATCGGTCAGTTGTGCCTACCAGATAACCAGTGATGCGCTGCAGCTTGTCGATGGCATGACTGCCGCATTTGGGGCAGGTGTCGAGGTGGTCCTGAGCATCCTCATATCCGCAATCCATGCAGCGATTGCGATTGTGATTAACCGAGCAGTAACCGATGTTATTCTTGTCCATGAGGTCAACAATGTTCATGATTGCCTCAGGATTGTGGGTAGCATCGCCATCAATCTCCACATAGAAGATATGGCCACCCCCGCAGAGTGCATGGTAAGGTGCCTCTACCTCAGCCTTGTGCTTGGGCGAGCAGTGGTAATACACAGGCACATGGTTGCTGTTGGTGTAATAAATCTTGTCGGTGATGCCGGGGAGGATGCCGAATGTCTTGCGGTCCTTGGCTGTGAATTTGCCTGAGAGGCCCTCGGCGGGTGTGGCAAGCACTGAGAAATTGTGCTGGTAGCGGTCGCTAAATTCATTCACTTTCTCACGCATGCGGCCTACAATCTTTAGGCCAAGGTCCTGTGCCTCCTGACTCTCGCCGTGATGCTTGCCGATAAGGGCAATCAGACATTCTGCCAATCCAATGAAGCCTATGCCGAGGGTGCCTTGATTGATCACGCTCTCGATTGTATCGGTGGGCTTCAGCTTGTCAGCGCCAATCCACAGCTTCGACATCAGCAATGGGAATTGCTTTACGAGGGCTGTCTTCTGGAAGTTGTAGCGGTCACAGAGCTGGCGAGCTGCAACTTCGAGCATATTGTCAAGCTTATCCATGAAGGCAGCTATGCGCTCCTCCTTGTTCTCAATGCTCATACATTCGATGGCGAGGCGCACGATGTTGATGGTGGTGAAGCTGAGGTTGCCACGGCCAATCGAGGTCTTGGGGCCAAAGCGGTTCTCAAAAACACGGGTGCGGCAGCCCATCGTGGCCACTTCGTACTTGTAGCGCTCGGGATCGTCGGCGCGCCACAGCTCATGCTGATTGTAGGTGGCATCGAGGTTGACAAAGTTGGGGAAGAAGCGACGAGCCGTAACCTTGCAAGCCAGCTTGTAAAGGTCATAATTGGGGTCGGTTGGCAGGTAGCTTACGCCTTTCTTCTTTTTCCAAATCTGGATGGGGAAGATTGCGGTGGCGCCGTTGCCCACGCCCTCGTAGGTGGTGTTGAGAATTTCGCGGATGATGCAGCGGCCCTCAGCTGAGGTGTCAGTGCCATAGTTGATGCTCGAAAACACCACCTGGTTTCCTCCACGGCTGTGGATGGTGTTCATGTTGTGGATGAACGCCTCCATTGCCTGGTGCACGCGTTCTACGGTGCGGTTCATGGCATGTTGCAGATACCGAGCGTCGCCTTCGAGCCCTTCGAGCGGCTTCTTAAGGAAGTCGTCGAACTTGGCATCATTAAGATGGCTAAGGTCAAGACCTGTGAATTTGCTTATGTTCTTTATTTCTTCGATGTAGGATGAACGCACAAAAGGAGCCAAATAGAAGTCAAATGCGGGGATGGCCTGGCCGCCGTGCATTTCATTCTGGGCGGTCTCCATTGATATGCAGCCTATGATGCTGGCTGTTTCGATGCGCTTTGCAGGGCGGCTTTCGCCATGGCCTGCGGTGAAACCCTCGTGGAGAATCTTGTCGAGAGGATGCTGCACGCAGGTTAGGCTTTTGGTGGGGTAGTAGTCTTTGTCGTGAATATGGAGATAGCCGCCATGGACTGCAGCACGAGCCTCGGGCGAGAGGAGATAATCGTCAACGAAGGGCTTAGTAGTCTCGCTGGCGAATTTCATCATCATGCCAGCGGGCGAGTCGGTGTTCATGTTGGCGTTCTCGCGAGTGATGTCGTTGCTCTTTGCCTCGATGATCTCGAGGAACATGTCGCGGGTCTTGGCACGGCGAGCTATGCTGCGCTGGTCGCGGTAGGCGATATAGCGTTTGGCTACCTCCTTGCGAGGGCTCTTCATGAGCTCAAACTCCACGCGGTCCTGAATCTCCTCCACGGTCATGCGCTCCTTGCCGGTCATACCGATTCGGTCAGTGATTTTCTGTATCAAGGATTCGTCCTCGCCCAACTCGGTCTGCAGCATTGCCTTGCGAATCGCTGCCTTGATTTTCTCTTCGTTGTAGCCTACGATGCGGCCATCACGCTTTACTACTACTTGTATCATGTCTTAGATGTGGTCTTTGTTTTTTTGGTTTGCAAAATTAGCTATTTATGCAATACCAAACAAGTTAAATCGTAAAAAAGTTATCTACAATGTAAATTTTATCTTTTGCTTGCATTTACATTTTGGAAAACTTTTTGAGATTTGAAAATATCTAAAACATTGAAAAATAATGATTTGACTTTTGGTTTTGGATAACTTTATATAATTCGCTGTGATAAAAATTGTTGCAAACTGGCAAGTCTATGCTTAATAGTCGGGTTTTTTGACTACCATCATCAATTGGCGCGGGCCTGCTGTCGCGGCAAAAAGCCGCATCTCGCCACCGTCGCGCACACCAAGCTTCTTGCGCAGTGTCTCGGCTGGCATATCAAAGTTGCGAGTGGCTACATTTATCTGTGGATAATCGATGTGGAGTCGCTTAATGTGCTTCGACATAAATGGATAAATGTTCCAGATTTCAAGGGCCTCTCCTGGAAAGTCAGGCACAAGGTCTTCGCTTACATATAGGTGAGTGTTGGGGTGAAGCTTTGCCACTCCATAGCGTTGGCTTAGCAGCGAATACGGTGCGGCTTTCATTACTGAAGGGTAGGGTTCATATAAAAACCATCCTTCTCGCGGAATCGCATACGATGCCACTGCCTCGCGCTCTTCCAAGGCTGTGAATTCAAATTCCTGCTTAGTGGATGATGTCAGCGTGACGGCTTTTATTTCAAAATTTGACACTTCATCGTTGGTAAGGTCCACAATCGCAACCAATTCTTTGCACTCAGTGGGAGTGCCTATGGATAAGATCTGGGTGCATCCTGGCAGCTCCGCAGCCATCCGAGTAATGTCGAGCATGGGCGATGCTTTTATAATAAGCCAATGGGCGCGCCGGCGCAGCTGGGGCAATAGGCTGATTACATCTGGCACACAGTCGCTCAATGCGAATAACCGCTGTCCATGGTCCCCTCGCCGATGTGGGTCAATAAATATGTAATCCCACAGGAATCGCTGGCCTGTGATCTGCGACTTATTCAAAAACTCTATGCAATCATCGTGCACCACATCGATATTATTCCTATCCAAATGCAGCACATTATAAGCTAAAGCTTGAGCCTTGTTTTGGTCAATTTCGATGGCTGTGACTGCCTTGACCCTTTCTGCCAAATGCAAGGTGTCGATGCCAAGGCCGGCTGTCATGTCGAGCACAGTTGATGACGGCTCAAGCAGCGAGGCATGATACTGGGCCAACAGGTCGCTTGTGGCCTGCTCGCCTGACAAAGAGTTTGGAATTAGAAAGCGAGGGTCACGCTTCAGGGTCTCGGACAGTTTCTTAGCGAACTTCCTGCGACATTCAATTTGGGTGATAGCCAAGTCGATGTCAAGATCGCCAAGGCTTTTGCCATGGTATTTCAAGCACAAAGCGGCAGGATCTGCTTTGGAGTTGGCCTCTACAAAAGGCCAAAAGTCCTGGGTGATGTTGATGGCCATAGTCTATTGAAACGTGAATTAATACAAGAAAAACGTAAAACTCTGCGTTTTAGTTTATCCCCTCCGTTACAAATCATGTGTTATGCGGAAATCGAGGCAACTATGGTTTCTTAGGCGTGAACTCACCAAAAGTGAGTATTGTTTTATTTATGGAAAATTACGATATTTGTAGTTCTAAAACTACTTTAACGTTTTCGAGTTATGAGATTATCTGACTTGCCCACTGGCAGTGAGGCAGTTGTAGTGAAGATATTAGGTCATGGCGCGTTCCGCAAACGCGTTATGGAAATGGGTTTTGTAAAGGGCCGCAAGGTGAAGGTTCTACTTCAAGCTCCCCTGAAAGACCCAATCAAATACTCAATTCTGGGGTATGAGGTATCGCTTCGCCGAAGCGAAGCTCATGAAATCGAGGTGGACCCAGTTGACATGAAGCCACAGCAGCAGGAAACAGCCGATACCAATAAGGACACCCCATATTGTGATGCAAAAACTGAGACCTGCGTAATCAACGTAGCCCTTATAGGCAATCCCAATTGCGGCAAGACATCGCTTTTCAATATAGCCAGCGGAGCCCAAGAGCATGTGGGCAACTACAGCGGAGTGACCGTGGATTCAAAGACTGGCCATTTTGATTATCGCGGCTATCGATTCAATATAGTAGATCTTCCTGGCACCTATTCGCTCACCTCATACTCTCCCGAGGAACTCTATGTGCGCAAGTACCTGCAAGATGAGACACCGGATGTGATTATAAATGTGGTGGATTCGTCGAATCTCGAGCGCAATCTCTATCTGGCTACCGAACTAATCGATATGGATCGCAGCATGGTAATCGCCCTTAACATGTACGATGAATTGCGAGCCAGCCATGCCGAACTCGATTACAAAGCATTGGGCAAGATGATCGGCGTGCCCATGGTGCCAATAGTGGCCAAGACGGGCGAGGGGGTAGATGAGCTCTTTGATGCAGTAATCGATGTGTTCGAAGACAAGCACGAAGCTGTGCGTCACATCCATGTGTACCTTGGCTCCGAGATTGAGAAAATGCTGCGACAGCTGATTGATGCCATCAAGGAAAATGGCGGAGTGACACAGCATGTGTCGCCGCGCTATTTGGCAATAAAACTGCTCGAAGGCGACAAGCAGAGCGAACAAGAGGTGCTTGCCAGCGATGGTGGACAGAAAATCATTGACTTGCGCGATCAGTTGGTGAAGGATTACACTGACCACCATAACGACGATGATGATATAGAATCAGTGATTGCGGCAGAGAAATATGGATTTATCGATGGCGCCCTGGCTGAGACCTTCAAGAGCCCTGAGAAAGACTCGATGACCACTACGCGAATCATCGATGCTTTTGTCACCAACAAACTGTTCGGATTCCCGATTTTCTTCGCCATAATGTTTTTCATTTTCTGGGCAACATTCGCTATCGGCCAGTACCCCATGGACTGGATTGACGATGGTGTGGCTTGGCTGAGCAAAATGGTAAATCGCTGGATGCCCGAGGGTGTGCTCAAGGATATGATTGCCGATGGCATCATTGGTGGCGTTGGTGGTGTGATAGTATTCTTGCCAAATATCTTGATTTTGTATTTCTGCATTTCATTTATGGAGGACAGCGGTTATATGGCGCGTGCTGCATTCATTATGGATAAGGTAATGCATAAGATCGGCCTCCATGGAAAGTCGTTCATCCCCTTGGTGATGGGTTTCGGCTGCAACGTGCCAGCCATTATGTCGGCTCGTGCCATTGAGAGCCGTTCGAGCCGCTTGATTACGATTATGATCAATCCGTTTATGTCGTGTTCGGCTCGCTTGCCAATTTATGTGCTGTTGATTGGCACATTCTTTTCCGAGCATCCCACAATTGTGTTCATGGGGCTATATATTTTGGGCATCTTGGTAGCCATGGTTACGGCTCGCCTGCTGCGCAAATTCTATTTCAAGAAGGATGAGACGCCTTTTGTGATGGAGCTGCCTCCATACCGCATACCCACATTCAAGGCATCGATGCGCCATACTTGGGCCAAGGGCGAGCAATACCTCAAGAAAATGGGAGGCATTATCTTGGTGGCCAGCATCATAGTGTGGGCCCTAAATTATTTTCCAATCCATGATGATGCTAATTATGTGGCTGAGACTGAGGCAATTTCTCCCAATGACTCATATCTTGAGATGGCTGGCAAGGTTATCAATCCCGTGATGGAGCCTCTCGGCTTTCACTGGCGCGCATCTGTGGCAGCTTTGGCAGGCGTGCCAGCCAAAGAGATAGTGGTGTCCACCCTCGGTGTGCTTTACACCAACGATGAAGCAGTGACTGATCAGAAATTGGGTGCGCGACTTGAGGCTCCAAATCCAGTGACTGGCAAGCCAGATTTCACTACAGCCAGTGCGCTAAGTTTCCTGGTGTTCATATTGCTTTACTGCCCATGCATTGCTACCGTCACAGCAATTGCCAAGGAAACCCACCATTGGGGCTATGCGGCATTCAGCGTGGTATACAACACGGTGGTGGCTTGGATTCTGGGATTCATAGTTTATCAAATCGCGATTTTACTGTAGAAATTGCACATTTGATGGTTAAAATGTGTCTTGAAAAGTTTAAAAATGTGTAAATTCGTGAAAAACTCTTTTATAGATTAGGTAATTTCAACAGAAAGTAGTAATTTTGGAGTTCCAAATCGAAATGATAATGACTGTTGAACCAAATACTAAACCAATACCAGAAGAATTCCAGGACATAGCGCCATACAACGACGTGCAATTCAAGGAAAAACTGAAACAATTAGTTACAGAACCTGGCTTTGAACATGCAGTGCGCTACGTGATGCCTGATGTGGACTATCCAAAGTTTGTGGATGATTTGATGAAAGTCAGTACGCAGGATCAATTCCAGCGCTATGTGATGGGACGCTTCTTGGAACTGCTCGAACGTAATACCACCGACGGCATTTCAATCGATGGTCTTGAAAATTGTGATGTGCCAGGCGCAAGCTTTACATTCATCACAAATCACCGCGACATTGTTCTGGATGCTTCGTTCCTCAACCTCAACTTCATCCGGCGCGATATGCCCATAACACAAGTGGCTATTGGCAATAATCTCCTAATCTATGATTGGATTACCGACTTGGTGAAGATCAATCGCAGCTTCATTGTGAAGCGAGATGTGAAGATGGTCGCAGCTCTGGAAGCCGCCAAGCAGTTGTCAGCCTATATCCATTATACAATTGGCACTCTCCATGAATCAGTGTGGATTGCTCAGCGCGAAGGGCGCGCCAAGGACAGCAATGACCTTACCCAAGAGAGCCTCATCAAAATGCTCTCGCTTGCGGGGGGAGGAAGCGTCAAGGCCAATATCATGCGTTGCAATCTTTGCCCAGTGTCGATATCCTACGAATACGACCCAAATGATTACCTCAAAGCACGTGAGTTCCTGCTCAAGCTGCGCGACCCGCATTTCAAGAAGAGCCAGCGCGATGACCTTTTCAGCATGGAGACTGGCATCCTGAAATACAAGGGGCGTGTGATGTTCCGCGTAGCCAAGTGTATAAATCCTGAGCTTGAGAAATTCACAAGCGACAACCGCCAGGAGGTAATCCGTGAGGCATGCCGCTTGATTGACAATGCTATTCATGCAGGATATGAAATATATCAGTGCAATTACATTGCTTACGATGAGCTCCACGACACTAAGGAGTTTGCCGACCATTATACGGCTGCCGATGTAGAAAAATTCTCTGCATATATCAATCAGCAGTTGGATAAGGTTGACTTAACCGACATTACTCCTGACGAACGCGACTATATGCGCCGAATGATGCTTACTATGTACGCCAATCCGCTCAAAAACAAATTACAAGTTACATGCGCTTCCTCTTAGTGCCGGCAATAGTAGCCCTGGTGGTGAATGTGCTGCTCGACCTATACATTTATTGTGCTCTGCTGAGCTATTCGCGGAGCCGAGTGTGGGCCAAAATCCAAGCTTGGTCGGCACTCTTGTTCAACTCTGCATTGATCGTGGCCATTTGCCTGCCCAAGCGAACGGGGAATGATGGCGACTTAATGGCTGTGATGTGGATTCTGTATTCCTATCTCAGCATTTATGTGCCTAAGCTCTTGTTTGTAATTTCCGATGTGCTGTCACGCTTGCCTTTCTTGTGGCATAAGCATAGGTGGGTGTGGATGTCGTGGACTGGTTTTGTGCTTGGTATTTTGGTATTTGTGACCATGTGGTGGGGAGCCCTCATAAATCGTTATCGCATACAAGTGAAGGAGGAAACCATCGAAATAGCTCATCTCCCACAGAGCTTTAATGGACTCAAAGTGGCTCAGATAAGCGATTTGCATGTGGGCAGCTACGGGGGCAATACAGATTTTGTAGAGCGATTGGTGGAAAATGTAAATTCTCTACATCCCGATGTGATAGTATTCACAGGCGATTTGGTGAATCGCCACAGTGATGAAGCATTGCCATATATGGAGATTCTTAGCCAGCTAAATGCTCCGATGGGAGTGTTCTCAATAATGGGCAACCATGATTATGGCGACTATTATGAGTGGCCTACCGAAGATGCCCATAAGAAAGATGTGGCAAAGATGAAGAAGCGCCAAGGCGACTTAGGTTGGAAAATGCTCAACAATGCTTATGCATGGCTGCGTCAAGAATCCGATTCGATTGCTCTTATTGGGGTGGAAAATGTGGGCGATCCTCCATTCCATACCTATGGAAGCTTGAAAGATGCCTATCCCAACCTTAATGATGGCAATATCAAAATTCTTCTGAGCCATAATCCAGCCCATTGGGAGAACGAGATTGAAGACAATGCCAATTCCAACGTGCATCTGACCCTTTCAGGACATACCCATGCCATGCAGATGGAGGCTTTTGGCATTTCCCCCGCCGCATTGCGATATAGAAATTGGGGAGGCCTCTACAAGGATAAGAAAGGACAGCAACTCTACGTAAACATTGGCGCAGGCGAGGTTGGTTTCCCGTCTCGCATTGGCGCTACTCCCGAAATTACATTATTTACTCTTAAACCCTCGCAAAAGTGATTGACATTCCTGGAGAAATAGCCCGTCGTCTTGGGTTAAACCAGCGCAACGTCGAGTCGGTGCTCTCTCTCCTCGACGAAGGCTGCACCATACCCTTTATCAGCAGATACCGCAAAGAATGCACTGGCAGTCTCAATGAAGTAGATATCCGTGACATCGAAACTCAATATCAACAATTGCAGACTTTTCAGAAGCGTCAGGCTTATGTGTTGGAAACCATTGAAAAATCCGGAGCACTAACCGATGAATTGCGTGATAAAATCGAATCATGCACTGATGCCGCAGTGCTCGAGGACTTGTATCTGCCTTACAAGCCCAAGCGGCGCACGCGTGCCACTGTGGCTCGCGAGTTAGGGCTTGAGCCCTTGGCTAAGATCATTATGGCTCAGAATAGCCGAAATATCGAAGCTGCTGCTCAAAAATATGTCACCGACAAGGTTGAGAACGTAGAGGCGGCCATCAGTGGGGCTTGCGACATTATAGCCGAATGGGTTAGTGAGCATCCCAAAGCTCGTTCATGGGTGCGCAAGGAAGTGTTGAAGCGTGGAATTATCAAGTCGAAATTTGTAAAGGGAAAAGAGGAAGAAGCCCAGAATTATCTCAATTATGAAAACTTCTCACGTCCGATGAGCAAATGCCCTTCGCATCAATATTTGGCATTGAAGCGAGGCGAACGCGAAGGATTGCTGAAACTCTCGGTCAATATCAACGATGAGGATATGCTTCGCTCGATTGATACTATTTTCGTGCGAAAAGAAGCCACTCACGACAGTGCTGACACAGTGCGCCGTGCTGTCGAGGACAGCTACAACCGATTGACATTTCCATCGATTGAGAACGAAGCTTCGAGCATCTGGAAGGAGCGCGCGGATGAAGAGGCCATTAAAATGTTTGCCGATAATTTGCGCCAGCTTCTAATGGAGGCACCTCTGGGACATAAGAACGTAATGGCCATCGACCCAGGCTTCCGCACTGGCTGCAAGGTGGTGTGCTTGGATGCTCAAGGCAATTTGAAATACAACACAGTAATATATCCGCAGCGCGAACGCGTAAGCTCAGCTCTAAAGGTTGCGAAGTTGGTAGATGACTATGCCATTGAGGCTATTGCCCTTGGCAACGGCACTGCCAGCCGCGAGACTGAGCAATTTTTGCGTGTAATCCATTATCCCCATGATGTAAAAATCTTTGTAGTGAGCGAGAGCGGCGCCTCGGTGTATTCGGCTTCCGATTTGGCACGTGAGGAATTTCCAGACTATGATGTCACAGTGCGTGGTGCGGTGTCAATTGGACGCCGACTTATCGACCCTCTGGCCGAACTTGTGAAGATTGACCCTAAATCGATAGGGGTGGGGCAGTATCAGCATGATGTGGACCAAGGTGCATTGAAGGATAGCCTTGACTATACTGTGATGAGCTGTGTAAACCAAGTGGGTGTCAATGTCAACACAGCCTCGGTGCAGCTCCTAAGCTATATTTCTGGCATCGGTCCTGCATTGGCTACCAATATAGTGGCTTACCGGGCTGAGAATGGCGATTTCACATCGCGCAAGCAGCTGATGAAGGTGCCCCGAATGGGAGCAAAGGCTTTCGAGCAATCCGCTGGTTTCTTGCGCATCCCTAATGCTAAGCAGCCTCTCGACAACACTGCTGTGCACCCAGAAAGCTATCCCATTGTAGAGAAAATGGCTGCCGACCTGGGAGTAAAGATGCAAGATTTGCTTAGCAATAAAGATCTTATCGCCCAAATTGACATTAAGAAATACGTAACAGATACAGTGGGGCTGCCAACACTGACTGACATTATCGAGGAGCTGAAGCGTCCTGGTAGAGATCCGAGAGAAACTGATGAAGAAGAATTCTCATTTGACCCTAATATCACAGATATCGAGGATGTGAAGCCTGGAATGGTGCTTAATGGCATTGTGGACAATATCACAGCTTTCGGTGCTTTTATCGACATTGGCGTGCATGAGAGCGGATTGGTGCACATATCCCAAATGGCCGACAAGCGCGTCAACAATCCCCATGATGTGGTAAAGCTTAAGCAGCGCGTGAAGGTGCGCGTCCTGGATGTGGATCTGCGTCGCCGACGCATCTCTCTTTCTATGAAAGGCACGAGTAACTTGTAATTTGTAACTTGTAATTTTAATAAAGTGCATAGCGCTACATTGTGTTTGGGCTCTAACATAGGGCTCCAATCGATTGAAAAGATTAACAAAGCTTATTCGAGCCTTTGTGATGTGGGACAAATAGTATGCCACAGCTCGGTATATGGCTCGGCAAGCGGATATCTCAACCAGGTGATTGTGTCGCACACTTCGCTTGATTACGATGAACTGTTATCGTTCACCAAACAACCCGAGCTTAACCTTGGGCGAAGACCCCAACACAAAGCCCAAGGCATTGTGCCAATCGACATTGACATCGTAATTTACGACGAGGAGGTAATGCGCCCGCTTGATTACGATTCGGCTTATTTCAATCGCGGTTTGGAGGAGCTGCACAGCTAAACTATTTTATGGCAGTGAGTGTTTTAATTGATATTAGTAAAAGTGAGAAATTATGAAAAAGTTACTTTTGATTTTATCAATTGGCGCTTGCATGTTGGGAATGTCATCATGCGACACTCGCCCAAATGTGATTGGTGAATGGCAGGGAAACATCAAGGGTGAAATGCCGGGCACGGCTACATCTAACCTTACCGCTACTTATGCTTTCAATCGCGACGGCTCAGTCACGGCCAGTTATCTGGTGAATTTCACCGAGGCAGCAGCTCCCAATGATTCGTTGATTTCGCCTTACCAGATCAGTGTGTCAGGCACAGCTATGGTAAATGGCAAATGGCAGTATGTAGAGGGGGAGGACGACGAGATTGCCATCGTTTACGACATGACCACCCTGAAGGTGCAAATTGACCCCGAAGCCGTGAAGATGCAGGCCAATGTAATCACTGATCAACAGGCCCCCAAGCTCGACGATATGATGCCTGCCTTGGTAAGCAAGTACACTCATATGGTGGAAAACTATTTCAAACAGACACCCACAGTAGTATGGGACGATGTGAAAGTGAAAAAACCGATTTTGCGTTATGAAATTGGCCACGACAATTACTTGCTTCAGCAAGTGGCGGCATCGGCCGACGAATAAATGAACATAAAGAGGGCTGCAACCCCAAATGGGTTGCAGCCCTCTTTATTTTCACTCTTCAATAAATTGTGACACATGATTTATTAGCTCAGGCGAGGCTTCTGCCTTGAGGTCGTAGAGGCTTTTGGTGGGTGGGTCGAATAGCATCTTTTCAAGCTGTTCGTTATCCCAAGCTACATTTACATATCCTAACTCCTCAAATCGCTTGGCTGTGTCAATCTGATGGTTATTGCGGTGTTCGCCGAGCTCGGCTTTTCTTGGGAAGATGATGATGGGCTTGGATTTAAGCATTGATGAAAGAATTGCTCCGATGCCAGCATGAGCTATCACCAATCTGCTTTGGCTCATAATTTGGCTAAACTCATCGGCTGGAATCAATTCTTTAAGTTTCAGATTAGCCGGCTCATATTTTCCCTTCATGGCTTGCACCACCACTTCTTCGCCTCCCAGTTGTGGAGCTGCCTTGTCAATTATTTCCACCAAGCGGTCAAAGGGAAATTGTGTGCCTGCAGTTACGAAAATCATAGCCTAATTTTGATTAAAGCACGTTGCCTGAATATTGAATGTTGCCAATAGCCAAATGGGGCCACTGGGTGAGTGTTTCGGTCGCTACCTTCGAAGCTACTCGGCCGCACATCGACAGGTGCTCCACATTGGCCAGTGAGTCAATCCACAATGTGCGGATGCCCATCAGTTTTGCCACCATAATGGCAGCTAATCCAGGGGCTGCCCCCGTGGAAACTACTACATCAGGCTTCTCCTTGGATATTATTTTTTTGAAATTGATTATCGAACGAAACAATTGCAGAGGATTGGTGCGTGAGAAATCCTTTACAAAGTAAAAGGTCGATTCATCGCTTTCCTTTTTTGCCTTGGGGTCGGTGGTGGCATATACTATTTCAAACTTGTCACGGAGAGGTGCAACGACGCGTTGGAGCTGCACAAGGTGTCCTCCAAAGGAAGCGACGGCCAGAGCCTTTCGCTTAGTGTTGTTCTTGGTATCTTTGGTCGTTTGCGACATGGGTATGTTTCTTTTCGTTTAACGCTATATATAACGTTTAAGAAAGTGCAAATATTATGAAAAATCAAAAATCTTTTATTCATATCACAGAAAAGTGAGTAATTTTGCACTGTAAAACCAATATGAATATGGCAAAAGACAGAATCCTATTGTGCCTGCTTCATCTGTCGGGCAATGAAATGAAATATATCCAAGAAGCCTTCGATGATAACTGGGTGCTTCCGTTAGGACCTAATGTCAATGCATTTGAGGACGAGCTGAAAACATTCCTTGGCAATCCAGACAAGGAGGTAGTGGCTTTGGCTTCCGGTACCGCAGCTGTGCATTTGGGTCTGATTGGCGCTGGCGTAAAGGAGGGCGACGAGGTGCTGGTGCAATCTTTCACTTTCTGCGCCTCGGCTAATCCTATAAAATATCTGGGTGCCAAGCCTGTATTTGTTGACTCTGAGCCTCTAACTTGGGATATGGATCCTAAGCTGCTTGAGCATTCCATAATTGACCGCATCGAAAAGACTGGTCGCAAACCGGCCGCAATAGTGCCAGTGCATCTTTACGGAATGCCTGCTAATATGAAAGCCATATTAGCCATAGCCGATAAATATGACATTCCAGTAGTGGAAGATGCTGCTGAAGGCTTCGGCAGCCGTTATGATGGCCGTGAATGTGGCACTCTCGGGCGCTACGGAGTGCTGTCATTCAATGGCAACAAGATGATCACTACATCAGGAGGCGGTGCCTTGGTTTGCCCCAGCATTGAGGCTAAGAGGGAGGCAATGTTCTATTCCACCCAAGCGCGCGAAAGTTATCCATATTATCATCATGAGCATGTGGGTTATAATTATCGCATGAGCAATATCAGCGCTGGCATAGGGCGTGGCCAGATGACGGTGCTTGAGGAGCATATAGCCCACCACAAGAAATTGGCTGCATTGTACGCCGAGCTATTCAAGGATTTCCCCGGTGTTACTCTGCATCAGAATCCTGGGCCCGAATACGACAGCAATTATTGGCTCAACACGGTGCTGCTTGATCCGACGCTCGAGATAGTGGATCAAGACAAAGCCTATAAGGAAGTGGTGACGCGCGTAGTAGGCGGCGCTGCCGGGGTGACTCATGTCGCGCACGATCTTCACACCGATTGTGAACCTAATGCCAATGTTGAGGCTATGCGTATGGCCCTTGAAAGGGCAAATATCGAGAGCCGGCCTCTGTGGAAGCCAATGCACACTCAGCCTATTTACCGCGACGCCCCGGCTTACCTGAATGGTGTGAGCGTGAGCCTTTTCCGTTGTGGTCTTTGTTTGCCGAGCGGTCCGCAGGTTTCTGAGGATGATGTTCGGTATGTGGTGGACACGATGCGAAAAGCCGTCGTATCAGGTCCTCGCGATGCATCTTGCGCAGGCTGCCAATGATGTCCTGCCTATAAGTCTTGTCATACCAAAAGAAATATTTCCGCTGAGCCAGTTTTTCTTCTGGCCGGGTGGCTGTGTATATCTTTTCGCCAGTGTAGGGATGCACTCCAGTGTAGAAAATTTCGGTGGCCACTGTCATTGGAGTTGGGGTGAAATCCTGCACCTGCTCCAAATGGAAATTCAAGTCTTTGGTCTCGGCTGCTAATTCGGCCATCGCTTCCTCGGTCGAGCCTGGATGGCTTGAGATGAAATAGGGGATTAGTTGCTGCTTGAGGCCACATTCGCGATTTACTTGATTGAAAAAATCGTTGAATTTGTGGAAAAGTTGGAATGATGGCTTGCGCATCACCTTCAATACTGCATCGCTCGTATGCTCGGGCGCAACCTTGAGTCGGCCCGACACATGGTCAGTGATCAATTCCCGGTTGTATTGTTGGTTGATAGCGTCAATCTTTTTGTCGCCTGTGGGGTGCATCGACAAATCATAGCGCACGCCGCTACCAATAAAAGATTTTTTTACTTCAGGCATCGCATCCACTGCATGATAAATATCAAGCAGAGGCTTATGGTTAGTGTCAAGATTTGGACAAGGCTTAGGGTGAAGGCAAGATGGACGCAGGCATTTGGCACATATGCTTTTGTCCTTTCCTCCCATGGCGTACATGTTGGCGCTGGGTCCCCCAAGGTCGGATATGTAACCCTTGAAATCGGGCATTTGGGTCACCTGCTTGGCTTCTTTGAGTATTGATTCTTTGCTGCGGCTGGCGATGAATTTGCCTTGGTGGGCCGAAATGGTGCAAAATGCGCAGCCGCCGAAGCAACCTCGGTGCATATTTATCGAATGGCGAATCATTTCGTAAGCTGGTATGCGCTTGCCTTTGTAGCGGGGGTGGGGCAGGCGAGTATAGGGCAAATCAAAAGCAGCATCAATTTCGCCTTGTGTCATGGCGGGATACATGGGATTGGCCTTGACTACCTTGTCGCCCGTAATCTGCCATAGCGTGGCACCTCCGTTCATGCGATTGCTTTGCTGCTCTATATGCTTGAAATTGGCCGCTTGCAGAGGCTTTTGATGCCTGCATTGCTCATAGCTGCTCAATATTATATTGTCTGCATCCTCTTGCACAGGCATTTCATCTTTGGGAAGTAAAATTACCGATTGCCTTAAATCTTTGATTTCCTTGATGTGTTCGCCGGCATCAAGGCGCCTTGCTAATTCAAGTATGGATTTTTCCCCCATGCCGTACAGTATCATGTCAACTTGGGCATCTGCAATGATTGATGGGCGCAGGCGGTCCTGCCAGTAATCATAATGGGAGAATCGGCGAAGTGAAGCCTCAATTCCTCCTCCCACTATTGGCGCATTGGGATACAAGTCGCGAAGTATCTTTGAATATACAATTGTGGGATAATCAGGCCTCATGCCTGCGCGTCCGTCGGGAGTATAAGCGTCATCGCTGCGTTTTCTGCGGTTGGCAGTGTAGTGATTGACCATCGAATCCATAGCACCAGCAGATATGCCAAAGAAAAGCCTTGGCACACCAAATTTTTTGAAGTCGCGCAGGTCGTCGCGCCAATTGGGCTGGGGCACTATAGCCACCTTGTAACCTGCAGCTTGCAGTGTGCGTCCTATGACAGCCGCAGCAAATGAAGGGTGGTCAACGTATGCATCTCCTGTGAATAACACTACGTCGACTGATTCCCATCCGAGAGCTTTCATCTCTTTTACCGATGTGGGAAGCCACAGATCAGGTGTAAGTTTGTTGTAATCCATAATATATTACAACAATCAGCGGCGGAAATCCGCCAAGTATCCGTCGATATCAAATATTAGCAGGATGCCGTCAGGGTAGCTCCAATATTCTACCATTCCTGCACGTGTGGGGCGTTGTCCTATGGTTTGGGGCGCACCCAAGGCCAGCCTACATTCATCGCGGCTCATTCCTTTGGCCACGCGCGAGTGCTTTATGAGTTCCCAGTTTTCATTGGAGATTTGCGGATATTTGGTGCGCGGGTTGTCGAAGGCAAAAAGGCTGTCGAAATTGCGAGTTGAGTTGCGCTGCGCCCCCACTGTCATATACATGGAATATTGGTCATTGCTTCCATCGGGCGAGAACACTACGCGCAGAGGATAGACTGCGTTGCCTGGCAATACCTCGTGCACATGGATTGGCACATGGCGAAGCCCATTTACTGAGTGATCGCCATCAGCGCTGTACCATAGCGGGGTAATAGCATAGTATGTGTTGCCTACCAGGCGCGAGGCTACGCTGTCGATAATATCATGCTCAATTGTAAAGGGCACCTCCAACTGCGCGCGCTGAGCTATTTCGCTGTAGGGCGTGTTGACTCTGTAAAAGAGTTTGCCACCACGTGGCGATTCAAATTCTATTTCCGTTACTTGCTCGCCAGTGACCGATGTAACTGGGTACATCGAGCGGAATATTATATCTTTGCCATAGAGGTTGTCCTTGTCATCGCTTGATTGTGAAGTGAATATAATCGAAATCTTGGGATCAGCCACATAAAATTTCTTTCCAGATTGCCAATCAACAGGGGCTTGCTGACTCACATCAGCTAAGAATTTCTGCTCGGCAGTGGTAGTGATATGCTCTTTCTTCACATCTGAGGCTGTAATCTTGGGGGTGCTTTCCACGCCGGTGAAGCATCCGTTCAGTCCCAGCAGCAATCCCGCAGCTGCCATATATTTTAAAATCTGGTTCATTTTTCTTCGCTTTAGGATAGTCTTAAATTATAACAACCCTAAATGTTCTATGGCGTGAGCGATGCCGTCATCATCAATCGATGCCGTTATATAGTTGGCTTGTGCTTTTACTTCAGTATTGGCATTGCCCATTGCCACACCAATGCCTGCATGGCGAAGCATCGGGATATCGTTGCCGCCATCTCCGAAAGCTATAGCGTCGTCGATTGTCATGCCAAAATGATTAAGAATAATGTCGATGCCCTTGGCCTTTGTGCAGCCTCGCGCTGTAATATCTACGAATTTCGGATGCCAGCGTCCCAATTCGCAGCCTGGGAGTTGAGGCTCAATCTCCTTTTGCTGTTCTGCCGTAAAAAATGGAGATATTTGAAACAGTGTATGGCGCAGTGGAGCTTCATAGTCAGTAAAGGGAATTGGAGGCGTGTGCATGTCGTCGGTAAAAATGCTTATAGCCCATGGCTTTGGATTGGCGATGGTCATCGAATGTTCCCCCACGAAGATGCATGGAAAGCCCTTATGCTTGCAGAAATGTGATAGCTCTACTGCCTGCTCTTGGGGTATTGGGTGCCTGTATAGCACCTGATCGCCCACATAGCAATAGGCTCCATTCATAGTTATGTATCCGTCAATCAGATTTTTGTCCTCTAATTGGCTTAGGTTGTTGATAATGGCCGACGGGCGCCCGGTACTGATTATTATTTTGTTTCCGGCAGCCTTGGCTTTTGCAATGGCCTCAACTGCCGATTGGGGGATTTTATGAGTTTCAAAACTGACGAGTGTGCCGTCAATGTCAAAAAACAGTGCCTTATTCATCCGTATCTATAATGCCTTTTGTAAAAACTTGTGGTAAGAATGGCAATTGCATTGTGATGCAATGCAGCGATCCGTGTTGTTGGATCAGAGCGCGGCAGTCAATCGGTATCACGTCGTATTGCGGGCATGCTGCCCCTAAGCGCTCCAAGGCTTTTGCGTCATAGTGCTCATCCCCATAGACGGGCAGAAGTATTGCTCCATTCAGGATTAGGAAGTTGGCGTAGGTCGCAGGCAACCGATTGCCGTCTTTGTCTATTATGGGGCGGGGGATGGGCAGTGGTATTAAGCGGTAAGGCTTCCCATCGGGAGTTGTGGCTTCGCGCAACTCCTGCTCCATAAGCTTAAGTTCTTTATAATGCTGGTCATTTTCCCGATCGCACGATGTGTAGGCTATAGTATCGTCGGGGAGAAAGCGGGCCAAAGTATCCACATGGCTGTCGGTATCGTCGCCTTCGAGGTAACCGTGTTCGAGCCAAAGCATCCTGCGTGTGCCAAGCAGCTTGCTGAGGTGCAATTCTATTTCTTCCATGTCGCAGCAGTCGTTGCGGTTGGGCGACATCAGGCATTCCACTGTCGTAAGCAGCGAGCCGTTGCCATCACAGTCAATCGATCCCCCTTCGAGCACGAGATATCGGCAATCTTCCAAATTAGGCCCCCAAGCGTACATGTTGCGCAGCGAGGCGTTCACCAAATTGTCGAAGCAAGCCGGGAATTTCAAGCCCCAACCGTTGAACTGGAAGTCAAGAATCCGAGGTTCGTCACCCTTATTATTTATTAATGTAATAGGACCGAAATCGCGCGCCCAAGTGTCATTGGTGGGCACTTCCACGATTTTTATTCTGTTTTCGGCCACTTTGCCGTCAAGATATTTAAGCGGACGGTTTCTATCGGGGCATACAATCAGTAGCGGGGCTCGCTTGCTTATTGCCAAAGCCACTCTGGCAAAGCAATCCTCGACCTCGTCGAGCATATCGGCCCAATCGGTGCCGGGATGCGGCCAAGATAACATCACACATTCCTGCCTCTCCCATTCGGCTGGCAGCCGGTAATCTTTCTTATTCGTCATAGTCGGTAAGAGTTTCCCATACCTCGTCCATCGTGTCTTTGTATTCCTCTGCGAAATCTCGGAAGCCAAGGCGCTCAGTGCTGCCAACAGCATGGCACCATTCACTATAGGCCTCTTTTAACTCGTCATCCTCTGCCAGAGTTTTCTTGAATTCTGAGTCGGCTATGTCAATGCTGTGGTGCTGCGCCAATAGATCGCGGAAATATTCTTCAATGTTTTCCATCGCTCAGTGAATTACAGATATTCGACTTTTTCCTTTAATTTAATTACAATTCTCCTTTAATATAATTACAAAATGTAATAATTATAGGTGAATTCCATTATAGATTCAAAAGTAGGCTACAAAATTAATTATAATATCTTACATATCCTATGTTTTTTAATTCTTTAACTCTTTTGATGCAAATAACAGCGAATTTAGACCGCTTTTTGCAAAACGAGGTTAAATTACAAAATTTCTCCCAAAATTATTTGGTCATGTGAAAAAAAACGCTGTAACTTTGCACTCGCAAAACGGAAACAACGCCTCGCAAGCGAGTGAGGAAAGCCGAAGATGCAAAACTTGGTTAAATCTTCAACAAAGATTTTGTAGATTCGGAAATTGTCCGTAACTTTGCATTCCCAACGCCTCGGAAACGGGACTGGGAGCCCAAGAGGACTTTGAAAGCATTACAATAGACATTGAGAACAGTACAAGAGCTAAGTCAATAGAAATATTGAAACTCGAGTCAATTCCACAAACCTAATAGGAAAGCGATCAACGCGCCAGCGACTATCATCCGGACATTGCGTGACACAGCCTATGAGCAATCATGGGTACACGATCTTTTGAAAAAAAAGAAAACAAGATAAATTAACAACGGAGAGTTTGATCCTGGCTCAGGATG
>JAJBUG010000066.1:37409-39619 GCA_020860515.1 Bacteroidales bacterium | reverse complement strand
CGCCCCCCTTAATCGAAAGCCTCGAAAGTCGAAAGACTTTCAAGGGCTTTTTTTATATACCATTTTTTCCAAATTACTATATTTTGTTGCTGATTTGATTGTTAATCAAATATTTTTTGTAATTTTGCAGTGAGTTTTACAGAAGTAGTCACCCATGGAAAAATAAGTTCACCAGATGATACTAATTGCAGGAAGTGGAAGTACCCACACAGATTGGGCACTCGTGGATCGAGGGCAAGTGGTGGAGCGAGCAGAAACAGCTGGCTTAAATCCCTATTTCCATACGCGCCGCGAAATTTCACACATTATACGTCTTGAACTCCCCGAGAATTTCTTCAAGGCCAAGTTGGAGCATGTATTCTTTTATGGGTCGGGCTGCGCTAATCCCGACAAAAACAAGGTAGTGGAATCTTCGTTGGTGGCCCAATTCCGCACTCCCACCGAGGTGCATAGCGACCTCTTAGGCGGTTGCCGAGGGATGCTGCAGCATAATCCAGGCTTGGTTGCTCTGATTAGCACTGGCACCAACTCATGTTTTTACGATGGCGAGCGCATCGTGAAAAATGTATTGCCTTGCGGTTATATTCTTGGCGATGAAGGTTCTGGTTCTTATATGGGTAAACTGCTGCTTTCCGACGTGCTAAAAGAGCTCGTGCCCCCCAATATAATCACACGCTTTTACGATGATTTCAAACTGACCCCCGATCAGATTATGGATATGGTGTACACCCATCCGCGTGCCAACAACACTTTGGCCCAGTTCACCACTTTCCTTCAGGATCACCTTGATATGGATTATTGCCGGAAGCTGGTATATGAATCTTTCCTAACTTTCTTCCGCCGCAATATTACAGCCTATGATTATGAGAAATATCCCCTGTGCATCATTGGTGGCACGGCTTGCAACTTCCGAGCCTTGCTCGAACAGGCAGCCGAGGAATTCGGAGTTAAAATAGCCAAAATCGAGCCATCGGCAATAAATGGTCTCGTGCAATACCACTCATAAAATTAAAGGCGCCTCAGCTGAGACGCCTTTAATTTCTTATTTTGCGATGACCGCATCGAATAGCCTTGCCAAATCAGACGAGGCTTCATTTTTTGGCAGGTCATCGAGAATCTTCACTGCTTTTTCTCTCAATTCCTGCATCTTGGAGTAGGCATAATCAATGCCGCCATTTTCGATGGCGTAGGTTGTTAGCTGGGCAATTTCCTCTTCGGTAAGTTCCTCCTTGCGTGATAGCTCATTCATTTCCTTATGCATGGGGCAATCCTTAGAATTGAGGACATGGAGCAATGGCAGGGTAATTTTGCCTTCGCGCAGGTCGTTGGCAGTGGGCTTGCCAATCGAGGGGTCATCGAAATAATCATATATATCGTCGCGAATCTGGAAACATAGGCCAAGCAATTCAGCGAAATCCACCAGTTTCACTCGATCAGCATCATTGGCCCCCACGGCATAGGCCCCCATCTGGGCGCAAGCCACGAATAGAGATGCAGTCTTGTAATTAATAGTGCGGAAATAAGCCTCCTCGGTCAGGTGGTGATAGCGGGCATTGTAGATTTGGTCAAGTTCGCCCAGCGAGAGTAGCTTGCCCAGGTAGCACAAGGCATCGATAATGCGAATGTCGGCGGTGGCAATGGCGCATTGCATGGCTGATGACACGAAGAAATCGCCCACGAGCACGGCGATATGGTTGTCCCAAATCGCGTTGATAGTGGGCTTGCTGCGCCGCAGTTTGGAATTATCTACCACGTCGTCGTGGATGAGCGACGCATTATGCAGAAGCTCTACGGCCGCCGCCGCAGAGATTACCTTGTCATTGACCGAGCCAAGCAGCTTGGCAGTGAGCAGCACCACAATGGGGCGAATTTGCTTGCCTTTGGTGCGCAGATAGGTATCGACAACCGTTTCCATCAGAGGATTTGAGCTGCCAAGCTGGTCTCTGATGCGTCGGTTGAGCCTTTCCAGCTCTGCCGCTATTGACTGTTGTATCGTCTTTAATGTGGACATACTTAGAAATATTGTGCAAAGTTACTAAAAGTTATTGTAATTTGCCGAATTATTGCTAATTTTATGCCGAATTTTCGACATTCTAAATTTCTTTAACGTTTTATTATAATTGTAGGGGGTCAAATTTCCCGATTTTCCGGGATTCGATTTTCCGGGATTCGATTTTCCGGGATTCGATTTTCCGGGATTCGATTTTCCG
>JAJBUG010000066.1:21373-37309 GCA_020860515.1 Bacteroidales bacterium | reverse complement strand
CGATTTTCCGGGATTCGATTTTCCGGGATTCGATTTTCCGGGATTCGATTTTCCGGGATCCTCGGTTTCCCGATTTCCCGGGAAATCGGGAAACCGAGGAAAACGGGAAAGCGAACTCCTAACGGATACTGAACCCCTAATGGAATAAATGACAATAGCATGGAATAAATGACAATAGCGATATGGAAGGAAAGAAACTTTTTTTGCTTGATGCCTACGGGCTGATTTATAGGGCTTACTATGCCCTGATTCGCGCTCCGAGGTTCACATCCAAGGGCCTCAACACATCGGCCATCTTCGGATTCTGCAACACGCTTGATGATGTGCTGCGCAGCGAGGAGCCAGAGTATATGGCCGTATGCTTCGACCCCCCAGGCGGCATTACCTTCCGCCACGAGGCCTATCCCGACTATAAGGCCCAGCGTGAAAAGCAGCCTGAGGACATAACTCGGTCGCTTCCTTACATCAAGGAAATCCTTGAGGCCTACCATATACCAATCATCGAAATGGCCAATTACGAGGCCGACGACGTGATTGGTACCCTGGCCGAGCGTGCAAGCCACGAGGGCTTTACCACCTATATGATGACCCTTGACAAGGACTATGGCCAGCTGGTACGCGACAACGTGCTGATGTACCGTCCCGCTCTCCGCGGCCAAGGTTTTGAAATACGCGGGCCAAAAGAGGTGTGCGAAAAATATGGCATCAACAACCCTGAGCAGGTGATTGACCTGTTGGCGCTCGAGGGCGACACCAGCGACAATATCCCTGGTTGCCCGGGTGTGGGCGAGAAAACTGCCGCCAAGCTGATATCGGAATGGGGGAGCATTGAGAATCTGATTGACCATGTTGACGACCTGAAGGGTGCCATGCAGAAGAAGATTCGCGAAAATGCCGAGCAAATCAAGTTCTCAAAATATCTGGTTACGATTAAGACCGATGTGCCAATCGACATCAAGCTCGACTCCTTGCTGCGCAAGGAGCCTGACGTGGAGCGGTTGGTAAAAGTTTACGATGAATTGGAATTTAAGAGTTTCATAGCCAAGCTGCGCGCCAAGGCTGCATCAGCAGCCGCAGAGCCTCCGGCTTTGGAGGCAACCCCCTCGATGGGGAGCCTATTTGATGGCATTGACAGCCATCAAGAGGCTCAAGCGGCACAGTCTGTATCGTTTGCCACCATTCCCGAAGGAGCGGCAATTGAGCATTTAGATGTGGCTTCATCGCCAGCCGAAGTGTCAAAGCATGTAAAGGCTGCAATCTCTACGGGTTCGGTAGGGCTGAGCATCTATGCCATGGGCGAGGAAGCCATGACGGCGCAGATGGTGGGCATTGGCATGGCTTATGGCGAGGATAAGAATGTGTATATTCCTGTGCCTGAGCGGCCATTCAATCGCCAAGAGATGATGACCATGCTCGAACCCATGCTTGCAAATCCTGAGATGCTGGTGGTGAGCCACGATGTGAAGCGCGACATGTTGCTGATGATGCGCGAGGGCGTGGATATCCGGGCCAAGTACTACGACAATGCCGTGGGGCATTATCTGCTGAAGCCCGACATGAAGCATGGCATCGATTTTGTGGCCAATGATGTGATAGGCTATCGCACCCTCAGCTATTCGCTCAATGATGTGCAGAGGCGCAATCTGTGGAAGAAGCCCGATGCCGACACTCCGCGTAGAGTGGCCGAGCAGGCACGCGTGGCTCTGATGCTGATGCCAGCTATCAAGAAGGCTCTTGCTGATCAGGGGCAGACAAAGCTGATGGATGAGATAGAGCTCCCACTGGTGGCTGTGTTGGCCTCGATGGAGTGGGAGGGCGCACGCATCAATGTGGCAGAATTGGTGAAGATGTCGGTGGAACTGACCAAGCGTTACGACCAACTCGAACGTGAATGTTACCAATTAGCTGGAGAAAAGTTTAATATTGGTTCGCCCTCGCAGGTAGGCGAAATCCTCTTTGGCAAGATGCAAATTGACCCCAAGGCAAAGAAAACCAAGACTGGCCAATGGAGTACCACCGAGGATATCCTGGAGAAGCATCGCAGGCAGTATCCAATCGTTGACAAGATCCTGCAAGCGCGAGCCTTGAAAAAGCTCTTGGCTACCTACGTTGACGCTCTCCCCGCACAAGTGAATCCCATTACTGGCAAAATTCACACCACATATCAGCAGACAGTGGCATCTACTGGGCGCATATCCTCAACCAATCCCAACTTGCAGAATATTCCAATCCGCACCGAAGATGGGCGGGAGATTCGCAAGGCGTTCATTGCCGACCCAGGCGATTTGTTGCTGAGCGCAGATTATTCGCAAATCGAGTTGCGCTTGATAGCCGATTTCAGTGGCGACAAGGAGATGATTTCGGCCTTCCAGAGTGGCAAGGATATTCACCGCGCCACGGCTGCCAAGATTTACCATATTCCGATTGATGAAGTCAGCGACAACCAGCGACGCAATGCCAAGACTGCCAATTTCGGCATCGTATATGGCATATCAGCCTTTGGGCTGAGCGAACGCTTGGAGATTCCGCGCAGTGAGGCCAAGATGCTTATTGATGGCTATCTGGCCACCTATCCCCAGGTGAAGAAATATATGGAGGATTCCATTGCTCGTGCTCGCGAACAGGGTTATGTAACTACCATCGAGGGTCGTAAGCGCTACCTGCCCGAGATCAATTCGCGCAACGCCACTGTGCGCGGCTATGCCGAGAGAAATGCCATCAATGCTCCGCTGCAAGGCAGTGCCGCCGACATTATCAAGAAGGCGATGATTCGCATTCACCGAGAAATGCTTGAAGCCGGATTGCGCAGCCGCATGATCATGCAGGTGCATGATGAGTTGATATTCAATGTCAAGCCTGATGAACTGGCTAAGGTACAGGAAATTGTGGTGCGTGACATGGAGCAGGCTTACAATGGCAACGTGCCGCTTGAGGTCAGCGCCGGCGTAGGCACAAATTGGCTCGAAGCACACTAAGTAAAATACAAAATATAAGGTACAAAATACAAGATTTAGCATTAATTTGTCATTTGTAATTTGTCATTTGTAATTTATTTTGTAACTTTGCAGTCGCATACGTGCCGGAATGGTGGAATGGTAGACACGAGGGACTTAAAATCCCTTGGGCATTGCGCCCATGCGGGTTCGATCCCCGCTTCCGGTACTCCCTTTGTGTAGGAATCCCCTCTAAATCAATTGATTAGAGGGGATTTTTCTTTTACAGGTAGCAAAAGGTAAATTTTTTCAATCAAATTGTTTTTGGTTTCATTTATTTTCTTTAAATTTGCAGTAACCTAAAAAGTAATTGCGAAGACGCTTAGCGCAGTTGCAGCAACAATAACACTACAATCATTATCCAGAATACCATAAGCAAAACAGATGGGCTTTACAGCTAATCCTACATACAATCTTACATTCGTGGCGGGAGCGGCAATGGTCAACGAGACCGTGGCCGTGGCCGAGGCTTATCTGCAATCGGGCAGGGATTGGGAGGCAACCAAGGAAAGAGTGATTCGCGAGAACTTGATGGAGAAAGAAAAGACCTCGACCATCAAGCGCGTATTCATTCTTGTAAGGCAGCGTCTTGAGCAGCTCACAGAGGCCGAATTGGAACTGCTTGTCAGCGGCAACCCATCTACGCGCCGCCTAATCATAATTGCAGCTATCTGCAAGGCCCATGCTTTCATCTTCGACTTCATCGTGGAGCAGATGAGGGAGCGGTTCTACGGCCAGCACGAGCGTATCTCACATTCCGACTTCAACGAATTTTACAACGAAAAGCGGTTTGAGCATCCCGAGCTTGAAGCCATCACCGACAAGACGCTTACGAAAATCCGCCAGTGCCTGTTCAGAATCCTTGAGCAGACCGAGCTTATCGACTCGATAAAGAGCGGAATGATGCAGCGGCCGTATCTGCCAGCCAAGGTGGAAGAAGTCATCGCAAAGGATGACCCAAGGCTGTTGGCTGCCTACCTATATTCCAACAACGAAATCTCTAACGCCCAAAGCCTGTATGAATAATCCAGCAACTGACATAGGGGCCATCTTCGAGAATGCCTACCGCAAGCTTCTTAGCAACGACCTCTGCAACGGCATAGGCGGCGAAATACCCCTTTACATCCAGCCGTTCCCTGCCGAGCATCAAGCCGAGGCCGACCAGCTGACCGAGGAACTGGCCAAGAGGCTTGGCAAGAAAGGCAAGTCGGCTATCGTTATAAACCTCTACGACCTCTGCATGGAGATTCTCTCCGAGGAGGGAATCCTTGAAACCCTGCTGACTGATGAATCGAGCCTCGACAAGGATGACATCCTCGCCACCCTCGACAGCGTGCTTGACGTGAAATCGGTGGTAATCCCGAGGCTTTGCTCGCTTATAGAAGAAACTTCGCCCGACTTCGTGCTTATCAGCGGCGTGGGCAGCGTGTACCCGTTCCTGCGCTCTCACTCCATCCTCAACAACCTTGAAGAACTGGCATCGCACCAGGCTGTGGTGCTTTTCTTCCCTGGCAATTACAACAAGCTACAGCTGTCGCTCTTCGGCAGGATATCTGATGAAAACTATTACCGAGGCCTCAACCTCGACGACGTGCAAACACCCAACCAAGACATATGAAGCAGCAAGAAATCTACGCAAAGGACATTAACCGAGAAATCAATGGCGTAATCAAGGCAAGCAGCACCAATGACCTCGCTACTGAGATTAAGGAATACATAATCACGGCTGAGCAGATGCGACAGCTGCCAAGGATTTTTGAATCCTTAAGTCAGCCTAACAAATCCACGTTCGCTTGGATTGCAGGCGACTTCGGCAGCGGCAAATCGCACCTGCTTAAGATTCTGTCGTATGTCTTGGAGAACGAAACCAAGGTTGATGGCAAGACTTTTGGCCAATACCTGGCTGAAAAAGCGGAAAAAGACTTCGAGCTTTCAGCCAGCATTGTCCGAGCTTGCCGAATCCCAACCCGCTGCGCACTTTTCAACATCCAAGACAGCCTTGACGGAGTGGGCAAAAAGAGCGTTGACCCTGTGCTGCACATATTTCTAAAGGAGTTCAACCGCAAGCTTGGCTACGATGAAAAGAAGCCAGCCATTGCCGAAATCGAGCGTTATTTCGACAACAAGGGCAAGCTCCAGTGGTTCCATGAAGAATACCAGCGTAGATTCGGAAAGGCGTGGGAGGCTGACCGCCCATCCATCTTGATGAAGCAGCAGAATATTGCTGTAATCCTTGCTGACCTCGATGGCACCTCCGTGGAGGTGGCTTTGCAAAACATAAAGACACAGATTGACAACTACTCTCTCGACCCCAACGGATTCGTAAAGCTGGTGAAAGAGTATCTCGACAATCAACCCTCAGATACCCGCTTCATATTCTTTATTGACGAGGTGGGGCAGTTCATCGGCACCGACGAGCATCGCATGCTGTCGCTCCAAACAATAGCCGAGGGATTGGCCGACCGCACAGATGGGCGTGCAATGATTATTGTAACATCACAGATGGACATCGATGCTGCGCTTGGTCATCTTGAAAAGACACAGCAGAACGACTTCTCGCGAATCCAAGGCCGTTTCACTACCCGCCTTTCGCTCACCAGCGCCAATGCCGACGAGGTAATCCAGCGCCGACTGCTTGAAAAGAAGTCCGAGCCTCAGCATGCCCTGTGCGAAATCTACGACCGCGAGCGCAATATCATCCGCACCCTCTTCAACTTCGGCGACAACAGCCAGTTCAAGACAGATTACAAGAGCCGTGAGCAGTTTGCCATCGACTTTCCCTTTGTCGATTACCAGTTCGACCTCCTGCAGAAATCCATCATCGAGCTCAGCAAGAACAATGCGTTCACTGGGCGGCAGCAGTCGGTGGGCGAGCGTTCGATGCTCACCATCACCCAGGAGGTGGCAAAGGTTTACCAAGACAAAGGCCTTGACGAAATCGTGCAGTTCTCCGACATGTACGAGGGCCTTCGCAGCATCCTGCAGACGCGAATACAGAGCGACATCATCCAAGCCGAGCGCACCCTTGGCGACAACCTGGCTCTGAAAGTGCTAAAGGTGCTGTTCCTTGTGAAATACGTCAAGGGATTCCCCTCGACGCTCGACAACATAACCCGTCTGCTCCTCCCTGCCATCAATGCCGACTTCATCGAACTCCGTACACAGGTTGAGGAAGCCCTAAAAAAGCTTGTAAGGGCCTCGTACATCGAAAAGGCGGCCAACGATGAGTACCATTACCAGACCAACGAGGAAAAAGACATCGAGAACGAGATAAAGGCCGAAGAGCTCAGCCCCGATGCCATCAACAACGAGCTGAAGAAAATCTTCCGCGATGAAATCTTCACCGACACCAAAATCAAGCTCACCAACGCCAAGATATTCTCATTCGGTAGATATGTGGATGAGCAGCAGGACGGGCGCGAATCGGAGCTCTACATCAATTTCGTAACTCCGCTCACTGGCCTTCCAAGCACCGACCCGGAGGCGATGACTGCATATTCGCTGCAGCACCCCAACCATCTGTGCGTGGTGCTTGGCGATGACAAGGCCCTGGCGGAGGACATATCAATGTACAAGAAAGCCGAGAAGTGCCTTACTCGCCTTTTGTCGAGCGCGAGCGACTACCGCCAGCAGATTGTAACCGACAAGCGCAGAATCAACAGCCGCCGCCGCGAGAACATCGTAGACCGCCTTTCAGAACTTACAAAAGATGCTCGGCTCTACATCTTCGGAAACGAGATTCGCGACATCCGCTATACCGACATCCGCACCCGCTTGGGCGAGGCAATGAAGCGCCTTGTGGAGATGGTCTATATCCATCTCTCGATGCTAACCGTTGAATACACCGACCAGACGCTTAAGGACATCCTCAATGCCACCTCAGCTGGCACCCTGCCGTTCGGTGGCGATATGGATGCCTGCTGCACCGAAGTTTACACCAAGATTGTGCGCGACAAGAATCTGTCGGTGCGCAGCAAGGTCAAGGACATTGTTGACACGTTCCGCAAACCGCAGTACGGCTGGCATGAGATGGCTACTCTCTGCATCTTGGCCAAGCTTTACAAGCTCGACAAGATTTCATTCCGCATGAACGGCGCGCCAGTCGAGGGTCGGCATCTCTTGACTGCCCTCACCAACTCGCAGCAGCAAGCGCAGCTGATTGTTGACGTGGAGCAGGCCATCGCTGCATCGCAGGTCAACAGGCTAAAGGAGAAGTACAAGGATTTCTTTGACCGAGAGAACTGCACAACGCAGGGCGCAAAGGATGTGCATTCGGCCTTCTCCAAGCGACTGAAAGATGAGGCAGCAGCATTGCGCTCAATCCGTGACCGCCATCACTATGAGTTCACCAAGCCCATCGCCGCCATTGTGGCCGATATGCAGAAGCTTGCCGACATGCCTTATCCAGGCCTTTATCTCAGCGGCGACAAACTGGAATCGCTGCTCGATGACATCGAGGACAGCGTAATCCCAATCCGAGATTTCGTAAATGGGCCGCAGCTCGACATCTTTGCCAAGGTGGTCAATTACAAGACAGGCAACACTGCCAACCTCACTTACGTAAGCCAAGAACTGCGCGACACCCTCGACGAGGCTTACACGTCAGCCGCTCCTTGGCGACTGATGACCAAGGCAAAGCAAGCCATCGACGATATTGCCCGCGAGATTGGCGAAAAGCAGGAGGAAGCTCGCAGTGCAGTTGCCGCTCTTATCGACCAGAAGATTGAATCGCTATCATCCTTGCCCGTGTGGCCCACGCTCAAGGATAACCAGCGGCAGCAGATATTGGCTATGATGGAATCGCAGCGCAATCGCATCTCTGGCGAGAGATTCATTGGCAACCTCAAGACTATGGCCTCGGAGGTCAACCGTATCTACGACAATGCCATCGACCTCACCAACCGCTGGATTGAGGAATCCGAGCCAGCAACACCGCCATCAGTGCCTCCCACTACCATAGTTGTGGAGCCATCGTCCTCCTCGTCTTCCTCGCAAACTCCTCCCCAGCCTCCTGTTCCTCCTCGCCCAATCCGCAAGAGCATAAACAAGAAAAAGGCTATGAATGTCCAATTCAGCAAGCCTTACTTGGAGAATAGCCAGGATGTCGAGGACTATATCTCAGCTCTCCGCACCCAGCTCCTCGACTACATCAACCGCAACACCAACGTACTTCTCAACGACTGATGATTATGGCCGAAGATATTATACAACCTCTTGAAACTCAGTTCTCAGAACTGCTGACCATAATCCAAGGGCATCGCAGCGCTGCTTCTCGTGCTGTGAACACTGAGCAACTGCAAATGGCCTGGGAAGTGGGCGCCTATGTTTCCTCAAAGCTCAAAACGGAGCAATGGGGAAGCAAGGTGGTAACTCAATTTGTAGAGTATGCTCATAAGCTCATGCCAGATCTCTATGGATTTAGCCGGAGAAGCATTTATAATATGGTAATGTTTTTCGAAGAGTACTCTTCAAAAACATTTTCTGATGTATTGAATAGGTATATGCCGTCTTCAATTGTGCAAGCGCCTGCACAATTAAGTCTATCTCAACCATCATCACCATCTTCAATTGTGCAAGCGCCTACACAATTACAAACGCTTCTGAATCAGACCACTTTCTCAAAACACGTAGTAATATTAAACCAATGTAAAGTTCCTGAAGAAAGACTCTTTTACATACTTTATACTCATAAGGAAAGGCTCTCTTTTAGAGAACTTCAGCGTTGCATCTCAACGGATACATTTACTAACCTTTTAGGAAGCAAAGACAACCTTTCAAAAGGATTAAAGGAAATGTATCCTTCATCACCAGTACTATTTAAGGATACCACATACCTGGATTTTTTAGGACTTCCTAAAAATCACAATGAAATGGCGTTAAGAGAAGGCATTTCTTCCCACATGAAGGAGTTTATTCTTGAATTGGGCAAAGACTTCATTTTTATGGGTGAAGAATATCCTCTTGAAGTAGGTGGAGAAACTTTCCATGTGGATTTATTGTTCTTCCACCGTGGTATTCAGGCCCTCTGCGCAGTGGAATTAAAGAAAACCCCATTCCATCCAAAGGACATGGGCCAATTGAATTTCTATCTTGAGGCCTTGGATAGAGATGTGAAGAGATCCAATGAAAATCCATCAGTGGGTATTCTCCTTTGTCCCTCAGCCAATAAAACGGTGGTGGAGTATGCCATGAGCCGCAATATGAGTCCAACGCTCGTTGCCGAATACAAACGCCAACTTATACCAAAGGAGAAAATGCAAATCCTCCTGGATGAATATTGCGAATACCTCAACGAAGAACTTAAATAAGGATTATGAATACCAATGCTCTAAAGACATTTGCGCAGCAAGCGAGATTGAAGCTGATATCGCAGGTAAGCACCAAGCTCAACTTTGCGCTTAACGAGGACACTGCCTACTTGCGCGGAATGGCGCAGCAGGTGAAAGCCCTGCGCGACCGAGTGCAGCGTGAGAGCCGCGACAAGGTGGTTGAGGAAGTGGCCTACACCTGGTTCAACCGAGTGATGGCACTGCGCTTTATGGATGCCAACGGCTTCAATTCTCCGATGGTGGTCACTCCCCTCAACGGCGGCAACCGCCCAGAGATTCTGCAGGATGCAATCAGCGGCGTTGTCAATGAGGATTTGCGATTGTCGGCCGATGACCTCAGTCTGCCTGAGGGCGAACTCTACCGCAAGCTATTGGTGGCTACATGCAACCACCTTGGCGAGAAGATGCCCTTCCTTTTTGAGCTGATTGCTGACTACACCGAACTGCTTCTTCCCGACGACCTGCTGTCAAAGGAAAGCTTCGTGACTGAAATCCGCAATAATATGACCGACGAGGACTGCCAGGACGTGGAGATTATGGGCTGGCTCTACCAGTTCTACATCACCGACCGCAAGAACGATGCCGAGGGCAAGAAGTCAAAGAAAGGTGGACTGAAAAGCGACGAGCAAGCGGCAGCGACCCAACTGTTCACTCCCCATTGGATAGTAAGGTATATGGTTGAGAACTCTCTGGGCCGCATCTGGATGACGCTCCACCCAGAAAGCAGCCTTATCAATGAGATGAAATACTACATCCCATCGCCCGAGGGCCAGGCCGACACCATTCCCGATCATATCCGCGAGGCAAAGGACATCACTATGCTCGACCCCTGCATGGGCAGCGGTCATATCCTTGTGTACGCCTTTGACCTGCTGGCGAAGATGTACGAGGAAGAGGGCTATCAGCCGAGAGAAATCCCTGCGCTTATCCTCACCCACAACCTCTACGGAATGGATATCGATGAGCGTTGCAAACAGCTCGCCGCATTTGCCCTCACGATGAAAGCTGTGAAATACTACAGCCGCTATCTGCGCCGAGAGGCAGTGCAGCCCAATGTGATTGCATTGAAGAAGATTGAGCGCGATGTGATTGCCGCTGCTGGCAACTGGGAGCCCAAATCGGATATGTGGCAGTTTGAAAACATCGACACCATCGGCTCATTGCTAAAGGTATCTCCCGAGGATGCTGCCGCTATCAAGGTGGAAACAGGTCTATTTGGCGAAGCATCCCAACTGCTCAAAACCCAAGCCGAATACCTCGTCCGCAAGTATGACTGCGTAGTGACTAATCCTCCGTATCTGGGAAAAGGGTTTGGAAACGAATTAAAAGACTATGCTGTAAAAGAGTATCCAAATTCCAAGTCTGATACCTGTACTATGTTTGTGGAAAGACTTAGTAATTTCGTGGGAGATAATTGTAGATATGCGTTTATTATCCCACCATCTTGGATGTTTCTTAGTGGTTTTGAAGATTTACGTACTCATATATTTGAAAATCAGAGTATTGAAACATTGCTCCATTTGAGCCGTGGCGTTTTTGGCGCAGATTTTGGTTCTTCAAGCGCAGTTATAATTAATCATAAGGATGAATATTCTTGTGGTACTTATTTTCGTTTGATTGAACGAACTTTTCAAGAGTTCGACGAAAACCACCTGCGTATACTTTTCTTGAAAACTCTTGAAAATCCGAACTTTCGTTATAAATTCATCAACTATAGTAAAGATGTCGATGACATAGTTCATAGTGAAGATGGTGCAAAAATCTATTATCCATCTGTTCCTCAATCTAATTTCTCCAAAATTCCAGGTTCTCCTATAGGATATTGGGTAAGTGAAAAATTTATTGTGAATTTCAAAAATAAAACTCTAAAAGAATTAGCAGAACCTAAAGCGGGATTAGCCACGGGTGATAATAATAAATTCCAAAGATTTTGGTATGAAGTAGATACTAATCAAATAGGAAGAAACTACAAATCAGTTCAAGAGACTATAACTGGTACACATAAATGGTTTCCTTGTTTAAGTGGAGGAAGAAGTCGTAAATGGGCTGATTACATAGAATATATTGTTAATTGGCAATTTGATGGTAAAGAATTAAAATCATTTAGGAATAAGGCAGGTAATTTAGCTGCACGACCTCAAAACACTAGATTTTATTTTAAACCTGGAATGACTTGGAATAAAATCAGTTCTAATCACTTTTTGGTGAAATACAATAGAGGAGGTAGCATATATGATGACACAAGTAGATGTGCATTTCTAAAAGACGAATCTAAAATTCTATATTATGTGGGATTGTTATGTTCAAAAGTTTCTGAACATTATCTAAAATTCTTCAATCCTACAATGAGCTTTACTAATGGTGATATTTCAAGGCTACCCATTATTATAGAAGAAGATCTCTATATTGATTCAATTGTTCAAATAAATCTCTCTATTTCTCAATTAGATTGGAATGCACACGAAACTTCATGGGATTTCCAGCAATCACCATTGTTGGAGCGAATGAGCGATTGTGGTCAGAATGGAGCAGATTTGGATATGCTTGACCCAGAAGAGATAGAAGAAATTAAGGCAACTTGCAATGTGCCTACTAATAGCAAATTGCTCAGTGATGTTGTGCTTGCCTATAAGCATCATTGGGAGCGGCAATTCCGAAAGTTGCATCGAAATGAGGAAGAACTCAATCGCAGATTCATAGAAATCTATGGATTGGAGAATGAACTGTCTCCCGACGTGCCTCTTGATGAAATCACCATCCTCCAAAAGGGTGAAATATCAATTAAGGATGGCAGGTTAGTTTGGCATGATGATGTAATCATAAAGCAGTTTATCAGCTATCTTGTGGGCTGCTTTATGGGGCGCTACTCTGTTGACAAGCCAGGACTGATTATTGCAAGCCAGCACCAAGACCTTGCCGCTCTCGGCCTTGAGGTCGATGGCATCGACAATGGAATTACCAGCACCATTGCAATCGACGATGATTGCATCGTGCCGATTGTCGAAGAAATGGATTTCTTCCCCGACGATATGGCACAGCGCGTAGAGTTGGCAATCCGCAGAATCTTTGGCAACGAGAACCACCACGCCAATATGCGATTCATAGAGAAATGCCTTGGCACCTCGCTCCGCTCGTACCTCTACAAAGATTTCTACGCTGACCATCAGCAGATGTATCAGCGACGACCCATCTATTGGCTGTTCTCATCGAAGATGGGCGACAAGAAAAAGAAAGGCTATTTCAAGGCCTATGTGTATATGCACCGCATCGAACCCGACACATTGAGCAAGCTTCATGCCGACTATGTGCATCCCTATATCGAGAAGATTAGGCGGCAGCTTGCCGAGGCTGAGGATGACGCAATGCGCGACGACCTCAACCAAGCCCAGCGCAACAAGGCTCGCTCCACCGCTGCCCTCCTGCAGGACAAGGTGCGCGAAGTCACTGCCTTTGAGCGCGAACTCGTACAGCTCGCCAGCCACCGCATCTCCATCGACCTCGACGACGGTGTCCGCCTCAACTACCCCAAATTCTACCCCCTCACCGACCCCATCAAAGGCATGGAATAATATGGGAAAGTTAAATTTTTCAGAAAAACAACTAATCGAGAAAGTGTTTCAGATGAAGTCTGGTTATGTGTTAGACTTCACACACCGCTCTTTTCAAGAGTTTATGAAAGATGTCCTAAATGTGGACATCTTTCATGAATACCCTAATCTTTCTAAAGCTAAGATGCTAAGACGTATAATAGAAGAATATCCAGATACCTATATCGGGAAAGTCATTTTATCTCTAATTAATTATATGGAAGAAAATAATTTAATCAATATCCAAAATAAGGAAGACGTTATCAGATTAAAAAATTTGGGATTGGTTAAATTAGGTAAGCAAACTCCCTCTTCTAATAAAGCCTCAATTATTAATACCCCTGATAAAAATTGTACCACTACTTATAATTGCCTAGCATCTGATTTCAAAATATGGGATGGTATAATTTCATACAATCCTATACATAACATGTGTTTAAGAGATTCGAGAATAAGAGCAATTAATGATAATTTTTTATCAAATATTTCTCAGAAATTCGATATCCAAATCGTTGGAAATGGATATTTTGAATTTGTTGGAGGTGAGAAAACCTTAGAATTCTTTTTGAAAGTACTAAATAAAGCCAAAGCAACAAAAATTGCTTCTGCTTATTGTCAATTACTTTTAAAAAAAGTGGATACCTATTTCCAGGAAAATTATGCATTATCTATACCAAAGAATGATATCATCTATAAAGAAAATCAAATAGTAGCTAAGACAAGGAATTGTAAATTTGTATTCTTTGCTGATCAAAACGTACAGCTGTTAACATCGGATTTATATATAAAAGAGAAAGAATATAATGAGGATTTCTCTTCATACATTTCTACTGTAGAAAAAACAATAGAAAATTTGTGTGTTCAAAAAGAATTGAAAGTAAAAGAAAAAAAAGAGCTAATTATTTACACGAATTTGTCAGCTAATAATTTGAGTTTCCTTTTAAAAATAGAGGAAGGCAATAATATTATATTAGTGCCAGATAATAATAATTCTTATAATATTGTTTTAGAGAATACCCTTCCTGCTGGTTATAACTCAGAAAGTTGGAGATATAAGATTATTAAAAACCATCGAGCCATAATATTTGAAGGCAAATATTATGGAAAGTCACTATATGGGGAAATAGTATCCTTTTCAGAAGATACTGTGAATAGATGTCTTCACTTAATGAAGAATAAATTCATGAAAGGAAGAAAGAATATTTATGACCAGACATGTTATTTACACCAAAAGAAATATGTACCTTTCTTCCAAATTGATTATACTAAGAATTATGATAAGCGATTAGAAAAGGCCTTTGATAATTACAATTCTAATGATTGGAATTTCTATTTCTTAGAGGAAGATCATACTTATTACAGTGATGATCCATTATGGACTAAAACTTTGCCCATATCATGGTTGTATTTCATTGTTTCAAAAGAGCCTAAATATAATAAACGTTATAAAATAATTCTTCATACAAAAGTAAAGAATCATGCAGATTACATACTCTTTGTCGAGAATAATAAATTAGATTTAGCTCTATGCTTTCTATCTGATTATTTTATATCTGAACTTCCAAATAAAAGAGAACATTTCTCAAATTTTAGTTATGACATACTCAAATCAGTAGGAATAAGTTATTGGTATAAAGAATAAAAAGTTGAGACTCTTACACTAATAAAATCTTAATATAAAAAAGAATGACAGAACAAGAACTATTAGATATTATCCACAAATCGGAGGATTCCAAAATACAATTCAAGGAACGCATCCACGACAATTACGACATTGGCACCGAAATGGTGGCTTTCAGTAATTGCTCCGGTGGCTACATCTTGGTTGGTGTTAAGGATAAGACAGGGGAAATGAACCCTCTGTCTTATACTGAAACACAGGATACCAATGAGCGACTATCCAACATTGCCACCCAAAATGTCAATCCTGGAATTGCAATAGTTTCGGAATCAGTTCCTGTTGAAGGAGGCAATATAGTCGTAGTGTCAATCCGCAAAGGTCTAAACAAGCCTTACAAAGACAATAAGGGTATCATTTGGACCAAGCAAGGCTCTGACAAACGAAGAGTTTGTGACAACCTGGAAATTGTAGAGATGCTGGAGGAAAGTGGCACTTTCCAACCTGATGAGCGACCAGTTAAAGATAGTACGATTGAGGATCTTGACGAAGATACCATTAAGGCTTATCTACTTAATCGATACAGAGGCCCACTGGATAGGAATGAAATTAATGGGGGAAACATAGATCAGACCTCTTTGGAATCTGTAGTGGAAGCTATTGGCAAGAATTTCAGCTTGGAACAACTTTTGGTTAATCTGCATCTGATATACCCCGATGGACGATTGAAACTCACCACAATGTTGCTCTTTGGGAAATATCCTCAGCGGTGGCTACCAATAATTACGGCAAAGTGCATCTCGTTTTTTGGCAACTCTTTGGGAGGTAAGGAATATCGCGACCGTGTCAATGATCAAGATATGGAGGGAAACTTGCTGCACCAATACAACTGCATAATGGATTTCTTCCGCCGCAATCTTCGCTATGTTCAACCTGGCAAAGAATTCAATTCACAAGGTATCGTGGAGATACCTCTGACAGCCCTGTCGGAATTGGTAGTCAATGCTCTTGTGCATAGATCACTGATACGAAATGCACCTATTAGAATCTTCATATTTGATAATCGTGTGGAGATTCACAGTCCTGGTGTGCTTCCCTATGGGTTAAGTGTAGCTGATATAGAGAATGGCACATCGATGCCTCGCAATAATTTTCTTTTCAGCCATGCAGTGTATCTACTGCCTTTCTTTGGAGTGGGTACTGGAATCCGTCGTGCTTTAGACGAAGGCGTTGATATTCGTTTCAAAAACGATGAACGTCTGCAAGAGTTCATTATTACAATCCCACGTAACAATGACACTAACAATGACACTCCAAATGGCGACCGTGACACAGACCGTGACACTTTAGATGGCGACCGTGACACTGACCGTGACACTCTTGGTGGCAACAATGACACTTCCAAGGGC
>JAJBUG010000066.1:0-21273 GCA_020860515.1 Bacteroidales bacterium | reverse complement strand
ACCGTGACACTGACCGTGACACTCTTGGTGGCAACAATGACACTTCCAAGGGCGACCGTGACACTGACCGTGACACTCAGCCTATGAGGAAAAAAGATTTGACAAAAAGACAAATAGATATAATAAATTTCTGTTCTGTTCCAAGAAGTGCCCGTGAGATATTGGATAGACTTGGTCTTTCAAGACATTCAAAAAACATTAAGGCTTACATAACTCCTCTGGTAGAAGGTGGCTTTCTTCAATACACCCAAGCTATGGGAGCAGGCAACCAAAAATATGTAAAGGTAAAATAGAAAAATAATTACCAATCAAAATATAATCTTCAATGGCAAAAGAATTATATACTCCAGTAAATAGAAAGGTAGAAGATTTGCTTATGCAGATTAGCACTGTCAAAATTGGCTTACCCGATCTGCAAAGACCTTTTGTTTGGAAAGACAGCAAGGTGCGTGAGTTGTTGGATTCGATGATAAAGGGTTTCCCTATAGGCTTCATTATGTTGTGGGAAGCCCCAGAGAATTATGCAAACAAGCATCATATTGGCACCAATTCAAAGGCATATGAAGTGCCACGTGACTTAGTGATTGACGGCCAGCAGCGACTGACTGCCTTGCTTGCAGCCATCAATGGCATAAAGGTTAAGGATGTTAATTACAAAGAACGCAACATTAAGATATCCTTTAACCCAATCAAGCGTGAATTTGAGGTGTGGACGCAAGCCCAAGCACGCTCACAAGAATGGATTGACACCGTAAGCGAGGTTTTCAAAGCCAAGAAAGAAAATACCATCACAAAATTTCGTAGAAACTATATCAAAGGATTGAATGAAAAGCGAGAAAGAGATGGTGAACCAGAATTGACTGAGGAAGAAGAAATAAAGATTGAGGATAATCTAAATGACCTGTTAAATCTTGCTGATTATACCATTCCTACTCTTGAAATAAGGTCTGCGGCAAATGAAGAAGATGTAGCGGACATCTTTGTGAGGGTAAACTCTGGCGGTCAAAAGCTAACAGAAAAGAACTTCATTGAAACGCTACTTTCAGTTTATGACAATGATATCCAAAAGGAAATAAATAATTTTTGCCGTGAATCTCGCATACCAAGCGACAAGACTGCGTATAACCACATTATCGAGGTTGACCCTGTGCATCTGATTAGGGCTACCGTAGGCTTGGCCTTCAAGCGTGCGCGACTAAAGTATGCTTATATGCTGCTCAGAGGCAAAGATTTGAAAACAGGCAAAAGTTCTGAGGAAATCCAAACCGAGAATTTGGCTAAGTTCAAGGATGGGCTAAAGACCGTTACCAATCTCAACCATTGGCACGCCTTTATGAACATTCTTGCTGAAGCTGGGTATCTGAAATCTTCTCTCATTTCTTCGGATAATGCTGTGATTTTCTCCTATATGCTTTATCTCATAGGAAGGGAGGAATATAAGGTGAATGTTGTAGCATTGAACCGATTGATGAGCCGATGGTTCTTTATGGCATCTATAACGGGATATTTCACTGACTCCCCAGAATCTACCGTAGAGCGTCTGTTTGCCGACATGAGAGGCGTGGCTAATGACCAAGAGTTTATCCAATTCCTTAACAATGAGATTACAAATCGATTTACGGATGACTATTTCAATTACAATCTCATCAATGACTTAGAAACATCTTCTACGTCATCACCTATATGGTATGGCTATGTGGCTTCCCTTAATCTGCTCAACCATCCTATTCTGTTCAGTACCACCCCAACATCAAAGCATTTCATAGTTGGTGCCAGCGGAACAAAGTCATCAGTCGACATTCACCATATTTTCCCAAAGAATCATTTGGCTAAAATCGGCATTGTTGATGACCGACTAAGAAATCAGATTGCCAACTATACATTCCTTGACTACTCTACAAATATTGACATCTCAGACAAAGCTCCATATATGTATGTTGGCGAGTATCGAGCCAAATTGGGCGAAGATGGATATAAGTTAGCTTGTCAACAAAATGCTCTTCCCGAGGGATTTGAAGAAATGACTTATGATGTTTTCTTGGTCGAGCGTCGCAAGCTGATGGCTAAAATTATCCGTAAAGCCTACGACAAACTATCAAATAATATCTGCCAATAACATTAATGGAAGAGGAGCGAGGAAATAGAGGCGGCAGGAATCCGATATGGCAATTGTTGATATTGGCCTTGGCAATTGCCTTTGCATTGTTTGATTCAAGCGATGCGAATTCTTGCAGCCGAAAGGACACATTGCACAAGTGCGAGCAATGCAACCGCTATACCGACCAATCCACTTGTCCCTATTGCCATACCAAAGTAGTGAAATAACCTTTGCAAAAAGCGAAATATGAGTAAAGACGAAAGATATTCAGAATTGCTTGACAAGCAGATAGAGCAATACCGAAAGGAAACAAGGTGCTTGGAATTCAAATCCAACTACCAGGATGCCGAGAAACTGGGACAGTACATTTCGGCTCTGTCAAACGGCGCGTGCCTTGATGGCGAAGATTTCGGCTATCTGTACTTTGGCATAGAAGATGGAATCCTTGATGTAAAGGGTACCACTTTCGACCCATCGGATACCTGCGCAAAGGGCAACCAAGCACTTGAATTGTGGCTAAGGCTGCAAGTAAACCCACGCATCAGCTTCAAGATTGAGGAATTCCAATACCATAGCGGCAAAAGAGTGGTGCGAATCCAAATACCAGCGGCAAAGCAAGAACCAACAACATTCAATTGGAAAGCATACATTAGAGTTGACAGCCACGTCACATCCTTGGAGAGATACACCGATTGGATGCGCACCATATACAATTCGGAATTCGATTGGTCGGCACAGGCAATCGAAAATGCCACTATGGATGACCTGGATCACGATGCAATAATGAAAGCGCGTGAGGGTTACAAGCAGCGTTATCCGCAATTTGCCGAGGAATCGGACAAGTGGAGCGATGAAACATTCCTTGACAAGGCGTGCCTAACGATTGACGGAATGATTACTCGTACTACCATCTTATTGGTAGGGAAGCAGGAAAAAGCTCACAAATTGAATCATATAGCTCAAATAGTGTGGAAGTGTTATCAAGATGGTGAGATATTTGGTGATATTTACGGTACACCTTTTATTTTATCCACTACCAATCTGCTGGGGAGAATCCGCAATTACCGATTCAAAATCTATCCTCCCGACAGCCTAATACCTGCCGAGGTGTGGAAATACGATACTCGCAGCATACTCGAGGGTATGCACAACAGCATAGCGCACCAAGACTACACCCGAAACGAACGCATCATTGTGACGGAAACAAAAGATAAGCTTACATTCCAGAACGGAGGCAATTTCTTTGTAGGCGAATACGAGGATTACATCGAGGGCAACAAGACGCCATCGCGGTACCGTAACCCAGCACTGGTAAAAGCAATGGTCAACATAAAGATGATTGATACCCAAGGCTACGGAATCCACGGCCTTTTTGCGCGGCAAAAGGAAAGATTTTTGCCAATGCCAGACTATGAGGGTACGACTGACAGCCAAGTGGTGCTGAATATGCCAGGCGTGGTGATTGACGAGAAGTACAGCCTGCTGCTTCTGAGCAACTCCGACATAACGCTGACGGAGGCTTATCTTCTTGACCAACTTCAAAAAGGCCATACAATCAATGACAATGCAATTGAGCATCTAAGGAGGAAGCACTTGGTGGAGGGCAGAAAACCGAATGTGTATCCATCAAAGCCAGTGGCTTTGCAAACTGGTGAAAAGATTGAATATTCCCAGCATAAGGGATTGGAAGAAATCACGTGTAAGCAGATGCTAATAGAAGCTCTTAAAGAGCATGGTACCCTAACAAGAAAGGAAATAGACAAGTTGCTTTGGAACGCTCTTTCCGACCAACTTAATGAAAATCAAAAGAAAGTTAAAATACGAAATTTGTTATGGAAATGGCAGAAAAAAGGTTATCTTTCCAATACCAGAAATGGTTCAGATTCTATCTGGACTCTTTTAGACGAGATTAGACGAGATTTAGACGAGATTTAGACGAGATTCAAACCGAATAAGAACGAAAAAATGGGTACTCAAATTATAAGTATTTGAAATCAAAATATTTAACCTTTCGTTCTTTTCATCCAAATTGGTCGAGAATTGTTCGAAACAAAATTAGCAGATGACAAGCAACCATAAAGACAAGATACAACAGATACTGGGCGAGCAGGTGGCCAGGCACCGACTGGTGTGGTGGTACGACCCCAAAGGCTTGATGGCGGAGATTGCCGACAGCCTCGACCTCGATGGTGTGGAGGTGCTGCGCCTCGATGGCAACGAGTTCGGAATCAAGCATAGGATTCTAAGAGGCGAACAGCCGCAGACTGGCTTTGTGGTCTATAGCCCGAATGAGCTTCCATCAGATGACGACAATTGGCTGCTCGACCTGCAACTGCAGGGCGTGATGTTCTCGGCTGACTACGGCTCGCTCCACGCTGCCGAATGTGGAATTCCATTTGAATTGAAGCGAAAGGTGGTTGACGACCACATTAAGTTCTTTGCCGAGCCGCGCAACCGCGAAAGGCTGAGGCAGCGAATCAGCCCCAAAATGACAGCAAATGACATTCTGCGCCAGATGGTGGCAATCCTTGCTGGCACCGATGCAAACTACACACAGATTACATTCGCCCTCGCCGAAGAGCTGCTCGACGATGGAATCGACAAGATGGGAAAGCTGGCTCTATGCAACCTTGAAAGCACATACTGGGACGAGGTGTGCAACGCTTTCGGCTACAACGGGGCGCGCAATCTCAAAGACCTGCTGATTGTACTTTTCAACGATGATATGATGCGCCATCTGGGCGAGGGACATCTTGCCAACGAAGCCCACATATTCATGCGCGACTGGCGCGACAGTCGACAATACGGCAATGCCTACCGCCAATGGGCGGAAAGATTGGAGCAGGAACTTGGCATACGGCAGACGCTCGACGAAGAACCAATTGAAAGACTGCTGACAATCGACACTTTCCCAGTGGTTGACAAACTGATTGCGCAGTACCTGCTCCCTGCCGTGCTTGACGCAACAATCAGCGTGGACAGAATGGAGGACATCATTGACGAGCGCGACAACAAGCTCTTCTTCCCTGTGGCGCAGCACACGATGAAAGCGCTGCTCGAGGCAAGGCGGATGGCCGAGGACATCGACCGACTGATGCCCGACCTGGTGATAAGCAGCATTGAGGACGGAATCAGCCGATACGCCAAGGACTTGCACGTGATTGACATGCATTACCGCCACTATTTCAGAGAGGCAAAGGAGGCTGGCAATAACCAGTTCCTAATGCCAGTGACAGAGATGGTGGAAAAGGCCTACACCAACAAGTATCTGAGCGAACTGGCACGCTTGTGGCAGCCGATTGTGGATTCGCTCGGCAGATGGCAAGCCAAGGGCATAAAGAGCCAGAGGGATTTCTTCAAGACCTATGTGGAGCCGTTCATCGAGCGCGAGCATAGAATCTACGTGATAATAAGCGATGCGCTAAGATACGAAACAATGGTAGAACTCCAGCATTACATAGAGCAGGAGAACAGGATGGATGCCACTCTGCACGCTCCTATGCTGGGTATGCTGCCGTCGTTCACGCAATTGGGCATGGCCGCTTTGCTACCCAACGAGGAAATTTCTTTCCCAAAGGACAGCGACGAGGTGTTTGTTGACGGACTCAGCAGCAAAGGCACCGACAACCGCAGCAAGATTCTCTGCCGCAAGAATTCCAAGTCGCTTGCGATAAAGGCTGACGACCTCTTAGCAATGGGCAATTACAAGACATATTTCAAGGACTTCGAGGTAATCTATATTTACAGCAACGTGATTGACAAGGTGGGCGACAACCGCGAAACCGAGGGCAACGTGTTTGCCGCCACGGAAACAGAATTCGCACACATTCTGAAAATGGTAAAGGCTATCCGCTCGGGCAACGGCAACAACATCCTTATCACCTCAGATCATGGCTATCTTTATCAGGACGAGGTGGTGGACGAGGCCGATTTCACCGACTTCAAGCCTGTGGGCGACTGCATTGCTGACACCCGCCGCTTTGTAATCGGCAACCATCTGCAACCAGATATGGCTGTGAAGACTTGGAAAAGTGAGGACTTGGGGCTTGCCGCAGGGCGAGAGGTGCAGATTGCAAAGGGACTGAACCGAATACGCAAGCAGGGCGCTGGAAGCAGATTCGTTCACGGCGGCAGCATGCCGCAGGAGGTGGCTGTGCCAGTGCTGCATGTCAACATCCGCAAGGCGAGCGACATCAGCCAAGTGGAGGTGGACATTCTAAACCAGCGTTCACGGTTGACAAGCAACACCAAGGTAATCAATTTCTACCAGACCGAGCCAGTGACCCAAAAGGTGCAGCCAATCACACTGAGAATCGGCTTCTACGACAGCAAGGGCAACCTGCTCAGCGATTCGCCAACGCTCACTTTCGACAACGCAAGCAAGGATTCCACGCAGAGGGAGCAGAAGCACTCGTTCATCTTCAAGAACGAGCTGGCACGCATGAATGGGAGAGAGGTGACGCTGAGGATGGAGCGCAAAATCCCTAACAGCGAGCAGTTCGCCCCTTACAAGGAAGTGGCTTACAAGGTAAGCGTAGTGTTTGAATCTGAAAAATGACTAAAAATGGGGATTGTGGGATTAGTGCTTGGCGAGGATGAGGCGGTCGATGAGGGCGTGGTTGGTGCCGAGGTTCATGTTTTCGTTTTCGGGGAGGTAGGCAATGGTGATGGAGTGGGTGCCAGCGGGGAGGCGAAGTTCCACGATGTTGGTGTTGCCCCAGTCATTCCAATTTGCCACGCCGCGATGCGGCATCACCACTATGCCAGCTTTCTGGCCGTCAACTAGGATAGTGCGGATGGCGCACTTGTTCTCAGTGTTTACGGGACCGTTGCCGTTGCTGTAAACCAGGTGCAAGCTATAAACAGCCTCTTCGGGAATCTCTACGTCGATTGAGATGGGAGCAGAGTTGTGGTCAATCTCCACAAAGCCATTGCCGTGGTAGCCAGTGACCTTCTCCTTTGGCTGATACGACACCTCCTTTGAAGCGATTGCAGTGCCTTCGCTTGGCATCTCGTAAACCAGTTCTGACATGTTAGACAGAGGTTGCGACATAAACGACGGAGTGCCATCCTCAGCCACGCCAATCACAGCGTATTCACCAGGTGTGGTGGCTGCAAACTGAGTAGAGCGAGTTTTCTCCACCACCTTGCCATCGCGTAGCACCAGATAATGGCCGATATATTCTATAGGATTCCACGACAGCAGATTGTTGACAGGCACCCCAGCCCCATCGAGTGCAGGGTCATTGCACAGTTGAGCGATGGGCGTGAGAGGAGCCTTGCGGTTGGGCTGCTCATTAACCTTCATCGACGCGATGTCGTTGTCTGCCATCAAGATTTCAATCTCATTCACACCTTTAATATTAGTAGGCAGCACTGGCTCCTGCTCCTTGCCGTTGAGCTTGAAGCTCTTGATCTCAGAACCATAGCCCGAAATCTTGATGTTGAGCTTAGCGTCGCGGTAGGTGAAATTGTCAAGGCTGCGAGTGCCAGCCATAGCCTTAGGCACAAAGGGGTGGAACTCCAAGCCATTGAGTTCGAAATGGATGCCGAATAGGATGCGGTTGGTCAGGGCCAGGTTGCCCGAGAGGCACCACAGCATATTGCTCGAATTGAGTTCGGTGGCGATGTCGCCATTGTCGAGGTTGAAATTCTCCTTGTTGGTGCAGAACAGGGCAGCAGGGCGCACGATAGCGCCGATGGCTTGCATGGTGCCGAGTTCGTTGCCCACCTTTGCGTTGGCCAGAGCCCACATTGCGCCTACCCAAGGCCATAGGGCATTGTTGTGGTAAGCAGGCATGTCGGCAATTTGCGGGTAGAATATGGCAGCGCCGAATGGGGTGGTGGGGTTATTCTCGGTGATAGTGCGCTGTCGGTCGGCAGGGGCGATGTCATAGAGAATCGACAGCGACTCGCCCAGTGTTTCGGCACGCGGATTCATGATCATATAGTTGCGACCGTAGGTGTACATGCCGTAATAACCCTTGTCAGAGAGCCAGAATAGGTCGTTGATGTTTTTCTCAAGCTGGTCGGCCAAGTCGCCGTAGAATTTAGCCTCTTTTAGGTATTCCTCCTTTTGGGCCTTTTTCACGCCCTTCATGCTGCTCAGCTCGGTGGTCATATTCTGCAGAACTCGCAGCGCGATGGCATGCACCATGTTGGTGCCCATGGCCTCAGATTGATAGATATCCACGCACTGCATCCACTTAGGATAGCTCTGTTCGCGCCAGTCGATAAACGAGGTCTCGCCCCTGGCGACTCCCGGCGAGGGCAGATGCTCTATGCGAGCGTCGGCATCGGTGATTCCATAGTCGGTGTAAACCACTTGCAGGTCATCGTTCATCGAACGCTTGATCACTGGGTAGCAGAACTCAATCCAATCCCTTTCGCCAGTGAACTTGTAAATTTCGTAGGCAGCCACAGCCCAGATCATGCGGTCGGTGCTGATGGGCCATGCGCCGCCGCTGCCAGTGTCCTGGATGATGCAGCCGTTGGCGTTCACCTTCTTGCGCAGAGAAATCATTGAGGCCTCGGGCTGCAGGTAAGCCATCGACAGGATGATGGAGTAGCTGACATCGCGCGTCCACACTCCGGCCCATTCCTTGCCAGTGCGCAGGGTGGTGTCGGGTTCCACGGCGTTGACCATCTCGTCGAGGCCCATGTTGTACACGGCGTCGAGAAGTGTGTTGCCAGAGTTAAGGCGCGGGTAGGCCGAGATGTCGTTTTTAAGCGTCCATTTCTTTTCGATAGGCATGAAGAAGTGGGGCTGTGCGCTGTAGTCGCTGATGATTTCATGGCTGTTGGGGGCATAGGCGGTGTATTCGCCTTGCACGATTGTGTCGCCGCGCCAAGTGTAAGCGCTGGTGCTGACAATCTCTTGCGCGCCAAGAGCCAAAGGCGCGGCAGCCAAGAGTGTGACCATAAGATTTCTCATTTCCTTAGATTGATTAGTAAATTTATATTGCAAAAGTAACGAAAAAATGGCAATTGACCAAAGCAAACCTCACGATTTTTGTTTATATTTGTAAAATTAAATATGTTATTATGAAGAAGATTTTGGTATTTGCGGTGGTGGCATTGGCATTGGTGCAATGCAAGAGCGATAAAACTCAGCCCCAGGCCTATTCTACCCAATGGCAGGCTGATATCCTGGGCGATGGTTATGAGATGCGCTATGTGGACCAGGGCGAGGACTACAGCGGTCCGGTGCGCAGCACCATAATCCGCAAGCAATCGCCATGCGGCAGCAATCGTGGCATACTGTATGTGCATGGCTACAACGATTATTTCTTCCAATCAGAGATGGGCGACCGCTTAGTGGATTCTTGCTACAATTTCTATGCCGTGGATTTGCGCAAGTATGGGCGGTCGCTGATGGATGGGCAGACGAAATTTGAGGTGCGCGACCTGCATGAGTATTTTGCCGACATCGATTCGGCTCTTGCTGCCATGCACCGCGACGGCATCGACGACATAGTGCTGATGGCCCATAGCACTGGCGGACTGATCACCTCGATGTATATGGAGGAGGAGCCCGACCCTGCCATTCAGGAGTTTGTGCTCAACAGCCCATTTTTGGAGTGGAACCTTGGTGGAGGCATGAAGAATGTGGTGATACCTACGGTACGCTTCCTGTCGCCTGTGATAAGGAATGTGAAGTTTAGCAACGGCAACAGCACAGCTTACGCCGAGAGCCTGCTTGCTGACCACCACGGCGAGTGGACGTACAATACTGATTGGAAGACGTTTTATCCCGAGAGAGTGAGCGCCGCATGGCTGGCAGCAATAGATAAGGGACATAGCCAGGTGCAGAAGGCTGAGACGCCCATCGAGGTGCCTATCTTGCTGATGCACAGCGACCGTTCGATTTATGGCGACGAGTGGATGCCTGAGTTCCAGACTGGCGATGCAGTGCTGAATGTGGAGGATATTTCGCGCTACGGTCGTGCCCTCGGCCCCAATGTGACGGAATACATTGCACCTGGCGGCTTGCATGACTTAATCCTCTCGACCGACACCGTCCGCTCAAAGGTCTATGACGAAATCTTCCGCTTCCTCAACGAATAGACGAGAATCAACGAATAGACGAAAATCTCTCCTCATTTGTATCCCTATCATACTACCATATGTTTTGGGGAAATTCATCTCAGAATGAGAACAAAGGTGTCGGCCATTGGTTGGTGTCGGCACCTTTGCTCTATAATACTGCCACTTCAACCTACGCTGTAAGCGTGGCAATCGGCACGATATGGATGCCGTCGCTGCGAGTGTAGGCATAATCGCCTACGGCGGTAAGAATCATCAAAAAAGATGGCATACCCATCTTAGATGTGTCAATCCTTTCCCTTAGCTTTAGCAAATTAGCTGCACCCTCCTCGATGAGTGTGGGCCCCCCAAGCTTTACCTCTGCCAACCCATATTTGCCATTTCGCAAATGAATCACCATATCGCACTCCAATCCATTGCTATCTCGATAATGATACACATCCCCGTCAAGACACTGCGCATACACCCTGAGATCGCGAGCACACAGCGTCTCAAACAAAAGTCCCAGCGACTCCAAGTCACGCATCAAATCCTGTGGTCCAATTCGCAGTGCTCCTGCTGCTATTGATGGATCAGTGAAGTATCGCGTTGGCGAGGTCCGGATAGCTGTTTTTGACCTCAAGTTGGGATTCCATGCTGCCATATCCTCGATTACAAATATCATCCTTAAGGCATTCAGGTAGGATGTAATGGTTTTTTCCGATGCCTCTTGGCCTGCACCCTTGGTGTCGGCGGCAATTGCTCCAATTGTAGCCTGAGAACCTTGATTGCGAGCATACGAACGCAAAAGACTTGCTGTAAGCAAAGGATTTCGTTCCACTCCGTCCACGCGGCTTATGTCGCTGTTGACCACGGCATCTACATAATCCAATGCTGGGTCATAAGCATCATTTTCCTCTAATGCTAATGCCAGTGGCCATCCTCCTCGGCATATCAATTGGGTGATTTTGTTTAAATCGCACTTATTTTGACCCTCTACCTTTTCTGCTCCCTCAAACAATGAACTTAATCTCACCTGACCAGTTGAATCTCCCGATTCTGTGAGCGTCATGGTGTGCATCGCAAGGCGTGCTATTCGGCCGGTGCCTGAATGCAAGATCTGTGAAAAGTCGGGTGGCACAGCTGAACCGGTGAGGATAAATTGTCCGAATTTAGCGCGTTGATCCACTTCATATCTCACTGCATCCCAAAGGCGGGGATAAAGTTGCCATTCATCCAACAGTCTTGGGGTGTCACCCTGTAAAAGTTGGGTGATGTTTAATTCAGCCAACCGGGCATACTCATCTCTTCGCATAGGATCATCCAAAAAGATGAGACTATTGCTGAATTGTTTACCCGAGGTGGTTTTTCCGCACCATTTTGGACCTTCGATTAAAAGCGCGCCCTTGGTGCGGAGCTTCTTGGAAATGTATGTATCTACTAATCGAGGAATGTATTCCATAATCCACAAATTTTCCACAAAGATACTATAAATTTTCCTAATTTCCAAAATTGTGGGATTTTCATTTCCGAAATTGTAGTATTTTCATTTCCGAAATTATGGGATTTTTGTTTCCGAAATTATGGGATTTTTGTTTCCGAAATTATGGGATTATCCTTGTCAGACGGATGTATTAAGGAGCAGCGGGTCAGTGACCTGCTGCCCACCAACTTCCACTAGGCATATGTAATCTTGCTCCCGAAAATAGCACGCCTGACATGCGGCAGGTCACTGACCCGCCGCTCCGAGAATGGCAAGCCTGCCCTCGCCTGGTATGCGACAGGTCACTGATCCGCCGCTCCTAAAATGGCAAGCCTGATGGTTTGTATGGTTTGAGAATCAATGGTTTGTATGGTTTGAGATCTGGGTGGAGAGGCGGCCGGTGGCGCGAAGGTACGTGGCGCGGGCCAGGCAATAGGCACCGAAGGCCTCGGAGTATTGGTCCTGGGATTGGCGATAGAGGGTCTGAGCATCGAGCAGGTCAGTGACATTGCTCACGCCTACGCGGTAATAATTCTCGTTGAGCCGCAGATTTTCGGTGCTTTGGTTGATGCTCTCATGCTGAATTTCCATCTTGCGGTAAGCAGATGTCAGGTCGTCCCATGTATTCTGCATATTGATTTCCAGCATCTGCGTCAGATCCTCCTGCTGAGTGCGGGCATTAGCCTCAGCAATGCGGTTTTGCTTGATTTTGTGGCTGCCGCCCCACCATGCTGAAATAGGCACATTCACAGTAAGCATGATGGCGCCGAAATTATGACGCTGACTAAACAAATCATCATAAAACCATCCAGCACCCACTCCGACAGTCGGCAAATTCTCACCCACAGCCATCTTGGTGCGCAGGTTGGCAGCTTTAACTTCGGCCCCAAGCAACTGATAGTCGGCCGTGCCAGTCACAGCCGCCGAAGGGTCGATAAACAAATCCTGAGGATAAGGCGGCAGTTCTTGGGTGATTTCCCCGCCAGCCACGTCGATGTTCTCGCCATCATGGCCAATAAATTGAGCCAAAAGGTTGCAAGCCAAGGTAATTCCATTATCCAAATCCACCATAAGCGTACGCAACTCGTTGCGACGCAGCTGTACCTTCAATAACTCGTTGGGCAGTACCACGCCAGCCTCTACAGCCACATTCACCTGATATTCGAGCGTGTCAACCATGGCCATCACCGAAGTCAGGGTCTGTTTCTTGGATTTGAGCGTAACTATCTGCCAATAATACTTTTCGGCAGTGAGCAACACATCGTCCACAGCATTCTGCTTCTCCAAGTCAGCTGCCTCCTCGCCCACATGGGCCAATCGGTTGCCATTTACAATCTGACCGCCAGCAAACACTGGCTGAATGGCAGTGATCGACCCGCTCCAGCCCTTCTTGATAATGCCAATGGTGCCGAGTGGAAAGTTGCCAAGTTCGGGTATGTAATCGCCGAGATTAGGCAGTGTGTATTCGAGAATATGTTGAGTTGAACGGAAGCCCAGCCAATTGCCATCGATCGTGGGGAAATACTTGGTGAAGGCATCGCGGCTTACCTCGCGGGCCTGCTCGGCTTTGCCTTCGGCAATCTTCACCTTGGCGTTGTTGGCCACAGCCATCTGCCGACACTCCTCGAGGGTATAGGTGGTGGTCTGTGCCATCGCTCCGATGACAGAAACACAAAATATTATCGATAAAAACCTTTTCATAACTTTCTTAAATTTCTGCGACGAAATCGCCTTAACCGTACGCTGGCTAACGCAACCATATCGATGCGAAGCCTATTATTCATTAATCATTATTCATTATTAGTTGCCACTGTGGGGTCCGGCGGGAAGGTGGGGGTGGGAGCGCCGAAGATGGGATCGATATTCTTCTTGCCGGAAAATTTCCATAGCATCACGGGGATCACAGTCAGGGTAAATACCATTGTAAGTGGGGTGCCGAAGAAGATAACTGTGCCCATCGGCTGCCACAGTCCGCTGGTACTGATTACCATTGGCAGCACGCCCATGGTGGCAGCAGACGAGGTGAGGAAGATGGGTCGCATACGTCGCTTGGCACTTTCGAGGCTCGCATCGCGATTGTTGAGATTCTCTTGACCTTGGATTTGCTCGGCATAGTCAATCATGATGATTGCATTACGCACCAAGATGCCCATTAGCGATATCAAGCCAAGCGTAACCGTAAGGCTAATCGGCAATCCCATGATAATCAATCCAAGCACCATGCCTGGGAGCGTTAGCAGGAGCGAAGTGAGCAGGATAAAGGACACTCCCACCTGTTTGTAGTGCAGCAGGATGATAAAGAATATAATCACCACGGCAATCACCAGCGCCAATAGAATGCTTGGCAGATAATCGAATGTGTTTTCATACTCGCCCCCATAGGTGATGGTTACATCATCGGGAATATCTAATTCCTTGATATGCTTGGATATTTCGTCGTTGAGGCGCAGCGCATTGAAGCCGCGCTCATTCTCCGCAATCAGTGTGATTGTGGGTATGCCATTGTAATGACCAATGAGGCCAGGATTCCATTCAGGCTTAACATTGGCAAACTGGCTCAGAGGTGTGTTTGCAAACTCCAGTACGGGAATCTGCTCATTGCGCAGCTGGCTAACGGTGCTATGATTGGCCTTATCAGTCTTCACCACCACATCAAGGCCGTAATCGCCTTCCCATACGGTAGCTATCGGCAGCCCCGAACTATAGCGCATCGCCAAGGTGGCTTCGGTGAAGAGATTGTTAAGACCAAGCCGTGAGGCCTTGGCAACATCTGGCTCTACCTTGGCTGCGATTAACGGAGTATTGGTGTCAGGTCGCACCAGGCGCAGTCCTGGAATTTCATGCATTATCTTCAATATTGAATCGGATACTGTCTGAATATGCGTGAAATCCTGACCGCTTACCTTTACCATTATTGGATAGTCGGCATTAGAATAGCTAAGCTGCTTGAAGCGGCAGAAAGCCTCGGGAAAATAACTTTCAAACTTCGGTGTGTATTCATTCAGAAGTTCGATCGTTGCATCTTGGCTTACGGTATTTACGATAAATTGAGCGTAATCGGGACCGCCAACTTGCGGAGCATAGGTGGTTTGGAATCGTGGCGACGAACAGCCATGGAACACGGCTACCGATACCACTCGCTTATCCTGCCTGAGCATATTGCTAAGGCTGTCAGCCACGATGTCAGTCTTTGCCAAGGCTGTGCCAGTAGGCAGGTAGATCTCCACTGCAAACTGATTGCGCTCTGCTATAGGCATCAGTTCGATTTCGGTAGTCACCAAGTAATAGATGCTCACCACTACAGATGCGAGACCCACCACAAGAGTAGTCTTTGGCCATGCGAAGCAGAGGTCAACAAGCTTGTTGTACCATTTCTGCAGCGACACGAAGAATGAAAATTTCTTCTTGCCCGATGCCACCTTCTCGCGCTCAATCTTGTAAATCGGCTTCTTTATCAGCTTGATTTGCAGAAAAGGCACCAGCACCTCGGCTATGCATAGCGATACAAACAATATGATAGTTAGCGCCCATGGGAAGTCGGTGATAAAGTCGCGAAACATTCCTGTAAGCGTCAGCAGGAAGGGGAAGAATGTAATCGATATGGCGCAGGTGGCCGAGAAGATAGCTTTCAAGAACTCCACCGCTGAGCGATAAGCCGCAGTGGGGTGGTCCATGCCCTCGCTGATCAGCTCCACATAATTGTCGATGATGACCACCGAGTTATCCACAATCATGCCAAGCGAAACTATCAAGCACGCAAGGGTCACAGTGTTCAGTTCTATCCCCAAAGCATAGAATATGCCCAAGGCTATGAATATGGTGATTGGGATAGTGGCAGCGGCAATCAGAGCCACGCGAATGGGAAGCAACAGCATAATCACTACTACCACAGCGATAATGGCAATCAGTAGCTCGGTGAGGAAGTTGTTGACGCTGCTGTTGACCACCTCTGGCTGGTCGGTGATTGTAAACAGCTCCACGCTCTCGGGTAGCTCGCTCTTAAATTCCTCCATCACCTTGTTCACTTCCTTGCCCATTGTCACCACATTATGGCCCTCCTTTATGGAAATGCTAAGGAGCAGTGACTTCAAATTATTGTTGGTAATGTAGGAATCAGGCACTGGATATTCTTTCACTACGCGGGCTATGTCGCCAAGGCGCACCACATTGCCATCGGGTGTTGACAGCACTATCATATTCTCTACATCGAGTACCGAGTTTACGGGTCGCTCCATGTAAATTGGGCTGGTATACCATTCACCTTTCAGTTCGCCGCCCGTGGTATTGAATCCTTGGTTGAAGAGCTGCAGCGCTAAGGTGTTGGCCTTAATGCCGTAATGGGTAAGGCGGTCGTTATCCACATATACCGCAATTTGCTCCTTTTGCTTGCCAACCACTTCCATTTCGCCTATGCTGTTGATGGCGCGGAGGCGATCTTGCAGGTCGTCGGTGATGTCACTGAGTTCGCGATAGGTCTTATCCTTGCTCGAAATAGATATAAGCAGGGATGAAGTGTCGCCAAAGTCGGTCAATGCCTCCACTGCAAGCACGCTCTTGGGCAGTTCGGCCTTAGCATTGGCGAGGTCGATTTGGAATTTGTTCCAGAACTGGTCAGTGTCATTGAGTGTGTTGTCAAGTTCTACAAACACGATTACCATTCCCGATGTGCATCGCGAATGGGTCTTGGCCTTGTCAACTTCCTTGTAACTGAAAATATAGTCCTCGAGTTTCTTGAGCACTTCATCGCACATCTGCTGCGAGGTAGCTCCCGGGCATACGGCCACCACCAGGCCCTCGCGCACTGTGAAGCTCGGAAACTCATTCTTGTTCATTTCCTTCAAGGCATAGATGCCGAAAACCACCAATGCCGTCACGCACAGGATCACCAGCTTGTGATACCGCAAGCCGAAGGCTACGATGCCCTTGCGGGCCCCGACCACCTGCTGGATAATCGACTTGCCTTTGTCAGTAAGATTAGCCATAGCAGTTGGGTATTAATGGATTATTTCGATTCGTGTGCCTTCGCTCACTTTTTGCAAGCCCTCGGTGATGATGGTGTCGCCATCCACATCTTTGGGGTTGACGATGATGCCCTGGTCGTTCATGCCTTCCACGCTAACAATCTTCTTATAGGCTTTGCCGTCGCGAGCTGTCCAGATGAAATTTTGATTGTCGGCATCGAGCAGCACAGTGTTGATGGGAAGCACCACGGCTGACTGCACAGAATCGTTGGCCAGCCTTACATCGCAAATCATGCCTGGCAGCAGCCGAGCATCGGGGTTGGGCACGGTGATTTTCACATCGTAGGAGCGCGACAGGGCGTTTGCGCTTACGCCTCGCTCGGTCACTCGGCCTGAGTAGGGTTGCGAGCCAAGGGCCGACACTGTGATTTGGGCTTCTGCGCCAGTGTTAATGCCACTGATTTCATTTTCGGGTACTGCGATGTTGACCTTCACATCGCCTATGCTTACGATTTTCACCACTGGCACTCCAGGGGCTACGTTCATGCCAGCGTCCACATATTTCTCAGCCACGTAGCCGCTGCTCGGCGCATACAGCTTGGCATCGTCCATGGCTTTGCGGGCAATGGCCTCGGCGCTTTGGGCTTGGCTCAGAGTGTTCTGCACCTCCACCCATTGCATGTCGGGGAGTGCCTGTGCATCGTGGAGCATCTTCATGCGGTTGTAGGCATCCTGGGCCTGATTGAGGGCACTCTGGGCGATGTCGTGGGCATGACGCAGGTTGGCATCGTCAAGCACGCCGATAAGCTGGCCCGCGCTTACGCGATCGCCCTCGTTAACATAAATTTGCCTCAGAGTGCCAGCGGATGAAAAACTAAGGCTGGCACCGTTGCTTTCCTCCACGGTGCCACTGTAGGCTCTGCTCATCAACATCTGCGATGGCTGAGCCACCATCACCTTAACCCTTAATGGAGGAGCCACCGTGGCTACAGGCTTATGGTGGCAACTGCTTAGGCCAAGGCATGCAAGTATAGTAAGAGTTATCAAGTTGAAACGCGTCATAATTTCTTGTCTTTTAGGATTAATTTGTTATAAAAAATTAACAATCACAAGAGATTAAAAGTTAGTGTCAAATTGTAATATTTTGTTGTCAAAAATTCCCACACTTTATTAGGCGGATGTATTTTAGGAGCGGCGGGTCAGTGACCTGCCGCCCATACGGATGGGGAAATACCCTCGCCTGGTATGCGGCAGGTCACTGACCCGCCGCTCCTAAAATGGTTAGCCTGTTAGTTTTTTGTATAGATGTGTTAGGGATTTGTACAATAATTTTTGGTCTTTTTGAGGGATTATTAGTAAATTTGCGCCAAAATCAACCAAAACATTATCGTATGAAGAAAATTTTTACGCTTTCTATGATGGCACTTTGTGCCATGGGCCTCTGGGCCGACGAAGTGACCGATGTAATCAGCGGTGAAACTGTGGAGTTTACCACAAAGTATGAGGAGCAGACTTGGGTTGGTCCCTCAGGTGCTACTTATCTGATTACAGCCAAATACGACGAAGAGGACGATGGCACTATCAGCGATGTGCCTCAGTTCAAGGCCTCCAAGGGCGGCATCGTGACCACCGTATCGCCTGGCCTCGTGAAGAATGTGACCGTGGAGTACAAAAAGAGCAACGAGAGCTTGATAGTACGCGGCAGCAACGAGCCTTTCACCACCAGCACAGGCAACATCACCGAGGGTACTGAGCTTGGCATCATTGAGTATGAAAAGAATGCAACCGTTAGCTTCGATGTAGAGGGCGAATGGCAGTATGTTGGCTTGGCAGCCACCAACGAGAATGACAAGGCCTTTAAGTTCATCTCAATCTCTATCACCTGGGAAAAGAACGCCGATGGCATCTCAGCCGTGGAGGCTGCTGCCAATGAGGTGCCTGTATATTACAATCTGCTCGGCGTGCGCGTTGACAACCCCAGCAACGGCATCTACATCCGCTGCGCCAACGGCAAGAGCCAAAAAGTAATCCTGAAATAAAACTTGGAAGGCGGCTAATTATAGCCGCCTTCTTTCCAGAGGGCCTTGTCGGCATCGATTTTCGAGCCAACAGTGGTGAGCAAGTCGCCCACGATGGCTCCGTTCATGCCAATGCGGATGGCTTCGCGCAGACATTCCCGGCTCAAGCGTTCGCGTCCGCCAGCAAAGCGAAGTTCTACCTGGGGATGCACCAGGCGGAAGATTGCAATGGTATCCAGAATTTCGTCCTCGCTAATCAGCGGAGTATGCTCCAGCGGAGTGCCAGGAATTGGGCAAAGAATATTGATAGGTATGGAATCAGGGTGAGCCTCGCGGAGTTTTAGGGCAAATTCAGTGCGCTGACGGCGACTTTCGCCCATGCCTATAATGCCTCCGCTGCAAATCTGAAAACCAATTTCACGGGCTGCCGCAATTGTGCGCAGTTTGTCCTCGATGGTATGTGTGGTGCAAAGCGTGGGGAAATGGCTTGGCGCTGATTCGAGATTACAATGGTAGCGATGCACGCCAGCATCCCACAATTGCTGCAATTCATCCTTATTCAGTAAACCTAACGATGCGCACACTTGCATATTTGTTTCCTCGCCCACCTTCTTGCATAAGCGGCAAACCTCGGCCAAGGCTTTGCCCTTGGTGCTACGCCCGCTTGCCACGAGGCTGAATCGGCGCACACCCTTGCCATCGTTATGGCGAGCCTCCGACATGCACTGGACCTCGCTCACGATGGGATAAACATCGGCATTGGTTTGATAATGGCCTGATTGGGCGCACCATTTGCAATTCTCGCTGCAATTGCCGCTGCGGGCATTGATTATGCTGCAGGATTCAAACACAGGCTTGCCGTAGCAGGCTGTCACCTCGGCAGCTGCATCGCGCAGGGCTTTGCTGTCAACAGTCTCGCTAAGCTGGTAGGCCTCGTCCTCGGTCAACTGCTCGCCAGCGAGTACCTTATTCTTGAGGGTGGTTATCATGTGGGTATAGTTTTACGTGTTACGTTTTACGTTTTACGTGTTACGTTTTACGTTTTACGTGTTATGTGTTACGTTTTACGTTTTACGGGTTACGATGTGCAAAGTTACGATTTTATCACCAATCTTCTACAGAATTTTTGTAAGAATCGGCCTCGGTGCAGACCTTTTTATTCTTTTAATGGCTGATAAAATTATATTTTTTTCTTCTTTGAAAATATTTGTGTTTTATTTGGCGGAAAATGAGTAATTTTGCACCCGTAAAAATATTAACCTAAGGATGAAAGTTCTCAAATTTGGCGGCACCTCTGTGGGCACCGTCGAAAGTTTGCACAACGTAAAGGCTATTGTCGAGGCTTGTCCCGACCGTAAAATAGTGGTGGTATCAGCCCTGGGTGGTATCACCGACATGCTTATCGACACTGCCAAGCAGGCAGCAGCCGATGATATCAGCTATATGGACCGCTACACTGCCATGATCGAGCGCCATATCGACGTGGTGATGGGCGCAGTGCCAGAATCACGCCGCGCTGGCACATTGGGTCTCGTAAAGAATCTGCTCAACGAACTGGGCAACATATATTGTGGAGTGACGCTGCTTAAGGAGTTGTCGAAACGTTCGCTCGATATCATCGTAAGCTATGGCGAACGCATATCAAGCATCATCGTAAGCAACATGCTTGAAGATGCCGTGCATTTCGATGCTCGCAAGTTTATCAAGACGCGCGACAATGGCTATGGGGTCCAGGTGCTCGACAATGATGCCACTCATGCGGCAATCGCCGAGACTATAGCATCTGACCCAACGTGGCATACTGCTGTGATTGGCGGATTCATAGCTACCGACGACAAGGGCGATGTGACCAATCTTGGCCGAGGAGGCAGCGACTACACCGCTGCTATCATGGCAGCAGCCATGGATGCCGAGCAGCTGGAGATTTGGACCGATGTGGATGGTTTCATGACAGCCGACCCCAAGGTAATCAACGATGCCTATGTGATCGACCACCTCACATATTCCGAGGCTATGGAGCTGTGCAATTTCGGGGCCAAGGTGGTGTATCCACCTACGATTTACCCTGTATATCACAAGAATATTCCAATCTTGGTGAAGAATACGTTCAAGCCACAGGAGCGGGGCACACTTATCAGTACCCAGATGCACGCATCTCACTCCGAGCGCGAAATCACTGGCATTTCGAGTATCAACGATACTACGCTCATCACCATCAGCAGCTTCTGCATGGTGGGTGTAATCGGAGTAAACACTCGCATTTTCAGCAGTCTGAGCCGCAATGGGGTGAGTGTGTTCTTGGTTTGTCAGACCGCCAGCGAGAACAATACCACCTTGGCAGTGCGCACAGCCGATGCTGAGCTTGCCACCAAGGTGCTACGCGAGGAATTTGCCAAGGAGTTGGCTTCGGGCAAATTCAATGAGATTATAGCAGAGTCGGGACTTGCCACGATTGCCATCGTGGGTGAGAGCATGCGCAACAACACCGGCCTATCGGGCAAGCTCTTCAACACAATGGGCACAGCGGGAATAAATGTGCGTGCGTTCGTGCAGGGTGCATTGGAGATAAATATCTCATTCGTAATCGATGCCACCCAGCTTCCCAAGGCTCTCCGAGCCATCCACGATTCCTTCTGTCTAAAAAATTAATATTTTATTATAACAAGAAAGGCGCGCCAGCTGGCGCGC
>JAJBUG010000003.1 GCA_020860515.1 Bacteroidales bacterium | reverse complement strand
GTTAATAAATGGAGAGCGATTACAACGTTATCTTGAAGGATTTGGTAAGATAAGATTACGTCAAATCAAATATAAATATTTCTCAGATAAAGCACTTTATCTTTGGGAATTGTGCTATGCATTCTTTCAACACTCCCATAATGTGTCAATCGCAAGCGAGATGAACGAGTATCTGATCTCAAGTGATTTTGATGTGGTGTTTGAGGGTATTATAGATGATCTCATTGGAGACCCAGAAACTGCGTTGCCCAAGAAACTTAAGAAACAAAAAGATGGTAAGCGCATAGATCATCTTTATAAGGATGACGCACTTACTACCTATGGAGAGGCTAAGAGCGAGGCAAAGAAAATTTTTTATATCGGAGATTCTAAATACTACCAACTTCTCAATGAAATCCCCGAAGAATCGGTGTACAAGCAGTATACCTACGCACGAAACCTTATCCAGTGGAACATGGATATTTTTCGTAATCCGAAAGATGAAGAGAAGCACTGGCAAGATGAGATTGAAGAAACAATTGACAAGACTACCGAGGGGTATGGTATCATACCTAACTTTTTCATCTCTGCAAGAATGAGAGAAGATCTTAGCTATGATGACAACATTACCCCTACGACTAAACCTATAAAGACTCACATGCAATGTCACTTTGAAAATCGGCTTTTCGATCGTGACACATTGTTAATTTCTCACTATGATGTGAATTTTCTTTACATCATATCTCTATACTCACGGGAGAATGACTCGGAAAAAACTGAGTGGAAATCTAAGGTACGCAAAATGTTTCGTGAACAAGTTCGAGACATGCTTCACAGACGCTTTGAATTTTATGCGATGAAGCCTCGACGCGTTGACGAGGCTGAAAAATTCCTTAAAGAAAATTTCCAAGCTGTACTTGGAAAAATAAGCCGTCCTTATGCTGATAAGCAATATTACTCATTGGCTCTCGACAGTTACAAGGACAAAGTCACAGATACTCCCGACCAACTAAAGGCCAAGGCAAAAAAACGAGAAGCCAATGAAGAACTGCTTGAACGGTTACGGAAAGTGTTCTATGTGGAAAGCGTAGACCTCGGTGAAAACCCACACGATAAACTTGGTGAGTATGTAACATTGTCGGGAACGGGGGTGTCCGATGAGAATGTTCTTGTGGCGTACATCAAGGACGAGGGCACTCGCAAAGCCATATTCAAGCACAAGATTGTGTACGTACGTCTCGGTATGGGCAAGGGAGCATTACATCTCGGTAGTGGCTATGCATCAACAAATTATGTATTGTTGCATCGAGTTGGAGAACGTCATCTGCTCAAAACAACTGGATATGGTCCGCGCATAGCATCGGCTACCGACCTTAAGCGTTATGGGTTCAATCCAATTAGTGGAGACCTCTATATGGTTTTTGACCTTTCATCTATGCTGACGGTACAAGTTCCGGGATTTGACCTTGCTGCAGTTACATTGGGTGGTCGCTCAGACACTGCTCCGTATTTCACAACCTTAAAAGAGTTGATGCTACAAAGGAAGGAGGAAGAAAAATGAGGGCAACGACTACTAATAGGATGGCAAAGCTAGCTCCATTGGCGTTGTTCTTGTCATCGTATTCCCCATTGTTTGCTTTGATAACAGTTCGTCAAGTTTTTTCATACTCACAGTATCTTAATTGGTGCGGGTTCAACAAGGTAGCGGTATGGACTTTCTTGAAATATTATGGAGTTGCATCGTTATGTGTGGTTGCAATGGGCTTTGGTATCTTGGGGTCAATCATGGTGTTTAAAAACATTGGATCCTCTGCAAAAAACGGTCATAATGTACAACTTAATGAGGTGTCAAGTATGAACGATGAGCCTATTGCATATTTAGCTACATACATTATTCCAATTATCTTCAACGATTATTCCAATCTTGCTGATGTCCTAACTGTTGGCATCATCTTTTACATTACATATCGGCTGTATATCCGTTCTAAAATGGTGTTGGTAAATCCAGTTCTTGGTCTTTACTATTCAATATACAGTTTCAAATATATGGACGGTAACGTGTCACGGCAAGGCATCTTAATCACTAAGTATAGCGACATTTTAGAGGAAGATAAAATCAAAATATACCCAATTGGATATCAGTTGTTTTACGGTTATCGACGATAAACTATATGGAACTCCAAGACCTATGTGACATAATCGCTTTAAGCAAAGTGGACGACACTCGCCTTTATCTGATAACGAGAATGAGGAAGGAAGGTGTGTCAAGTAAGTTACGTGCCTACGAGAAATATATCTTCAAAGTATATCAGGTAGACTGCGAGGATGATGTTAGAGACCGCTTATATGCTGGTTCAAAATCTCAACTTGAAAGTATAATCGCCAAGAACTATGAGATGGTGGAGTATGATGTCATTTCTGATGACACCAATCATCTCTTCACATATCCAATAGAGAACAAACTGTTCTCTTTTGAGGATGTTGTGACCAATCAACTCGGTAAAGTGAATATCCCCAAAGTTTCCAAGCTATCTGATATTCAGAATAACGCTGAGACTTTGTGGGCTTACTGTGTGGAGTTTGAACATGAGGATAAGAGAATTTATACTTTCAGAAAGATATCTGATAGTAAAGTTGGCATAGATGGTAAAGATGTAAGTAAAATTAAATGGTGTCGCACGTTCTTTAATACCAAAAGCTTGAAGCTTGAGTTGCTCACAAGCGACACTATTAATTTGGAAAAAATTATTGACTGTGTTTTCTTCGACGGTATATTCTACATCATCCGTAAGTACGATTTTGAGAATATCATCGGTCTTCAGGAGGAGTTCAAAAACCAAGCCCTTGCAATCGGCAAGGAAATTACTTCGTTGGATATGGTTACTGGGTCTGATGTGGTAGAGAAGATTATCAATGAGAAATCTTCTCTGCATCGTAAACTCATCAAGGTCAAGAAAATGGGTTACTATGAGCACTTTACAGCTAAGGATTTGCCTAAACTGCAAAAGACGTGTAGGAAATTTGGCGAGAAACTACCTGTTAAGGACGGCAAAATCAATATCGAAACAGCCGATGATTTGGAGGTAGTTCTGCGTATGTTCGGAGATTACTACAAGGTAGGCATTAATACTGGGCAATCATACGCAACATTCGCTGGAAAGGTTGTTATGCCACAAGAATAACCACGAATAAACATTACGATACATTCAAGCGAGATGATGAATGGTGTTTTATTTCTGACCCTCTTTACACTTTTTATACTTTCTTGCTATGGGTGAGGTATCAATTATGTCAGAAGCCAAAGAGTTTGGTCCACTAAGGGCCGGAGAGACGGTCGAGAATCTTGGCGAGGGTGGACTTGATGTCTGTTATGTTGACTGCATCTAGGACATCGCTGTATTGCTTTTCGTTGGTGGTGAGGATGCCTTGCATGATTCCATCGTCTTGTTATTTAGGGTTGTGATCTTGCCAGAAAACCCAAGTTCGGATGCTCCTTTAAGCCAAGTTTGTTTGACCATTTGTGCAAAATTTCTCATAACCCTTTATACCAAAATAAAATTAACCACTGACGTGGGAACGCTTCAGGGGAAACAATCAAAGAAAGGCGAAAGCCATCAGGCCTCGCCCACTCAGATGCTGGGGTTCAAAAGGTGTTATTTAATCAGACCAACTGCACCTGAGCTAAATCTTCAGCAAAGGCGTGAAGCCCTCGCGATATCTTTTCTACGGTCGCCTTTGATGGACGGCGATGACCTGTGATATAATGGCTTAGCTGACCCTGAGCCACGCCAGTAATCCTCGATAAGCCAGCAAGCGACAACTTACCGCTATAGTAGGCCAAGAAAGATGGCACGTCGTAACCAAACTGCATTTCTATTTCAGTAAACTTACGGCCTTCTTCTTCGTAAATCTTCTTCATATCTCGATATGAAAGCTCCAAATCTTCAATAGCCTCCTTCACGGTATCTCCCTCTCCGAAGATGCCATATTCTAAGCCATTGTCATCCGGAAAATATACTCCGTAGGTGCCGTCCTTGCCTCTCTCTATTAATGCTCTTACCTTTTTCATAATTTATTATTTTTGAGTGAAAGCTATGGGAATTATTTAATTCCGGCTTCTTTCAAGATTGATTTTAATGTTCCCGGCTTAACTTCCTGCGAACCGCGATGGCTCATTTTAAAGTTCTTATTCGTTATCGGGCTGTACCATGATGGGTGGCCGTTGACTGTCTTGCCAGTGTCGTAGCACCCATGTTTCTTAAGCAATTTTTCTAACTCATTGTATTTCATTTTAAGGGTTTGATTAAATAACAATGCAAAGTTAATGATATTAGTTTTAATATCCTATTTTTTAGCTAAAAATTTCAAAATAAATTTTACCATTGGGAAGATATGGTGATTATGCCCGAGAACCTTCCTTGAAATATCATTTTTCAGCTTAATTTCTTAGTTTTAGGCACGAGGGGCTTTGACGCGGGCGGAGAGGAGGCGGTGGCCGATGCGGCAGAAGAGGCATTTGCGCTGCTGGCAATAGTTGCGGCGGAGTTGGATGAGGGCTTGGCTGTCGAAGGCGCTTGTGGCCTCCAAGCCACCACGGCGATATAGATCCACTATGCTGTTGCTCTCGGGCTTGAGGGTCTGGAGAAGGTCGATGGCTCGCTCTTGGCGGCCGGTGTCGCCAGTAGCACCGCCATAAGCATACAGCAGTGGCACCACCACATTGATCAGGAGCACAGTAGTAGAACTATAGCTGAACGCCTTAGGAGTGGCACCTCCATCAGTAGGACTGAAATTGAAATGGCGAGCCCAATAACCCATCAGATTGAAATCGAAAAGAGCGCGTGCTTGTTCCTCAGTCTCCACACTCAGCACCGCGCTTCCAAGCCGAAAACCCTGATAAATCATAGTGGCCAACGCAGCAATGCGCCGATGTGGGAAATTCTGCGGCCTCATTCGCGCCATCTTCCAATAGATATTCGGGCTGCGCTTGAGTCCGTACTTTGTGGCATAGAAGGCATATTCCTGCTTAAGCTGCTTATAATAATCATCCTCGAGCGAGCCCTCAAGAAAACCAGCCTGTCCATAGAGAATAGCCTCAATAGCTGTGAGGGAATCACTGTTGCGCAACATGGTTTTTAGAGGAGTGCTGTTGGCCAGCAGCTCAAATGGCTCAGCATTAGTGCTGAATCCCAAGGCGCGGCCCACAGTCACATACACCACATCGGACCAGTTGCCTTGGTATCGCTCAAGCAAGGCGGCAATGCGATCGGTCTTGGTAAATAAGCGCTCATAGGCAAGAGCAGCAATCCAATCACTGATGTAAATTCTTGGCAACTCCACCAATTCGCGGCTGCAAGGCAGCTCCAGCAGCGGATTATTGACCAACTGATGGTAAGTATGGTTGAAATTTCGATCAGGCCGCATCACCATCTGCGGTATGGGCGTACCATCGGGGCGAGTAATCTGCATATCATCAACCTCTACCACATGCAGCACCACAGTATCATAGGCACGATCCTGGCCGTGGCCATGGCGATGCCAGTCGCTGGCGCGCACATGCATCTCTACATTGCCTACCCAATGCTCGCCTCCGATGTTAAGCTTGGCATTGAAGAAATCAGGTCCGGCATCTCGATTGAGGATGCCAGGGTCGAGCACTTCGATGCGCTCACCAGTGACCGTGACCATGTCCCCTGTCGGCCATAGCCGGTATTGCCATACGTATTGCATCAGTTCTTCCATAAGACAGACCAATGTGTGTAGAGATTAATGTGTAGAATTATTGGCAAAGTTACACTTTGTTGTTGGATTTCCAAAATTTTTTCTTTAATTTTGCATATAAAAACCGAAAACTCCCTATATGTCAGACATGATAGATACGATCAAGACCTTTCTTGACGATTCAGAATTCAAATATGAGTTCCGCGAGGACCTTAGTTGCTTCAACTTGGGCCTTTCGGTAGAGAACGGCAAGGTGCAGGTGCACCTTGTTGCCAAGGAGGATGAGGAATATTTCATGTGCTATGTGTCATGGGAGGGCAACCTGCCAAAGCGCAAGCTGAATGTGGTATATCCCATTCTCAACGACATTAATTTCAATACCAAATTCACCACCGTCGGCGTTGACCCCCAGGATGGCGAACTCACCTGCCATTGCGGCCTTAACACCGATGAATCCAGTCTTTCGGTGAAGCAAGTGGGCATCTGCCTGCAACTGGCTGTAAAAACTCTCGATGATAATATCGAGCGCATCATGCGCGCTGTGTGGAGCGCTCCTGCTAACAGCGACGGCACGTACAATTGACTATGGAAGACCAACACTATATAGTATCGGCGCGCAAATACCGCCCGTCAACATTTGCCACTGTCATTGGCCAGCGTCCACTGACTGCGGCCTTGAAGCATGCCATAGCCACTGACCGCTTGGCCCACGCTTACCTATTCACTGGCTCACGCGGAGTGGGCAAGACGTCGTGCGCGCGCATCTTCGCCAAAACAATCAATTGCCAGCACCGCACCCCCGATGGCGAGGCTTGCAACGAGTGTGAGAGCTGCCAGCAATTCAACCGGGGCAACTCACTCAACATCGTAGAACTTGACGCCGCCTCGCATAATGGCGTGGAAGACATCAAGGCTCTGTGCGAACAAGTGCAGGTGCCCCCAACCACTGGAAAGTATCGTGTGTTCATCATCGATGAGGTGCACATGCTGTCATCAGCGGCTTTCAATGCATTCTTAAAGACATTGGAAGAGCCCCCAGAATATGTGATTTTCATCCTGGCCACCACCGAAAAGCATAAGATTATCCCTACGATTCTGAGCCGCTGCCAAATCTATGATTTCAGCCGCATCACAATCCAGGATATGATTGATCACCTCAGCTATGTGGCTGAGCAGGAGGGGATAAGTGCCGACAAGGGGGCGCTTAACTTGATAGCGCGAAAGGCTGATGGCGCAATGCGTGATGCTCTTTCGATTTTCGATCAGGTCGCAGCCTCCTCGATGGGCAATATAACATACCAAAGCGCCATCGACAATCTCAACGTGCTCGACAGCGCATATTACTCGCGGCTTATCGAAGCCTTTCTCACAGGCAATGTGCCAAGCGCACTGCTTATCTATAAGGAGATACGCGACAAGGGCTTCGATTCGCAATTCTTCATCAACGGTCTTGGCCTATATATGCGCGATTTGATGGTGGCAATGAATCCGGCCACATTACCACTGCTTGAGATGGCTGACGAAATAAAAGCCCAGATGGCTCAAGTGGCTCAGAAATGCTCGCCGCAATTTCTGTACCGAGCCATGGACCTGTGTAATGAGGCGGACCTTAACTACCGCGCAGCCACCAGCAAGCAATTCTTAGTGGAATTGACGCTGGTAAAACTATGCCAATTATGCAGCCCCTCCCCCGGAATTGACGGCGGCGGGGAGGGGCAGTTAAAGCCAATCGCCGCCACTCCCCAGCCAGCAATGGCTCCTGCTCCTGCCAATCCTGCAGCTCCTATAACCCCTGTTAATCCTGCTAATCCTGCTTTTCCCGCAAAGGGGCAAGGAGCACAAGGATTAACAGGAGGACAAGGAGCCTCAGGAGGTCAAAACCCGACCGCAACCGCTCCTCGGCGCCCAGCCTCGGGGCCTCATATTTCTCTCTCAATCAAAGGCATCAAGCCTCAAACTCAGGCACCGGAGCCCAAGCTGGGAGCCAATAGCCCAAAGCGCGCCGAGTCCTACACTGAGCAGCAGCTTATGGACGCTTGGTTTAAGTATACCCAGGATCATCCTACAGAGAAAATTCTGGTCAACACTATGCTATCGGTAAAACTTCAAAAGATAGCCGACGACCAATACTTGGTGCCAGTGGATGACAATATCCAAGTGGAAACATTTAATGAGGCTATGCCAAATCTTAGGCAATTCATGCGCGATGCCTTGAAAAACGACAATATCGACTTACAGGTGCGAGTGATACAAGGAGAATCATCGCCGATTACCTGGACCCAGGCCGAAGTGCTTCAGCACATGATGGAGCAGCGGCCAGCCTTGCGCGATTTCCTACAGGCTTTCAATTTCTCTCTACAATAAAAATGGGGATGTGTCATAATTAACTTTTATCAAGGAACTCCGTAGGAGCATTCTATATT
>JAJBUG010000054.1 GCA_020860515.1 Bacteroidales bacterium | reverse complement strand
CAAAGGCACCGATTTTGTGTGTAAAAATGGGAATATTGATAACTATTTGAAAGAACGCCCTATGGGATTCCATGGTATGGTTCCATTATGACGCACCCACGTTTTAAAAAGAATGGTTTGTAGGGTTTGAGTCCCCAGTTCACAGTCCCTCATACTCTGCCTCTTTTGCCACGGCATCGGCGAAGTGGGCATCAATCAAATCCTGAAACTGATTGGCATACGCTGGCGAGAGTCGCCACTCGATGTAGGCGCTCTCTATGCCATATACCTCGCCATGAGGCAACTCACGCCCCTCGACCCATGCCGTGAAGCAGTCGACTGTCATCACGTCGATGTTCTTCACTACGCTACCGATAATAGCATCACAGTAGTCGCTCTGGTCAATATCCATGCCTGTGGTCCACATCTGGCCTGGGAACTCGCGCAAATACCTATACACTCCCTGACTGGACCCCCCTGCTACAGGAAACAAGAAATCATACTCATCGGCCCAATCATACATCCATTTGTAAACATCTGAGGCCATTGAATAGCCGCTCCAGTCGTTAGCCAGGGCCAGCACTGTGGGGTCATCATCGCGCAAGGCATGCCAACCATCCACAAATCCATAACAGCCCGACAGCACTGGGGCAGCCGTGCCGCTGCCCAGCATCACGAGTGCTCCCTTTTCCGAGCATACAGCAGCATTTACGCCAGCAAGGTATGCCGCGCCGTACATGGAGATGAAAAATGAATTTAGTGGCAATCCGTTAGGGTTTGTGTCTTCATAGAGCAGCACCGTCTTGTCTGGGCCAGGGCCGTCGGTACCTGCAAGATATTTGTTTGCCATATCCACATAGTCGCTTGATGCAAAGGCAAACAGGGAAGGCTTGCCTATATCCATATTAAGCCAATCTGAAAATATGGATTCCGCCTCGGTGATGTCGCCCGGATTGTAAGAAAGCACTGACACCCCTTTGTCAGCCCATTGGCTATAAAATCTTTGCACCCCACTCAATAATTGGTCGCTATAACTGCGGTCTCCCAATCCATTGGGTGAGAACATCACAATAATGACTTTGCCATCCTGCACCGACTCTACAGAATTAGAATCGCTACAGGACAGCAATATCATACTTAATGCAGGAAGAAGCCTTATTAACTTCATCTATTAGTAGATTAAAATTCTATGCCGCCTCCTGATTTGCCTGAGGGTTGGGGCACTCCATTGTCATCCGATTGTTGGATTTCAAGGTAAGCAATCACCTCGCCAGTGGTTGTGCAAGTCACTTGGTACACATAGTAGCCTTCCCAACCCTTATCGGGAATTGCGGGACAAAGAGCTGACAAGGCTGCCAAGATGCGGGTTTCGCAATTGGCGTAGGTATCAGTCAGCTTGAATATGCCATTAGTCATAGTCACCCCAAGCTCGGGACCTAAGTTGGTATTGAAATAGTCTTCTACCTCAGCCATCTCAGTGAGACTGCCAACGGCAGTGGAGAAGCCTGCAGAGAACGTGTAGGTCTGTGCCAGATCATCGTCATCGTCGCCGCAGGCTGAAAGGAAGCCGGCGCATGTGAACACCAGCATTGCGGTCATTAAGAAATGCAGATACTTTTTCATTTTCCTGGGTTAATTTTGTCGTTTGTTATTTTGTGTTCTAATTTTGCGGTTTGGCTTCGTAATATTCTTGCATGCCCATTTCATAGTCGGTGCTTAGCTCCAGTATTCGCTCTTCGCTAATGCCGAGGCTGTCGCGCAGAAAGGCGAGCAAATGGGCTTGTTCCTGACATATCACCGCCATCATCTTGGAACAGCGAGAAAACTCATCTAAGAAGAGTTTCAGTTCGGGATTGCGCATCCACTGCCTCACCAAGACTCGGAAACTGGGATATTCTTCCTTCCATTTGTAGCTTGAGAACGCAGTGAACAGTTCTCGCTTTCTGGTTTGGAGAGTTGACATTATCTGCAAGAACATGCCCTCGTTGGTGTAGGCTTGACCAAGGGCCTGCATAACGGCTGGATTGTCAATGGCAAGCCAGAAATCAAACGAGTTGTAGTACACGCCGTAGGTTGCTTGCCAAGGGTGATGCACTGCCATGGCACTCATCATCTTGTAGAAGAGCTGGCAGCTGGCCTCGTTGAGCGAGTCGCCTTGGAATTGGATGTTTACGGCTTGCATTATCGAGTCTTGAAATTGCACGCGCTCTACATCACCATCCATTTCATCCCATTCGTCGTGGAGCGACACTAATATCACCTCCAAGGCGCGCTTGGCTTTTTCTTGCTTATCGCGGTATTGAAGCCAAGAATCTGTGCCAACTGTGACAAGGATACCACAAGCAGTTGCTATGAATGCAATCGACCATTGCACCCACCATTCTTTGTTGGCAAACCATTTGCCAAAGCGCTTGATATATCGCCAGATTGAACGCATTTTACTTAATGCGGAGCTTTTCAGCGTGGGATCCAGTGACCTTGATGTAGAGGCCGGGAGTGGGATTGGCTATCCGCTGTCCCTGCAGGTTGAAGTACTGCACAGGAGTTTCGCACTCATCTGCTGCCACGCCGCTGAGGCCGCTAAGGCCTGATAGATTGAGGCTGAATGACAATGCATCAGCCAGGCGAGGCTCACGCATTACACAATAGTCAAACATCAGCAGACTGCCCTCAGGGAAAGTAATCACTGAATCTTCCATCTTGCCAAAGCTGTTAGCAGCAGCTACCTCATCGGCACTCATGCCATTTTCCATTTGCTGACCAGCAAGCGACCATACGAATGTCTGACCGTAACCACAATCCAGACCCACAGGACATTCGTCGATATATACTCGCTCGGGGTCCTCAGCATGGATGTAGATGTAATGATCATGGTCATCGGCATGCAAGTACTGGCTTAGGCTGTGGGTAGAATATGGGTTTACAAGGCGATAGAATCCAGGAGTAGCATTGTTGCCCTCAATGGTGACGCCTGGCACTATTTCATTGTCATACTTGTACCATTGGCTTACAAATACCTCGGTGAAGTCAACCTGGCCAAGCTCGGTCCATCCTTCGGTGGAATAATCCACACCATAAAGATATTTTACATCGCCCCCGCGATAGTTGCCATCGGCATCGAGGGCGAACACAAACAGAGTGTATTTGCCAGAAGTGGGCAACTCTACGGTAAATTCCTCTGACTCGGACAGTTCGATGCAATCCTCTTTATGGTTGGCATAAGTCTCCTTAACTACAGCTTGGCTCAAATCAGCAGCACCTGGCATTGTGTAGTAAAGCACAGCGGCAACATCGCTGCCTATCTCAGTGCTGCAAGGAATTCTGTTTTCAGCTCCACATCCCTCGGTAGCGAGGTGGATACGGCAGTCAGGAGTGCCGGGGAGCACGATCTTGGTGTCACGTATCTGGGTGGTGTAGCGCCACTCGTCATCCTTAACTTCACGGTCCATTAGCGACCATTGTGGGAAGGTGATCATGCCGTCTTCGAGGTAGCCAGCCATGCCCTTGGCTATGGCATCGGCCAAATCCTCAGTCGCGCCCTCCTTAAGGCAGTTTTCCCACAGGTACGATGTGCCAATCATTTCGCCATACTCTGGGTCGATGGTCAACCCCGTATAAGATGTGGTCATGTACACGCAGTCAGGATTCTCAGCATGAATATAGATGTAGTGGGGAGTGCTATCATCGTAAGTGATAGTGTATGTGCCTTCGCCCCAGATATCTGAAAGCGAGATAGTCTGGCCAATAAGCGGATAGTTGGCGTATGGGTTAACAAGACGGTAGAGACCAGGTAATTCGTTGGCTTCTTGAATGTCCACTTCCCACGATGCTACCCATTCACTTGTATAAGCTGGATACACGAAAGGATCCTCAAAGATAGCCTTGCCGATATCAAAGAAAGAGTAAGCGTCATCGGGTATTACATTGTTCTTGTCTTTGACTGTGACTTTGGCGCCATCCCACTCTACCTCAATGGCTTGGGATGCGGGGTATCGGAAGCGGATAGGCACCCATTCATTATCGCCTACTTCACGCGAAACTGGATTAACCAGATATGACCCCGGCTCCAGGCCGTCCATGTGGCAAACCAAATCTCCATATCCGTAGCCTGGCATAAATTCACAAGGTTCTATAAGATATATGCCCATGTCGTAGAAAGGAAGATATATATCCTCAGCGGAATTATCCACATTTATAAGATGCATGCCCATTTCATAAGGAAGGATACGGTTAGCCATGGCAAACACGGGATTCATAAGCCATATCCAAGATGGATTATCTGAGTCTTCGGCCAACGCCAATGGATCATTACTATACATATATGGCTTGGCCGCTTCTACGTCTTTTGTACTTGGAGCCAGACCGAGTACCACACTCTGATAGTAACAGAAATCCCACACTTGGGATTCTCCGCCACTTTCTGCACCAACATCGATGCCAATGGCATCAAGCTGGAAGAAGCCGTTCATTGAACCACCCCAACCCCAATTGAAATGAAAATAGCCGTCCTGGTAGCCATCGCACACAAAGGCATGGCCTGACCAGTCGGTTCCAACCCCGCCAAATGATATTGGGCCATATTCTCTGAGGTTGTCATATAACATTTCTTCCCATTGACTGAAACTATAATGATTGCGCATTTCCAGAGAGGCCGAGGGAGCATAGTCTAAATATTCTCGCATGGCGTAAGCCTCTATTTCTGAAAGGGCACCAGATCCTTCGTCAAAACCACCATAATACATTTCTACAGCGTATCCGCAGGCTTTCATCAGGGTGGCTACAGCCAATTGCTGCTCTTCCGTGGCAGTGTTATCGTAGGTGTTGAGCATGTTGTCCCAGTCAAAGACAGCCTCCGACATGTCCATCTCCAAGTTCACCCAATCATCGGCATGGCGCTCCCAGGTGTAAGCTACGGTGCCGCGACCTTGGACTGGCCATTCATGGTACTTCATTACTTGCGCCATTGCAGTGGCTACGCATCCTGTCAAGCAGAGCTCGCCATCTTTCTCAGGGCAAAGCAGATTGTAAGGACCTTCTTGTGACCATAAGGTAGAGCAAAGCGGACCCACTGGTTCCCAAGGCTCTTCTTCAACTTCGGTGTTTTGAATGCCCAACTTGGCGGCATAGGCTATTTGGCGCGAGTAATCATCGAGCCACCTTTGCATATTGGATGGGAGATTATCCGCGTCAATCACGCCTTCGGTGTAGCCCAGCAGGGGCTGTGCACAGTCGTCGGCACTGAGGATCATGGCACGATCTTGCCCGTTAAAGACATACAGTGTGTTGATGCCCTCCGCAGTTAGGGTCTTTGCCAGTCGCATCTGCGAGGCATCGGCTGCTTTGGCCTTTGCTGGCGCAGATTGGCCCATTCGAGCCAAGGCCTGCTCGGGCGTAAGCTGCTCGGCATTGGCAGCCAGAGTGCAAGCAGCAGCCAAAAGAAGTAAAGTTTTTTCATATCAAGTGATTTATCAACTTATTCGCAAAGATAGGCATATTTTTCCAATTTTTCTATCTTCTATACCAACAAAATCACATCAAAAATGCTAATTTTGTAAAATTGATATGATAGATATTTTGTGATGGAAAAAATTTGGTATTTGATATTGGCTGTATTGATGCCAGGGATATCTGCGGCGCAGACTTGGCAGCAGCTTGGCAGCTCGTACTGCGCTTATGAGAATAGAGCCGGAGAAAATGGTATTTTGCCGGATTATCGGTCATTGGGGCTAACGCCATTTTATATCAGCCATTATGGCCGCCATGGATCAAGATGGCTTACTGAAGATGCGCGGTATCTTAGCTTGCTTACACCTATGGATACTATAGAGTTAACTCAGCGAGGCAAAGAGATTCGGGGAAAGCTAAGGCTTTTAACAAACGATGGCATAGGCCGTGCGGGCCAGCTAACTCCGCTTGGCGAACGTCAGCACCACGACATAGCGCAGCGAATGATCGGGCGATTCCCCGAGGTTTTCGCCGATTCAGCTTTTATCCGCGCCAAATCCTCTACGGCTATGCGGTGCGCCATGAGCATGGCCGCATTCTGCGAAGGCCTGAAAGAGGTGAATCCCTCGCTAAAAATCAGCCGCCTGCCCTACCCCAAGCTGATGCAGCAGATGGCCTATGAGTCAGCCGAGGCCAAGGCCTTCAAGGACTCATTGGAATCGAGCCGGGGGTATATGGAATTTGTGGCAGCGACTGTGGATCCCAGCCGAATAATAGGGTCGCTATTTGCAAATCCCGATAAGATGACGCAGGAGCAACAGATAAAATGGATCCTGGAACTCTATTGGGCGGTACAAAGTATGCAAAATGTAGGGCTGGAGGATTTGGATTTGTATTCCATATTTACTTACGAGGGAATGAAAGCACTTTGGAAGTGCGTGAACGCCAGGATGTACATGTGTAATAGCGATACGCCCATCGCTGCTGGCCGCACCATCCACTGCGCCGACTCGCTGCTCATGGGAATTATTGAAGATGCAGATGCTGCGATCGAGGCAGTGGGTCACGGACCGCACTGCTCCCAAATAGGCGAACCTCGTGGCTGCGCCGCCGATTTGCGATTTGGCCACGACACGCACTTGCTGCGCCTAATGTCGCTGATGCAGATAGTCCCGACTCCTGAAATCGAGCGGTACGAAGATGTGGCTGCACAATGGCACGATTACGAATTTGTGCCGATGGCTGCCAATCTCCAGCTCATCTTCTATCACGACTCCGAGGGCGAAGTATATGTGCAAGCCCTCCTCAACGAAAAAGAAATCCTCACCCCTACCCCCTGGCAGCAACTAAAAAACAAATGGCTGCAGACCCTCGAAGAAGGTCTGCAGCCATAATCCGTTAAATCGGTAGTTTTTATAGCTCGTAGAATTTGGAGAATGCACGGATGGTGAAGTTGTGATCGTCGATTGACCCTGTTTCGCGCACTGAGTGCATGGCCCACAGAGGTGCGCCCATATCTACGCCGCGAAGCGGTATCTGGGAGGTGAGGATGTTGCCAAGCGTAGAACCGCCAGCCACATCACTATGATTCACAAAGTATTGATATGGCACATCAGCTTCCTCGCATATCGTGCGGAACACCGCCGACGAGTCAGCATCAGTCATATACTTGCAGTTGGCATTGATCTTGATCACTGGCCCACTGCCAAGCATCGGGTGATTGGTCGGGTCGTACTTGCTCACATAGTTGGGATGAAGCCCGTGGGCATTGTCAGCCGATACCATGAAGCTGCGCTCAATAGCACGCAGATAGGTCTCGAAAGTGCCATCCTGCGAGGCATTAATGCGTTGCAGCAGGTCAACCAAGATTGGCGAAGCAGCGCCTTGCTTGGTGCCTGAGCCCGTCTCTTCGTTGTCGAAGATTGCCATTACGCAGGTGCGCGCCTGGGGCTGGGGAGCATCCACCAGAGCCGACAAGGCTGCATGAACCATGCTGAGGTCGTCGAGCCTGCCGCTGCTTACAAATTCATCGTTAGCCCCAAGCAGGCATGCCTTGGTGGTGTCGTAAAGACTGAGGTCGAAATCGAGGATATCGTTGGTGTCCACGCCAAGCTCTTTAGCCACCATCTTGAGCACATAATTATCCTCCTCGGCAGCCGAATTGATAATGCCCAGCACGGGCATCATATCACGCTGCTTCGACAAGGGATTTCCCTCGTTGACCTGGCGATTGAAATGGATAGCCAGGTGAGGAATAGTGAGCAACGGACGGTCGAAGCGCACAAGGCGAGTTTCAGGCCTGAGCGGGTCGTCGCTGCGCAGAATCACTCGCCCAGCAATCGAGAGCGGTCGGTCGAACCAAGTATAAAGAATCGGACCGCCATAAACCTCAGTGTTGAGGCGAATAATTCCACCCTCGCTAATCATCTCGGGATTTGGCTTGATGCGGAAGCATGGACTATCGCTATGGGCAGTTATGATTTTAAAGCCAGCCAGTGGGTCAGTGCCAACGATAAAGGCAAATACTGCGCTGCCATTTTTGGTAATATAATAGCGTCCGCCGGGATTGAGTGTCCAATGGTCAGCTGGGTCTAAGGCTACGAAGCCAGCTTGACGCAGTTCGTCAACCACCGTATCAGCTGCATAAAAATTCACAGGCGACGCGTCAAGAAAATTAAGCAAATCTCTCACAGTAGTAACTTGATACTTATTACTCATTTATATTTTATGGCATTGAGGGCACGTAGGACATTGCACAGCACGCGACTCCAGTAAGAGCCAAAGTCCTCCTTTACGGCCTCGAGCATCTGCTCAGTGTGCTCGGTGGTGGAATCCTTGATGGAATCTGTGAAATTGTAGAGAACCTGGAAGATGTCGGCCAGGTTCTCGGCAATGCTGGCCGAGATGGGGGTGTCGCTGTACTTCATATCCTCCTCAAATACCTCAAGGTAGGCATCATCTTCACCCAACTGCATCTCCATGCCTCGGCGCACGGCGTCGTAGTATTCCTCGTCGAGGCTCGATGGCAGATAAGTGGATTCATCAATTATCATTGGGTCAGCCAAGTCGGTGGCTGAGATATAAAGTCGGGGCAACAGACGCAACATCGAATCCACAAACTCATCCTGCTGCATCTCTGAGGCTGTCTCCACGGCTTGACAATACTCGTTGGAGAGGGCTATGAATGCCAATTGATTAGGCTTAAGCTGAGTATCAATCATTGTTTTGGCTCGTAAAGGTGGTTAGTTTTGATATAATCATACACGCCTGTAGGCAGGAAACATCTTACATCCCTGCCCTTGGATATGGCTTGTCGAATAAACGAACTGGACAGATTAATCATCGGGCTCGACACCACGTCCATGCCATCTACATACTGATTCTTGATTTCCTTGCCGGGACGAGGATAAACCAGCACACCGAACTCATCGAGAATCTCATCGCCAGCGCGCCATTGGTTCCAAGTGTTCCAATTGTCGCTGCCAATGACCAGCTTGAAGTCCTTGTTGGGATGGCGCTTTTTGAGCAGGCGGAGCGTGTCGATTGTGTAGGAGGGACGAGGCATTGAGAGCTCGATGTCGCAAATATGCACACCCGGCACATTCTCGCAGGCTATCTTCAGCATGGCCAGTCGCTTCATGTCGGGGATAAGTTCCGCGCTGTCCTTGAGCGGATTGCGAGGCGAGAGGGTAAGCCACACCTTATCCACAATCCCCCACTGTGTGAGATAATTGGCGATCATCATGTGACCCACATGCACGGGGTTGAACGAACCTCCCAGAATGCCTATCTTCTCCATGGAATAAAGGTTAATAATTAATCATTAATAATTAAAGTATTAACAATTAATAAAATTCTGGATGGTAGCTTTGGTTTCGGCAATTGCCTTGTCGAGGTCGTCGTTGAGGATTACGGCATCAAAGTCCTTTTGTCCCCGCTCCATTTCATATTCGGCGCGGTTGAGGCGCTCGCTGATGATTTCGGGAGCTTCGGTGCCACGGTGCTCAAGACGCTTTTTCAGGGCGTCGATGCTCGGTGGCATCACAAAGACTGTGAGGGCTTGGTCGCCGAACTGCTTCTTTACCCTAAGTGCTCCATTCACATCAATGTCGAGCACTATATTGTGGCCTTGGCGACATTTTTCCTCGATTTCGCGCCTCAAGGTGCCATAATAGCGCCCAGGATACACCTGCTCCCACTCTACAAATTCGTTGTTGGCAATGGCATCGCGAAATTGCTCAGTGGTCATAAAATGATAACTTACCCCATTCTCTTCGCCCTCGCGCGGCTTGCGGTTGGTGGCTGAGACCGAGAATTGCATATCAATTGCACCCTCATCAAGAATCGAATTAATGATCGTGGACTTGCCAGCTCCACTTGGGGCGGAAATTACGATTAACTTACCTAAACGATCCATAAAAAATTTTTTATTTTGGATTATCGGGAGAGCGGGAAAACGAGAAAACGAACGGACGGTTGTCACATCGAGCTCTCATTTAATCCCATCAAGTCCCATAAACTTACATCGCATTCAGCACTTGCTCCTTGATTTGCTCCAGTTCGTCCTTCATTTGGACTACCAGGCGCTGCATGTCGGCTTGGTTGCTTTTCGAGCCGAGGGTATTAATCTCTCGGCCCATTTCCTGGCTGATGAACCCGAGCTTTTTGCCCTGGCCTCCATCGGGCTGAGCCATTGTCTCCATGAAATATTTCAAGTGCTGGGCCAGTCGTTGCTTTTCTTCGTTGATGTCGAGCTTTTCGATGTAGAATATCATCTCTTGCTCGAATCGGCCATGGTCGTATTCTACGGTGTTGAGTTTGTTGAGGTTGTCTTCGATGCGTGTGCGAATGCGTGAGATACGCTCCTCTTCGAACTGTGGCACCTTGGCGAGCAACTCTTGGATGCGCCTAATGCGCAGGGCAAAGAAATCCTCAAGGCGCTTGCCCTCTTCGCGGCGATGAGCCATCAGCTGGTCCACAGCCTCCTGAGTGCAGCGCAGCAAGGCTTGCACATCGGCCTCGTTGGCATCGGGAGCAACCTCGGATGTCATCACATCGGGGAAGCGCAACAGCACCGAGTACCAATCCTCGGGTGGATTGATGCCAAGTGTTTCGGAAGCTTCCAGGATTTGGTGCTTGTAACTTTTGAGTGCGTTGATATTGATTTGTGCGGTTGTCTCGCCATTGAGTGGCTCAGATGTCACCGTGAGGTCAGCTTTTCCGCGTTGCAGGGCACGCGAGGCGATGTTTCGCACCTCAGCTTCAGAGGTGCGAAATGCCTGTGGCACACGCACAGCCAAGTCCATTTGCTTTGAGTTGAGACTCTTTATCTCAACGGTGATTTTCTTGTCGGAGGTTTCAACCGTAGCACGGCCAAAGCCTGTCATCGAATACAGCATAGGCCAATTTTTTTATCATTTTAGCAAAGTTACAAAAAAAATAATGAATAATGGATAATGAATAATGAATAATTTTTTTGGAACTCCTATAAACCCATAAAAATGGGCTGTGGCAAGAATGCGACAGCCCATCATTCAGTATTTATTATTCATTGCTGGCTCGGCAGGTGGACATCGAGCTGCGGGAAGGGGAAGTTGATGCCGTGCTGGGGCAATTCGTTATAGAAGCGCTCGTTGAGTTCGAAGAAAACCCCCCAGTAGTATTCGTTGCGCGTCCATGCGCGTGCGCTGAGGTTGACGCTGCTGTCGGCCAACTCGCTCACCCACACCACTGGGCTGCGGTCAACCTTAGGCACCATGCGCATGGTCTTGGCTAATTCATTGTTTTGCCAATCGCTGATGCGGTCGCGCATGCGACGCTGACGCTTATGCACCAGTCGCCATAGGAAGTTATGGCTCTCCTGGGGCAGCTCCACCAGACTGTCGTGTAGTGCCTCTTCGGCAGCAATGGCTCGTTCGCGACGGTCATCCTCGACATACTGCTTCACCAAGCGGCTATCGCTTGCAAAGATATCGAGAATTGCCTTGCGCGCCGCGTCCACATTGTCGCCGTAAGAGATAGCTATGGTCCAATCCACGCGGCGATAATCCTCACGGCTGTAATTATTTACCGAACCTGTGGACAGGCCGCCATTAGGGATTATAATTGACTTATTGTCAGGGGTAACTATTATAGTGTGAAAAATCTGAATCTCCTGCACTGTGCCTGCATAACCCTGAGCCTCAATGTAATCCCCTACCTTGTAAGGTTTGATAAGCAAGATTAGCACGCCTCCAGCAAAGTTCTGGAGCGTACCACTCAATGCCATACCGATGGCAACGCCGGCCGAGGCGAAGAGCGCGATGAACGACGAGGTCTCAATACCCAAGATGCCAATCACCGTGACAATTAGCAGGAAGTAGAGCACCATCTTGACCAGCGACAACACGAAGGTGGTGAGGCTCTTATCCACTTGACGGCGCACCAATATGGTGGCCAGCACATGATTGATCTTATTGATAATGAACTTGCCGACGTAGAACACTACGACGGCAATGGTAAGGTTGATGGTAAATGTCACCACCGATGAGATGGCCTTGTCGAAAAACTCATCGAGAGGCATCGACTTGAGCATCTCAATCTCTTCCTGTACGCTTGGGATTGAGTCAGGTTTGACTGTATTGAGGTCAAGAGGATATAGATCGGATTGAATCATTGGTTTGTGCTAATTATTCGACTGCATCCTTCACCACATCTGTGTACCAGCTGAGGGTGTTGTAATTTTTAGTGTAGATATAGCCAGTGTCTTTTATAATGTATGTGGTGAGACCTGAATATCTGCTTAATTCAAAATCGCCCCAAATCCAAGGTTGATTGACCTTGTAAATTACTGTGCGGTCAAATATTTCATTCCAGGTGCTCAGCAAACCTTCGTCCTGACAGAGGGTGTTTATGTAATCGCCAAAATCACTATAATAAACATGTATATCTGAATAGTACTGAGGCTCATATCCTTCGGGATATAAGCTATCCGATTGTAGATACACCTCACGAGTAATTTCTGCAAGATTATCAATTTCCGATGCCTTTACCACCGACATTGTAATGGGGCATTGCGCATACCTTGGATCGGACTCATAAGTGCCAAAATCTAAATCTTTATAATAATTAAAGGTTGATTCTGCTGCGCCTATCAAATCTATTTCTTCACCAAATAAATATTTTAGATTCAAATCATAAGGCATTCCATTAAATGGTGTTTCTGTGGGACTTCCCACAAAATAATTTGCACAATTCCTTAATTCATACAGACTTTCTATATTCATCATATAGCAACAATCGAAATAAATGAATTCCAACTCTTGCCCATCCAAAGCCTTTGCCAGAGCCGTAATATTCATTTTATTATTTTTTTCATTGCCGTAAGTATAAAGAGTTGCGCCTGTCATGCTGTCGGCAATGCCGTCCTGCAGCCAGCCAGTGGCGTGGCTCCACAGTACCATGCCGTACTCCTTGGCGGGAGCATATTCCTTGACCTTGGCCCATGCGTCGCGCATGCAGTCGATGGTCACGGCTGAGGGAGCCTCTTGGTAGATATACAGGGTGTCGATGCCAGTTGCAGTGATTTCCTTGATGGTGGTTTCACCGCTGTTGGGCGAGTGGAACACCAGCAGGCGCCCTTTGCCCAGGTCGCCTAAGGCTGCGGCTTCCTGCATCTGGCGCAGGTTGAGAGCGTCAATGCTGTATCCAAGGTTGTTTTTGGCCTCCATATATACCAGCACAGTGCGCAGTGTAGTCTCATCCTCGGGCTCTGGATCAGGCGTAGGATCATCATTGTGGCTGCTGCCGCATGCCACCACCCCCATCAGCGGCAATGCCATAGCAAATGCCAACAGTATCTTTTTAATTGTTATAAATGTCTTTTCCATAGTGCAAAGTTACGAATTTTCAGTGAAATCCACAAGAAAGGTTTTAAGTTTTAAGTGATAGGTGGCAAGATTCCGGATGGCGTCCGATTTTCCGGATTCCTCGTTTTCCTCGCTTTCCCGGGAAAGCGGGAAAGCGAGGAACCTGGGTAATCGAACGGCTGACGCATCGAACGGCTGACGCATCGAAGGGCTGACGCGTTACAAAGCTTCGCGAAGCTTATCGTAGGCTGCGGTGATGCCTTCGCGGTCTTTGCCGCCGGCCTGGGCAAAGCCCGGCTGGCCGCCGCCACCGCCCTTAATGCACTTAGCTGCCTCGCGCACCATCTGGCTGGCATTGAGGCCGTTCTTCTGCAAGTCCTCAGTTACCATCACTGTCAACAGCGGTTTGCCGGCTGTGTCGATGGTTGCGCCCAAGAATACAGTATTCTCAGGGCTCTCTGTGCGCACCTCAAAGGCTACATTCTTCACCACATCGGGGATGCGCGGACCAACCATGCTCACCACTTTGATGCCATTCACGATATCAGCCTTGGCAATGGCCTCCTTAGCGAGGTTGACCACGCGCTCGGCAAAGTATTCGTCAACTTGCTTGTGGAGGTCAGCATTTTCTTCGATGCTCTTGCGCAGAGCTGCCAACACGTCCTTGCTGTTGTTGAACATCGCAGCAATCTGCTTGATGGTGTCGGCCATCTCATCTACAACGCGCTCTACGTTGCCGCCAGTGATAGCCTCGATGCGGCGGATGCCAGCAGCGATGCTGCTCTCGCTGAGGATGCGGATCATGCCGATATTGCCGGTGTTGGACACATGGGTGCCACCGCATAGCTCAACGCTGTCGCCATACTTGATCACACGCACTTCATCCCCATATTTCTCGCCGAAGAGGGCCATAGCGCCAAGGGCCTTAGCCTCGGCAATGGGCACATTTCGGCGCTCGTCGCGGGCAATAGCTTCGCGCACATGGCGGTTGGCAATATGCTCCACTTGGCGCAGTTCCTCGGGCGTAACTTTCTGGAAATGTGAGAAGTCAAAGCGCAACACATCGGGGCTCACAAACGAGCCTTTCTGCTCCACATGTGTGCCAAGCACCTCGCGCAGGGCTGCATGCAGCAGGTGGGTAGCGGTGTGGTTGCAGCTGATGGCTTGGCGAGCCTCCTTGTCAATAGCTGCCACAAACTCAGCTTCGGGATTCGACGGCATTTTCTGAGTGAGATGCACTCCGATGCCATTCTCGCGCTTGGTGTCGTAGATGGTCACCACTTCGCCATCAGCGCTGGTGAGGGTGCCGCGGTCGCCCACCTGTCCACCCATTTCAGCGTAGAATGGGGTCTTGTCGAGTATAATCTGATAGTATTCCTTGCCCTTTTGTTTTACCTTGCGATATCGCAGGATGCGGGCAGCCACTTCGGTTTGGTCGTAGCCTACAAATTCTTGTTCGCCGTCGTTGACAGTAACCCAGTCAGTAGCCTCAACAGCTGCTGCATTGCGGGCGCGTGTCTTCTGAGCGTCCATTTCCTTCTTGAACTCTTCCTCATCGAGGGTCATGCCGTTCTCTTTGAGAATCAACTCGGTAAGGTCGAGTGGGAATCCATAGGTATCATAGAGCGTAAAGGCCTCCTTGCCGCTGATCTCGGTCTTGCCTGCCTTGCGAGCAGCCTGGATTGAAGAGTCGAGTAGGCGTATGCCATTGTCGAGGGTGCGCAGAAAAGCGTCCTCCTCCTCCTTGATAACCTTCATAATCAGCTCACGCTGCTGCTTAATCTCAGGATAAGCCTCGCCCATGCTGTCGATCAGGGTATCGATCAGGCGGTACATAAAGGCATCCTTCTGGTCTAGGAATGTATAGGCATAGCGCACAGCGCGACGCAGGATGCGGCGAATCACATATCCAGCCTTGGCATTGCTGGGCAGTTGAGAGTCGGCGATTGAAAAAGCGATTGTGCGCACATGGTCGGCAATCACGCGCATGGCCACATCCACCTTGGCATCCTCGCCATATTTCTTGCCAGAGAGGTGGCCGATTTTTTCGATGAGCGGGGTAAACACGTCGGTATCATAGTTCGATGTCTTTCCCTGCAGAGCCATGCACAGGCGCTCGAAGCCCATGCCCGTGTCGATCACCTTGGCTGGTAGCGGCTCCAGGCTGCCGTCGGCCTTGCGATTGTACTGCATGAACACCAGGTTCCAGATTTCGATTACCTGAGGGTGGTCCTTGTTTACCATGTCGCGTCCGCTGACCTTGGCACGCTCTTCATCACTGCGCAGGTCGATGTGGATTTCCGAGCAGGGACCGCATGGCCCTGTATCGCCCATTTCCCAGAAATTGTCGTGCTTGTTGCCATTGATGATATGGTCGGCTGGCAAGTGCTTCTCCCAGTAGCCAGCGGCCTCGTCGTCGCGGCTGATGCCCTCGGCTGGCGAACCCTCAAACACTGTGGCATAGAGGCGCTTTGGGTCAAGACCAAGCACTTCCACCAGATATTCCCATGCCCAGTCGATAGCCTCGCGCTTGAAATAGTCACCAAACGACCAATTGCCCAGCATCTCAAACATAGTGTGGTGGTAGGTGTCGTGGCCCACCTCCTCCAAGTCGTTGTGCTTGCCGCTGACGCGCAGGCACTTCTGCGAATCGGCCACGCGCTGGTATTTGGCTGCCTTGTTGCCAAGGATGATATCCTTGAACTGGTTCATGCCGGCGTTGGTGAACATCAGCGTCGGGTCGTCCTTGATAACCATCGGAGCCGAGGGCACGATATGATGCTCCTTGCTCCGGAAGAAGTCCTTGAAAGACTCACGTATCTCCTTTGCTGTGAGTTGTTTGCTCATATATTTTCTGAGTTTTCTGTTTTAGTTTCTGCCTTTGCGATCACCTGTAAAATCACGGGGGTCGATTTTTGTTTTTTCAGTTTAAAAGATAATTGCTATCTTTGCAATCGAAATCTTATCGGATTTCAAACTGCAAAATTACTCTTTTTTTGCGTAATATCCAAATTGAGCAAAAAGACTTTTTACAAATATAATCCAGCCACCGACTCCTACGAGCGAGTGTATCCCAGCGCCAAGGAGCGCTGGTGGGCTGTGGTGCGCCAATTTATAATCGGCATCCTGATTGGAGGCGCCATATTCTTTGTGGTGTATTATTTCGTTGACTTCCCCCGCGAAAAGGAACTGAAGCAGGAAAATGCCCAGCTGCGAGCCAAATACGAGGTGCTGGGGCGCCAAGCCGACGACCAAATGGCTGTGATGGAGGATATCATCAACCGTGACAACAATTTCTATCGAGTGATGTTGCAGGCCAAGCCCATCAGCAACGCGCAGCGATTCGCAGGCCTGGACCGACAGCGCAACGACACCTTCCCGCTGGCCGACGACGAACTGGTGAAGAGCGTGGTGTCGAAGCTCGATGTGCTTGACCACCAGCTCTACAGCCAGACCAAGTCGTTCGACTTCTTGCGCCAAGAGGCGCTTAACCAGCAGGACCGTCTCGACCATATTCCTGCCATCCAGCCAGTGTCGGAGAGCAAGTTGCGGCAGATGGCATCGGGCTATGGCGTGCGCATCGATCCCGTGTACGGCACGCGAAAGTTCCACGAGGGCATGGATTTCTCAGCTCCAATCGGTACCCCTGTGTATGCCACCGGCAATGGTCGCGTGACTGAGGCTGGCTGGCAGAGCGCCTACGGCAACACTGTGGAAATTGACCATGGATTCAACTACATGACACGCTACGCCCATATGTCGCGTATCAATGTGAAGCCAGGCCAATATGTGAAGCGAGGCGACAAGATTGGCGAGGTGGGCAACACTGGCAAATCCACTGGCCCCCACCTCCACTATGAGGTGCGGCTATTCGATGTGCCGCAGAACCCCGTGAATTATTATTTCTACGACCTCACCCCCGAGCAGTACGACGAGATGATACGCCAAGCCGACAATGCCGGCCACGTAATGGATTAGGTTTAAGGTTTAAGAATTTCGTATTTCGCACCTTGTATTTTGTATTTAATTGTGGATAAGACATTTTATAAGATAAGCCAAGTGGAGGAATTGCTGGGAATCCCCCAGACCACGCTGCGATTCTGGGAGACGCAGTTCACAATCCTCAAGCCACGACGCACCGAAAAGGGCACGCGCTACTATACCCCTGAGGACCTCGACAAAATCCGCATGATTCAATACTTGGTAAAGGAGCGCGGACTAAAAATCGAAAAGGCTCAAGAGATAATCAAGCATAACCATACGGGTGTGACCAAGCGCTACCAAGCCATGCAGAGGCTCCAGGAGGTGCGCAAACGCCTGACCGAACTGCTTGCCGCCATCGACCGCAGAAATTAAAAGGATATGCCGAGGCGGAGAGTGACCATGTGGAGGCTTGGGGCAAGGATGTGAATAGGATCTTCGTCGGTAGCTATGTCGAAGTCCTTGCGTCCGTAATAAGAGTAAGACAATATCAAATGTGAAGAAAATTTGCTGGTGCTGGCAAGATTGAAGCCTGCGCCAACCGAGGCATACTCGCCCGTCTGCCATTTCTCATGGGTAACGTCGCTGACCGAGATGCCGCATCGCAGGTCCATGAAGCAGAGCGTGGGCCGTGTGCTGAAATTGGTGCGAGCGATTATATATATTGGCATTCGCCGCTGGCTGTTGCTCACTGGCACATTCACCCCCACTCCTACGCCAAGCATTTGCACCCCGGGCACGCTCATGCCGAAATAGCCGTCCATGCCAACGCTCGATTGGTCGTGGCCGCTCATATCGGCTTCGCCGTCAAAAGCAGCGCCCCAGGCGAATCTTACGCCCGAGGCCGCGGCAGGAACTTGCCCCTCACAGCTAATGCCGACAGCAGCAATCAGAGATATCAGTGCAAGCCGAATGTTCATCCCCTACTCCTTTGTCAGTTTCAAGCAGGTCCAATTGTCGCCCTTTACAGTATGGCCCAGCTGGTGCAGACCGAGAGGCTCGGCGGCTGCCATCACCACAGGGATGTCGCGCTCATAAAATCCGCTAAGCAGCATTATGCCGCCAGTTTTCAAGGCTTTGACATAAGCCGATAGGTCGGCAGTGATTATATTGCGGTTGATGTTGGCTATGAATAGGTCAGCCTCAGGGCAGTCAGCAAGCTTCTGGGCGTCGCCAAGGAGGATGCTGATTTCATCATGGCCATTGAGCCACACATTTTCCACGGCATTCTCCTGGGCGCATGGATCAATCTCGATGCCAGTCACAGGGTGGGCTCCGCGCATGGCAGCCAAGATGGCCAGGATGCCTGTGCCAGCGCCCATGTCAATCACACTCTTTCCGTTGAGGTCGAGGCTGAGCAGCTGTTCTATAATCAGCGAGGTGGTGGCATGGTGGCCAGTGCCGAACGCCATCTTGGGGTCAATCACTATATCGTACTTGGCTTGTGGCACATCGGTGTGGAATGAGCTGTGGATTACGCACTCATCGCCCACCACAATGGGCTGGAAGTAATGCTTCTCCCACTCAGCGTTCCAGTCCTGGCCTGGAATCAAGGTGGCGCTTACATCCACAGTGCACTTGATGGGAAAATCCCCAATCACCTGCTGCAGGGCTTCCGGGTTGTAATCCTCCTTGCGCACATAGGCTGTGAGGCCCTCAGCGTCGGGCACAAAACTTTCATATCCGATGTCGCCCAGGAAGGCTGCCATCAGGTCGGAGGCATCCTCGCTGCAAGGGTGCAGCCCGAGCTTCACTTCATAGTAATCGTTCATAACAATTTTGCGGCGTCATAAAATTCTCCGCAAAGTTACGAAAAAAGTTTTAAGTTTTAAGTATAATGAACGATTTATCGCTTTGTCGATTTCCCGATTTTCCGAGAAAACGGGAGAACGGGAAAACGAACCATTAAACCTTAACCCTAAATCCTACTTTTTGTGGTGGAAGAGGCGGATCAGGCGCTTGCCGATGCCGTAAGCTATGGCAGCATAGTCAACATAATCCAGGGCCCCGGCTGCTTTTGTGAGCCAGCCGCCCTTGTTCGAAAACATGTGGCCGCCCTTGATATTGTCGATGCGCTCGGCTATTACGTTCTTTTCGAGCTCGATCTTAGTGGTGGTGAGTATGCGGCGAAATTTCAGTTCGTCGTAGGTGTAGCCCTTCCACGATGATGTTTTGGTATGATCTTTCATAAGGCAGGCATCATTGAGGCGTCTCCATGAAAACGCGAGTTATAAACTTGGCCAGAGGATTGTACACAAGCCATTTGCGGAAAAGTATCAGAATCAGGATAATGAGCACGAAAGCCCCGGTTACGATAAAATACGTCCAGAATGGCTCAATCCATTCTTGCAGCCAGGTGGCCAGGCCGATGACTGCGAACACAAAGCCCACCAGGCCGAAGAGCATTGCAGTGAGCACGATGGTCATGGCTCCGAGCAGATGCGTGATTTTCTCGGCCGCCGTAAGCTTGGTATTCTCGATATAAAGCGAGATCAGGCGCCTTACGGCATGGTAGAGCGAGGTCACATTGTTGTCAGCGTTCATTTTCATAATTTCTCTCTCTTTGTTAGACTAAAGGCGCAGACCCTGGCGCTCCCTATGTCGGTGCCCCGTGCGTCTGCGCCTTTTGTGGTGTCAGTTAATAAGGTTGGCTTACTTGTGATCAGCTTGAATCTCGGCCACGATTTGCTCTACGATTTCCTCTTCGCTCACGCCTTTGATGATGCCTTTGCGGATGAGGATTTCACGAATGTCGCTGCGGAGATCGACTCCCTTCTTGGGAGCTAACAGCAGGGCGGCTGCGCCGCCAGCTACTGCACCAATTACGAAAAAGTAAAGGCTGCGCATGTCAGGTAGTGTCTTGGGGGTTATGCCTCCTTGATTTCCTCGGCTATGCGGTCAGCGAGCTCTTCGACTTTGCTGTTCTTCATGAACGGGCATTTCTCCTTGATGAACTCGATGATTTCCTCACGGGTTTCGCTTCCGCGCTTGGGAGCCAAGAGCAATCCAGCTGCTGCGCCGGCCACTGCACCGCCGATAACGGCCAATAAGATATTCAGACCTTTCATAACAGTGTGATTTGATGTAGTTGTTGTTTTCGTTGTTTGTTTTGGTTTTTCTTATATAACACAAAATTAGCAAAAAAGATTATAACCACCAAAAAATTTTTGCATTCTCTCCCATTTCGGCCACTATTTTTATTAAAATGAACTATCCGCTGGGGCCAATCAGGTGATTTTATTAAGCAAAATTTTGTGATGTGGATTTTAAATTGTAATTTTGCAGCAGAGTTGCAATAGTGTGGCTCATAACCAATCGTAGGAAGTTAACCCTATATTTATAAACACGCATGAAGAAACACAATTTCTATGCTGGCCCCTCAATTCTTAGCCAGTACACCATCAAGAACACAGCCGACGCTGTGCTCAACTTTGCCGACATGGGTCTCAGCATCCTTGAGATCTCACACCGCAGCAAGCAATTCCAGGCCGTAATCGACGAGGCTACCGCCCTCGTGAAGGAGCTTCTCGAAGTGCCCGCTGGCTACTCAGTGCTTTGGCTCGGCGGAGGCGCTTCGATGCAATTCTGCATGATTCCCTACAACTTCCTGCGCACCAAGGCTTCGTTCATCGACACTGGCACATGGGCCCACAATGCCATCAAGGAGGCTAAGCTCTTTGGCGAGGTTGACGTGGTAGCCAGCAGCGAAGCTGAGCACTACACATTCATTCCCAAGGGTTTCGCTGAGAAGGTAACTGCCGACAACGACTATTTCTACTACACCAGCAACAACACCATCTACGGCACCGAAATCCGCAAGGATCCCGACGTGCCCTGCCGCCTGATCAGCGACATGAGCTCGGATATCTTCTCTCGCCCCGTGGATGTGGCAAAGTACGATGCCATCTTCGCCGGAGCACAAAAGAACCTCGCTCCCGCCGGTGTGACCATCGTCATCGTCCGCGACGACGCCCTGGGCCATGTTGACCGCCCAATTCCCACGATGCTCGACTATCGCACCCATGTGAAGAAAGGCTCTATGTTCAACACCCCGCCCGTGCTGCCCATCTACTCAGCACTGCAGACCCTTAAATATTATAAGGAACTTGGCGGCATCAAGGAGCTCGAGCGCCGCGACCTGGAGAAGGCTGCCCTGCTCTACGACGCTATCGACAGCAGCCGCATGTTCGTAGGCACAGTCACCGACCCCGCTGGCCGCTCGATCATGAACGTATGCTTCGTAATGAAGCCCGAATATAAGGAATTGGAGCCCGCCTTCATCGAGTTCGCCACCGAACGCGGCATGGTAGGCATCAAGGGCCACCGCTCAGTAGGAGGCTTCCGCGCAAGCCTCTACAACGCACTGCCCATCGAGAGCGTTCGCGCCCTGGTAGATTGCATGAACGAATTCCAAAAATTACACTAAGTGATTTGGTGATTTGGTGGGTGGGTGATTTGGTGTTTTAGTGATTTAGCACTAATCTACCAACCCACTAAATCACCAAATCACCAAATCACTAAATCACCAAATCACCAAATCACCAACCCACCAAATCACCAAATCACCAAATCACCAACCCACCAACCCACCAAATCACCAACCCACCAACCCACCAAATCACTAAATCACCAAATCACAATATGAAGATATTAGTTGCTACCGAAAAGCCCTTTGCCGCTGTCGCCATCGACGGCATCCGCAAAGTGTGCGATGAGGCTGGCTATGAGCTCTGCCTCCTGGAAAAATACACCGAGCGCAAACAGCTGCTCGACGCCGTAGCCGACGTTGATGCTCTGATCGTGCGCAGCGACATCGTTGACAACGAAGTATTCGACGCTGCCAAGCAGCTCAAGATTGTGGTTCGCGCTGGCGCTGGCTACGACAACATCGACCTGGCAGCCGCCACTGCCCACAATGTAGTGGTAGAGAATACCCCGGGCCAGAACTCCAACGCAGTGGCCGAGCTGGTATTCGGCATGTTGGTGATGGCCGTGCGCAACATGTACAACGGCACCTCTGGCACCGAAATCAAGGACAAGACCCTGGGCATCCATGCCTTCGGCCAGGTTGGCCGCAATGTGGCCCGCATCGCCAAGGGCTTCGGCATGGAGGTGAGCGCACTTGACCCCTATTGCCCCGACGAGGTTATCGTGGAGGCTGGCGTAAAGCCCGTGCATTCGGTTGAGGACCTTTACAAGAACAATAAGTTTGTATCGCTCCACATTCCAGCTACCGCCGAGACCCGTGGCAGCGTGGGCTATGAGCTTATTACCAAACTGCCCAAGGGTGGCGTGCTGATCAACACTGCCCGCAAGGAGGTAATCGACGAGCCAGGCTTGGCCAAAGCCCTCGAGGAGCGCCCCGACCTGAAATATGTGGCCGACATCAAGCCCGACTCAGCAGAAGAGCTGAAGGCAAAGTTTGGCGAGCGCGTGTTCTTCACCCCCAAGAAGATGGGCGCCCAGACTGCCGAGGCCAACATCAACGCTGGCATCGCTGCAGCCCGCCAATGCGTGGCCTACCTGCGCGACGGCATCGACCGCTTCAAGGTAAATAAATAAAGAAATAGGCCCCCACTCGGGAGCCTATTTTTTACAATATTCGTAGATTTTCGTACATTCGTAGATTTTCGTTATTATTTGCCAGCGACTGCGATTCGCATCAATGCGGGTCGCAGATATTTTTGTGCCATCGCCATGATCGTCTCCGGCGTCAGCTCCTTGGCTATGCGCACCTGATCCTGGAAATACCCCTTGGGCAAGCCTACAATCTGCATGGTCTTGTAATATCCCATCACAGCGAATGGGCTGTCGAGCGTCTCAATCAGAGTGGTGCCTATGTGCTGGCGCAGACGCATCATCTCATCGTCGTCGGCTGGCACCGTTGCAAGCCGCTCCAGTTCGCGGCGCACCTCCTCAAGCATCGGAGCTATGTACTTCGGGTCGGCCTGGGCCGAAATGCTCACATAACTTCCGTCGAGCGCGCCAAGCAGATGAGCCTGTATGCCATAGGTGTAACCCTTGTCCTCGCGGATGTTCTTCATCAGTCGGCTGCCAAAATATCCCCCAAGAGCCATCACTGTGAATCGTAAGGGTATGTAATCGGGATCGTCGCGCAGCGGAGCCGGGAAGGCTATGCGCAGCGAATCCTGCAGGGCGTCGTCCTTATCCACCTTCACCTGCTGCGGAGCCTCGGCATTGAATGGGAATACCTCGATGGCCACCGCTGGCTTGGTGGCAGGCAGTGACTCGAGCATCTTCTTCACTTCGGCAAAAATCTCTTCGGTCACCTGACCGCTCAGGAAGGCTTGGCAACCATTGGCCGTAAACACTCGGTCGTGGAACTCCACAATGTCCTCGCGCTTCAATGCTTCAATCTCCTCTACCGTCTCGGTATGGGCATTGGGGTTATTGACCCCCATGATCAGTTGCAGCAGTGCACACTTGGAAAGGTACGACACCTTTGACTGCTCCAGCTGCAGATTCTTCACCTCGCGGTCGCGGTAGATATTGAATGCGTATTCGGGGAACGCTGGTTCGGTAAGCATCTCGCGGAATATTGGCAGGATGCCAGCAGCCATGTTGTTAAGGCTCGAAATCGACACCAACGAGTAATGCTCGTTGGCATCGGTATGCAGCAATGCCCCCCTGAAGTCGAGAGCCTCGGCTATCTCTGCGCCCGACTTGCTCTGGGTGCCTTCGCGCAGCAGCTGCATGCACAGGCGCGCCACCACCGGCGAGGAGGCTTCGCGCTGACCGCCAGGGAAGGCAAGCGTAAGCTTGTTCACAGCCTGGGTGCCTCCATTGAGCCAACGCAGCATGATGCCGTTGCTCAGCAGCTCCTCTTTCACTGTAGGCAGGCGCAGGTCGCCAATGGGGCTAACCTCGGGAGCAATAGCACGGCGAGCGCGCTCCAGATCCTCAGGGGTGTCGATGCCGATGGTGGCAATGCGGGTCTCGGCAGTCTTGATTTTGTAGCCATTCTGGATCCAGCGCAGCTGCTCCAGCGATTCGGCTATCTCAAGGCTGCTCTGCGGCAACTGTGTGATCTCGGCCAGAACTCGTGCCTTGTAGGCATAGATGCCCACGTGGGTATAATATTGATGATGGCTGGGCCATTCCAGCTTGGGGAAATTGCGAAGATATGGAATCACCGAGCGCGAGAAGGTGAGGGCAAAGCGATTGTCATCGACCTCCACCTTGGGGCTGTTGGGATTCTCCAATGCCTCGAAGCCCAACTCGGGATCAAAGGGGCGGATTAGCGTGGCTATCTCGGTGGCAGGGTCGTCGAAACAAGCCTTCAACGCAGCTATCTGGCTGGGGTGAATAAAAGGCTCGTCGCCCTGGATGTTGATTATCACATCGGCATCGCTGCCAAGGTTGGCAAATGCCTCGCGCACGCGGTCGGTGCCGCTGCGGTGCTTAGTCGAGGTCATCACAGCCTTGCCGCCAAATGCCACCACGGCATCGCGGATTCGCTCATCGTCGGTGGCCACAGCCACATCGTCGAGCTCCTTGCTGGCCTGCTCATACACGCGCTGGATTACAGTCTTGTCGCCAAGCATCGCCAGCGGCTTGCCAGGAAAGCGCGTCGACGCATATCGCGCCGGAATTATTCCAATAAATTTCATATCACTCTCACATATAGTTGTGCGTTCTCAAATTTCTCCACTTTTACCTCGCGGTGGGCATCCACAAAGCCGCTAAGCGACACCGCGTCAAACTCGCGGGTGCCAATCACAATCTTGCCCGAGGGGCGCAAGTCGGTCACCGTCTGGCCAATCTGGCCCACATATTTGGCCTGCGAGGTGTCCACGCCGATGTAGCCCTCGCTATCCTTCAACTCGGTCTGCAACTCCGACACTCGGCGCACGCACTTGGGCCCGTACCTTGAGGTCAGGTACCATACCAAGGCTATTGCCAAAATCACGCCTGCGCCAGTGATGACCACCGCTTGGGCGATGTCTGAGCCCAGCGTGCCTTCCCAACTGTTGCCGTCAATCAGGCCTCCGACCAGCGAGGCCAGGATGGCCACAATGCCAGCTACACCGCAAACTCCAAAGCCTGGTATGACGAAAAATTCCAATCCAAGCAGCACTATGCCTGCGATGAAGAGGATGATTACCCAGGGAGCTATGGTGCCTGTCACAATCATCGGCAGGAAATACAGCACGGCGGCCACAAAGGCCACAGCCCCGGCGAAGCCCATGCCGCCGCTCTTCATCTCCATGAAGATGCCAGCGAGAATCAGAGTGATGAGCATGGCGCGCACCACGGCGTTGGATAGGAATCCGAGAATATAATCGGTGGTATTGGGCTCGTACTGCATCGTGCGGTATGGGCCATCGATATGGTGGGCTATCACTTCGTCAACGCTGTTGGCAATGCCCTCGGCATAGCCGCATTTGATGGCCTCCTGCGGCGTAAGAGCCAGCACGCTGTCAACAGTCACGAATGCTTCGGCTATCTTGGGGTCGCGACGCCATTTCCAGGTGGAATCGGCCTCGCTCCACACTTTGCCGTGGCTTTCGGCGGTGGCGCGCATGATGGTCTTCATATAGCTTTGGTATTTGTCGGGCATCGGTTCGCCAGCTCCATTCACCACGCTGCTGGCGCCGTAGCTCGACCCAGGGGCCATGTACACGCTGTCGCAGGCCAGAGTGATCAGGCTGCCAGCCGAAGCGGCATTGGGATCCACGAAGGCGACCGTGGGAATCGGACAGCGTAGGATGGCTGTGCGCACCGAGTCGGCAGCATCAACGGCCCCGCCGTAGGTGTTTATATGCACTATGATCAGTTGAGCGTCGTTGTCGGCAGCCTCGTTGAGGGCGCGGCGAGTGATTAGCCTCATCTTGGCATCCACCTCGTCGTTGAGGTTGAGCACATACACCAAAGGCACTTCAGCCCATGCTGCTAAGCTGAGTGCCACAGTCATCATTAGGGTCAATATCCGTCGCATAGTTATCATATTTAATGTTTCCTTTTTGGATGCGGCCGGTCTGACACCTGCCGTCCCAGGCTTTGGTATTCTCTTTGTGCAAAGTTAGCACTTTTCCCTCAACTATAAAAATTTTCCTATTTGTGTTTTTGTCATTTTTATGTTTTGTTTTTGCCAATGTCATCAGGAGCACATATAATAATGGCACCGAAGCGCGCTTCGGTGCCATTATTATTCGGTGCCATTATTATATGTGCTCTGTGGCCTCCTTCTTATCGCTTATCCATAAGGCCGAAGCGAATCCACTCTTCCTGAGGATAGTTGTTGCGAATGAGATTGCGATAGGTGGCATAATCCTTCTTCAGCTCGTCGAGCAAAGCATTTGTATGCTTTACCTGAGCTGAACATTCAGCGCGCATAGCCTCGGTTTTGGCACTTGCCTCTAACACACGGTCGGCATCTTTTACGAGATCTTCGAGCTTGTCGATTGAGAGGCCCTTGGCAGCCAAAGCCTCTTGGTTGTTGCGAAGGCCTTCGATAATCTTACGAGCCTTCTGTACCTGAGTATCAATGATTTTTGACATAATTGTATTTAAATTTCATTACAAAATTACTCAAAAAATTTGAAAAATCGATACTCAACAACTTAAATTTTTAACATATTTTAAGTAATTGACTTACCGTAACAAGTTCTGAGGATTATCCCACCCAAGCCTGAGTATGTTGAAATTCTTTATTCTACTCACTAAGAATTTAACAATCGGTACCTCCAAAATCGTATTTTATAACTTATTGATTGTCTGTTAAATAATCCATGAATCACAAATTATTAAAAAAATTTGTCGAAAAAATTTGGTCATTCCAAAAATAGTTCGTAACTTTGCAGTGCAAAAACAACAACGATGGTGTCATAGCTCAGATGGTAGAGCAAAGGACTGAAAATCCTTGTGTCCCCGGTTCGATTCCTGGTGACACCACAGAAAAGCCTCCTCGATGGGAGGCTTTTTTGTTGTGCTACCCATCCGGATGGGCAGCAGGTCACTGGCCCGCCGCTCCGAAATAGATTTGCATTAGGAGAGATGGGGCTCCTAAATACAGTTGCTCGGGAGATTAAAATAGGATGTAGTCGCGGGGAGAGAGGGGCGAGCCGCTGTGCCAAAGCTCGAAGAGGAATGGGTAACGGTTTTCTTGGGCGATGCCTATGCGAGTGCCTGCCACCACTTTGTCGCCTCGGCTCACGAAGCAGTCGGCCAAGCCCGAATATTCGCTTACAAAATCATTGGGATGCTGTATCACCACGGTAATTCCCTTGCCAGTGGTGAAATATGTGTTGAGCACAGTGCCACGGTACACCGCAGAGATAGGCGAACTCTTTGCTGGGGTGGCCTGGATATAAGGGATACCTGAATCGTTGACTTTCTCTTCGGTGGCCACGCCCATCACAGGTGGATAAAACGTCATCCCATCAGCAGCCAAGGGCGAAAGCACCGACACATTGAATCGTTCGGCGTTCTCGAACCGCGCCACAAAGCTGCGCTCGCGCGCGCTTGCCTCGAGCAGCGAATCCAGAGGCACTATCTCAAGCTCGGAGGCCTGGTCGAGGGTAACTTCCTGCGGAGGCACCGAATCCCGCAGGATTGCCCATACGTTGTCGAGATATTGCTGGTTGATGCGCGCCGCATCGGCCACATCGCCAAGGCGATGGTTGAGCTGCACATATTCGTTGCGCAAATCGCTCTGCATCTTCACTGGCAAGATATTGCGCATCGGCGTGTAGATAAAGAGTATCAGCCACAATCCGCCTATAGCCAGAAACAGGCCCACGGCGCACGTAAGCAGACCCCAGCGGCGACCACGCATCCCGAACACCTGCTGCTGGCTGGCAGTGTTGGTCACGGAGATGTCGTAGCGCTGGCGCCGCACGAAGTCGCCATTGGCAGTGTGGCTCCACCGAGGCTTTAGCCTCGCCCCTATCATTCGCAAATAGTGTTTCAGTGTCGTATCGTTTTAGCAGTGGCATTTGTGGTGCCACGGATTTATCTTATTTTCTTCAAATTTATCACACAAAGCAATAAATTGTGCAAAGTTATCAAAAAAAATCGAGTAATTGAAATCTTTTTGCTACCTTTGCTAAATAATAACAATCATACTATATTTCAAGATAAGGAAATGGCAAACTGGTTTGAATGTAAAGTTCGCTACGACAAGCTGCAGGAGAACGGCACCTCGGTGAAAAAAGTCACTGAGACCTTTTTGATCGACGCCCTGTCGTTCACCGAAGCAGAGACGCGCATCATCAAGGAGCGCAAGCCATACATATCAGGCGAATTCTCAATTAACGCCGTAAAACGCACCAAAATTCAAGAAATCTTTTTCGATGACAATGCCGACAAGTATTATTTGGTAAAATGGCTCATAACCACCATTGACGAGAAGCCGGCAGCGCTGGGCAAGCCCCCGGTGGAGAAGAAAGTGGCGGTGCTGACCCTGGTGCAAGCCAACGACTTCGAAGGCGCGCTCAAGCAATTCCAGGAGTGCATGAAGGGCACCCTGGCCGACTATGACATAGCCCAAATCAACGAAACACAAATACTCGACGTTTACGCTGCCGAAAACACCTTAGCCCAAAAGCAAGAATAATGTCAATCGCAGAAAGAGTAAAAGAGTTGCATGCCTCAATGCCCGAGGGCGTTGAGATTGTGGCTGTGAGCAAGTTCCACCCGGTGGAGCAGCTCATGGAGGCTTACAATGCTGGCCAGCGAATCTTCGGCGAAAACCGCCAACAGGAGTTGCTTGCCAAGATTCCGCAGATGCCAGCCGACGTGCGCTGGCATTTCATCGGCCATCTGCAGACCAACAAGGTGCGACCCCTAATCGGAAAAGTGGCGATGATCGAGAGCATTGACAGCCAGCGCCTGCTCGACCTTATCGACCATGAGAGCGAAAAGGCTGGCGTGGTGAGCCGCGTACTGCTGCAGGTGCATGTGGCCCAGGAGGAAACCAAGTTCGGCTTCCTGCCCGAGGAGCTCTACGACTTCATGCGCGAACGCCGCTTCGAAGCCCTTAAGGCCACCCATATATGCGGCATCATGGGCATGGCCACCAATACCGACGACACCGAGCGCGTAAAGGCCGACTTCCAAGCCATAGCCGAGTGCAAGCGCCGCTGCCTGGAGATAGCTCCCGACCTGGAGGGATTCGACGTGCTGTCGATGGGCATGAGCGACGATTACCCGCTGGCCATAGCCGAGGGCAGCACCCTGGTGCGCATCGGCACCCTGATTTTCGGCCCAAGACAATATTAATGAATAATGTATAATGAATAATGCCATCCCCGATATCCGCTTCTCGGAGGCTGGGGTGCCCAAAGCGTCAGCTTTGGTTACTCAGGAAATCCTAAATCGATAAAAAACAGAAATAAAATCAATCATTTTAAAACCAATGGAAAATGCTTTAACCATGGAACAAACAAAGACAAAATCCACCAATTGGATTGCGATCATAGCGATGTGCTTCCTTTTCGCGATGATCTCATTCGTGACCAACATGGCGGCACCCTTCGGCACAATCTGGGGATACCGCTTCGAGGGAAATGCCGTGCTCGGTATGATGGGTAACATGATGAACTTCGCCGCTTACCTATTCATGGGAATCCCAGCCGGCAATCTGCTCGTAAAAATCGGATATAAGAAGACTGCCCTCTGGGCAATGGGCGTAGGCATCGTGGGCCTCTTCGTGCAGTGGCTTTCGAGCGTCGTAGGCGCTGACCCCGACGCCACCGTGCCCTTCAACTTCATCGTATATCTGTTAGGCGCATTCATTTGCGGTTTCTCAGTATGCATGCTCAACACCGTGGTTAACCCCATGCTCAACCTCCTGGGCGGCGGCGGCAACCGTGGCAACCAGCTGATTCAAGTCGGCGGCAGCCTCAACTCACTCTCTGGCACCTTGACACCGTTCCTCGTTGGTGCAATGGTAGGCGCTCTTACCCCCGCTACCTCAATGTCGAATGTGGCTCCCCTGCTCTGGATTGGCATGGGCGTATTCGCACTCGCTTTCGTAGTTATTTCATTCGTTGACGTGCCCGAACCCAACCTTCGCAAGAAAGGTGAAAAGCAGGTTAAATACAGCCACTCGCCTTGGAACTTCCGCCACTGCGTACTTGGCGTGGTTGGTATCTTCTTCTACGTAGGTATCGAGATCGGCATCCCTGGCACCCTTAACTTCTATCTGGCTGACCAAGGTCCCAAGGGAGCTGGCATCATCGGCGAGGCTTCGGCAATCGGCGGCGCCATCGTGGCTATTTACTGGCTGCTCATGCTCTGCGGTCGATTCATGAGTTCGATCATCAGCGGCGTAGTCAGCACCCGCACCCAGTTAATCACTGTATCAGCCGTGGCTATCGGCTTGGTGATGGCTGCAATCTTCATTCCCAAGACATCCACCCTGCCTGTGCCTGAGTTCATTTACGAAGGCGGTGCCGAAGTGCCTGTAAGCGCTTACCTGCTGGTAATCTGCGGCCTCTGCACCTCGGTAATGTGGGGCGGTATCTTCAACCTGGCAGTTGAGGGTCTTGGCAAGTACACAGCCCAGGCATCTGGCATCTTCATGATGATGGTAGTCGGCGGTGGTATCATGCCTCTGATCCAGCAGGTGATCAGCAACAATGCAGGCTACATCGCCAGCTACTGGCTGATTGTGGGCATGCTTGGCTATCTGCTCTTCTACAGCCTCGTAGGTTGCAAGAATGTCAACAAGGACATTCCCGTGGAGGAAGAAACACCTATCGACGACGTACGCGATTCTCTCTAATCGATACACAACATCAAAAAAATGGTGAAACCAATAAATTGGTTTCGCCATTTTTTATGTTAAAATATTTGGTGAAATGAAAAAAATTGTGTAAATTGCCGTCCTAAATCTGATTTCCATCGACAAACTCGTTGACAAACCCATTGACAAAGAGAACCCTTAATGTCAAGAACTATAACTTAACAACATTCAAAAAATGAAACACAAACCCATCGTCATCACAGCCCTTGCGGCTATGGCCCTAAGCATCCAGGGAGCTATGGGCCAATCCTCTGAGCAGGCCCAGAACCTGCTGACCAATCCTGACTTTTCGGACTATGGCGGCTGGAATGGGGGCTACTACCGTGGAAACCAAGGCTCTCCATTTGCCTATAACAACTATTATTCTTGGGACTGCTATCAGGAACTCCAAGGCCTTGAAACGGGGCTTTACAAGCTGGAAGCTAATGCTTGCGGGCTTTATTCCTTTTATTACTTAGAGGATGCTGTGTTGTACAAGGACACGCCTCTGCCTATCGAACTATACTTTGGCGACCAATCGCTGACCTTGCCTTCAGCTTTCTCCGAAGTGAGCGATGAAAATATCTATGGATCCTACAATGTTTGGGAATACGACGGCGGCTATGTATGCCGCGATGTATATGCAATTGGTCAAGCATTTGCAAAGGACATGTTCAAAAATGAGATGTGGGTATTCTATGATGCCGCTGAGAACAATAGTGTGAAGGTGGGGGTAAAATGCACAGTAGAATATTACACCGAATTGTGGGGAGCATGGACCAACATGAGCCTTACACAGGTCACGGAAGAAATATTAGATCAATTCTGTTCATCGCTTATCGAAGAGGCTGAAGGCAGCCTTGACCACCCACAATACAAAGAGCAACGCGATGAGCTGATCCAAATTATCGATAAGATTAAGGACTGCACCGATTACCGAGAGAAGAGCGAACTTTACATAGCTGCCAAAAAGCTTTGGGAAAAGGTTGAAGAGTCTATTGCACTTTATGAGAATCTAAATGAGGCAATCGAGCAATTAAAAGAAGCGATCGACAATGCTTCGGCAGATGTGGATGCTGAAGTCTTAACCAAAGCCAAGGATGTGCTTGCCAAAGCTGAGGCTGCTTATGCCGAGGGCAGCTATGACAATGCCCATGTAGACGAGGCTGTGACCGAGGTTAAAGCTATGGTAGAATATTTAGGATTCAAAACAGTAGTAGTGGATGTGGTAATTCCTGGCACTCTTGGCGACCTTATACTGGAGCAGGTTGAGAATTTCTCGGATGTGCAGATTCTAAAGGTTTCTGGCACCCTCAACTCTAAAGATATCTATAATATTGAAAATCGACTCACCGATTTGCGTGTAGTGGATATGTCAGCCCTCAATATGACAGAATTGCCTAATAACCTGTTCTACATGCGCTCGCTGCTGCAAAGCGTAAAGCTTCCAGCTAAATTACAGTCGATTGGCGCAGGGGCATTCTATGAATGCAATATCCTAAACACTGTAGAATTTCCAGCCACGCTCCAATCCATCGGCGACGATGCTTTCCGAGAGTGCGACAATATCCGCGAGGTGATTCTTCCCGAAGGGTTGTGTTCGCTTGGTCAGAACGCTTTTTATGGGCTTGACCGCAATCAGCGTGTAAAATTGCCTTCTACCCTTACTGCTTTGGCGGAAAATGCATTCTACTACAATCCTGCGCTCGAATGTGTAGAGTTTTCCGAAGGGTTGGTTACCATCAACCGCCAAGCGTTCCACCGCTGCACAACTCTCGACAATGTGGTGCTGCCATCTACCGTCACTACCATTGAATTTGGAGCCTTTGCCAACGATGATGCCCTATCGACCATAGTGCTCAACGAAGGAATAAGCACGATTGGTGACAAGGCATTTTCGTACTGCACCTCACTTAAGGAGATTACGCTGCCAAGCACCCTGGTGATGGCTGCTTACACGCCATTCAGCTATTGCAGCTCGTTAAAAGATGTGACTTCGCTGGCATTTGAACCTCCCTACATCACAACTCAATTTAACTCTGGGTGCAGCATGGACGATTGCACTCTGTATGTGCCTCAAATTGCAACCAATAATTACAAGCAAACTGACTATTGGGACCAATTCCCATCAATCATAGGAATTGATTACATGCCAGAAACCATAGTAATTCACAACGAAACCTTCATTTCCACTAATAAATATGTTTCAGATTTTCATCCGAACCTCTATCTAATCAAGCAATCGATAGATTATGGCATCACTGAGTATGGCCAACTGAGCGTGGCCGGTGACGGAACGCTTAATTTGAGAAAATTTGAAACATATTGGAATCCCTATGGCAAAGGCATCTATTGGCTTACGGACGCCATTGTAACTTATGCTTCACTGATCAATTACACAGAGATAACCGCTGAGGAAGTGAGCGTAAGAGTAGATACTCCAGCTTGGCGCTGGACGTTCATGTCGCTTCCATTCGATGCGAATTTGGCCGACATCGAAACTGTGCTAGACGGTGCCACCAGCTATGCCATCCGTACCTACGACTGCCAAAAGCGAGCTGAAGGGGAACTTGACCAAACCTGGGTAAAATTGGAAGCTGAGGATATAATCCCGGCAGGCCAAGGCTTTATTATACAAGCTTCAAGATATGCTGATGGTTACAATCAAGATTATAGCGGATTCAGATTCCACGCAATCGACAATCCTGCTTTGCAGAATATTTTCATCAGCAACAATGCTACGGTAACTCTCAAGGAATACCCGAGCGAAAAGGCGGAAAATTGCAATTGGAACTTCCTCGGCAACCCATATCCCTGCTATTTCGACACTCGATTCCTTGATTTCACGGCTCCAATTACTATCTGGAACCCAATTTATTCCATCTATGGGGCCATTAGTCCAATCGACGATGATTATGTGCTGGATCCAGGCGAGGCATTCTTTGTGCAGAAGCCATCGGCAGTTGATGCAATTGTCTTTGATGCTGAGGGACGCCAGATGACCAATGTAGCTCGCACTTTGGAGGTTCCCACAAAAGTATATGGGAACAATAAGGCTGAACGCACAATATTCAACTTCATTATATCAGGTCAAGAATGTCAAGACCAAACTCGCCTTGTAATCAACGACTTGGCTTCAGTTGGCTATGAGCCAGAGCGTGATGCTGCAAAATTCATGAGTCCAGTGGAGGCATCAGCACAAATGTGGACCGTTGCAGCTGAAGTGGCTTATGCCATAAATGAACGCCCATTGGTTGATGGAGTCATCGATTTGGCTATCAATATTGGAGAAGAGGGTAATTACCAAATCTATCTGAAAGATGAAATCGAAGGATGGATAGTAGAGATTGAAGACTTGCTGGAGGGATCTATTGAGGAACTCACAGCAACGCACTCCTATTCTTTCACCTCTAAAGCAACTAAGGCAGAGAATCGCTTCCGCTTGCATATCTACAGAATTGGCCTTGGAATTTCAAGCGTAGAATCTGACTGTCACTCTGACGACGATGCTATCTACACCATCAGCGGCATCAAGGTAGAAAATCCAACCGCTCCAGGCGTGTATATCAAGAATAACAAGAAAGTAATCATTAAATAAACATTGATTATGAAGCGATTACTAATTGTGATAGGTCTATGGCTCAGCCATATTGTGCTGAGCCACGCCTGGGCCTATACTATTGAAACTTATATCACCCCCGAAGGGGCAGGATCAGTATCTTCGTACGAAGGGATTAATTTTTCCGAAGGCGCATACGTAGGGCTAAACACTTATGGTACAACCGGATTCCAGTTCATTGGATGGTATGACGAAGATAACAATTTGTTATCTTCTGAATCTGATTATTTCTTCATAATGCCAGCTCATAATGTAATTCTTGAAAGCCGATATTTGTATGACCCAGAAGCGCCTGGCAATCCTACTGGCTCGGAGAATAAGGGTTCGATCTCATTGCGTACATTGTCGGTATGTTCGGTGCCAGCCGGAGCTGCTTGGTTCAATATAGTTTCCACAGAAGTTTACGAAGGCAACGCAATTTGGATTTCGGCTTTCAACTTCACCAACTTCTATTTCCAGCGATGGGAGGATGAGGATGGCAACTTAGTATCCGAAGAAGCCACCTTCAAATATGTGATGCCTGATCATGATGTGATGCTCTACTGCTATTCCGAGTTCAATCCCGATGCCCCCGGCAATCCAGATTCAGGCATCAGCGATGCTGTGAGGGATGGCGCATTGCGAGTATGGCCATTGCCCATGCGTGATGCACTCAATGTGGAGGTCAGCGGAGAGGTAATCGAAACCTTAACTCTCACTGCCATCACGGGCAAACGCGTACTCACGGCAAGCTGCCCCACCTCCGCCCTCGATGTCTCCGGCCTGCCCCCAGGCATCTACATCCTCACTGCCACCACCCCCCACTCCACCCACACCAAAAAGCTCCTCAAAAAGTAGCGAGGCCAAGCAAAAAGAGGGCATGTCATAATGCAATCTCGTCACGGAATCCCGGAGGGATTCTTTCAAATAGTTATCAATATTCCCATTTTTACACACAAAATCGGTGCCAAAGGCTCCGATTTTGTGGTTTTTGAGAGCATTCGGTATCTATTTGAAAGAACTCCTACGGAGTTCCTTGTTCAGATTAAAATTAAATTATAATATTGTATCTGCCAACCCCGTAGGTGCATTCTATCCTGTTAGTCACTTTTCCAAAATCACATGTCGGAGAGGGAAAGGCACGAGTGGTTAATGGTGTAATCGTGGAACTGGTGGGTGGATTTTATGAAGGTGGCGATTTTAGTGAGAAGGAGATTCTCGTCATAACGCTTGGGATTGCGCTTAACTTCATAAAAATTGACCCACTTTTCCAGTTCGTTGGCTGCAATGATGTCGATTTCATTTTCATTGAGACGATCCCACCAACCCCCGATACGAGTGCATTGTTGAGATTCCATTAGCTTGCTACGGAAATAACGCTCCAAAGCAAACCCTTGGAATGTGGGAAGGTCACGTTCTATTATCTTCCGCATTTGCTCATAGGCTTGAATCTCAAGAATATAATTATACTTATAAACAAAACGAAACCAGAAAGACAGAAAACAGTCCTTAATCTGATATTTAACGTTCTTATTAGCAGATGCCTGGAACATAGGCAGTTTCTTCTCAATCAAGGCATAAGCCCCCTCAAGATTAGTGAGGTAACCTCCGATTTCTTTACCAATGATATCCTCTATCTCTGCTCGGCTGGTATTACCAGAAGCTATCGCAGAAAGAATAGAAAAGTAAATATTATAATCCTTGCCGAATTCTTCAAGAAGCAGGAATTTTCCCTCATTGAGAAATATGGAATCCTTTCTTATAATCTCTTTGATCATAAGTTCAGAAGAAACGGCACCAGCATCCATTAGAGCCTCTATATATTTGGCCACACCTCCAGTGAAGGCATAGAGAGAAAGCAGATCTTCAGGCGTATAATCAAGATTATAATCATGAAGTATCTTTTTTAGTACTGAAGTAGTAAAAGGCCTAACAGTAATCATTTTAGTTTGACGACTGTACAAAGGCTCATTTCTATCAGAGAAGATTTTAGTCATTAACCGATATATCGAACCGCTTGCAACAAGGTTGATTTTTGATTTGGTCTTATAAAGATCCCAAATACGTTGAATCTCACTGAAAACAGAAGGATTTACGCGTAGGAATTCTTGAAATTCATCTATAACAAGAGTAAAGGATCGTGTCTCCGAAATTTTCATTACAGCTTCAAAGATCAAAGCAAAGTTCTTGGGAGCACCAATAGCTGGCATTCCAAGCTTTTCCTCCATCTCCTTTGCAAAATCAAGACACAAATCTTGTTCTGCCTTACGGGCCACAAAGAAATATAACATGGTTTCGTTCTCGAAAGCTTTCAACATTAAAGTTGTCTTTCCAATTCTACGCCTACCAGTCAACACAGTGAACTGTGCCTCTTTCTTAGATTTTTCTACTGTTGTTCGTAACAGCGTCAATTCTTCTTCTCTATCGTAAAATTTCATAATTGGTCAAATTAGTTGATTTGAATATTGTCTTAATAGTCTTTTTTGAAACACTGATTTCCGAAATGATGGTTTCCGAAATGACCATTTCCGAAATGGCGGTTTCGTATCTGCAAAATTACAATATCTATTTTAATTTTCCAAATCTAAATTATTTTTAGGCTTTAAAATAACAAGCTTTGAGCTTCAGAGTAACATACAGTTGGAAGATTGGTAGTATCTTTGCAATGGTAATTCATTCATATTTCATTAACATGAGAAAAATAATCCTGGCCGTTTTGGTCCTAACCGCTACAATTATGACATATTCACAAGAAAAACCAATCACTCAGACAGCAGGACGCACGCAACTTGGAGAGTTCGCTCCTGAGTTTGCTCGCCTGAACGACGATGTGCTCTTCGGTGAAGAATGGAATCGTCAGAACCAGCTTTCGCTCCACGACCGCTCGCTCGTCACCGTGGTTGCCCTTATGGCTCAAGGACTTACCGATTCATCATTTCGCCACCATCTCGAATTCGCAAAGGCTAATGGCGTAAGCCGCGACGAGATTGCCGAGGTCATCACTCACGCCGCATTCTATCAGGGATGGCCTAAGGCTTGGGCTGCTTTCCGGATGGCTAAGGAAGTGTGGGAATCACCGGTGCAAACTTGCGAGGAATTTCAGATGTCAACCCCTTATCCTATTGGTGAACCCAACGATGGCTTTGCCCAATATTTCATCGGCCAAAGCTATCTTGCACCCATGGATGCCGCAGAGGGTGGGCCCATCAATGTTACCTTCGAACCCGGTTGTCGCAACAATTGGCATGTGCATCACGACCAAGTGCAAGTGCTTGTGTGCGTGGCTGGCCGCGGGTGGTATCAGGAATGGGGCAAGGATCCCGTGGAATTGAAGCCTGGAGTGGTAATTGCCATCCCTGAGGGAGTCAAGCACTGGCATGGAGCAGCAGCCGACTCCTGGATGCAGCATCTCACTTACCACACTCATCTCGGCGCTTCGCCCTCCAACGAATGGCTTGAGCCTGTCGATGATCAACAGTATCCTCCCATGTTATCTCGAACTGAGAAATAACTCGTACCCAATCCGCAAAATTCAATACATCAGTTAAATATAATTTAAAAATCATTGCTCTACAATAAGTTGGCTTTGATTTTTGCTTCCTTCTTTGCGGTCAAGAGAGCGGAATTCGGCAGGCGTCATTGCCACTGGCCACAAAATTTAGTAAAGGGTGGCAATATGGGTGGCAATTTACAAAAGAGAAAATCCCAAGCAGTTGATTTTTAACTACTTGGGATTTCTCTGAGTGTCCCCGCAGGGGAAACTTATTTTAAAGGGTATGAAATACCCATAAATGAGGTGGTAAGCAGTCACCTCGCTCGGCGCACCTTCATCGGCAATGCTTACATGAAGGTTCAAGACCCCAACCTCATCGGCAAGATGAGCGGCCACACCGAAGGTAGCCACGCCTTCGCCCGCTACCGCAACATCGAAGACTCCACCCTACGTGGCATCATCGACCTCATGCAATAATGCAAATGATGAGCTATTTTCGGAGTTTTTCAATCAATGACGAACGGACAAGATCGTAGGCTTCGTGCGGGTTGAACGAAACTTCGGGACGCAGAAGCCATGTAGAATCCGTTAAGAAATCTTGATCATTCATCTTTTCTTCCATATTTTGGATGAATTGCTTGTAAGTTGGCGGTTGATCAACCACGAAAGAAATGTATCTCTTATAACAACGGATTATATCCTCGGTGTTTACAACCGATTGACTTAACGCAAGGTATAGATCCAGAAGATCACGTCCTTTTTTGCGCTGATATAAAGCTCTTAGCTTTGTGCCAAGGAGCTCAGCAAAGTGGTAGGTTGTAATGTTACATGAGCCACTAAACCATTGGTTATCCATTGCGAAAGGCAACTTTACAAAACCCATTTCTGAGAAATGTTCAAAACAGTTGATTTCTATCTTGAGTCGCAATTGCACTGGGGGCATGCCTTCAGATTGTATTCGACAAAGCATAGTGTTGTTATAGCGCTTCTGTTTTGTCACTCTATCAGGCAGAAAGGATAATACCTCACCAAGCCGAAACATAATGGGCTTTATGGGTCCTGCATGGATTTGGACAAGGTCAATATCCTCGCTATACCTGACCTGAGGCTGCATATGCAGTTTATGTAGTGCCGTTCCTCCTCGGAAGGCAAGTTGGCTGGCAAGGAAGTCATCACCAAAGATTGCCACCAATGCTCGGGAGATGATCAAATCCTGCTCTACATTTGCCATATCGATCCATGGCGCAATTTCACGCCATTGTTGTATTGCTGATTGAGTTACCATATATCATCCGGTTCTATAGGCTTATTTACTATTATTTTCCACTTTTCATTCCTTGTGCAATTCGAATCTGAACCTTCACTCGTTAGAAGACTCCACTTCATTTGGCGCCCACTCTCTGAAAGAATACTATATAATATTTCAGCCTGGGTAGTATTTTGAGTAATTTCTTCAAGTATATAACCAAGTCGTTGCAATGTAGTCAAAGTAGAAACTTGAAGAATTCTCCTTCCATTTTTTGTGAAATCCAGCGTCTCTGAAAGTTCTTCTATCACTGTAGCTGCAGCAGACAGGCCACCAATATGTTGACTGTATTGTACCAAGTCCGTGGCCGTTAGTTCAGCACACGAGTATTGGATGATACTGGTATCTGAATTTGTTGAACAAAGCAAATCCTTCGGTAACTCAGTACGATAACACCAATATAATTCCTTATTGTTTACAGCCGACAAACGAGGCAAGGTAGTCATTATAGCCATTTTCATAGGGCGTTGATGAGCTGCGCCATGAAGTACGCCTGCACTGAGCAGCGCAATATAATATGGCTTTCTAAGATGTCGCATCAATTGATCTATGTAATTATAAGGAGGAACCACACCTCTATCACGGTATTGCATTGGAACCACAGTATAGAATCCCTTGTGAACTGTCTGTATCCTTCTTAACTTGTTCTGTCGATACAGTTCGTTAGAAATCACTTGTGCGGATAACGTAGGGAAAGCCTTCCTGACTTCTTCAAAAGAAAATGTCGGAAAGCCTGTCATTTCACGTCTGTCTAACCATTCAGAGATTGCCATAGCTGGAATATTTGTTGCAAAGATAATGAAAATCCCATTATCTACACAACTTTTTCTCCAAAAAAAATTGTCACATAATAAAAAATCTCAAATACTAATGTCAAGATAAAGAAAAACATATTGGTTACATTTCTGTTTAAATAAAAAGTACTTGTAAAGTCAGAAGTAATAACCTGAGTTCGGGATAATATTAGGCTAATGGTCATAATTATCCTGCTCCACAAAATGGGTGTGAAGCACCATCTCCATCCTTTAACGGAGGAGGCCCTGTGTTCCCGATAGCATAGATTAAGACTGTTGCCGGTTACAATATGCGTTCCCTCGCTCCACAACTGGTTAAAAAGGTCCTTGCC
>JAJBUG010000009.1 GCA_020860515.1 Bacteroidales bacterium | reverse complement strand
GTCCTACTACAGCTACAGCGACCACTCGCGCCTTTAAGACCAAAGACCAAAGACCAAAGACTAAAGACTAAAGACTAAAGACTAAAGACCAAAGACTAAAGACTAAAGACTAAAGACTAAAGACCAAAGACCTTTATCTCTTAGCAATGTATTTCTGATAATTTGGTTTCAGCAAATCTTCAAAAATCTTCTCTGCCTCCTCCATGGTGCCATAGAACTCTCCGCCTGCAGCATTGAGATGGCCTCCGCCATTGAAATGATCATGACACACAGCATTGCATGGGAAGTCGCCCTTGCTGCGCATCGATACCTTGATATAATTGTTCTCCTCGCGCAGGAACACGCTGTACACAACCTTCGGAATTGCCAATGGCTTGTTGACAAGCCCCTCGGTATCGCCGCGCTCATATCCCATTTTGTTGAGCTCATCGCGCGTTAGGGTGATCATAGCTGCGCCATAATCCTCCCATACCTTCATTTTCTCATAAATTGCGTAAGCGTTGATGCGCAGGCAGGCTTGTGAGAATGTGTCGAACAGGCGCTTGCTGAGGTCGTCCTTGTTGGCACCTTTCTGTATCAGATGTGCTGTGATTTTGTAGATGATGGGATTGTTGGCGTTGTAATTGAAATTGCCTGTGTCGGTCATCATGCCAGCCAAGAGGCAGGTGGCAGCATTGCGGTCGATTGCATCGTAAAGCTCGAGGGCGCATAGCACCTGGTAGAGAAGTTCGCATGTGCTCGACGCTTTAGGGCGCGAGATGGTGATGTCGCAAAACTGTGCCGGGTTCAGGTGATGGTCAATCAGCACCTTGTGAGCCGTAGAGTCCACGATGGCTTTGGCCACCAAGTCGGTGCGCTTAGGCTCGTTATAATCGAGACAAAATAGCAATTCGGTGTCGTGGATGAGATTGGTAGCAAAATCTGGGTTTTGCGTATATACGTCGATGTATTTGAATCCAGGCAGGAATGAAAGCTGCATGGTGGGTCGGTCGGGCACCACGATTCGCACGTCCTTGCCCATGTTGCACAGCACATGGTAGAGGGCGAGGCTCGAACCCAGTGCATCGCCATCGGGGGTCATGTGAGTGGTAATCACCACTCGCGAACTGTGATCGACCAGTGCGCGCAGCCTTGATATGTGGTTTTTATTGAACTTTTCCATTGTCACTTTCTCAGTGTCGAATAATTTAAGTCGCAAAGTTACTCAAAATTTTCCATGTTGACAACTATCAATCTACTCCCACAAAGATAAAATCGCACTTTTAGCATTAAAAAATATTGTTAATTGAAAAATTATGTGTAACTTAGCACCCAAATTCTGAGGAGAATCCACCGGGAATCCTAAATTAGAATACCAGAGCCTTCACTATGCCTTACCTTTTTGGTTGGAATCTAATATTTCGTAAGCACCTTTCACTGCTGCGCACAGTGATAGTAGCTTTTTTGTCGGTTTGCTACCTTGGCGTAGAAGCCGACTGGCATAATATGGTCATAAATTATGGCCGCAACGACTTTGGCCGCGCTACCCAGACCTGGAAAGTATGTCCAGCACAAGACCAATACGTATTCTTTGCCAATAAAGACGGCATATTCCAATATGATTACTCCCAATGGCAAAAACACTCAATCACTGACCAAATAGGCGTGCGCTCGGCCTTGGTTTCACCCGACGACAAGCGAATTTATGTGGGTGCCATCAATGAGTTTGGATATTTTGAGCTTGCGCCCAATGGCGATTTGCATTATGTGTCACTGAGCAACGATCAACTTGAAAATGAAGTGCGCTATGCTGGCAATGTGTGGGATGTGCATAAGCATGGCCATACCCTCTATTTCCGCACCGAGGATCGAGTGATACGTGTGGAGAACGACCAATACGACGTGCTGTGGCCTGGCTACAATATCCGCTATTCGTGCATGATCGACGATGCCCTGCATATCGCCACATCCAAGGGCTTGCATGTGTTGATGGGATCGAAATTCTTCACTATTCATGGCTCCGAGGCAGTGGCCAAGCATAGGATATGCGGCGTGATTCCCCAGGGCAAGAATTACTTGGTCTTTACCTCCGACGATGGCGCATACCTGCTCGATGGCTTCACAGCAACTCCCGTGCCGACTGAGGCTGACCAGTTTATGCGTGAAAATGAAGTGTATTGCATAGCCAACAGCAAGGATAAATTGGCTGTGGGCACGGTGCGCGGAGGCTTGGTTGTGATGGACCGTGATGGCAAGAATCCTGTTTATTATAATGAGAATACCGGATTGCAAAACAATACGGTGCTATCGATGGCTTTTGACAGCGAGGGCAATCTGTGGGCAGGACTCGACCGTGGCATTTCGTGCATCAACATGAGCATGCCTTTCAAGGAACTTACTGGGTCAGGTGAAAGGATTGGCCTTGGCTACACGGCTGCCACTCATCATGGCACTCTGTATTTAGGCACTAATCGAGGCTTGTACCGACAGCAGCAAAGCGATAGCGCTCCCATTGTGCCGGTGGCTGGCGTGGCTGGCCAGGTGTGGGATCTGTGCCATGTTGACGATGAATTGTATTGTGCCACCGACCATGGCATCTACGCCCTTTATGATGGTGCAGCTGCTAAGGTGCCAGGCATTTCCTCGGCCTGGACTCTGCAGCAGATGCGCAATAATCCTGATAAGGTGTATATAGGCACCTACACTGGCCTCTGGGTTGCTGACAGAGTGAATGGAACATTGGTGCCAAGTCATCAGGTGGAAGGCATGAGAAATTCATTCCAACATTTCGAGCAAGGCGTTGACAATGAGGTTTGGCTTGCAAATGTCAGCCAGCTGGCCCGGGTTGAGATGAATAAGGAGCGTACCGAAGTGTTGTCACAAAAAATCTATGAACTGCCTGTCGGGAATAATGATTCTTTTAGCGGAGCCGAAAGTCAGCTTACTTTTTTGCCTGGTTCCAATCCCTTGAGTGTGCTTTCGCCAAATGGAATATTCACCTACGATGTGGAGGCCGACAGCTTTGTGCCTGACACTGTGCTCAACCACAAATACATAGGCAACCATGAATACCTGAGTGCAGCTTGCGCTTTTGGGAAATACTATCTATTGTCGAGTAATCAGCTTACCATTTTCCCTGAGGATTTGCAAGGCGAAAAGAAGGTGTACCCCTTTAGCTCATCGCTTATTGAGATGATCCAAGGGTTTGAGCGTGTGTTTCCCATAACCCATGCTTGCGCCATTATGCCCAGCGAGAGGGGCTTTATGCTTTTTACTGCGCCTGACAGCCTGGCCCCGCAGTCGCTTCACCGCTTTTGCATTCGTCATATTTCTTCTGTCACTGGCAAGGACTCTACCCTGTATTCAAGCAACTTCATGGGAGAGAAGCCAGAAATCCGTATCAAACCAGGCTACAACTCTATCTTGGCCGCACTCGCTGCTGACAACCTGATCGACGGCATCCAATACCAATGCAGGCTTAACGGCAAGCAGTGGAGCGCACCCTCTCTGGTGCCAATGAAGCAATATATGAATCTATCGCCCGGAAGCTACACCTTGGAGGCTCGTGCTATCTATCCCGATGGCACCGTGCAGACCGACAGTGTGCAATTCTATGTGATTACCCCTTGGTATCGCACATGGTGGGCAATCGGGATTTATTGCTTGATTGCCATCGGTCTCGTGTGGTGGCTTGTGCGCTGGGACAAAAAGCGCACTTTGGCCCGCGAAGCCCAGGCTGTAAAAGAAAAGGAGGAGGAAATGCGCCAAATGGAGGAGCAGCTCGAAGGCGAAATAGCCCGCAAGGAGGGTGAAATAGCCATCAAAGAAGATGAGATCGCTCGCCAGCAAGAAAATATTGAGAATCTTGAGAAGCAGCGCCTTGAGGACCAGCTGAAGCACAAAAGCTTGGAGATGGCCAATATGATGGTCAATGTGGTGCAAACCAATGAGACGCTCGGCAACATCAAGCGCGATATCGGCAAGGTGTTGGAGCAGCTCAAGGGCAATGACGCGCGCGACCTGCGCAAGCAGTTGATGTCGATTACAAGCAGCATCGACGACAATATCAACAGCCAGGAGGTGATGGGCAAAATCGAGGAGCAGTTCGACATGCTTCACGACAATTTTATGACACGCCTCACCGAGAAGTATCCTTCGCTCACTGTCAACGAGCGCATGATGTGCGGCTATCTAAAAATGCACCTCTCCACCAAGGAAATTGCCCAGCTTTTCAACATGAGCGTGCGTGGAGTAGAGACTGTGCGCTACCGCCTGCGCAAGAAGCTCGAGCTCACGCGCGAGCAATCGCTTACCGACTTCATCGATAGTATATAATAAATGTGGTATGTCATAATTGATTTTTATCACGGAATCCCTCCGGGATTCCGTGGTAAGTTCCATTATGAAACAACATTATCCAAGTCCCATTTGTCCCATTAAAAATAAATATGTTTTTAAACATATTTTTGAAGTATTGCTAAATTATGGGTCTAATCCATTGAAAATCAGATTGAAGTATTTCTAAAACGTACTTTTGACGTAGCATATTCATCCTTTATGACGTAATTTAAACGAACCAAAAAATTTGGATTACCCCTAATCTGCAACGTAATTTTGCAATGTCATTCGATTGCGAATGGCTTCCTTGTAATCCCAAGTACCAGGAAAATTCCTAAATCAATCATTTTATACAAAACATCGTTATCATGAAGAAAATCCTAACAGTGCTTCTATTCGTAGCTGCTGCGTTCGTTGGCCTCCAAGCCGAGAACATCCAGGTGCGAGGCACAGTGGTCAGCGCCACCGATGGCGAGCCGCTGATCGGTGCAAGCGTAGTGCCCACCGGCACCTCTAATGGTGTGAGCACGGACATCGATGGCAATTACTCCATCGCAATCGATGCCCAAGGCTCCTTGACTTTCTCTTATGTAGGCTACGAAAGCCAGACCGTAAAGGTCAATGGCCGCAATGAAATCAACGTTCGCCTCCAGGACAGCAGCAATGTCCTCGAAGAAATGGTGGTCGTTGGTTATGGCGTGCAGAAAAAGAGCGTAGTTACTGCATCAATTGCTAAGGTTACGAGCGACGACCTCGCCAACACAGCCCCCGTCCGCATGGACAACGCTCTCAAGGGCCTCGCTTCGGGTGTCAACGTAACTTCTAACTCAGGTCAGCCTGGCGAAGGTGCTCGCGTTCGCATCCGTGGTACGGGTACAATCAACAATTCTGATCCTCTTTATATTGTCGATGGCATGCCCATCGGTGGCGGCCTTGATTTCGTTAATCCCAACGATATCGAGTCGATAGAGGTGCTCAAGGATGCTGCTTCGGGCGCTATCTACGGTGCTCGTGCTGCCAACGGCGTTATCCTCGTCACCACAAAGAAAGGCAAGCAGGGTAATGCTCGCGTCAATTATCATTTCAGCTACGGCTGGCAGAGCGCCGCTAAGAAGCGCAGCGTGACAAATGCCACCGACTATGCAATTCTCCAGAACGAATACCGCGTGAATGGCGGGCAGGCTCCTATCTACGCCGATCCTTATAATCTGGTAGATATCAATGGCGACAAGGTGGTTGGCGATGGCACCGACTGGCAGGACCTCGTGTTCAACGACAATGCTCCCGTGATGAACCACGACGTCAGCATCAGCGGCGCCAGCGAGCGAATGAACTATTACCTGTCATTAGGTTACTACACTCAGGAAGGTATCGTCGGTGGTAACTACGGCCATTCTAACTACGACCGTCTGACCCTCCGCAGCAACAACACCTATATTGCTTTCGACGAAACTAAGAACCGCAACTTCCTCAACAAACTCGAGATCGGTGCCAATGTGGCTTACATGCGTACCCATTCAACTGGCATCAGCACCAACTCTGAGTACGGCTCAGTGCTCGGTTCGGCCCTGTATATGTCGCCGTTGCTACCCGTAACCGTTCACGGAGAAACTGCCGAGGCTATGCGCAAAACCTATTCTGACTACACCCTCTACACCGATGCTAATGGAAATCCTTACACCATCGCCGGTTATGGAGGCACCTACCAGGAAATGAACAACCCCCTGGCTATCCTCTCACAAAATCCTACCAAGAACTGGAGCCATAAGTTCGTTGGCGCTTTCAATGCGGAAATCACCATCTGGGACACCCTAAAATATCGCTTCAGCTACGATGCAGATATGGCTTTCTGGGGCTACGACAGCGCTACCCTCGAAAACTACTACCTCTCGGGCAACAACAATGCATCCCATACCGAGGCTGGCAAGGCTAACTACAAGAGCACAACTTGGCAGATTGAAAACCTTATTTCTTGGAACAAGTCCTTCGCTGACAAGCACAACTTTAGCGTAGTGCTCGGCCAATCAGCCATGAAGTACAAGGGCGACTACCTCGGTGGCAGCCGCTGGGGCCTGGTCAATACCGACAAGCCAAGCATCGACTATACCAACAGCACAATCATCTACGAAACTGACTCGGATGGCAACATCACTGGCGCCACAGTTCCTTACAGCGTATGGGGTGGCAATTACACCGAGCACCACATGAGTTCGCTCTTCGCGCGTGTAAGCTACGACTACGACAGCAAGTACATGATTCAAGCCACCGTTCGTCGCGACGGCTCCAGCCGCTTCGGTTCTAACAATAAATATGGTACCTTCCCATCAGTATCAGCCGGTTGGAATATCATGAATGAGCACTTCATGGAGAGCACTCGCGAATGGCTCAACAACTGGAAACTCCGCGCAAGCTGGGGTAAGAATGGTAACGACAACATCGGCGACTTCGGCTACACATCACTTACCGCTATGGGCAACAATGTCCTCTTCGGCAAAACCGCTACCAAGTACAATGGCTCAAAGGCCAGCCGTGTGGCTAACCCCGGCCTGAAATGGGAGGAGAGCGAGCAGTTCGATATCGGCATGGACTTCGCATTCCTCAACAACCGAGTTACTCTTACCGTTGACTACTACGAAAAGAAAACCAACGGCATGATCATCGAAATGCCTATCCCCAGCTATGTGGGCGAAACCAAGCCTCTTGGCAACGTGGGCGATATGAAGAACTCCAGTTGGGAATTCGACGCCAGCTACCGCTGGAATATCGCCGATGCAATGTTCCAGATAAAGGGCAATGCCACCTATCTTAAGAATAAGCTTACCAACCTCGGTAACAGCGACGGTTTCCTCAACCTCGACTCAGCCCAGGGTCTCACCGGCACCATCACTCGCGCTGAAAATGGTCAGCCATCCCCGTTCTTCTATGGCTACAAGACCGACGGCATCTTCCAGAACTACGACGAAATCAATGCCTACACCAACGCTTCGGGCAGCCTAATCCAGCCCGACGCTGTCCCCGGCGACGTTCGCTTTGTGGATGTTAACGGCGACGGCCTCATCGACGACAATGACCGCACCAACATCGGCAACGGCACTCCCGACTGGGAATTCGGCCTCTCGCTCAATGCCAACTGGAAAGGCTTCGACTTCAACATCTTCTTCCAGGGTGTTCACGGCGCAGATGTGTTTGACGCTACCTACCGCACCGACGTTTATTCGGGCAACTATCCCTCATGGATGCTCGGCCGCTGGACGGGCGAAGGCACCTCAAACAAATATCCTCGCATCGCTGCTGGCAACACCACCAACTGGGTAGTATCTGACCTCTACGTTTACGATGGCAGCTACTGGCGCCTCAAGAACATCATGCTCGGCTACACTCTCCCCGAAAATCTCACTCGCCGAGTTTCGATCCAGAGCCTCCGCTTCTATGTAAGCGCCGAAAACCTCAAGACCTGGACCAAATACCATGGCTATGACCCAGAAATCGCATCTGGTGGCACTTCGCTCGGTATCGACCGTGGCGTTTATCCCCAGGCTCGCGTTTGGACTATCGGCGCACAAATCTCTTTCTAACACACTCTCTAACAACCATCTGAAATTACACTTATGAAAACCATAAGAATCATATCGCTCGCAACCCTGGCCTTCCTCACAGCCACCAGCTGCAAGGATTCTTTCCTGGAAGTGGAGAATCCCACTGGCGAGAACCTCGATACTTATTATAATACCGATGAGCATATCCAGGAGGCCCTCATCGCTGCTTACGATCCTATCCATTGGCCCGACTGGGGATTGGATCAGTACAACGCCCTCAACATCGACGCCGAAATCATGGCCGACAACGTGTGGGTTGGCGGTGCCACCAAGACCGACATGCAGAACTGGCACATGCTCTTCAATTTCGAGGCCGATGCCAACAACACCCTCAGCTCGCTCTGGACAGTTGACTACTCTGGCATCAAGCGCTGCAACGACGTACTCTTCTACATGGAGAACTACGCCACAGGCCACATCCTCACCGATGAAAACCGTGGCCTCTACGAAATGCAGGCTCGTCTGCTCCGCGTGTTCTACTACAACATGCTCTGGCATTATTTCGGCAATGTGCCTTTCTATCTCGAAAACCTTGGCGAACCCCCTTACACCGCTCCCCAAATCACTGCCGACGAGGTTTATTCAATCCTTATCGAAGAGCTCGAGGCTGTTATCGATTCCAATAAGCTCCCTCTCCGCTACTACAAGGATGCTGACGGCCTCAACGACGAGGGCCAGCTTGGCCGCGTTACCCAGGCTTTCGCCCACATGCTCTATGCCGAAATGGTAATGTACCAAAACGATGAGGCTCGCTTCACCAAGGCCCTCAACGGCATGAAGGAAATCATCAACAATGGCGGTTTCAGCCTCAATCCCGACTTCGCTGCCATCTGGGAAACCTCAGGCGAATGGTGCGACGAGTCAATCTGGGAGATCAACTACGAGCAGACTAACAACGAGCGCGGTTGGAGCAGTCCTCTCGCCGTGGGTGGCACCGTGCTTCCTACTCTTATATCGCCCAACTCATTCCCAGGCGATGACCTGTGGAGCGCTGGCGGCGACGGTTGGGGATTCATGCCCATCAAGCAGGAGACCTACGACATGTACGCCGACAACGACACTCGTCGCGATGGCACCATCTGGAAGATTGATTCGAGCGTGGAATACACTCTCCGCTATCAGGACACCCACATGTGGCTTAATAAATATCGCCCCATGGACAAGAATTATAAGAGCGCAGGTTTCGACAACAATCTTAACTACAACAACAACCTTCGCTACTATCGCTATGCCGAATGTCTGCTCAATGCAGCCGAGCTCGCCCTCCGTGGCGCTGGCAGCGCAGCCGACGCCCTCACCTGGGTCAACATGGTTCGCAACCGTGCAGGCGTGGAGCCTCTCACCGCTGTCACTGTGGATGACGTGCTCACCGAGCGTCGCCTTGAGTTCGTAGGCGAAGGCAAGCGTTACTTCGATCTCGTTCGCGCCGAAGGCATCAGCGGAGCCAGTGCCAAGAACAAGGCTTCAGGCGTGCTCGTGCCCGACAGCTACGGCTACCGCACCAACACCTGGAACTCCAACAAGAAGTATATTCCAATCGCCCAGAGCGAGCTCGATTCCGACCCCGCATTGGTGCAGAACACAGCTTATTTCCAATAATCCCCCGGTAAGCTAATCTCTTAACTGATAAAAACATGAAAAAATTACTATATTTGGCAGTCACAGCGTTCGCTGCCTGGTCAATGACGGCTTGCTCGGAGGAAAAGTTCGACGGCACCAATGGCCAAATACCTCAAATCGCTGATTATGAGAGCATGATCGAAGTGAGCGTGGATCAGACCACCAACCGCGTTACATTCAAGCTCAATGGCGCCAAGGGCGTCTACCCACTGTGGATTATCGAAGAGGGCAAAACCTATTCCACCAATCCCGAGTACAGCAAGATCTACGCCAAGGCTGGCGACTACTCAGTCGATGTGAAGATTGGCAGCCGCAATGGCATCAGCGATGGCGTAATCACCAAGACATTCCATATCGACAACACCGTGATGGATTTCTCGAAGTATCTCACCTTCCTGGGCAACCATGGCAAGGAATGGCGTTTCGATAGCCAGAGCGTGGGCCATCTCGGATGCGGCGAACCGGGCACCGATGGCACCAACTGGTGGACCGCCGGCGTAGATGAGAAGGCTGAAGTTGGTCTCTACGACCACTACATGACCTTCGGCAACGACTACAGCTACAACTACTATGTAGGCGATACCCCAGCAATCTATTGCAACAAGGGCGTGACCGTTTATCCCGACTGCGTGGCAGATGCTACCGACGATTTCAACGTATATGCTGAGGATTCTTCCTCAACCTATGCCTTCGACGTGGATGGCGACGACCTCTACATTACCTTCCCGGCTGGCACTGCATTCCCCTATATGGCCGACAATTCGCTATATGAGAATCCTCGCTACATGGTGCAGGACATGACCGCCACAAAGCTCGAGCTCGTGGCTCAGTGCGATGGCATCAGCTGGCACTACATCTTCACCAGTGGCGCTCAGGTCAAGAAGTTCTCAGGCTTTAAATATGACAGCGAATTTAACCTCTGGAAGAATGGCAACATCTCCGATCCAACATTCTGGTATGCTGATAGCAACTGGAGCCAGCTTGCCGATCCAGCATGGAGCCTCGACGGCGCTACCTACAGCTTCAGCTTCCCCACTGGCAACAGCGACCAATGGCAGGGCCAGGTGCATATCGAATCAGATATTGCCATTAACTCAGCCACCAACTACGACTTCTCGTGCATCATCAACACCAACCAGGATCACCCCGGTGTCACCGTGAAGGTGCAGATGATTGGCGATGACAATGTTTACTTTGTTGCCGACCGCGTGGCCACTGCCGCTTACGAAGACTACATCTACTACTTCAGCGATCTGCCTGGCTTCGATGGCACTCTCAAGCTTTGTTTCGACTTTGGCGGTGGCGCCGATGGTCTGGAAGCTACTATTAAGAACATTGTAATCAAAGATCACGCCAACGATGACGGCACTGTGCTGCCGAGCGACGAACCCGAAGATCCCGGCACAACCGACGATGTGGAGTGGAATTACAACTCTCCCGAGAATCTCTGGATAGATTGCACCAAGGAAGTAACCTTCTGGTATGCCGACAGCGGCTGGGGCCAACTTGCCGATCCAGAAATGACTGGCAGTCTCGACGACAACAACTTCACCCTCACCTTCCCGCAAGGCAACACCGACCAATGGCAGGGCCAGATGCATATTAACACCAATCTCGCCACCTCAGCCGACAAGAAGTACGACCTCCGCATCACCTTCAACGGCAACCAGGATCACCCAGGAATCACCGTGAAGTTCCAGCAGAGCGACGATGACAACGTATACTACTGCGCTGACCGCATCGCAGCCGCAGCTTACGAAGATTGCACATTCAAGCTCATTGGCTTTGAGGGCATGGACCTCGCTGCTACCCAGCTCTGCCTCGACTTTGGCGGCTGTGGAGATGGCTACGAAGTTACCGTCAAGGACATCGTAATCCAAGAGCATGCCAAGGAAGTGGAATGGAACGTGAACGCTGACACCAACCTTTGGGCTAATGCTGACACCTACGTTGATTCATTCTGGTATGCTCCCGGATGGAGCCAGATTGCCGATCCCGAATGGAGCCTCGATGGCGGCGCTTACACCGTGCTCTTCTCATCAGCTACCACCGACCAATGGCAGGCTCAGATGCACATCAATTCCGACATTGAAATCAGCTCAGCCCTTACCTACGACCTGCAAGTTGTTATCAACACCAATTGTGATCACCCCGGTGTTACAATCAAGGCTCAGCTAAATGGCGACGACAATGTGTTCTTCACCGCTGACCGCCATGCCACCACTGCCTACGAGGACTGCGTAGTGCGCTACACCAACCTCCCCGGCTTCGATGGCCCGTTCAAGTTCGCCCTCGATTTCGGTGGCAACCCCGACAACTGCGAGGTTATCATTAAGGACATAATCCTCCAAGTACATGAATAAACGCTTCCAATTAATAATCTCGTCACTGTTGTTAGTCATCTCCTGCGCTTGCGGAGGGGATGACGACAACAAGGATGAGCCCACAGCTTCCACCATCACCCTGAGCCCCACATCAATATCGGCTCCCTGTGATGCTTACGACACCTCGATTTCAGTCACATGCTCGGCCGACTGGATGACCTACACCAACGACTCGTGGATCACCGTAAAGCAGAATGGCTCTACATCGGTCAACGTATCGATTGCTGCCAACACTGCCTACACCGAGCGCTCAGGCAAGGTATATGTAAAGTCAGGCACAAAGTCCGAGGAGGTTACTGTTACCCAAGAAGCTACTCCCAAGCCTGATCCTACCATTGAACCTGAGAGTTCTGTGCCTGATGGCTATGAGCTTGTGTGGAGCGACAGTTTCAACGAAGGCTCTGTGCCAAATACCAACTATTGGTGGTACGAGACAGGCGCCAGCGGCTGGGGTAACAACGAAATCCAGAATTATGTGGCCTGCACCACTCCCACTGGCGAAAAAATGGCCTACATCGAGGACGGCAAGCTCAACATCAAGTGCGCCAAAATCAATGGCACCGTATATTCAATCCGCATGAACACCAATCAGAGTTGGACCTACGGCTGGTTTGAGGCTCGCCTCAAGCTGCCCACTGGCAAAGGCACGTGGCCTGCATTCTGGATGATGCCTAAGAATTACAATGCTTGGCCCGATGATGGCGAGATTGACATTATGGAGGAGGTAGGCGTGGATGCCAACTGGGTATCGTCGTCAATTCACTGCAAGGCTTACTATCACAGCATTGGCACTCAGAAGACAGCATCAAAATACTTGGCTACTGCCCAGAGCGACTTCCACGTGTATGCTTTGGAATGGACTGAGGATGTGATTCGCACCTATGTGGATGGTGAACAGCTGTTTGAATTTGAAAATGACGGCACTGGCAATTACAACACTTGGCCATTCTACAATCCCTTCTATCTCAAGCTCAATCTGGCTTGGGGTGGTGACTGGGGCGGATATGCCGGAGTGGACGAAAGCTGCCTGCCAGCCATCTATCAGATTGACTACGTAAGAGTTTTCCAAAAGAAATAATTATGAATACTATCTTTAAACTCGGCGCTTGCGCCTTTGCTCTGGTCGCTGTGGCTTGTTCTAAGCCGCAGAGCGGCGCAAATGCCGAGATTGAATCAAATATTGATGCCCTGCTGAGCCAGATGACATTGGATGAGAAAATTGGTCAGCTCAACCAAGTGTCGTCCTACGGCAGTGTCGAGGCGATGGCCGACGAAGTGCGGGCTGGTCGCATTGGTTCGATTCTCAATGAAATCGAGCCAGCCAATGTGAATCGCCTTCAGCGCATCGCCATGGAGGAGAGCCGCCTTGGCATCCCCCTGCTCATCGCTCGCGATGTGATACATGGATTCAAGACCATATTCCCAATTCCTCTGGGTCAGGCTGCGACATTTGACCCTGAAATCGTTCGCGAGGGCGCTCGCGTTGCCGCAGCCGAAGCTTCGGCTGCCGGTGTGCGCTGGACTTTCTCGCCCATGCTCGATGTGGCCCGCGATGCTCGCTGGGGACGTGTGGCCGAAGGCAACGGCGAAGACCCATACCTAACCTCTGTGATGGGCGTGGCTATGGTGCGCGGCTATCAAGGCGACACTCTTGGCAATCCTGCGTCGATTGCTGCCTGCGCCAAGCATTTCGTAGGCTATGGGGCTGCAGAGAGCGGCAAGGACTATAACAGCACTAATATCCCTCCTGCTCAGCTGCACAATGTATATCTGCCCCCGTTTGAGGCTGCCGCCGCTGCTGGCGCCCAGACGATTATGTCGTCGTTCAACGACAATGATGGCGTGCCTGCAACTGGCAACCGCGCCCTCCTGACTGATATCCTGCGTGGCGAATGGGGCTTCGACGGCTTCGTAGTCACCGACTGGAATTCAGCTGGCGAGATGCTCAGCCATGGCTTCTGCGCCGATTCGGCTGAGGTGGCCACTAAGGCCCTCAATGCTGGCGTTGATATGGATATGATGAGCTTCGCATTCGTCAAGGAGCTGCCCCGACTTGTGAAAGAGGGTAGGGTGTCAGAGGCTCAGATCGACAATGCTGTGCGCAATATCCTGCGTGTGAAATATCGCCTTGGCCTTTTCGACAATCCATACGTTGATGAGTCGCTGCGCGACTCGGTGTTCTATGCCCCCAGCCACTTGGCAGCGGCCAAGCAAGCTGCTACAGAGAGCGCCGTACTGCTGAAGAATGACAATCATGTGCTGCCTTTTGGCTCCAACGTAAAGCGCATAGCGGTTGTCGGACCGATGGCCGATGCTCCACATGATCAGATGGGCACTTGGGTATTTGATGGCGATAAGGATAAGTCGATTACTCCCCTGACAGCTCTGCGCGAACGCAAGGGAATCAGTATAAATTATGCTCCTGGTTTGGCTTATAGCCGCGACAACAATAAGGCTGGCATTGCCCAAGCCGTTGCTGCGGCTCGTCAGAGCGATGTAGTGGTTGCTTTTGTGGGTGAAGAAGCTATCCTCTCAGGCGAAGCTCACTCTCTTGCCGACATCAGCCTCAAGGGCGCACAGCGCCAACTCATTGCTGATTTGTCTGCAACAGGCAAGCCTCTGGTGATGGTGGTGATGGCTGGCCGTCCGCTCACAATTGCCGACGAGGTGGCCAAGGCCGATGCAGTGCTATATATGTTCCATCCTGGCACGATGGGTGGCCCGGCAATTGCCGACCTCCTGCTTGGCGATGCTAATCCCAGCGGCAAGCTGCCTATGACTTTCCCAAGAATGGTGGGGCAGGTGCCTATTTATTATGCCCACAACAACACTGGCCGTCCTTGCTATGGCAGTGAGGCATTGATCAACGATATTCCGCTTGAGGCTGGCCAGACTTCATTGGGCAATACCAGCTATCATCTCGATGCTGGCTTTGATCCTCTCTTCCCATTCGGCTATGGTCAGAGCTATACAACCTTTGCCTATGGCGAACCCCATCTTTCGGCCGACCATATTGCCAAGGATGGTAAGCTGACTGTTGACTTTGACCTCACCAATACTGGCGATTATGAGGGCGCCGAGGTAGCTCAGCTATATGTGCGCGACCTCCACGGCTCGCTTGCTCGCCCAGTGAAGGAGCTCAAGCGATTCCAGCGCGTGAATCTCAAGCCAGGCGAGACTCAGCATGTGACCTTCGAGCTCCCTGCTGAGGACCTTGCATTCTGGAACCCCGAAGAGAAGCGTCATGTAGAGCCAGGCCAGTTCCAGCTTTGGGTAGCCGGCGATTCCCAATCAGGCCAGCCTATCGCCTTCACCATCGAATAACCGTGCCCAAAGCGTCAGCTTTGGTTGCCCAGTGCCGCGGGGCACTTACCCGCAGAGTAAACGACACATTACAGGTAACTTAGATTATAAAAAAAGGTTAGGTTTCTTTTAGCACAATCAAAGGGCGCCCCGCGATGGAGCGCCCTTTTCTCCTTATTTCCTCCCATATTCAAATTCTGATTCAGCCACCATTGCCGGTGCCACATCTTCATCAAATTTGTATGGCTTGATTTCAAATTCCCCAGGATTCTTTTTCTTGTTCACGCTCTTTGTCCAAGAGCACATTTACAGCGCCTTTGATCAACTGAGCTCGCTTAAGATTGCCGCATTCGGCAAATTCTGAATAATCAAAATCACCTATGCATTCCTGGCATCGTGCCAACGTGGTTTGGAATTCCTGGTAGGCTGTAGTAGCATATAATTGAGCAGTTGCTGATGGGCTTCTTCGGAATTGGTAATTTCGCGTGATGGCGATTTCAGCTCGATCACAGAGATTGGCAAGCCATTGAGAAATACTACGATGTCGGCTCGCTTAGGGGTTTTGCCATTTACCACCGTCCACTGATTTATGGCATGGAATGTGTTGTTTTCGGTTTGGGAGAAATCGATAAGTCGGATATGGTCGCTTTTTAGCAGCCCCTTGGGATCTTTATAGGTGACATCAATGCCATTTTGCATCCATTCAGTAAGCTGGATATTGGCCTCAAGCAGGGGTCGGCTATTGAGCTCATGTACTTTTCTGAGAGCCTCGTCAATGGCAGCAGCCTTGTTCTGCTCATAATCATCCTCGGTATAGTGATATGTCTTCGACATCGCTTTTCAATATCAGTAAATCTGTATTGCAAAAATAGCGCTATTTCTCCGATTCACCAAAATTTTAGAGAAACTTATGGAATGGTGATATTATAAAAAAGAAAAAGAGGCGTAAATCCATATTTTGTGAGAAATTTTCTCACTAATTGACATCTGAATGAAAAATTATTATTATCTTTGCAAAAACAATTACAAAAATTATGTTGGTTAACTTTTCATTTCAGAATTACAGGTCATTTAAAGATGAAGCAACTCTAAGCATGGAGGCAGCTCCGATCCAAGAACTATCAGAATCAGTAAAAATTGATTGTGACGAAAAGCTTGTGCCCGTGGCTGTACTTTATGGGGCCAATTCCAGTGGTAAGAGCAATGTTTTGAAAGCGTTGAAGGCTATGAGAGATGTTTTGTTGAATTCAGTGAAACTTAATCCCAAAGATGAACTTGAAACCGATCCCTTTTGTCTTGACCTCACATCTGTACACCAACCTACTTCGTTTGAAATCCAATTTATCCTTGGGAACTCAAAATATCGCTATGGCTTTGATTACAACAATAAGGCTATTTTGGCTGAATGGTTGTATGAGAAAAGAAAAGGAGAGCGGGAATTCGAACTGTTTCTACGTGGCGAGAATGAATTTAAGATTTCCAAAATCCGATTTGCAGAAGGATTAGGCAAACAAAGTTCTACCACAGGCAACCGATTGTTTTTATCCTTGGTAGCTCAACTAAATGGTAAAACGTCTCAGTCAATCATCGATTGGTTCTCAAATATGGAATATCTTTCGGGGTTAAGTATTCAGGGGGATGCCTTTACCACCTATGATATGTTATATTCCAAGAAAAAGGAAAGAGAAGAAATAATGAGTCTTTTCTCTCAATCAGCTCTCGGATTCAATGAAATTGAGATTACAAGAAAAATAGAAATCTCAACTCCTACACCTACTTATTCTTCAAAAATTTTTCACAATATTTTTGGCCAAGAAGGCAAAATTGTAGGAACCAAAAGTTTCTCAACCGATAAAATGGAATCAGAAGGAACTAAGAAGATGATTGAAATTGCGGGACCCATCGTAGAGGCTCTTTACAATGGAAAGATCTTAATTGTGGATGAATTAGATGCCAAATTACATCCTTTTCTCACAAGGAAAATCATCGGCTTATTCATGTCGAAAGAAACTAATAAAAAGGGAGCTCAACTAATCTTTGCTACTCACGATACAAATTTACTCAATCTGGAGTATCTACGCAGAGATCAAATTTGGTTTACTGAAAAAAGCATGACCGATTCTACGGAATTGTATTCCCTCGTTGAATTTCGTGATGACTCTGGTAGCAAGGTGCGCAATGATCGTAATATAGAAAAGGATTACATTAATGGGCGCTATGGCGCCATACCCTTACTGAATTAACTCTATGGGACTATTACCTAAAAGTAAAATAGAACAATTAAAGAAGGAGAAACGTGAGGCCAAAGCCGCGAAAAGACGAAAAATTGGCACTCGTGAAAAGATCGTACGTTTTTTAATTGTTTGTGAAGGAGAACGAACCGAGCCTAACTACTTTAAAGAGTTAGTCAAAGATCGTTATTCTGAAGTCCGTAGTGAAGAAATTATTGGCGAGGGTCGCTCAACCTGCTCATTAGTAAAAAGAACAGAAGAAATCAAAGGTCAATTAGAAAGAGAACGTCAATTGAAATTCGATAGAATCTGGGTTGTCTTTGATAAAGATGATTTCATTGATTTTAATGAGGCTATAATTCTTGCCCAGAAGAAAGGTCTTATTCCAGGATGGACAAATGAAGCATTTGAGCTGTGGTATCTTCTTCATTTCATTTATCTTGACTCAAGAATTGAGAGATTTGATTATATCAAGAAACTTGAATCTGAGATAAAAAAATTTGATGGGTATTCTACTTTCAAATACAGAAAGAATGACCCAGCCATGTATTCTATTTTACAAAAGTTAGGGAATTTGGCTTTGGCCAAATCCAGAGCTAAAAAATTGAGAGAACTTTTTGAAGGATCGAGAGATTTCAAAACCCATAACCCTTGTACACAAATTGATTTACTGGTTGAAGAATTAGAACATCCAGAAGCCCTACTTCCTAAGGATTAATGTTACCCAAATTATGTACCTTTACTCTTTAGGGTAAAGGTGCAATTTAAGGTAACATCTCTCACCCTATAGATTCTCAACCAAACTATTGGCCTCACCCACTTTCAGCTCTCCCGACATCAGCCTCGGCAACAGCGTATCGCGCAGCACCGAAAGTTTTGTTATTTCCAAATTCGAATTGATATATTGTAAAAAGAGAGGTTCAAATAAGGCAGATGTCTTATTTAATATATCTTTTGGTGGAACACAAACTTGGGCTTTATCCAATTCTTCTCGTTTTATATCCCCCATGGTTACTGCTTTATCTTTGGCAATTCTAATGAAGCTTTCATTATGATATTTGGTCCATAAATAAAAGTACCATTTTGGATAGGTTTCGGATGTTACTTTAAACAAATGCTGATTTAATCCACATTTGCCTCCTGTCCATATTTTTACCATCAAAGTACCCGACCATGAGAAGATTATATCACCATTTTCAATAACATATTTTGGATCAATCTCTGAAGAACACCTATCCGAATTACCATCACAAAAACCTTGTCCTAATTCTTTTATTTTAAGAACAGGAAGAGAAGATAATGAATCTGATGGAGGATATTTCTGCATAGCTAAACCATTAAGATAGTCCGCTATTTCAGATAGACTTTTTATTTTCCAATCTTCGGGCATAACGCCGCCGAAGGGCTCGAAATCGACAAACCACGAGCGGAACAGGGCTTGCGCCTGCTACTCCAAATTCTCATTTATCCTCCGATTCAACTCTATCTTCTCATCAAGCACCGACAGAATATCAACAATTCGCTTCTGGGTTTGTAGATCCTTAATATAGAAGATTTCAATAGGATGTATGTGATTTCTATTTAACGATGGAACCGCACTTCCTCCTCCAAATGATGAAAGAGGTAATGTTTTTAGTAAATAATAGAGATATTTAGGGTTATTACCTTTGAAATCATCAATATACAGAACCGTATTATGCGCCCAACAATTTTCATAATAATACGGAATTCCTAAACATCCACTTCTTCCGATGGTAACACAAGGCGTAATCGGAGTACTTTCATTGTGATATCCAATAATGCCATTAGACCCAGCAACCGGAATAGTTCCATCTTTCATTTGAGTTTTGGGTAAATCATATCCCCTCCTAAAGTTGAGAATATCACCAAGATGACATTTTACAATTTCTTCCATAGATGTTGTATTTATTCCGTGAGTAATTTTGAAGTGTTTTGTTTATCGGACAGTTGCACATTTTGTAACAGTTGAAAGTTATTTATTTTTCGGTTGTTGCAAGATTTGCAACAACTGTGATATGGAAATTCAGTGGTAGTTGCAAATTTTGCAACTACCACTGAATTACATATCAGGGAAAAGGCTTTTGAGTTCGTCAAGATCATCTTGGTCAGCTTTGAGAGCTGCGAAGCGCTTCCGCTCGGCATCAAACTCCTCATATACACTGCGCACATGGTCGAGCATTTCTTTATGCGAAACCGACCCAATACCTTTAAGTACATCTTTGCTTTGGAATTGCAGCAGCGCATCTACATTATTTCTCCAAAAATCCAAAGTCAGGTCTTTTCTCTCCTTTACTCGCAATTCTGCAGAATCGAGGAATAGCACAGTGAGCCGATTCAAAGAATCGATCTCATCTTCAAGTAAATAGTTCTTTGAGATAATAATATCCGCCTTACGCACAATATCGCCCTTCCAGGAAGTAAGAGCCATGTTAGGTTTCTTGGCGTCTGCGCGAGCAACAATTAGTTCTGCAGCTGTCTGGTGAGTAACTGCGTAAATTAGTTTATTTTGAGTTTCAGCAAAAAACATTTGTGTAGCCTTATCATCAGGGTCATAGTCGCTGCTTAGGCTTAGCAAATCTCGCACCTTTTGATAGAATCGCTTTTCCGAAGCTCGAATGTCACGAATTCTTTCAAGCAGTTCGTCAAAATAGTCTGGTCTGCCATCGGGATTTTTCAATCTTTCATCATCGATGACAAATCCCTTGATCATATATTGCTTCAGATTCTGGTTGGCCCATATTCGGAACTGTACACCACGCTTGCTGCGTACTCTAAAACCGATGGACAATATCATATCAAGTGAGTAAAACTTGACATTGTATTGCTTACCATCCGAGGCAGTTAACAAGTAATACTTGTAAACTGATTTTGGAGATAACTCTCCATCTTTCAATATGTTATCAATGTGTAAGCTAATATTTTGTTGTGAGGTCCCAAAAAGTTTAGCTAATTCATCTTGGTTCATCCACACTTGGCCATCGCGTGCCATAAGGGCAACTTTTACTCGCCCATCTTTACTGTTGTATATTATGAGATTGCTCTCATCATTTGGTTTCTTATCCATAAATAGGTTATTTTATGTTGAAGCCTATGCTGGCGAGCTGGCGGCGGATTTCGACTCGAGGGCGTGGGGTTGTGCGAAGAGGTCGCTGAGCTCGGTGGTGAGGCGTGTCATTTTTTCTTGGAATGGTTCGCCATCATCAGCCACTTCGGCTATGCCTACGTAGCGGCCAGGAGTCAAAATATAATCCTGAGCGGCAATTTCCTCGGTGGTGGCAATGGCGCAATACCCCTTTTCAGGTTCCAATCTGCCATCGCGGAACCGCTCAAAAGTAACGGCAATGCGGGCTATATCGTTGCCATGGTCCTCTGCCTCCTCACCGCATGAAAGTTCTCGGTGCGTGCGATCCTTCATATAGCCCATATTGCGAGCATCAACGAAAAGCGTCTTGCCTGGCTGAGATTTCTTCTTGGTCAAGAACCAAAGGCAACATGGGATTTGCACATTGTAGAAAAGCTGGCTGGGCATTGCCACAATTCCCTCAACCAAATCAGCATTGACAATGTTTTTGCGAATCTCACCCTCGGTGCCCTGCTGCGACGACAGCGAACCATTAGCCAATACCAAGCCAATGCGCCCAGTGTCGCTGAGGTGATATATCATGTGCTGCATCCATGCGAAGTTGGCATTTCCCTCTGGCGGAATGCCATATTGCCAGCGCGGGTCGTCCTTGAGTTGGTAGCCACCCCACTTCGAAATATTGAAAGGCGGATTTGCCATCACAAAATCAGCCTTAAGGAATGGGTGCTTGTCATCGTGAAATGAGTCAGCATACGAATCCCCGAAATTAGCCTCAATGCCTCGGATGGCAAGATTCATCTGTGCAAGGCGCCAGGTGTTGCTATTGAGTTCCTGGCCATATACCGAGATATTGTTGATATTGCCTTGATGACGCTCGATGAATTTGCTGCTCTGCACAAACATACCGCCGCTGCCACAGGCAGGGTCGTAAATCTTTCCCTTGTAAGGCTGAATTACCTCCACAATGGTGCGCACCACGCAGCTGGGGGTGTAGAACTCTCCACCCTTCTTTCCCTCCTCGCGAGCATATTCACCCAAGAAATACTCATACACTCGACCCAACACGTCGCGCGCTTCTTTGCCCGAGAAATGCAGATTATTGAATATATCCACTACATTGCCAAGGCGACTTGCCTGAAAGCAGTCGTTGATATATCTAAGGAAAACCAGTCCAAGCACCACGCTTTTGTATTCGGCTGCATCCAAATTGCCACGCAACTCATTAGCTGAGTTCCACAACATTTGTTCTACAGTGAGGGGCTTTTCGGCCTTTTGTTTCTTTGCCATTTTTGCCTTTAGGTTAGAACAATGGTCTTTATCAACCATTACGCAAATTTAAGAAAAAATCTCCAAAAGACAAAAATTATGGTAGAATATAAAAATAAATTTTATTAAGTAAATATAGGACGGAATTAAATTTAATTCAGTCCTATACTTAGTGGAGGAGATGTAAGTATTATTTTTCGCCGATGCGGGTGTAGGTGAAGCCGAGCTCTTCGAGCTCTTGACGGCTCCAGATGTTGCGGCCATCCACCACCACATTGCCAGCCATCACCTTCTTCACCACATTCCAGCTTGGCATGCGGAATTGGCGCCATTCGGTGAGCAGTGCCAGGGCATCGGCTCCGTCGGCGCAGTCGTAGAGATTTTGGCAATATGTCACCTTGTCGCCAATGCGGCGCTTGCACTCGTTCATGGCCACGGGATCGAATACTCGCACTGTGGCGCCTGCATCGAGCAGTTTGTTGATTACAACCAAGGCCGGAGCCTCGCGCATGTCGTCGGTCTCAGGCTTGAATGCCAGACCGAGGATAGCCACGGTCTTGCCATTGAGGTCGCCCATCTTGTCAGAGAGCTTGTCGAATACGATGCTCTTCTGGCGCTCATTTACGCGCTCCACGGCCTCAATCACCTCAAGGTGAATGCCATTCTCCACTGCGGTGTGGGCCAGGGCCTTCACATCCTTGGGGAAGCAACTGCCGCCATAACCGCAGCCGGCATAGAGGAATTTCTTGCCGATGCGCTCGTCACTGCCGATGCCTTGGCGCACATTGTCCACATTGGCGCCTACCAGTTCGCACAGGTTGGCGATATCATTCATAAATGATATGCGGGTTGCAAGCATGGCATTTGCGGCGTACTTGGTCATTTCAGCCGATGGAATGTCCATGAAAATCACACGGAAGTTCTGGATCAGGAATGGCTTGTAAAGCTTCTCCATCACCTCGCGAGCGCGCTCGCTCTCGGTACCCACCACTACGCGGTCGGGGCTCATAAAGTCCTTAAGGGCTGCGCCCTCTTTCAGGAACTCTGGGTTTGAGGCTACATCGAACGGCACAGACACTCCGCGCTTGTCGAGCTCTTCGAGGATGGCTGCTTTCACCTTGTTGGCAGTCCCTACGGGCACGGTGCTCTTGGTGACGAGAATAGTATATTTCTTGATGTTTTGACCGAATTGACGAGCCACTGCCAACACATATTGCAGGTCGGCGCTGCCGTCTTCGTCAGGGGGTGTGCCTACGGCTGAGAATACCACGTCGACATCGTCGAGCACCTCGGTGAGGTCGGTGGTGAATTTTAGGCGTCCGTACTCCACGTTGCGCTTCACCAGCTCGTCGAGGCCTGGCTCATAGATGGGTATTTCGCCTTTTTGCAGCTTATCGATTTTGTTGGCATCCACATCAACGCATGTCACGTGGTTGCCCATTTCAGCAAAGCAAGTGCCGGAGACAAGTCCTACGTATCCGGTGCCAACTATAGCTATATTCATTCTTCGTTTATTTAGAGGTTACTAATCACAATAACGCTCTCGACCCCGATATATTGTGAATCAGCGCTAAATGCCCATCTTATCTAATTTTATAAAAATGGTGCCTTATCTATGACCGATTATTCTCCATGTGGATTAAACGCAAAGTAAATTGGATAGTCCTGTGAATAATCAAAATGGGCTGCCAAAAGGCAGCCCATTTTGATTATTCGTAGCGGATGGCTTCGATAGGGTCGAGGTTGGCAGCCTTTTTGGCTGGGTACCAACCGAAGAATACGCCAGTGATTGTGCAGACAGCAAACGACAGGATTACCGAGTAGGGTTGGATGTAGATAGGCCAGTGGGCTATCCAATTCACCATCTCCGAGGCAAGCACTCCCACTATGATGCCAATCACACCGCCAATCACAGATATGATAATCGATTCTATCAAGAATTGCGACATGATGTCGATGCCACGGGCGCCGATACTCATGCGCAGACCAATCTCGCGCGTGCGCTCAGTCACCGACACATACATGATGTTCATAATGCCGATACCGCCTACGAGCAGCGATATGCCAGCGATGCAAGCTAATAGGATGGTCATCATGTCGGATGTGGAGTTCATCATCTCGCTCAGCTCCTGCTGACTGCGGATGGTGAAATTGTCCTCCTCGCCATCACGCAATTTGTGGTTGGTGCGCAGGATTTCCGTAATCTCATCCTCAGCCTCCTCGCTCAGGTCCTCGTCGATGGCCGAACAGAAAAGACCTTGGATATAATCGATTGCAAGAATGCGCTTCATCACAGTGGTGTAGGGAACAAGCACGATATCATCTTGGTCCTGGCCCATCGAGTTGGAGCCTTTCTCTTCAAGCACGCCGATTACGGTGAATGGGATCTTGCTAAAGCGGATCACTCGTCCGATGGGGTCCTCGCCGTTGGTGAAGAGGTTGTCAACCACGGTCTGACCAAGAATGCACACCTTGGCGGCAGTCTTTATATCTTCATCACCGAATATCTCGCCTTTGGCCACTTTCAGCTTGCGTATTTCAAGATAATCGGGCGTGCAGCCCTGCACCTGCGAGGGATAGTTGTTATTGCCATTGATAAATTGGCCGCTGCTGCTCACCTGGGGCGATACATAACTTACGAACTTGGCCTGGTCGCGGATGCTCTCGTAGTCGGCCACTTTCATAGTCTGCATATCGTCGCTGCTCTGGCGCACACCGCCGCCGCGCTGGTCGCCACCGGGGAAGATCATAATCATATTCGAACCCATCTCGCTGATCTGGCTCTTGATGCTCTGCTTAGATCCCTGGCCGATAGCAAGCATCGTGATTACCGAGGCCACGCCAATAATGATGCCCAGCATCGTGAGGAAGCCGCGCAGCTTATTATTGGACAGTGCCTTGATGGCTATTTTAAATAGATTGAAAAAATTCATACTTCTGGTGTTTTGGTGTTTTGGTGCTTTGGTGTTTTGGTGGCACTAAATCACCCAATTCACTAAATCACTAAATCACCCAATTCACTAATTCACTAAGTCGCTATTCCTCTGGTACTGGGAGTTTCTCGTAAGTTTCCTTGGCCGAGATGATATTGTCGTTGTAAGTATCGCTGGTGATGCGACCGTCGCGCAGCACTATGTTGCGACTGCTGTAGCTGGCCAGCTCGGGGTTGTGGGTCACGAAGATTATCGTGCGTCCTCGGCGGTGCAACTCCTGAAACAGCATCAAGATCGAAAACGAAGTGCGAGTGTCCAAGTTACCAGTAGCCTCATCCGCAAGGATGATAACCGGGTCGTTGACCAAGGCGCGGGCGATGGCCACGCGCTGCATCTGTCCGCCCGACATCTGATTGCTCTTGTGCTCGAGGCGGTCGCCCAGCTCTACGGCTTTCAGGGCAGCTATGGCACGCTCGCGGCGCTCCTTGCTGTTGACGGTGGGATTGTAGAGCAGCGGCAGCTCCACATTCTCCACAGCCGTGGTCTTGGGCAAGAGGTTGTAGTTCTGGAACACGAATCCGATTTTGCGGTTGCGCATCCAGGCGCGCTCGTTCTTGCTCATCTTGCTCACATCCTTGCCATCAAGGATGTACGAGCCCTTGGTGGGGGTATCGAGGCAACCGAGGATATTGAGGAGCGTTGACTTGCCTGAGCCAGATGTGCCCATGATGGTCACAAACTCGCCCTCGTGGATGGTGAAGCTCACGCCGCGCAGAGCCTTCACCACTTCGTCGCCCACGTGGAAGTAGCGCTTTATATCCTCAAGTTTAATGATTTCTTTGCTCATTGCCAATTGGGATTTTCCTATGGATTACTTTTTCTTTCCGGGAGGGCCGGGGGCGAAAGGCGAGCGCTCGGTGGTGTCGCTTTCGTCAGCCGCAGCTTCATCTGAGGCTCCTACCTCATAGTCAAGGGCTACCTTCTGGCCAACTTCCACTCCGCTAAGAATCTGAGTGTTGGTTGAGCCGGATTCGCCAAGTTTTACATTTATTGGCTCCAGCTTGTTGCCATTAAGCACCCACAGGCGTCCCATGCCAGCCTCTTTTGGAGCTTGGACTTGGGCCGGGTCGAATGTAGGCAGCCCCTTTGCATTAGGATATTCCTGCGGCGTGAAGCGCAGAGCTGCTGAGGGCACCACTGTCACATCCCTTTCCTCTACAGTGTAGATGGTAAGGTTGGCGGTAAGGCCAGGAATCAGCTTGTGGTCGGGGTTGGGAGTGTCAACCACCACCTCGTAGGTCACCACATTGCTCTCGGTAGTAGGGTTGAGGCGCACTTGGGTTACAGTGCCGTGGAACTCATCGTTGGGGTAAGCGTCAACAGTGAATGTAACGCTCTGGCCCACCTTCACCTCGCCTATGTCGGCCTCATCCACATCGCCAATCACGCGCATATTGTCGAGGTCGGCGATTACGTAGAGGTTAGCTACGTTCATGCTTGATACCACGGTCTGGCCGATTTCCACTTCGCGCGAAATCACAATGCCATCGATAGGGCTGTAGATCTCAGCATAGTTGAGGTTCTTTGCAGCCTTTACGCGGTCAGCCTTGGCCTTGTCGTAGCTGGTCTTGGCCACTTCGTAATCCTTTTTCGATGTGTCGAATTCGTAGTCGCTTATCAGCTGTTTGTCATGGAGTGCCTTGTCGCGTTCGTAATTTGTCTTTGTGTATTCGTAGGTAAGGCGTGCCGACTCCATGTTGGCATCGGCGCTTTTGAGTTCGCTGTCGAGCAGAGTCTTTTCGATTTCAGCGATAAGCTGACCTTGGGTCACCTCGTCGTTGTAATCCACATAGAGCTTGTCGATGATGCCAGTGACCTGAGTACCGACATCTACCGAGGTCTTTGATTCGAGAGTGCCAGTGGCAGTGACGCTGCGGGTGATGTTGCCCGTGGTCACTGTGGTGGTCTGCAGTTGGATCTTCGACTCCTTGCTGCATCCTACTGCTCCGAGGAGCAACACCGACATGCATATTGGAAACAGATTTTTGTAACGCATATATTTGTGTAATTTTATTTTAAAGGAAGAAAGGGTGAAAGCAATAAAGAATAAAGAAAATTAGTCGTTGCGACAGCCTATTATTCATTATTAATTAAGGGTTACCGTGGCAGTGCGGTAATATTCGAGCATTTTCTTGTCGAGCAGCACCATGTATTTTGCTTGCAACAGCTCGCTGCGAGCTTGCAGTTCGTTGTTGTGTGCTTGCAGCAGCTCTACTGGGTTGACAAGGCCGTTCTCAAACTGCAGATTGGTCAGCTCGGCGCTCAGGGCGGCAGATTCCACCTGGGTAAGGCCAGCCTGGTATTTGGCTTGGTTGTTGCTAAGGCTGATGTATAGCTCTTCGATTAGCTGCTCAATCTCGTTCTTGCGGTCCTCAATGTCGAGGTCGGCGCTCATTTTCTGGATTTTGGCTTTGGCCACTGCGGTCTTGGTCTGCTTTTGGTCGAAGATGGGTACATTCACCGAGAGGCCAACAGTCTCGTTCCACTGCCATTTCAGCTGATTCCACAGCGAACTGCCAGGTGCCCCTGCGCCTGTGCCTACGCCTGCATTCACTGAGATTTGGGGTTTGCCGCTTGCTCCAGCGATTTTCTCTTCCAGCTCGGCGCTTTCGAGCGACAGCTTGTTGCTTTGCAGCTCCACATCGGTGAGCAATGCCATCTGGTAGCTTTCCTCAATCGGGGGCTGAGGTGCCAACACGGCCGATTCCGGGAAGTCAACGGTCACCACGTCGATTTGCTGGGTCAAGCCCAGTTGCAGCAGCTTCTTTAGCTGCATGCGCTGGTTGTCGTAGGTGGCAGTAGCGTTCACCACCGAGTATTTGTCCTGCTCAGCCTGGGCGTTGAGCTGCGCATAATCCACTCGCGAAATCCTGCCGCTCTCCATCAGTGCCTTGGCGCGCTCGGCTTGGGCCAAGCTTACGGCTGCTGCATCCTGGCAAATGCCAATGTTCTCCTTGGCATACAGGATATTGATGTAAAGGCTAAGGATTTGAGTTTCAAGCGAACGGAAGATGCTCTCGGTGCTTAGGGCCGAGATTTGGGTGTTGAGTTCGTCGCGCTTGATTGTGTTTTCGCGCTGTCCGCCGTTGTAGAGCGTCCATTGGGCATTGAGGCCGTAGGAGCCGTTGTACACGTTTTTGTTGCCTTCGTCGATGAATGGCGTGTTGCCATAATTCTGGCTTGTGCTGAAACTGAGCGAAGGCAACCATTGGGCTTTGGATGCCTCCAGGGTGTAGTCGGCGCTTTGCTCCTGCAGTTGGGATTGCTGCAAGGAAATGTTGTGTTCGCGCGCATAGTCGAGGCATTGGGTATAGGTCCATTCACTCTGTGCATGGCATGCGATGCTGGCCAGTGCTGTGGCCGCGAGCAATAGGCATTTGTTCATGATCACATGATGTTAATGATTTCTACTCGCAAAATTAGCCACTTAATTTATATTATGGAAATTGTAATATATAACACACAAATTTTCACCTACCAACCCCCTCCCATTAACAATTTTAACAATTCCCCCGCCGGCCCCTGCTCCATAATATGAAAAGCCATCCAAGCATTGCATGCTAAGATGGCTCTTTGGGTTATTGAAAGTCAGGTGACTTTCTGTCAGCTGATTGCTTATTCGCCGGGGATGATGGCGTCGCTGGGGCAAACGCTTGCGCAGGTGCCGCAATCGATGCAGGTGTCGGGATCGATTACATAGATCTCGCCCTCTGAAATGGCGCCAGTGGGGCACTCGGGAAGACATGTGCCGCAAGCAACGCAGCTGTCAGTGATTACATATGCCATGGTAGGTAGGTGTTAGAAAAATTATACGATTGTTATTGTTTTTGATGACGTTTTTGTAAACGGTACTGCAAAAGTATATAATATTTCCGAAATGACCAAATAAATTTTAATAAATTAAGAAAACTCGGCAACAAAGAAAAGGGGAGGGATACCGCTAAGTATCTCTCCCCCCTGGTGGGTCAGTTGATTTAGAATTTGAAGCCGGTGGAAAGGATAATTGAGCTATTGTTGTCCTTAACGCTCCATACTGGGGCTACCGAGCCAGCCACGCCGCCACTGCTGATATCGAAGTTGGTATAAGCATGGTAAGTGCTCTGGCGATTGGTATATACGTAAGCGGCGTCGATGTACCAAGCCTGGTAGCGATAGCCAAGACCGAAGCAGATGTTCTGCACATCCTTGTTGAATGTATAGCTGGCATCAGTGCCGCTTGTGAGCACCTCGATGTTGCCATTCTTGGCCTGGTCTTTCACATTGGTGGTCTGGAAGTTGTAGCCAGCGCGCAGGCTGAACTGCGGAGTCACGCGATATTCGAGGCCCAGGCGCACTGTGCTGCTGCCCTTGAAATAATCCTTGATATCCTGATTGAGGGCATCGTTGGTCTCATAGTTCTCGTCGTAGCCGTAGTAAGCCGGTGTCTTGATGCCCATGTTGCTGTAGCCATCGTATTGATAATCGAGGCTCACGATAGCGCGGCCATCAATCACGCCAGCGATACCAGCCATGATTTTCCAAGGCGAATTGAAACGCCAGCGGAAGTAGGCATCATCGGTGTACTCGTTGCCACTGAAAGTCTGCGAAGTAGCGTTAGGAGTGTAAGCGTAATCTACGGTGGCATCATAGCCTTGGTCGAACTTGTACCAAGTGGGAGTGTGCACAGCCAAGCCAATGCGCAGCTCGTTGATGGGCTTCAGGATTACTCCAGCCTTGAGATTCCAACCCGTGCCATTGATATATTTGCGAGTGTTCATTTCAAATCCGGCTGAGCCAGTGGTGATGCCATTGCCATAGTTGGAGATGGCGGCATCCGACATGCTTTCGCTGTAATATAAACTGCGGGTGTAGTGCAGATCAGTAATGCCGATGGTCAAACCCCAATATACTACGTTCTCCACGTTGCCGCCGAACGACATGTTGTACTCATCCACATATCCTGTCTCCTTCACATAAAAGATAGCATCGCCTTGAGTGCCATTCTGATAAAGGCCCGAATAGCTTGACGCGCTCACGGGATTGATCATATAGGAATTATATCCGAGGATGCTGAGCCAATCGATGCTCGAGTTGAGATAGGGATTATAGTTTGTGCCAAATTCCATATCGCTGTAAGGCACTCCGCTCTGAGTGGTGAAGGCTGCGATATAATTGGACAGCGAGGTCTGAGTAGAAGCCATGCCTCCGCGATATACTCGGTCAAAGGTAGCTGCGCGATTGTAGCTAACGCCCCAGTTGAAGGTCTTGAGGGCACCGTTGAGCACGGTAGCCCCTACATAACCGAAGTTGGGGCAGTAAACCTTAGTCTGCGAGTTGGAGTTGCCAGCTAATCGGTAGAAAGGCTCTGTCTTGGTGTTTTGGAAGTTGATGTCCATCGACACTCCAATTTCGCTGCTGCGATAAATGCCGATGCCAGCGGGGTTCTGGTTAAGCGTCGTAAGGTCGCCGCCGAGAGCGGTGAAAGCTCCGCCCATGGCCATAAAGCGGGCAGTGCCCTTGAAATCAGACTGAGAAACTTGCTGTGCGTCGATGGCGCTTTGCGCAAAAGTCACCACTGGTAAAGCTACCAAAAGGGGGATAAAGTATTTTTTCATAAATTAGTTGGTTTGTGATTTAGTGAATTAGTGATTTAGTGGATCAGTGACCCAAACACTGAGCCACTGAATCACTGAAACACTGTTTTTTCTTATCTGCGGCCACGGCCTCCGCCGCCTCCACCGCCGCTGTGGCTGCCACCGCCACCGCTGTAACCGCCGCCTCGGCTGCCACCTCCGCTAAAGCCACCGCTTGAGCGGCTGCTGCTCGATGAGCCTGTGCTCCAGCCCGACGAACGGTTGGTAGATGAACTGCCGGTGTTTACGCTGCTGTTGTTGCGGCCTCGTGTGCCAGTGTTGATGCCAGTTGATATGGTGGTGTTTTGAGTCGGACGCGAGGTGCTTACGGCCTGTGTAGGACGCACATTGGTGTTGGTGCCCATGCCTTGATAGCCCGGACGGCTGCTGATGGCCGATGCCGATGTGCCACGGCCAGTGCTGCCAATTGCATTTGAGCCATATCCCATGTTGCCGGGTCGGCCGCTGTTGGTGTAAGAGCCGTTGTAACTGCCAGTGCCGCGGCCAGTGTTGCCTGCCATTGTGGGCCTATGCACGCCTGATGAGCCAGCGCCAGTCTGGGGGCGCCAACCGCCTCCCCAAGCCGGGCCAGGACCCCATCCGGGTCCTCCGCCCCAGCCCCAACCGGGACCCCAGCCCCAGCTCGGACCCCAAGCCAGATCCCACCATAGGCTGTTCCAGCCCCAACCCCAGCCCCAGCTCGGGCCCCACCAGGGGTCGTAGTAGCCGAGGGTCCAATTCCAATAGTAGCGGGGGCTGCCGAATGCCCAGCTCCAGCTCCAATAGGGATAGTACCAGGGGTCGTTCTGCACGTAGATGTTGACTGTGGCAGGCTCGCTGTAGTAGTAAGCTTGCAAGTCTTGGTCGTTGGAGCCAGATACCACCTCGCTGTTGTGGAAGCGCTCGATGCGACGGGTGTTGGCGAAGTAATCCACATCCTCGGGTGCTACGCTGTCCACCTGCAAATCCTCGCTGACGAGGAAAGCGCCGTGGCGATTGTATTCATCTACGTCGCGTGTGTTGTTGGTATATACGGTATAGGTGTCGGCGCTTGGATAATAGTCCACAGTGCCCTGATATGAGCCCACCTGAGTATAACCTGCACGCTGGCCAGCAGTGGTCTTTGTGGTCTTGGTTTTCTTGGTGGCCTTGGTATCGTCATAGTAGATATCGTCGTCGTAGTAGTTCTGAGCCGTTACGATGGCGGGGACCGCCATGAGCATGGCTGCTGCTAACAGTCGCGACTTGGGTATGTGCTTGCTGTACATGGTGTTAATCCTCCTATGTTTTGTTTGTTTATTGATTGTTGAATTGTTGACTTATGTTAATGTATAAGTTAGATTTGCCACGTGGGCAAAAGTTTAATCAAAGATACACATTATTCACCAATCGACCAAACATTTTGGTCAAAAAATCGACTTTGACCCCATTTTTAACACTTAATTGACAATGTTCAATGATTAATTGTCAATGGGCTGTCGCGCCAAGGGTGCAACAGCCCATTATTCATTTTCAATTATTCATTGACGTTATCGCTGTCCGTAAGGCTTCATTTCGTAGCCTGCCATGGCTACCACAAAGCCCCAGTAGATAAAGGCTATCGAGGTGAGGAACGAAGTCATATACTCAACCGAACGAATGCCAGCCTCAACGAATAAGAAGCCAATCACGCAAAGCAGGATGCCATTGATGATTGCAAGCCACCATATCTTGCGTCCGCTGCAGGCCGATACAAACTGCTCGAAGCCCCAGTAGAGGAAGAAAAATGCTAAGAAATAGGGGAACACTTCCATCGACAGGAACAGGTTGCGCACCAATACGAAGCCGATGAACATATCAATTACACCGCCAGCAAGCCACCAGCCCCATCCTCCTGGACGGTTCTGCGGATCGCCCGCGCATACACATAGCTGTATCAAGCCGGCTGCAATCAGCAACCAACCCATCAAAATCGCTGCTACCATATAACCCTCGGCAGGCCAAATCCAGTAGCAAAAGCCGCCGAGCACCATTAGGATTCCAATGATGAGGACCAGCCACCAAAGTTTCGACTGTCCGTAAAACTGTTGAAAAGCTTTCATAGTTGTAAGTGTTTAAAACGTGTTTTTTATCTTTTGAAAATATAACAACCAATCAGCCTCCTTTGTTAATGCAATCGAAAATTTTTCACTGCAATTCCACCACTGTGATGCCGGCGCCCCCAAATCTCACATCTTCATCATGATAGCTTGCCACCGAGGGCACAGTGGCCAGGTAATCGCGCAGATACTGGCGCAGGGCGCCAGTGCCAGTGCCATGAAGTATGCGCACGCGCTGCGCATTAAACTGCGTGGCATCGTCGATGAAATAGGTTATAGCTTGCACAGCCTCGTCCACTCTCATGCCGCGCACATCAATCTCTGGCTTGAAGCGCAGCTGGCGCTCGCGGCTGTCATTTGCAGTGTCGGCCGAGATAAAGGATGCTGCTTTCTTGGCTCCAGTGTCAATCTTCTTGTCAGTAGCAGTAAGGCGTGATTTTTTCACTGTAGTTTTCAATAAACCGAAAGCTACCACTGCATTTTCACCGTTGATTTCCAGTACTTCGCCCACGGTGCCAGCTCCATCGAGCTGCACGTGCATGCCAGGAGTGAGGTTTTCCGTTTTTCGTTTTACGTTTTCCGAGGGGTCATGCTTTTTCTTTTTGGCTTTTTTCTTGAGCATTGGGTGCTGATCATCGGTCTCAGCGGTAAGCTGGCGCTTTGATTCCTCCAATTCGCGACGAGCAGCCAAGGTGCGCTCGCGCTCGGCATTGGCGGTTTTTATCTCGTGGATTGTTCGTTCCACAGCGGCGTTGCTCTTGTCGAGGATTTCCTTGGCTTGGGTGCGAGCCTCCTCAATGATTTCTCGGCGCTTGGCGCGGAGCTCGTCGGCATCGCCTTCGTATTTCTCAATCAGAGCGTCAATTTTCTTCTCTTTTTGGCGCACCTGCTGGCGCTTGTTTTCCCAATAGCGTTTGTCACGAGCGATATCCAGCAGATACTTGTCGATATTGATATAATCGCTGCCAACGATCTCCTCGGCATGCTTTATGATACTTTCAGGCAGGCCAATCTTGCGGGCTATTTCTACTGCAAATGAAGAGCCAGGACTGCCGATTGACAGGCGGAAGAGGGGCTGCATCAATTGGCGGTCGTAGAGCATCGAGCCGTTGACGAGGCCTGGTGTCTCGTCGGCAAATTTCTTGATATTCTGATAGTGAGTGGTGATTACTCCCCACAGGCCTTTTTCTACGAATTGCGATAGCAAGGCTTGGGCTATGGCAGCGCCTATTTGAGGCTCGGTGCCGCTTCCGAACTCATCAATAAGAGCCAGGGTGCGCGGCGTGGCATTAGTCACCAGCCACTTCATATTGCGCAGATGGCTGCTGTAGGTGCTAAGCTCATTTTCAATTGACTGATCATCGCCAATGTCGATAAACATCGAGTCAACCACGCTCATGTGCGAGTTTTCGTACACTGGGGGCAGCAATCCGCATTGCACCATGTACTGCACGATTGCCACGGTCTTGAGCGTCACTGACTTGCCGCCAGCATTGGGGCCTGAGATGATGAGAATCCGCTGCTCAGGAGTAAGGCGCAAATCGAGAGGCACCACTTGCTTGCCAAGGTGGTGCAGAGTGCGCGTAAGTACAGGATGGCATGCATGATACAGCTCCAGCTGCATATCCTGATGTAGGTGAGGCAGGTGGGCATCAATTTCATGTGCGTATCTGGCCTTTGCATGGATGAAATCAAACTGTCCGAGAATATCATAAGCCTCAAGCATCTCTGGCAGATGGGGGCGCAGCGTGTCGGCCAGCTCCACAAGGATGCGGATTACTTCGCGTCGTTCCTCTATCTGTAATTCCCTTAATCGGTTGCTTGCCTCTACCACTTCGGCAGGCTCGATAAAGAATGTCTTGCCAGTGGCTGATTCGTCGTGCACGATGCCGGGGATTCGGCGCTTGTTCATGGCAGTTATGGGGATAACGGGGCGTCCATCGCGCAGACTTGGCGAAGCATCGGCATCGAGGATGCCCTCCTTGATGGCGTTGGCCACCACGCGGCGCATGGCAGCGTTGATGGTGCCTTGCATCGATGCCAACGCTCCTCGGATGCGGGCCAATTCCGGCGAAGCGGAATCCTTTACATAGCCAAGCTTGTCAATTACCCGATCGATTGCCGCTCTTACTCCCGGCAATGCGCTGATGCCCTGGGCAATTTCATCAAGCGCAGGGTAGGGGGCATTCTCCCGGTGGTTAGCGAAGAATTGGGCGATGTCGGCTATGGTGGTCAGCGAATTGCGCAAGCGGCTCATCTCGCTTTCGGGTATATGGGTTCCTGGCACGCGGATGGTCTTGAGCTGTGGCGTGAGGTCGTGCACGCTGTTGAGCGGGAATGTTTCGTCGCTGGCAAAGATTTTGCACATCTCATCAGTCTGGGCCAAAGCTTGCTTCACATCTTCATATTGGCTCATGCACTTCATATCTTGGCATTTCTCTCTGCCAAGGCTCGACAGACACTTCTCGGCCACCAATCCGCGCACAGTGTCAAATCCTATCTTTTCTTCTATGGTCTCTGGATACAGTTTCATAACTGCAAAGTTACGAAAAAAGGCCGAAAGTCCTATAAAACTTTCGGCCTTTTAGAGGTTTATTACAGATTACTGAGCAGCTGCTCCGCCAGTGGCGAGGTTGTTGTAGTAGTCAGCTTTGTCGAAGTTTTCGAGAGCCTTCTCCTTGTCGCCAGCTACGTCGCGGTAGTAGAGGCCGATGAAGCTGTAGGCCTTCTTGTAGAGGTTGAGCTTCTTGGGATCGGTCTGAGCCTCGGGGTCAGCGTCGAGCAGCGAGATGCACTTCTCGTAGGTGTCCACTACCTCGGGGGTAGCAGCGTTGGCACGTACATAGTAGAGGGTAGCCAAGCGATCATAGAAATCAGGCTTAACATCGGTTACACCGTTGATTACAGCGTTGATGGCCGCGATACCCTTGTCAGCGTCGGCGATGCGCAGTGCCTCATCGTCGCCAGCCTTGCTGGCAGCTACCAGCCAACGGCCAGAAGCCTGGAGTTGGTCGTTGAGGTCAGTCTCTTCGCCGCGAGCGTTCATGTACTTCTCAAAAGCCTCAGCTGCCTTCTGCGACATGCCAGCCTTGTTGTAAGCCGAGCTAAGGGTCTTGATATTGTCAGCGCGGGTTGGATCGGCATCCACTGCAGCTTCATACTGGAACACAGCGAGTGAATCCTGGCCCATGCCCTCGAGCACGCCAGCGTAGGTGATAAAGTCGTTGGGAGTGAACTTCTCAGCGCCCTTGGGGGTAAGAGCCAAGAACTTCTTAGCGGCAGCATCTGCAGCCTCGTTCTGGTTAAGACCAGCAAGGTCGAGCATCTTGATGCGGTTCATTACGAAGTTGTTGGGGTCCTGAGCCAGAAGCTCGTTGGCTACGTCGAGTGATTTCTGATATTCGCTGTTGGCGTAGAGAAGCACTGAGTAGCGCGCCTTGTCCTCGGGGAAGTGGTTGGGGTTCTGGATGTATTCGCCGTACTGCTGAGCAGCCTTGGTCCACTGGCTGGTCTCATAGTACTTCTCAGCAAGTTCGCGCTGTGCGAGGGCTGACTGAGGCTGCTTAGCCTTAAGCTCCTCAAGCTTGTTGACTGAGTAGATGGGGTTAACGCCGATGTAAGCGTTGGCATACTTTACATAACCCTCGGGGTTGTCTTTGTCCCAAGTGATAGCCTGCTCATACTTGCCGGCAGCGCCGCCAAGGTCCTTGGCATCGAAGAGCATGTCGCCTTCGAGGATGTAGATCGAGGGCTCCTGGTTCTTTGAGTCCTTGTGGGCCTTAGCAAGGAGCTTATCAACTTCGGCTGAATACTTCACTGGGTCAGCGTTGTAGTAAGCGCGAGCGATGTCAACGGTGATTTCGTTGTTCTTCTTGCCAAGCTTCTGAGCGGTGCTGAACTGAGTCTCAGCAGCCTTCTTGTCGCCATTGAGCAGGTCAATGGCGCCAAGGCCTACGTAGTTGTAGGGGCAGTCAGCATTGGCCGACACACCCTTCTGGAAATTGTCCTTGGCAGCAGCCAGGTCCTTCTGGGCGAGAGCTGTCTGGCCAAGATAATAGTAGGCCATAGCCTTGTCGGTAGCAGCATCGTTGAGGTTGCGCTCAAGGATGGTCTTGGCATTGGCATATTGGCCTGCCTTATAGTACTCGATACCGTCCTTGTAGCCATCGGCTGAGGCGGTAAGTGCAGCGCCCAAAACGAGGGCGGGAAGAATTTTCTTCAGATTCATGCGGGTTAGTTAATGGTTTATTATTTGATTTGAAATTTTATTATAGGTTTAATTTACTTCTACTACTTGAATATTCATTCTGGCTGGCAGGATGCCAGTCTTCATTATGAGTTTCTGCCCCGTAAAGCTGGTCACGAACGAATAAAATCCGGCAGCGGGGCTTCCGCTTGGGGCAATCGTGATCATATAGATGCAGCGGGTCAGGGGATAGGTGCCGTCGTAGATGTTCTGCTGGAAGGGCCGATAGGCAGTGCGGTCGTCGTCGCGCATCACACCGAGGGTCTTAATTCCCGATTCGGCGATGCGAGCATTGATATCATCCATGCTCAGCGAGCCATTTTCATCCTGCATTTCATCGGCGATTGACTGCACCGAGGCGGTCTCCCGCAAGTCGGTGCTGAGGCAGCTTACGCCTACCACGCCGATTGCATACTTGTTCTTAAGCACGGCCTCAACTACGCCCGAAAGCGAATCGGTGCGCTGGGCTGTCGGGCCCAGGCTCTCGCCGTTGAGCAGCGAGTCGCGCATGTATTTCACCATCGATGAGCCTTCCTTGTCGAATAGAACCACGATGGGCTTGTTGGGATAATGCGGATTGAGATCCTCCCAGGTAGTGGTTTCGCCCTTGAGGATTTCACGGATTTCCTTCATCGAGAGGAATTCAGCGGGATTCTCCGGGTTCACGATGAGAGCCACAGCATCCACAGCAATCTTGGCGCTGCGCGGATGACGACGCTTCTTCTTGATGCGATCAACCTCGGCTGCTGTGAGGTCGCGCGGAATGACGATGGTCTTGGTGTCAAGGGTCATGAGCGAATCAATAGCCTCGGCCTCGGTGCCATAGCGCGCAAGCACATGGTTTTCGGGATAAATGTACTCGAAAACGTCGATTTCCTGCTCCATTATGTTCTCAAATGATTCGTCGCAGAACAGGACCGACGAACCCACGGTCGTAGTGTTGGATTTCTTTTCGTAGCGGCCACAGCTTGCGAGCAGCATCAAGCACAGCGCAACGAAAGCGAAACTGTAAATTCTTTTGCTCATGAGGGTAATTTCTGCTAACAAGCTAAGGTCTTTAGCCAAGGCTAAAGACCTTAGCCAATGAGTTTATTTTCCGTAGTAGTCATTGCCGACAAACATTCGATAGCCTCGGAATATGCCGTAGATGATTAGCAGGAAGCCGACCACCCAACGGGCCCAATCCCAGCTAGGCTCCCAGCGGAACACGTTGATGATCAGCAGCACGCCAACGCCAACGTAAACGAGAATCATGAAGATGCCAAAAGCTATGGCTACAGGACGCTTAGGAGCTGGCACGACTGGGCGTCCGCTTTCCTCCTCGTCCTCGCGATGCATTTTGCGCCGGTATTCGTCAAACTCGGCGTTATCTTTGTCCTGTTTCATAATGCTACATATTTTAATAGTTGAAAAATCATAGAGCCGAGCCCCTTTCGGAGTCTGTTCTATAATTTAACATTGGACGTGCTTTTTATGTTCAACACTTCAACGTGCTAAGTTAGTCAATTTTTCTCAATTTACAACTATCTTTGTTAACAAAAATTGTAAATTTTATAAAATTTTAGTTTTTCTGTTTGCTTTTAACCAAAAACTGACAATCAAAATCCAAAAAGACAAAAGTTTTTGCTAACTTTGCGATTGGAAATGATAATCCCCCAATTATTGACTTCTAAATTATGAACACAGACATATATTTTTGCGTTTTATAAGAAAAATGCAAGAATTATGAAAAATGTCTTTCGCACATCTGTGTTATTGCCGGGGGTCGCCATGGTGGCGATGCTTGTGGGCTTAGGGGTGGAGATGGAGTCGTGCAACAACCGCGCTCAGCGCGAGGATGGGTTGCCCGAACTGCCTAAATTCCTAATGCATAAGGCAATGGGGGATACATACTATGTTGACACGCTTTATACCGATGGTGACAATAGCTATTGTCTGCTGCGCAATCCCGATTATGGGCAATGCATCCTTTTCGACAACGACCATATTTACGCTGAAAATGCACAACTCGATTTTGTGCCTGATAGCGGAGCAGTGTATGAGATGACTTTGCTATTGCGAAGCGCCAAAGTGAATTTTGCTGACAAGGCGAGCATTCAAACTGCAGTTGACAGCGTTTGCCCTGAATATCAGGGTTACAAGCAGTTTCAGAAGGGGTATGACATTGAACATCCAGTAAAGGCTGTGTATGGCCTAACAGTGGATCTGCCCGAAACAGAAAATCACAAGTTGGAACTGTGGCTGGCGCGAGAGATGGGGGATACAATCAGTATTGACACTGGCATGGCCGACTTCAAAGAGATTGGCAAGCGCAATGCTGCCGCTTTCTTTGAGGAGTTGGAAGCTCCATCGCAAATGGAGCTGTACGCAGGGGATAGCTACACAGTATATTATTCATGCCCGGATTATGTGACCTATCTTGGTTACACCTATTATTTCACAGGAGGCGCTCATGGAATGTATGGCCTTTATCTTACCACATACGATCTCAAAAAAAACGAAGGTGTGGACCGCGAAAACCTTTTCAAGGAGGGTAGCGAAGAGCAGCTTCGGGAATTGCTTTACGAGGGTTTGCTTGAAGACAGCAGCTTCACCGATACCCATGATGTGAAGTCGGCCGCAGATGTGAAAGCTTCGCTTGCGCAAATGGGAGTGGATGAGTTGCCGATACCACAGCCTGCTCTTTTGCCCAATGGCGTGGCCTTCTGCTTCCAGCCCTACGAAATAGGCCCTTACAGCGATGGCGCTTATCAGCTCCTAATCTCCTATTCAAAGATCAATCAATTAATGAATGACCAATAATCAATAAATAATGATCACCTCTCTTAAAGTCCTTAAAGTCCTTAATGACCTTAAAGCCCTTAAAGTCCTTAAAGTCCTTAAAGTCCTTAAAGTCCTTAAAGTCCTTAATGACCTTAATGACCTTAATGACCTTACCGCCCTTAAATAAATAGGCTGCCGCGAACTTCCTCGCGGCAGCCTATTATCAATTACCAATTGCAGTATTATCAATTAATTACTTGGCGTTTTCGGGGCGGAGGTTGCGCACTGTGACTGCGGTGCGCCACATCTCGCTCTCACGCATTTGGCGGAGCTCCTCGTCGAGCTTCTCACGATAGTCAGCCTGCGAGTTGCTGTCGATGCTGCGCTGAGCCTCGTCGCCACGCTTTACGCTGGCATAGAGAGCCTCAACCACAGGCTTGATAGCATCGTGGAACGGACCCATCCAATCCAATGCGCCGCGCTGTGCGGTGGTCGAGCAGTTGGCGTACATCCAATCCATACCATTCTTTGCCACCAAAGGATAGAGGCTCTGAGTGGCTTCCTCCACAGTCTCGTTGAATGCTTCGCTGGGGCTGTGGCCATTCTCGCGGAGCACTTCGTACTGAGCCAGGAAGAGACCCTGGATTGCGCCCATCAGTGAGCCGCGCTCACCGGTAAGGTCGCTGGTAGCCTCGCGCTGGAATGTGGTCTCGAAGAGATAGCCTGAGCCAATGCCGATGCCCATGGCAAGAGTGCGCTGGAGGGCGCGGCCAGTGTAGTCCTGATAAACCGCGAACGACGAATTGATGCCGCGGCCTTCGAGGTATAGCGAGCGAACTGTTGCGCCTGAGCCCTTGGGGGCAACCATGATTACATCAATGTCAGCTGGGGGCACTACGCCAGTGCGGTCGCTCCAAGTGATAGCGAAACCATGGCTGAAGTAGAGAGCTTTGCCAGCTGTCAGATGCTTCTTGATATTGGGCCACTGGCTGATTACGGCAGCGTCGCTCAGCAGGCAGCAGATGATGGTGCCGCGCTCGCAAGCTTCTTCGATTCCGAAAAGAGTCTCGCCGGGTACCCAGCCGTCGTTCACGGCCTTTTCGTAGGTCTTGCCAGGACGCTGGCCAACGATTACGTTGAAACCATTATCGCGCAGGTTAAGGCCCTGGCCAGGACCCTGCACGCCGTAGCCGATGATTGCGATGGTCTCATCCTTGAGCACCTCAAGTGCTTTTGACAGAGGAAATTCTTCACGAGTTACAACGGTTTCCTCAACGCCGCCAAAATTCATTTTTGCCATAAAAATATTTTATTTATGAAAATTAAGTAAATATTCAGATTAAAATTAAATTATAATATTGTATTTGCCAACCCCGTA
>JAJBUG010000052.1:27052-41572 GCA_020860515.1 Bacteroidales bacterium | reverse complement strand
GCTTACAAATTGTAACCAAATTGTGATATTTTACTTACAATCTTTCAGTTTGTAAGGAAAAGTTGTCAACACACCCAAAATTTAGCTTAAAAAACTTTCAATTTTTAGAAATTCATTGTATATTTGCGTATTGAAAACTCAGTATAATACCTCACAACCCTATATAAACCATGAAAACCAAAGCACTCCTACTCGGCGACGAAGCCCTGGCCCTTGGCGCCATCAACGCGGGTTTATCAGGAGCTTATGCCTATCCAGGCACGCCATCAACCGAGATTTTGGAGTTCGTGCAATCCAACCCGACGGCGCGCGAACGTAAAATCCATAGCCATTGGAGCAGCAACGAAAAGACTGCCTTAGAGTCAGCCTTAGGCATGTCGTACTGCGGCAAGCGCTCAATGGTTTCGATGAAGCATGTAGGCCTCAACGTAGCAGCCGATCCATTCGTCAATTCAGCCTTTACCGGAGCCAATGGCGGCTTCTTGGTAATCTCTGCCGACGATCCATCGATGCATTCTTCACAGAACGAACAGGATTCACGCTTTTATGCCGACTTTGCCCTTATCCCTGCCCTTGAGCCCAGCAATCAGCAGGAAGCCTACGATATGGCCCGCTATGGCTTCGAGCTAAGCGAGCAATATGGCATCCCGGTGCTGGTGCGCCTTTGCACACGATTAAGCCATAGCCGCGGCGTGGTGGAGACTGAAGCGGAAGCAACTCCAGAGAACGAGCTTAGCTTCCCAGCCAAACCGCGCCAATGGGTGCTGATGCCAGGCAATTCGCGCAAACGCTATCCTCAGCTGATTGCTACCTTCGAAGCATTGGCAAAGAACTCAAATACCTCGCCATTCAACTTCTATCTTAACGGCAAGCCACAAGAAGGCAAAAAACTGGGCATCATCGCCAGTGGCATCGCCTACAATTACTATAACGAACTTTTCCCCGATGGATCTCCATTTCCATTGGTGAAGATCTCTCAATATCCAGTGCCAGCCGACCTTATCAAGCGCCTGATGGACGAATGTGACGATGTGTTGGTAATCGAGGAAGGCCAGCCCTTTATCGAAAGCCATCTGCGCGGTCTCCTGGACAACCAGAAGGTATTTGGGAAACTGACTGGCGAGCTGCCTCGCACCGGAGAGCTCAATCCAGACTTGGTGCGTGATGGCTTACGCCAATTGCGTCCGGAGCTTTTCAAGGAAATCAAGCCTTTGGCTGTGCCCGAGATTGTAGCACCTCGCCCACCAGCCCTATGCCAAGGCTGCGGCCACCGCGATGTGTATGCAGCACTCAACGACGCTATTAAAGATTTTGACGACACTCAAGTGTTTGGCGATATCGGTTGTTACACACTCGGATATTTGGCTCCTTTCAATGCTATCCATGCCTGCGTTGACATGGGCGCGAGCATCACAATGGCCAAGGGAGCAGCAGATGCAGGGCTAAAGAATGCTGTGGCAATCATTGGCGACAGCACTTTCACCCATTCGGGCATGACTGGTCTGCTCGACGCCATCAACGAGGATAGCCCCATAACCGTGATCATCAGCGACAACCTTACTACAGGCATGACCGGAGGCCAAGACTCGCAAGGCATTGGCAAACTTGAAGAAATTTGCCTGGGGCTTGGAGCCGACCCCAGACATGTGCGCACCATCGACTCGCTGCCCAAGCACCACGAGGAAATGCGCCAGCTCTTCGCTGAAGAAATGGCCCATCCTGGTCTCTCAGTGATCATATCACGCCGCGAATGTATCCAGACGGCGCGCCGCCACAAAAAATAAAAATCTCTGGATTCCTTTTATCTTTTTATCCTTTCTTCCTAAGAAATGAACACCAATATAATTTTGGCCGGAGTAGGAGGCCAAGGCATATTATCAATAGCATCTATATTAGGCATAGCTGCCCTAAAGGACAATCTCTACCTGAAGCAGGCTGAGGTGCACGGCATGAGCCAACGCGGTGGAGATGTGCAGAGCAATCTGCGCATCAGCAGCCAGCCTATTGCCAGCGACCTTATCCCCCTGCAGGGAGCCGACATTATTGCAAGCCTCGAACCCATGGAAGCGCTGCGTTATCTCCCTTATCTCAAGCCCGATGGCTGGATAGTGACCAGCACAGCGCCATTTGTCAACATACCGAATTATCCTGAGACTGAAAAGCTCATGGACGAACTGCATAAAGTGCCCCATCTAATAGCTTTTGACATGGAGGCAGTGGCCAAGGAGGTGGCTAATCCGCGAGCCAGCAACATGGTGCTGCTCGGAGCAGCTGCGCGCCTTATCGAAATGCCCACTGAGAAAATCGAAGCAGCCATTGCCGAGCTTTTCTCCCGCAAGGGCGAGAAGGTGGTAGAAAGCAATTTGGCTGCCTACCGCGCAGGGGCAAGGTTTAAGGTTTAAGAACATATATCCAAAGACAAAAGACAATATTGAAGGTTAGACATCCGTAACAATAATTTTGTAGTTGCTATCTGTTTTTAGATTTTTATTGAGAAAAGAGTTGCTATCAATTTTTGCTATCTATTATCATTAAATTTTTACCATGAAAACCATCACCAAAGCTCAACTTGAGCAAGCCCTACGCCATTTCGACATCGAAGATGTCAACTGTGCGACTATCCGTCAGATTTGCGCTGTGGCAGCGCTACTCGAATCGATTTCGGGCGAAAAATTCGTACACCTCGAGCTCGGCAACCCGGGACTGGCTGCCGAGCACGCGGGTATCGATGCTCAGTGCGAGGCACTCCAGCGCGGGGTACCCAATCAGTATCCCAACATCATTGGTGTGCCTGCATTGAAGCAGAACGGATCGGATTTCATCAAAGCCTTCCTCGACATCAACATACCTGCGCGCTGCATAATCCCTACGGTGGGATCAATGCTCGGCTCATTTGCATCGATGATGATCCTGGGTCAGCGCCTGCCCGGAAAGGACACCATGCTTTTCCTGGACCCTGGTTTCCCTGCACAACATCACCAAGCCAAACTGTTGGGGCTCAACACTGTGTCAGTAGATATCTATAATTATCGCGGCGCCCTGCTCTACGACCGGCTGGAGCAAGAGCTTAAATCAGGCCGTATTACTGGCATAATCTACAGCAATCCCAACAACCCTGCATGGACCAATCTCACTGAAGATGAGTTGCTGACTATTGGCACACTGGCTACCAAATATGACGCTATAGTGATAGAAGACTTGGCTTACCTTGGCATGGACTTCCGCACTGATTACAGCGAGCCTTACCACAAGCCTTATATTCCCACGGTGGCCCGCTACACCAATAATTACATCCTGCTGCTATCCTCATCCAAAATATTCAGCTATGCGGGCGAACGCATCGCTATTTGCTGCCTTAGCGAGAGCGTGGCTGACCGCAGATACGAATACTTTGAAAAGTTCTACGACATGCCTACACTGGGCGACAGTCTGGTGCATGGCGTACTTTACACTATATCTACTGGAGCCAGCCACTCGGCGCAATATGCATTTTCAGCCATGCTGCGCGCCGCTGTGGAGGGCAAACTCGACTTTGTGCACCACACTAAAGAATACGGGCATCGTGCTGCACAGGCCAAAGAGATATTCCGTCGCCATGGTTTCCACCTTGTGTATGAGAAAGATGGCGAGGCACCTATTGGCGACGGTTTCTTCTTCACCGTTGGCTACCATGACATGACTGGCCCCGAACTCAACAAGGAACTGCTGCGCCATGGCATTGCCACCATACCGTTGAAATCCACTGGTTCGAAACAGGAAGGCGTGCGCGTGACAGTGTCGATGCTCTGCGACGAAGACACATTCCGCGCCCTTGACGAGCGCCTTGGACAAATGACAAATGACAAGTGACAAATGACAAATTACGTATCGGCAGATGAGGCGATGCGCCTAATAAAAGATGGCGATCGCATATTTGTGCAAGGATCCACATCAGTGCCCGAGGCCCTGTGCGAGGCCTTGGCTCGGCGCGGTCATGAGCTGAAGGATGTAACCGTATATTCAGCATTCTGCGTAGCCAAGGGTCTTGCTCCATATTGCAAGCCAGAATATAAGGATGCCTTCTTAGTGGATTCTTTCTTCGTGAGCAATAGTGTGCGCCAATGGATAGCCGAGGGCTACGGCACCATGACTCCGCGCTTTCTCGGTGAGGTGCCAGCCCTGTTCCGCGATGGCACATGTCCAGTAGATGTGGCTTTTATCAACTGCTCAGAGCCCGACGAGGAGGGCTACGTAAGCATTGGCGTATCAGCCGACCTGGCTCTTCCAGCCAGCGAATGTGCCAACCGCATCATCGCCCAAGTCAACAAGTATGTGCCTCGCACCTATGGGCGCGCCCGCATCCATGCGTCGAAATTGGCAGCCATGGTTCGTGCCGACGAGCCACTTGTAGAGGTGCCTACCGCAGTGCCAACCGAGGCTGAAATCCGAATTGGCAATGCCATTGCCGAGCACATTCCAGATGGAGCTACGCTGCAAATCGGCGTTGGGGGAATTCCAAACGCTGTGATTCGTGCGCTGAGTAATCATAAGCATCTGGGGCTGCATACCGAGGCTATGACTGATGGTGTGCTGCCATTGCTCCAAAATGGAGTGATTGACAATTCCTTGAAAAAAGTGATGCCAGGCAAGTCAGTGGCATCTTTGGCGCTTGGCAGCAAGCAGCTTTACGAATATCTTGATGGTAACGAAGATGTGTACTTCGACGATGTTTCCTGGACCAACGACCCCTTCGTCATAGCTCAGAACCCCAAAGTGATGTCGATAAACTCATGCCTTGAAATCGACCTTACAGGGCAGGTGTGCGCTGACTCAATCGGCACACGCATATTCTCAAGCGTAGGAGGGCAGCATGACTTTGTGTATGGGAGCAGCCGCAGCGAAGGAGGGCTTTCATTCCTGGCCATGCTCTCGACCACCAACAAGGGCATGAGCAAAATCAAGCCAGTGCTAACCGAGGGAGCAGGGGTGGTCACTACCCGATTCCAGACCAACTATGTGGTGACTGAGCATGGAGCCGTAAACCTCCGCGGCAAAAACCTGATCGAACGTGCCCGACTTCTCATCTCCATAGCCGACCCAGCAGCCCGCGAAGAACTCGACCGTGCTGCGCGAGCCCGCTTCGGCCATGCCTATGTCCACTGGAAACTGCCATGAATCTCACGAGAAAAGACTACAGCCCATTGGCACGCTCCAATGGGCTTTTTGGTGTAACTTTTTGCGATTGTGTGAAAAAAAGTGAAAAGTGGTATTGGGAAATATGAAAAGTTTTTGTAATTTTGCAAGTTAGAAGAAGACCAAGAAAAGATGGCTGAAGAACTTGACGATACGATTCATGACATCCCCGAGGATGTGCAATATATTGAGGACGACATACGCACACTTGACTGGCGCACCCATATTCGCCAGCGCCCTGGCATGTACATAGGCAGCCTTGGCGATGGCTCGAAAGCCGACGATGGCATCTATGTGCTACTTAAAGAAGTAATTGACAACTCAATCGATGAGTTTGCCATGGGCTATGGCAAACAAATCACTGTCGACATCACCGAAGAGGGCACAGTGACAGTGCGCGACTATGGGCGAGGCATTCCCCTGGGCAGTGTGATAAAAGCCGTGTCAACCATGAATACCAGCGGCAAGTTCGACTCCAAAGCCTTCAAGAAGTCAGTGGGCCTTAATGGCGTGGGCATCAAGGCTGTGAATGCTCTTAGCAGCAACTTTGAGATTCGCTCAGTGCGCGATGGCCAAGTAAAGTCAGCCCTATTCAGCCAAGCCGAGCTGATAAGCGATGGTGAAATCGAAAGCACTGAAGAGCCTAATGGCACAATGGTGCGCTTTACGCCTGACCCTGAGATATTCAAGGGATACCAATTCAATCTCGACTATGTGGTGGAGATGATGAAGAATTACAGCTTCCTCAATACGGGGCTGGCTATGGTGCTCAACGGCAAGAAATTTGTGTCGAAGCAAGGCCTCTTGGACTTGCTAAAAGAAAATATGGACAAGGATCCGCTCTACCCCATAATTCACCTGAAAGGCGACGACATAGAAGTGGCCATTACCCATGTGCACCAGTACGGCGAGGAGTTCTATTCCTTTGTCAACGGCCAGCACACCACCCAAGGCGGCACTCATCTGGTAGAGTTCAAGAAATCAGTGGCCCAGACCATCAAGGATTATTTCAATAAGAATTTCGAGTTCTCGGATATCCGAGCTGGCATGGTAGCCGCAATAGCCATCAAGGTGCAGGACCCTGTGTTTGAGTCCCAAACCAAGACAAAGCTTGGAAGCCGCGACATGAATGCTGACGGCCTTACGGTGGCAAAGTTCATAGGCGATTTCGTAAAAAAAGAGCTTGACAATTACCTCCACCGCAATCTGGATGTGGCAGATGTGATATTGAAGCAAGTGCAGGACAGCGAACGCGCACGCAAAGCCATGGCTGGCTTGGCTAAGATTGCGCGCGAAAAGACCAAAAAAGTCAACTTGCACAACAAGAAACTGCTCGACTGCACCATCCATCTCAACGACCCCAAGGGCAAGGAAGACTTGCGAGAGGCTTCATCTATTTTTATAACGGAGGGTGACTCAGCCGCAGGCTCAATCACCAAAATCCGTGATGTGAAGACCCAAGCAGTATTCTCGCTCCGAGGCAAGCCTCTCAACGCCTACGGCCTCACACAGAAGGAGCTGGTGCTCAACGAAGAATTCAACCTGCTACAAGCCGCTCTCAACTTGCAAGATGGCATCGAGGGACTGCGCTACAACAATGTGATCATTGCCACCGATGCTGATGTGGATGGCATGCACATACGCCTGTTGTTAATCACATTCTTCCTACAATTCTTCCCCGACTTGATAAAGATGGGCCATGTGTATGTGCTGCAGACGCCTCTATTCCGTGTGCGTTCTAAAAAAGCGCAGAGCCGACGCAAGAAAGACACCGACGAGGTATTCTACTGCTACAATGATGCTGAGCGCATAGCCGCAATCAAACATTTTGGCGAGAGCGATGCAGAGATTACACGATTCAAAGGCTTGGGCGAGATTTCGCCCGACGAGTTCAGAGGTTTCATCGGGCCCGACATGCGACTCGATAAGGTTACGCTCCGCAAGGATGACCATGTGAGCACCTTGCTTGAGTTCTACATGGGCAAAAACACCATGGAGCGACAAAACTTCATCATCAATAACCTTGTAATCGAAGATGACAGCCAAATCTCATAATATAGCAATCTTTGCTGGCTCATTCCACCCCTTCACCATAGGCCATGCCGACATAGTGCGGCGTGGCCTGGAAATTTTTGACCGCATAATAATCTCGGTAGGCGTAAATATCGCCAAAGGAACGACCGCTCCCACGGCGGTGGAGAAAATTGCCGAGCTTTACAAAGATGAGCCAAGGGTGACTGTAGTGACATGGCCAGGTCTCACAGCTGAATTGGCAAAAAAAACGGATGCCCGCTTTTTACTTCGAGGTGTAAGATCAGTCAAAGATTATGAATACGAGCGCGACATGGCCGATGCCAACCGCGCCGTGTTCGGGCTTGAAACGGTGATTCTCTATGCCAGCCCCGACTTGGCTTATGTGTCATCATCGCTTGTGCGCGAGCTCCAAGCCTACGGCGAGGACGTTTCTCGCTTTCTGCCATAACAATTTACGCCTCATGAGTGTTAATATTTTAGATTTAAGTCTTTGGTCTTTAGTTTTAATTTTTAGTTTTGAGTTTCAACTTACAAAATTATGATACGCAATCTCTACCTTCTCTCCATAATAGCTATCGCCTGCGCTACTCATATCTTTGCCCAAGATCCGCAAGATGAGTTTTCACCAGCTCGCAAGCTGATGTATGCTGATTACATCATCGAAAATTTCTACGTGGAGGACGTGGATGCTGATTCCGTGGTAACTGAAGGCATCATTGCCATGCTAAAGACCCTCGACCCACACTCTTCATACTCCACACCTGAGGAGACTAAGGATTTAAACGAACCGCTCGAAGGAAAATTCTCAGGTATTGGTGTGCAGTTCAATATGAGCACCGACACTGTGTATGTGATCCAGACTATTTCAGGCGGACCCAGCGAGAAGGTAGGCATTCGTCCTGGCGATCGCATTGTGGCCGCCAATGATACCGTGATCGCAGGCAAGAAGCTGCAAAATAGTCAAGTGCTGAAGACCCTGCGTGGCCCAAAAGGCTCTAAGGTGAAACTTTCGGTGCTTCGCGACGGCGAAATGATTGACTTCATGGTAGTGCGCGACGATATTCCAATCAACAGCGTGGACGGTACCTATATGGTAACACCCGAGATAGGCTACATCAGTCTCTCGCGCTTCGCTGAGGATTCGGGGCAAGAAGTGGCTGATGCCATAGAAAAGCTGCAAGGGCAGGGCATGAAAAAGCTAATACTCGACCTCGAAAACAACGGAGGCGGCTATCTGAAGGCTGCCCACGACATAGCATCACTATTCCTTGAGCCTGGCGACTTGATAGTATATACCAAGGGCAAGAGTACCGAGCCCGTGTATTACCGCATGGAGCAATCCGCCCCACTATTCACCGGACCGATGGCAGTGATGGTGGACCAATATTCTGCCTCAGCAGCTGAAATTGTGTCGGGAGCATTGCAGGACAACGACCGCGCAACCATCGTGGGCCGTCGCACTTTCGGCAAGGGATTGGTGCAGCGACCATTCCCGTTCCCAGATGGGTCGATGATCCGCCTAACTGTGTCACGCTACTATACCCCCACAGGGCGCTCAATACAGAAGCCTTACGAAAAGGGCAAAGGCGAGGAGTACCAACTCGATTTGCTCAACCGTTACAAAAGCGGTGAACTCTGGAGCCGCGACAGCATCCATTTTGACGAGAACCAGGTATTTCACACTTTGAAGAAAGGCCGCATAGTGCACGGAGGAGGTGGCATTATTCCTGATGAATTTGTACCGGTTGACACCAGCTATTACACTGACTATTACCGCGATCTTATGGCCAAAGGAGCCATACCGCAATTTACACTCAATTATATTGACCACAATCGTGAGCAACTCAAGGCTGAATACCCCACCGAGGATGCTTTCTTCGCCACCTTCCAAGTATCGCCCGAAATCATCGAGGGCCTGGTGGCAAAGGGACAAGAACTTGGAGTGGGACCCAACCCTGAGGAGCTGGAGACCTCCCGCCCAGTGATTGAAGCCATAATCAAGGGCTATCTCACTCGCGACCTGTATGAATATGGCACTTATGTGCGAGCCACAAATCCCCTTAATCCAGTATTCCTGAAAGCAGTAGAAGTGCTGCAAAATGAATGAAGCTATGAAAAAGATATTATTAGGCACTGCCCTATGGATTGGACTTATGTCCGGTGCCCAAACCAATTCCCCTACCCTCAGCCTGGAAGCCTTTGCCGAGGCTCAGAATCAGGAATGTCCCTTTGAGCTCTCTCAAGGGGTGACCGAAAAGAGCGTAAGCGTAGATGCAGGCCAGCTGATTATCCTGCTGGAAGTGGACAACAGCGTAATACCCTTCGAGAGCTTGCGCGAGCGCCAAGCACTGCTCCACGATGCTAAGGTGGCTGAGCTGGCCACTGACAGCAGCCAGGATAGCCTGCGCAAAATCTGCGCAGACGATGGCGTGGCAATCGTGTATCGATTCACTGATGGCACTGATTCCTTCTCCATCACCATCCTCCCCAGCGATTTATAGGAAGAATGGCTAATGTAGTAGTGTTTACAGAAAATTATCCCTATAGATGCTTTACCGAGGGAGTTTTCGTAAAGCCAGACCTTGAAGCCCTTTGTCAGGAGTTTGAGCGTATTATTGTTGTACCCCTGTGGCAGTCAGGTCCTCTTGAGGCAATCAATTTACCTAAGGTAGAATTGGACACCTCACTGGCAGAATCAGCATTAACGCTCCACAAAGCCTTGCGCTTGCCACACCTTTTGTCGCGCTTTTCTTTAAAAAAACTACCTCAAATTTTCAAGGAGAGCCCACTAAGGAGACTCCATAAGGGTGCCTTCTATGCGATGAATGCGTCAGTGGCACTTTCCCTTGTCAAAAAGATACTCAAACGCAGAGATTTGAGGCCAGATAATACTCTGCTTTACACCTTTTGGTTCAATCACCTGGCTCAAGCTTGCGCTTACTTGCATAATAAAGATGGTTACAAGATGGTGGGTCGGGCTCATGGTTATGATGTGTACGAAAACTTAGGAACGTACCGGCCTCCATGCCTTAGGAAAATGGCGCTTGATGCTTATGAGGCTTTGTATGCTGTAAGTCGGAAGACACAGCAGTATCTCCAACACACTTATCCCGACTATGCTGACATCATACAGTTGCGTTATTTAGGATCTCTAAGACCTGGCAATTTCATCACCCATGCTCACAAACCCGAGGAAAAGGCTTTGACATTCTTTTCGTGCTCGCGAGTCATTGATATCAAGAACTTAGTCCTAAATCTGGAGGTGGTTACTGAGATGGCCAAAATCAATCCGGGCCTAAGCATCAAATGGATTCACGTAGGCGATGGGCCACTATTGGACTCTTTGCGCAGCCAGGCAAAGGAAAAGATGAAAAGCTGCAGCAACCTGAAAATAGAACTCACCGGACCACTGCCTAATGACAAGGTAACCGACATATATCGAACAGAGAAGATTGACTGGACCATGCTATTCAGCACCAGCGAAGGCTTAGGCATTGCGTTGGTTGAATCGATTTCGTATGGCGTTCCAGCCCTCATCACACGCACTGGAGGCATGCCAGAGGTTATAAATGACACATGCGGTATCGTTTTTAGCCCGCATTCTACGTCCCAAGAAATCGCTAAGACACTTACAAGCAGGCTGAGTGAAACCGAATGGTATTCAACTCTTAAGTTCAATGCCTCACAGCGATGGCTGCAATGTTTTCAAGCCATAAAGTTACGCCAATCTTTCGCAAAAGAATTAAGATGCAAATATAAAGAAACCTAATTCGATAGCCATCGCATGGAGGCCAAGCACCTCAATCGACTTTCTGCTAAGGAATTCCATAGGGGTAATTCTGGGCAACATCTCTGCCAAACATAAGAAGCCCGAAAAGACTACGACCGTTCGCAAATAGAATAACACTGGGAAAGACTCGGTGGTACCTAAGTCACATTTGTACATTGATATAAATCCAACACATAGAATAGCAGCCAATGATACCAATCCTAAACCTAAAGGCAATAACCACCGCCAATCAATCTTGTCAATAAAGAAATAACGACATTTCATCAATATTCCGCCAGCAACCATCAATGGCAGAGCTTGCAAGCCTTGGGGAAGTCCACTATAAACTAAGGCCATTGGAATACGTGAAGAATTTGCACCTATCATTGACCCTATCACCGATGCCAACACAAAGGCTACAAATGCCCACCAAAGACCATTCTTAACAGAGAATAACCGGCTCAGAGGGCGATATAAAATATACGCCCATACCAATGCCTTTAGCATCCACAACGGGTAATTGGCAGGCTGCACCAACCAGTAAGCGAGAGTGGTGTGCTTTATCTCCTCTGGAATTCCAATATGGACTCTGCTAAGATCTATCCAAATTTCAATCAACAAAATGACTACAAAGAATATTGCATATTTGAAATAAGGCCAAATCAGGCGCTTGGAAATATGGCGCCCAAATTCAGTCCAACTATCGCGTGCCTTGAACAACATTCCTGACATTATGTAGAAACCAGGCACCTCCAGATGGTCAATCATCGGGACAAAAGGCAAACCCAGGTGATCCCACATCACCAACAGCAGACACAAGGCTCGCATAAAATGCAATGAGGCAATCTGGCCCCTTGCGGCAGACATGTGTGAGGATACGGCATAGCCAGGAAATTGTGTCATACTTGGTTAGAATTTTTTGCTGTGTCAGTTTCTAACTACAAAAATACGAAAATTTATTCACTTACCAGTATTAACACAATGTTTTTATGCAATTTATTCGACTTTTTTATGTACTTTTGCCATTAGATTTCAAACTCGGTTAAACTTATTACCTAATGTTAAATGGATAACAACGCGCCTAAAGTTTCAATTATTGTTGCCACTTACAACCAAGAGCAGTTCATAGGGCGCACTCTTGACTCTATATTGGCTCAGAAATGCAGTTTTCCTTTTGAAATCATTCTTTCAGATGATTGCTCGCAAGACAGGACACCTGAAATATGCCAATTTTATGCCGACAAACACCCTAACATTATCCGTTTCACACACAATGCTTCAAACAAAGGGTTGGTAGATAATTATTATGACGCTGTACGAGCTGCCCGCGGCTTATACATTGCCGACTGTGGTGGCGACGATGTATGGTGCGACCCTATGAAATTGCAGAAGGAGGCTGATGTACTGGAAGCCAATCCAAATGTTTCGTTAGTACACACCAATTGGAAATACATGCACGAAGACACTGGACTGTTTACCGATTCTGACCCAAATGGCATTCGCGCGGCATGGCGCCAGCATATCCTGCCTGGCTATAAGTATTTCCTGCCTATCCTCACGAGGCAGCCCAATATGCTAATCCATTCGTGCACAATGATGTTTCGTAAGGAGGTGTTCTTGCGCTGCGATAACCCAAAATTCTTTTCCGGACGTCAATGGCTATGTGAAGATTTACAACTATTTGCTGCAATGACGCAACAGGGCGACATCGCTTACCTACCCGATGTGACTATGCATTACAGCGTTGACAAGCCATCAATCACCTCAACGGAAAATCCAGAGAAGCTTTACCGCTTCTATACCTCATCGCTAAGGCTTACCCGTGAACTACAGTTGAAATATTGCGTACCGGATGCAGACTTGGCTCAGTGCTACTCACGTATGTGGCGCTACATATTTGCTCAAGCCTACACCATACGCGACCCCATTAAAATTAAGGAAACATTAAAGCTGCGCGACGAGCTAAACGTCTCCGTACCTCTGCGCACACGCCTTAAAATACTTTTAGCCAAACAGTTTCTTCATATTAAATAGAGCTCTATTTAACATTAAAAGAGGCACCTCGCACCTACATGTCTACTGCGAGGTGACCAAGTATGCTGGGAGCCGCCAACTCAGGTAGAGGGGGAGGCTATAAGTAAGGGCAGATTCCACATCGTAGATGCCTACATTTTTCATTGACATTTTAATACCCAAATCAGGGTGATAACGCTTGCAATATTCCTTGTAGCTCTTTGCTTGGGTATTGTCCTCGGACTTTGCCTCGATTGGTATGATCCGCTCGGAGTGTTGGATCAAGAAATCTACCTCAGCGGTATTGCCCGAACGCCAGTAATAAGGCGTTTGCTCCATCACCATCAATTCATTCATGACAAAATTCTCAGTCAATGCACCCTTGTAGGAGCTAAATATAGGTGTGCTATTCTCTATAGACTGGATTGTAATGCCCACCTTGCGGCTCAGCAAGCCCAAATCTCCAAGGTAAACCTTAAATGTGCTTCGATCTTGGCAAAACGAGAGAGGGACCTGCGGCTTTTCCACCACAGTAAGAATATGTGCCATTTGCGCTTGATTAAGCCACAACAAGGCATCCTCCAATTGCGAGGCACGTTTCCCAGGCCTTACATGTGAAAACACGAATTTCTGATTGTCCTTGGCCAACTGCACTGGTATCGAATCCCACACCCATTCCACCTTCAAGGCTTCATTTTGTGAGAGATGTTTGCCAAAGTCATGACCATAGCTTACCAGAATGTCATCTTGCACCTGTGCCGCATCCTCATACTTATGGGTGGTGATCCATTTTTGCACCACTTCAGGCATTCCACCAATAATATAATATGTACGCAGCATAGCAATCAGCCTGTCAACATAGGAATCGGATATCACCCTATCCAATGCGTAGGTATCAATCACATTCACCATGTCATCACATTCATTGGCCCAAAGGAATTCGAGGAACGACATGGGGTACATCTTAAGAAAGCTCACTTTGCCCACTGGAAAGGAAGCATTTTGGTGCCTTATGGCGACGCCCAATAAAGAACCGGCAGATATTACATTGTATCTCACCTCATCCTCCTGAAAATATTTCAACGACGTTACCGCCCGAGGACATTCCTGCACCTCGTCGAAGAAAACCAAATCCTTTTCTGGAACTACCTCTGGGTACCCACTGACAGCACACAATTCTTTAAGTATGCGGTTACAATCATAATCATATTCAAATGCTCTTGCCAAAGTTGGATTCTTCTCAAAATTGAAATAGAACAATTTGTTGAAATTCTCTTTGCCAAATTTTTTGATGCTATATGTTTTTCCACATTGCCTCACTCCCTGAACTACCAAGGGCTTACGCGTAGGATCCTGCTTCCATTTCAACAATTTCTCTTCGATCAAGCGTCTCATAATCCTGTTCTTAAGTCATAAATTAATTCTTTGCAAAGGTAATTCTTTTTTTTGTATTTTCCTACAAAAACCATCAAAAAAAATGTCGAAAGTCATAGGACTTTGAGCATCTGCATGTCGAAAGTCATAGGACTTTG
>JAJBUG010000052.1:0-26952 GCA_020860515.1 Bacteroidales bacterium | reverse complement strand
CATGTCGAAAGTCATAGGACTTTGAGCATCAACATGTCGAAAGTCATAGGACTTTCGACAAAACCAGCAATGACATTATTTTGGGAAGAGGGGGCGGAGGAGGCGGGCGCCGCCGCGGCCACCGAGAGCAGTATAGCGATAGGCGAAACTGTAGAGGAAACCGCGCCAGCGGTTGGCTGGGCGAATTGACGACTTCAAGCGCTGAGCCTCGGGCTTATGGCCCTCCTTGGCGTAATTGCCTGCCAGGATGGCGCGCTTCAGATTTACGATCCACCATTTGGTGTTGGGCAATGATTCCTCAATGCAGTCGAGCGCATGTTCGCGCAGCGGACCATTATGGCTGAAATTAGTGCCAGTGATGCTAATGGGCTGCTCTATTTGCGTAACAGATGTGCCACCACCAAGCACTACGAACTGGCCACGGCTGTCAAGTTTGTTGAGCAAGCGCACACCGAGCTCAATATCATTCCATACAAGCACATCTGAGCGCCAACCCCCAGCATCACGCACGAGCTGTGTCTTGGCCATATAGCGCTGAGTAGCAAGCGAACCATGATGCACGCAATGGAACAGCGCATCCTCATTCTCGCATGGTGCTATTTTCTTTTTTCCTTTCAAAGGCTCAATCATCACGGGCCAGCCCACAATTTGAGCTTTTGGGCTATGGTTGGCTCCAGCCATTGCGCGTGCGCAATGGTCGGAGGTCATTAGGTCGTCACTGTCGAAGAACATTACCCATTGACTTTTCACAATCTTCAAGCCAGCATTGCGAGCGGCGGCTGCCCCCGGCTTGGTCTCACGCACCAATTCGATTGTGAAGTCCTTTGCTGCGTTCAGACGCTGCCAATCGCGCAGCACCTCGTAAGTATCATCGGTGCTATCGTTGTCGACCAAAATGATGTGCAGAGGCCTGTAGGTCTGCTTTAGCACCGAGTCGAGAGTGCGTTTTACTTGTTCAGCGCGGTTGCGCACTGGAATTACGATTGACAGCATACATTTGAATTTAGGTTATTTTACAATTTTACGCCATACCGCCTTGGCCTTAAGCCACAAGGGTGATGGGGCGGTCTGGACATCCGAGCGGTTGGGATCGGCAAACGATTCGATTGACTGTGCTGCCTCGCCAAACTGCTCTGGATAGAGCACGAGGAGATTGTTCTGGGCGAAGTAGCGCTGCAAGAATTGCGGCATCTCTATCATATCGCCGGTGTATGACACCGAGTTAACGCGGGCTGCGACCACAACCAATAGGTCATCGATCAGCACCTTGTTGGATAGGATTATGAAATCATCCCACTGTTCCACGGTCTCAAATTCACAGCGAATGCCATAGTTTCCTTGATATATAACACCTCGGATAAGAGGTTGGCACTCGCTGGTGCAACAAAAAATTATTCTACACCCCACTTGATGGGTCAGCCGGGCCAAATTTCTCACCCAGCGGCCGAAGCCAGTCTCATATTGGGCCTTAGGTGGCACCCACACCATGATTCGCGTCAGGGTGTTGAGCGGTATGAAACAGCGGGTGATTATCACCATCTTATTGGTAGCCTTGAGCAACTGGCTGATGTTGTTGCCGAAGAATGAGTCGATAATGGCATTGCGGCGGTGCATACCCACTATTACCTCGGTGATGTCGCGCTCATTGATGGCATTTACCAAACCAGTGACCACGTTCACATCAAAGCGGTCGAGGGTCTCGATTTTGGTGTCTGCGGCAGCTCCAGCCTTGGCAGCCTCCTCAAGGGCATTGCGCGAAACGGCTCGCGCTGTGTTGCCATTTTCATTGCGCACGTGGATGGCATAGAAATTATGTCGTCCCCGGTCGTTGCGCATCAGCACAGCCAATTCAATCAGCGGAGGAGCCAACAAGGGCGAGCCTACCGAGATGAGCGTGTTGTTGTGGCGCGTACGCTTTATCAAATTATCGCCAGTGCCATCTTCGCTATCGAGCATTTCCACTTTGAGCTTAGCAGCAGCGCCCGAGGTAACGATGGGGGCAATGGCGCATGTGACAAGGATTACAAGAATTGTGGAATTGAGCACTTGCTCATCAAGCATGCCCAAGTTGAAGCCCAAAGTGGCCACAGCCAAGGCCACAGCCGTATGGGCGGTGGTCAATCCGAACATCACAGTACGGCTTGCGGCGCTCAAGCCATTAGCCTTCTGCGCTATCCAAGCTGGAAGCCACTTGCTCACCAAAGCCACAACCAACATAATGGCAGTGACTGCCAGGGTGCCATGCTCCAAAATTACGCGTGCATTGATCATCATGCCAACGCTAATCAGGAAAAATGGAATAAATAGCGCATTGCCCACAAACTCGATGCTCGACATCAGCGACGAACCGGCTGGCACATACCTGTTAAGCACCAATCCGGCAAAGAAAGCACCCAGCACACCCTCCAAGCCTATGACTTGAGCAATCCAAGCAGCTAAGAATACCATTGTAAGGATGTACACGTACTGGGTCACCTTGTCGTTGACATGCTTGAAGAATATGCGCGTAAGCCTTGGATAAAAATATAGCACTCCGATTCCGTAGAGAATCATCATGACTAACAAGCGGAGCAAGGCCATGCTGTTGAGGGCACCCTCGCGCCTTACGCTTACCGTGGCCGCCAACACAAGCAGGGCGCCGACCACTGCTATGATCGTGCCCACAATAGAAATAAGCACAGCTGGCGACTTGCTGATGCCAAGACGCGTAGCCACGGGATAGGCAATCAATGTGTGCGAGGCATACATTGCACCCAGCATCAGCGCGGTAAGCCAATTGAGATGCAATATCCATACGCTGCTGGCAACGCCCATTACCAAGGGGATGGCAAGCGTGAGCAAGCCAAATACAAGCCCGCGCTTGAGATTGAGCTTGAGATGATACATGTCTATCTCAAGCCCTGCCAAGAACATAAGGTATAGCAAGCCAACTTGGCCGAAAAGGTCGAAGGTTGAGTCCTTGGCAATGATATTAAAACCATAAGGTCCCACCAACACACCGGCCACAATCATGCCGATGATATGGGGGATCTTAAGCTTATTTAGCAGCAGCGGAGCACACAATATGATGCCAAGCACGATAAGGAATATCGTGACTGGCTGTGTGACAAGGGCTGCTGCTAACATGGATTATTTACTATGGTTAAGCATGAATTGGGCGATTTGCACTGCATTGAGGGCTGCACCCTTCTTGATTTGGTCGGCAACAACCCAGAATGAAAGGCCATTGGGATTGCTCAGATCCTTACGCACACGGCCCACATACACAGGGTCGAGATTGGCAATATGCAAAGGCATGGGATAGCCATTGGCTTCGCAACGATCCATCAACACGATTCCATCCTCCTCCTCGAAGGCCTGACGGGCACGTTCTAAGCTGATAGGCTCCTCAGTTTCTGCCCAAACAGCTTCGCTGTGAGCGCGAAGCACTGGCACACGCACACATGTGGCGCTGACATCGAGGTGAGGTGCATGCATGATTTTCTTGGTTTCGTTGTACATCTTCATTTCCTCCTTGGTGTAGCCATTATCTGTGAATACATCAATATGAGGAATCACATTGTAAGCAAGCTGGCTTACGAATTTTTGCACCGTTGGCTCTTCGTCGTTGGCAATCTGCTTCATTTGTTGTTCCAGCTCGTACATGCCGCTGGCACCTGCACCGCTGGCAGCTTGATATGTAGCCACATGCACACGCTTGATGGGGCTTACCTTATGGATAGCATTCAAAGCCACTACCATTTGGATTGTGGTGCAGTTGGGATTAGCAATGATTCGGCGCGGAGTGTTAAAAGCATCCATTCCATTGACCTCAGGCACTACCAATGGCACATCTTCGTCCATACGGAATGCACTGCTGTTATCGATCATCAGCGCACCATGGCGAGTGATAGTGTCGGCATACTGCTTCGACACGCTTGCGCCAGCCGATACAAAAGCAATGTCAACGCCCTTGAAGGCATCATTGTCCTGCAGTTCTTCGATCACAATGTCACGGTCGCGCCATTGCACATGCTTGCCTGCACTGCGCGATGAGCCGAAGAGGCGAAGCTCATCCACCGGGAAGTTCTGCTCGTCGAGCACACGGAGAAATTCTTGTCCTACGGCGCCACTGGCGCCTACAATCGCTACGTTCATAGTTTATAGTTGATTAGTGGATTAGTGGATTGGTGTTTTTGTGGATTGGTGGATTGGTGGCACCAAATCACTAAATCACCAAATTACTATCTTGTTAATTCTTTAATAGTTTTAATGCCAGGGGCCACGTGGAGAGGAAAGGCTGCGAAAAGCCCAGTCTTTTGGCTATTATATTTTATATGATAGCGACCACCCGATTTAAAAAATTTGATAAGAAATGAGGCAGAGATGTCAGGCTCCAAGGTCCCTCGGCCAGGGGTAAGCCTTTCTTCAATCATCACATCAGTGCCTTTTACCTTCACAGCTAAGCTTACGGCTCCAGTGTCAGTAAGGCAATCTACGCCACGGCGCACCAGGCGCACTGAGCCATTGCTCTGCACATCAATTGCCAACTCAGGGCGAGCACCAGCAGCACCTCGGGTCAAATCCCCCGCAAGCAGGAATTCCTGCACAGGGCCCGAAGATGCTGGCTTAGCAGCAAAGGCTACAATTGCAGCAGCAATAACGGCCAAGATAATGTAAAACTCTACCGAAGTGAAAAACGAGGATGCCATCCTTGTGTCCTTTTATCCGCTTATCCTTTTATCCATTTTACTAAAACAACCCCGCAGGCTCTAATGAATCGGAGTGCGGGGTTGGGTAATAAATTCTATATTTGCTGGTTACTCGGCATCCTGCACAAAGTTAAGACTGCGGTTCTTAACCTGCTTATCCCCTACCAGCACTTGGAACAACACTGGATCAATAGCACGGCGCCCCTGCATATCGAAGTTGAGGCCGAACATATTGGTGAATGTGCGACCATCGGTCGAGAAGTCGTAGGGACGTCCGGTGGTGTTGGGCTGACCTACGGTGAATACTACTACCTCGCTATCGTTCTGCATAGGACCTACCACCTCGCCAGGCTTAGCTGTGAGCAAGCGAGCTTGCATGCGGTAGCTATCGCCAACGTGGCCTGGGAGCATAGCTGAGTTGAAAGCGGCAGCGCTATCGGTGCGCACCTCTGCGCCCATCAATTGTGCATAGCCATCGAGATTGTTGGCCTTGCCTGCATATTGCTCAATCAGCTTGCTGGCCTTCTTGTCCTTCATAGCGGTGCGGTCAACATAATTGCTGATGAGGTCAGAGTTGTAGGGCAGATACTCTTCATCGAGGTTCTCCTTCACGGCCACTACCAAGTATTCATGGGGAGTCTCAAAAACTTTTGACACCTGGCCAGGCTTAGCATTCATCACCCACTTCACTGCGCGGCGAGTATCGGCAAGGTTGCCAATATGAGCTGATGAGTTGGATACATATCCCTTGCGGAGCACATAAAGCGAATCAGCGTTAGCGCTGAAGCGATCGCCCTGAGTATTTGTAGCCAAGAAACCATTTAGCTGGGTCTTGAGGTCGCTTACAGTCTGAGCCGATGGGTCAACTGTGTAAGTGACGGTAGCAATCTCAGCATAAGGAGCTGCAGGCTTGCGATTATTGATCTGATAGATTGTGTACACGCCCTGCACGCTGTCAGCATAGAGGAACGGTGCACCTACGCTCTCATTCAGCATAAGCTCTTTGATAGGAGCCTGGGCGCCTACAAGCGATACCCATTGGTCGCTCCAACCACGATCGGGCTGCACTGCCAAGAGTGAATCCAGAGTCTGGCCAGCTTTGAGCACTGCCATCAGCGAGTCAGCCTGAGCTGCATCAATTGCCCCAAAGGCTGAGATATTGATTGAGTCAACTTCGTTGCTGCGACCAAGCACCTTTACGAGAGTATGAGTATTGTTGGCGCGGTCAAAGCGCAGACGCTTCACCTTGCCTACAACCAAGTCACTGTCGTTGAGTTGCTTCAGTGTTGCATCCTTCTTCAAGTTGGCAAGTGCCACATTGTTGCTATTGCTGATGAATTTGCTCTTACCCATCAACCCTTCGAGAGCGGGCTGCTCCTCGAGAGCTTGCAGAGCGGCATTTACCTCCTGGAGGGCAGCAGCGTAGTCGGCCTGCGATGGCTGAATGTCAACCACGATGTAATCGATAGCCTTCACTGGCTCCACAACTGGGAAAGGCTGAGAAGCGGCGTTGCGCATAGCCATTTGATCCTGAGCCTGCACAAAGAGGCTTGTCTTGAAACCAGGCTTCATCTGCTCGTAAGCAGCTTTGCGATCAGCGTCGGTCAGTTCCAGGCCGTCCTCGCTTACGCCAGCGGTGCTGACAGATACCCATTGCACTGGTACCTTGGTCATATTATCATTGTAGAGATTCTTGGCATCAATCTCATTGGCACCGAACAAGCCACCAATCAGGCCAAAGAAGATTTGGCTCTTAAGCGATTCTTCGAGCTGCTGCTCTTCGGCGCTCCATATATTCTGCAGGATTTGCTGCTGCTCGGCCACCAGGCCATAGCGGCTGGGGTTGTTGATAGCATCGAGCACAGTGGCACGATCGATTGCTGGGAGACCGAACTGCTGGGCTGCATATCCGAGTTGCTGCGAAATCGGCATCTGGCCATTCATGATGCGTGAGATTTCCTTGTCGGTAATGTTGATGCCGAGTTTTTTGTACTGATCCTCGAGCATTTGTTGCATCAGCAGGCGCTGCAGCATGAGCTGTTCGAGCTCGGCTTGGTCCTGGCCATTGGTATTCTGCATTTGGTTGATGGCCTGCTGGTAGTCTTGATAGTCTACTTTCTGGCTTCCGGCGCTGTACATGGTTGTTGAGGTAGCGTAGGTGCGCCCTGAAGTCAGGAAGTCGCCCAAGATGAAGGCAAGAAGCGCCACGATGATGATGATGAACAAAAACACCGATTTGCTTCTGATTTTCTCTAATGTTGACATTGCTGTTATATAACGATTTTTAGTTTGATTTTTCAGTTAAGTAGTGTAGCAAGTACAAAAAGTGCACAAAGGTAGGTATTTTTTGCCACAACACCAAACATACGAGCAAATTTCGGCCATTTTTTTCATTTTTTGGCTAAGTGAGGCCAGAAAAAGGGTCAAAAATTGGATTTTTGCCTTTTTTTGACACAAAATTGAAGAATTATTGTGTTGTTTCAAAAATAATTACGATATTTGCACCTTGAAAACTTGAGGTGCCCCCTCAAGGGGTCAAATTTAGCCAAAAACCGACTGACAATCAAAGATATTTTCAAAGATATAACTACATTAATTTAATAAACCAACATGACAAAAGCCGACATCGTCAACGAGATTTCCCGTGCTACTGGCCTCGAGCGCGCTCACGTGCTGGAGACCATCGAGAAGTTCATGGAAGTAGTGAAGGACGCACTGGCACACGATGAGAATGTGTACCTGCGCGGATTTGGCAGCTTCATAGTGAAGACTCGCAGCGAAAAGACCGCACGCAACATCACCAAGAACACCACCATCATCATCCCGGAGCACAAAATTCCCGCCTTCAAGCCCTCAAAGGCTTTCATGCAGGAAGTGAAATAAGACTTGGCGCTACGCAGGCTCTCCTCTGACTATTGATGAAAGTAAAATTTGTTTAACCTCTTTAAACTCCAGCTACAATGCCCAGCGGAAAGAAAAGAAAAGGCCACAAGATGGCCACACACAAGCGCAAGAAGCGCCTGAGAAAGAATCGTCATAAGAAGAAGTAAAGCGGCTTCTGAAATTTGACCTTCTTCTCCCATCCTAACCCGAAAGCAGGGTTAGCGATATCACGACATCATAGGGCAATCTGCTGTCCGGGGGCACATCATCTAATGCTTGCCGGTGGCAGTTTGCTCTTTGTTTTAATATTATGACAATATATCCTGTATTCAAGTAAATGAAAAGCGAACTTATAGTCGACATCCAGCCCAAGGAGGCATCCATTGCCTTGCTTGAGGACGGCCGCCTGGTTTCTTTGCAAAAGGAGAGCCGCAACCAGGCCTACGCCGTTGGCGACATTTACCTGGCCAAGGTCAAGCGCCTTATGCCGGGCCTGAATGCCGCATTCGTCAATGTTGGCTACGACAAGGATGCTTTCCTGCACTACTTGGATCTTGGCTCTCATTTTTCAACCTACAGCAAGTACCTGGCCGAGGTGCTTAACCCCGAAAACACCAGCCCTTTGCAATCGATATCCAAGGTGAAAATGCAACCCGATATCGACAAGCACGGTGCCATAGCTGATGTGCTGGCTCCAGGCCAGCAACTGCTGGTGCAAATCGTAAAGGAGCCCATCTCCACCAAGGGTCCGCGCCTTACCACCGAGCTTTCGTTCACTGGCCGATACATGGCGCTCATCCCCTTTGCCGACAAAATCTCGATATCCCAAAAGATCAAAAGCACTGAGGAGAAAGTGCGCCTGCGCCAACTCATAGCCTCAATCAAGCCTAAGAATTTCGGAGTAATCGTGCGCACCTCTGCCGAGGGCAAAGGAGCCGCCGAACTCAACCGAGAAATGACCACCCTGCGCCAATGCTGGGAAAAAACCATTGAGAAAGCTCGCACAGCCACAGCGCCAGCCCTGATTTTTGAGGAGGAAAGCCGAATTGAGGGAGTGATTCGCGATGTATTCACCCCTGATTTTGAGAACATTTACGTCAACGATGCCGAAACATACGGCCAAATCGAGAAATACCTCTCGCTGATTGCTCCCGACAAGAAGGATATCGTAAAGATTTACAGCGACGACATCCCAATCTTTGACCATTTCAACATCACCAAGCAGATTAAGTCATCATTCGGCAAGACGGTGTCGTTCAAGAGCGGTGCTTACCTTATAATAGAACATACAGAAGCGCTGCATGTAATCGACGTAAACTCAGGCAACCATTCTAAGGCAGCTCCCGACCAAGAAAGCAACGCCCTGGAGGTGAATCTGCGCGCCGCTGATGAGATAGCGCGCCAGCTGCGTCTGCGCGACATGGGAGGCATCATCGTGATCGACTTTATCGACATGAACAAGCCTGAGCACCGCCAAACCCTCTTCGATCACATGCGCGAGGTGATGGCTACCGACCGCGCCCGGCACAATATCCTGCCTCTGAGCAAATTCGGGCTAATGCAAATCACGCGCCAGCGCGTAAGGCCCGCCCTTGATATCGTCACATCCGAGACATGCCCATCATGCTTTGGCAAGGGCGAGGTGCAGCCATCGCTGCTGTTCACCGACACTCTATTTGAAAAACTGCGCTATGTAGTGCACGAGCTGGGGTTAAAGAATTTCAGAATGTATGTACATCCCTATGTGGATGCTTACATCAAGCGCGGTGTGTTCACCTCGCTTTACGGCCAGTGGCGACGTGCTCTGGGCCGCACATTCAAGGTAGTGCCTGACCAAAGCCTGGCCATGCTCCAATACCGAGTAATTGATGAGAAAGGCAACGAACTCGACCTAAAGGAAGAAAAAGACACTTCATCATCAACCACCGACAAGAAAAAAGACAAAGCCAAGAACCGAGGCAGCCAAGAAGGCGACTCGTAGTCAACCCAAAAAGCAAATCGGGACTGCCCTAAAGCGGTCCCGATTTGCTTTTTGCTGTCATCATGGGTAGGAAGGGATGCGTCGATTTCATACGCATGTCGGCTCACTCGAGTGCCTTAGCGGTTTCTTACTGCCCCTGCGCCTGCGCCTGCAGCTATCTAATATGTGTGTTTTTCAAAGATGGCTCCATTCTTTGTTGCTTTGATATTCAAACAACTACCCAACCCCCTCGGTTCACATTCAAAACTACTTTTAACATATTATGAGATAAATAAAATAGTGTTTTCATTTGTAAATTTGGTGAAGAAAATGTAATTTTGCAGTGAATTTAACCCTTACCCTCTCCCACGGGGATATAATTAGATAAAAGGTAACTGTTTTTCGCAATGAATAAGCTGCAATTATATATCACCATGTCGCAAGATGGCGCTTACAAGACAATGGTGGAGATCAATCCCGACACTTACGTCAAGAGCTGGGTCACCGACCTGCGCCAGGCAGTGAGCCAGGTAGCTTACCCACCTATGGAGAAGGCTATCTTCTATATGGTGAAGTACATCGACTCGGGCGTGTTCATCGTGGTGCTGCGCACTATTCCCAAGACCCCAGGCAATCACCTGGCAGCTTGGATATTCATCCCCTACTCTTTGCGCATTCCCAACAAAGATGTAGTGCAGACCGTAGATTTCATCACCCAGAAAGTGTCGAACCCCGAAATGAAGGGCAAGGACCTTTCGGAGATCAACGAGGTGCTTGAGCGCCGCTATGAGGAGGATTTGCAAGCTCCTGTGTTTCCGCCATCTCAGGGCATCACCTATGCTTATCGCTATTATGGCCCTCGCGTAAGCCTCACGCTTGCCGACCTTATTGGCCCGTATCTCTATCAGACACCATATCTCCCATTTTCGGGAGTGTTGATTGTCGATCACGACATCACCAACGACATAGCAGGCACCAATCTCACATCGGCTCCGCTCGACGACATGGCAGTGCTGCTCCCCCCCCCCGAATCACCTTCGGAGGACGGGTACACAGCTACCATATACGGCGAGCCTTTCGATTTTCCCTATTATGTGCCAATGACACGCAATATCGATATCATCTGGCGCAAAGACGATGCCACAGATGTAAAACAGACACTATATGTGGTGCAGAGCGAGATGCGTGCGCCCAACCTAAAGCTGCAGCGCCACACCAATCCTTATGTTAATCCTTCGGCTTCGAGCATTAGCTCCACTCCCTCAGCTCAGTCAGCGAGCCAAAGCACTGTGCCAGATGCATCAGCCGCAGTCACTTCTACGCCACCCATATCCAACACCGAAAGCGATGTGCCACAGCGCAAGAAGACGTATCATTTCCAAATACCAGCCAAATCAGCTGCTATAGGCACAGTGATTGAATTTGAAATCACTACCAATAGCGACCTCGATGAAAGCCCAATTGATGGCTATGTGCCATCTGAGGACATCCAGGAAGGAGCAGGACGCAGCAACCACTTGCTGTTCAAGGGTGGCAACGCCAAGCAGCGTTACTTTATAAACGCGATGTATGCCATAGGAGGCTGCGCCCTTGGGGTATTGATCACACTCCTATGCACCTGCGGCAGAGAGAAGACAGAGCCTATGCCAGAAGCTACATCTTCTGACCAAATTGAGGTAGTGGAAGCTACCGTAGAAGCAGCTCCAGCAGAGCCCACTACATCTACAACGGCGCCCTCATCAACACAGTCTCAAGCCCAGACATCAAACGCTTCCACTCCTCAGCCTAATCAACCGGCAGCCTTTACTCCCAACGACTACTCGCTGGCAGGAGCTATAAAATACCTCGATACTAACACCACTTGGGATCGAGCCGAAATGGAAAAATATCCCGATTTGAAAGGCCTTTATGCTGACCTCAACAACATTGAGCGCCATAAGATTGTTGAGGTATGGGGCCCGAAGCTGAAAGAGAGCCGTGCGTTCAGCAATCAGATTGTGCACCATAGCCGCCTGAGCTACAAGAAAACACCTCGAAAAAAGCCATACAATGACCCTGGACAACCTCAGACCATCCGAATACAAAACTACCTAAACAATATCGATCCATAAAATGACAAATAACAAATCACAAGTGACAAATTTGCAACTTGTAATTTGTAATTTGCAATTAAAATGCACCTGTATGAATCTAACCAAAATCTTAAAGAGTATGGCCTGTCTGCTGACGATAGCAGGCATAGGCTCAGCTGCGCATGCGCAAGAACTCAAAGCCACTACCGAGGCGGGAACCGTAACGGTGACTGCCATCTCAGACAATATTGTCAGAGTGATTGTGGCCCGACCAAATCAGCCTGTGTATTCGGGCCCGATCAATATTCGACCGGATATGCCTTATGGCACCACTGGCTACGATCCCAACCAAGCGCCCAGGATTTTAACCACCCTCGGAGGCTTAGTTGTGACACTTGACCCAACAAGCGGCGATGTAGTGATCAACGGGGGAGCCAACAAAGTGGTGACCAGCGGAATTAGCAAAGCACTTAACAATGGGATGCAAGAGCTTACCCTCTACACCACCGCTCCAGGTTCATTCTATGGAGCAGGCGAGCGAGGACATAGCATAAATCTGCGGGGCGACACACTGACAATGTACAATCGCCAGAATTATGGGTACACCAAAGGCGACCCTCGCATCAACCAGATGAACATTTCAATGCCACTGGTGCTGTCGAGCGACGGCTTTGCTATCCTTTTTGACGACTATTCTGCAGCTGAGCTTTATCTTGGCAATGATTCAGAAATCAAATACACCACTGAGGGCAAGAATGCAATAACTTATTATTATATTAATGGCAAAGGCACCATAGCCGACATTGTGACCGAGCTGTCAAGCCTTACCGGACGCCAGCCATTGCCACCACTATGGAGCTTAGGCTACATCACCTCGAAATACGGTTATCACAACGAGAAAGAGACCATTGGCGCTATCGATAGCCTTAAGACTCGCGGATTTCCAGTGGATGGCATTGTGCTCGACCTGTATTGGTATGGCAAGGAGCAGGACATGGGACGCTTGGCATGGGAGCCAGAGCAATGGCCCAACCCTGAAAAAATGCTTGCTGACCTTAAGAAACAAAATGTCAACCTCATAGCCATATCCCAGCCCTATGTGCTGCGCAATGGCAAAGCCATTGACAATTACAATTATCTGGCTGAAAATGGCATGTTGATGCTCGACAGCGTGGGCAAAGGCCCTCAGGAGGTGAAAATTTGGGTAGGAGAAGGCGGAATGCTCGACGTATCGAACCCAGAGACACGCAAATGGCTGGCCAACAAATATCACGAGCTAACCGAAATGGGCATCACCGGATGGTGGGGCGACCTCGGCGAACCCGAAGTGCATCCTCAGGAAGGCACTCATGCCAATGGTTTGAATGCAAGACTCTACCATAATATGTACGGCAACGACTGGAGCAAAATCATCTATGACATGTGGCAGGAGGAGTATCCTGACACTCGCTTGGTGACAATGATGCGTGGAGGAACCACCGGCTTACAGCAGTACAGCGTTTTCCCATGGAGCACTGATGTGTCGCGTTCGTGGGGCGGATTGCAACCGCAGGTGACTATTATGCTCAATTCAGGTCTGAGCGGCATGGGCTATATGGGCCACGACGTCGGGGGATTTGCTGTTGATAAGGAGAATCCCGAAGATGCTGAGCTTTATGTGCGCTGGCTGCAGTTGGGCACCTTCTCGCCCATGCTCCGCACCCATGCTCAATACAAGGCCGAGCCATACCATTATCCTGAATATAAAGATATTATCCTTAACCTCATTAAAGAGCGTTATCGCTGGTTGCCTTACAACTATACGTTGGCATACGAAAATGCGGCTTTTGGCTATCCCTTGGTACGACCCCTCAATTTCTATGAAGCAGGAAGCAATGCTTATGACTTGATTGACGACGAATATCTCTGGGGCAGCGAGGTGCTGGTGGCACCTGTTATGGTGCAAGGCGCAACTGAGCGCGATATTACCTTCCCTCAGGGCCAATGGGTGGATATCCTCAATCCCAAGCAGGTGTATGTTGGTGGCTCTACTGTAACCTATCCCGCACCGCTCGAAGTGCTGCCTATGTTTGTGAAAGCTGGAGCTTTCCTGCCGATGGCAGAATACAAGATGGAATCTACAGCTGATTATAATCCAGCCAAACTGACAGTAGATTATTACCCTGTTGATGGAGTAGAAAGCAGTTATACTCTCTATGATGATGACCGAGTGTCAGCCAAGGCTCTTGCAAACAAGCAGTATCGCCTGATTACATTCAAGGGCAACGACGAGGAAGGCAAAATTTCGATTGAGATTTCAGCCGAAGGCACTTACGCTGGCGCCCCCGCCTCGATTGACATAACTATGGCACTGCAAGGCATCGGCTCAATGCCAGAAAGCATTACCGTGGATGGGAAAAAAGTGAAGGGCAAAATCACAAATGGAGCTTTGACCTTCCCAGTGAAATTCATTTCCGGAAAGGCTACTTCAATCGATATCATCTCCTCAATTGAGCACTAAATCACTGATTCACTATAACACTATACAACTATGTTTTCTGGAATAGTAGAAGAAGCTGGCCAGGTAGTGGAAGCCTGGCGCAACGAAGGCAACCTGCAATTAAGAATATCATGCAGCTTCACCAACGAGCTGAAAATTGATCAATCTGTGGCTCACAATGGCGTATGCCTGACAGTGGTGGAGCTGTCGCCTGATGGCACATATGTAGTTACTGCCATCCAAGAGACCCTGGACCGCAGCAACCTTGGCGACCTAAAAGCTGGCAGCTTGGTGAATCTGGAGCGCTCGATGATGATGAATGGTCGCCTCGACGGCCACATCGTGCAAGGCCATGTGGATTGCACTGCAGTTTGCACCGAAAAGGAAGAGCTCGAGGGTAGCACATATTTCAAATTTGAATATAATGTGCCAGCCGAGATGGCCCGTCAGGGGTATGTGACTGTTGAGAAAGGTTCGGTATGCGTAAATGGCGTAAGCCTTACCGTGTGCGACAGCACTCCTAAAAGCTTTCGCGTGGCCATCATCCCCTACACTATGGAGCACACCAACTTCTGCCAAATCGAAGTTGGCACTCGCGTCAATCTGGAATTTGACATCGTAGGCAAATACATCGCCCGATTGACACAAATCTAATTGGTTTTTGATACAAAATTATAGTGTGATTTCGATTTTGATTGCTATCTTTGCAATCAGAAATCAAATCACACTATTTTTATATCATGAAGAAATTCCTCCTTTTAGCCCTGCTACCTGGCGCTATGATGGCCCAGACCGTGAGCAGCCCCGATGGAAAGACGGTCGTGACCCTCGATGTCATCGATGGGATGCCAGTGTATAATGTCACCTATGACGGCAACTCGATGCTTGAAAACTCTCCACTTGGATTCAAAGCCAATGTGAGTGATTTTACGAAGGGAATGACAAAGTTAGGTTCTGAGTCTTACAATGTGGAAAAGTCTTACACACAGGACCGCGTAAAGAAAAGCAATATCACCTACACTGCCAACGGCCTTCGCAATCTCTACCGCAATGCCAACGGCGACTCGCTGACTATTGCCTTCCAAGTAAGCGACAACAATGTGGCATACCGCTATGAAGTGCCCAAAGCTAAGAACGGTCAGACTGGGAGCATCGTAATCACCGAGGAGGCCTCAGGCTTCACCTTCCCCGATGGCACCACCACATTTCTTTGCCCCCAAAGCGATGCTATGATTGGCTGGAAGCGCACTAAGCCCAGCTATGAGGAGGAATACAAAGTGGATGCCTCGATGACCGACCGCTCTGGGTTTGGTCATGGCTACACCTTCCCCTGCCTCTTCCGTATAGGCGACAATGGTTGGGTTCTGCTTACTGAGACTGGGGTTGACAGCCATTATTGTGCAAGTCACCTCAGCGACTCAGAGAATGGCAACACCTATCGCATAACCTTCCCGATGGCTGAAGAGAACAATGGCAATGGCACGCCTTGGGCTGCATTCGCTCTGCCAGGCGTTACTACTTGGCGCACTATTACTGTTGGTGACGACTTAGCCCCCATCGTAGAAACTACCATTACTTACGACTTAGTTGACCCATTGTATGAACCATCGCGTGAATACAAGCCCGGTCGTGGCACCTGGAGTTGGATTCTCTGGCAGGACAACAGCATAAATATGGAGGATCAGAAAGCTTATGTAGACTTGGCACAAGCCATGGGCTATGAATATGTGTTGGTTGACAACTGGTGGGATCTCAACATCGGCCGTGACCGCATACCTGAGCTGGTGAAATATGCCAACGACCGAGGCGTGGATGTAGTGCTCTGGTACAGCAGTAGCGGTTATTGGAATGACATTGTGCAGGGTCCCATTAACTATATGGACAATAGCATCGTGCGCAAAAAGGAGATGAAATGGCTAAAGGATGTTGGTGTAAAGGGAATCAAGGTGGATTTCTTTGGAGGTGACAAGCAAGAGACTATGCGGCTCTACGAGGAAATTATCAGCGATGCCAATGATTATGGTCTCCAAGTGATTTTCCATGGCTGCACACTGCCAAGAGGATGGGAGCGCATGTACCCCAATCACGTTGGCAGCGAAGCTGTGCTTGCCAGCGAAAACCTTGTGTTTGACCAGCATCATTGCGACATCGAGGCTTTCAGCGCTACCCTGCATCCTTATATCCGCAATTCGGTAGCTCTGATGGAGTATGGTGGCAGTTTCCTCAATCGTCACACCAGCCGCGACAACAAGCGCGGCCCGCTGCGCAAGACCACTGATACCTTTTCGTTGGCCACAGCTGTGCTTTTCCAAAATCCTATACAGAACTTCGCCCTGGCTCCCAATAACTTAGAGGATGCAAATCCCATCTGTCTTGACTTCCTGCGCGAAGTGCCAACAACATGGGACGACGTGCGCTATATAGATGGCTATCCAGGCAAGTATGCAGTAATCGGCCGCCGCAATGGCAACACATGGTACATCGCTGGCGTCAATGCCGAAACTGATGCTCAGAAACTTAACCTCGACCTCAGTCCATTTATGGCTAAGGGCCAATCTGCCACACTTTACTCTGATGCCAAAACCAAGACTGGCGAATATGCTGACCCCACATCAGGTCTCTCTACTACCAAGCAAACAGTTACCCCCAAAAAGCCCGAAGCCTACCCTGTAACCATCCCCACCAACGGTGGCTTCGTCCTGGTAATCGAATAAATAAGACGAAAATCTACGAATCAACGAAAAATCGTAAGCCATCGGTGATGCCCACCACTTTTATTCGTATATAATCCGTAACTTTGTCAGTTTATCCGTCTTTAACCCTCCATTCCACGACAAAGCCATCTTTATCCCTTATTGGACGCAAAAATCCCCGACATTCTTGGAAAGTCGGGGATAATGCATGCTTTAACGCTTTTTGCCTTGGAATGGGGCGGATTTTCCTGCGATGGGCTTTTCCTTCGGTCAGGACGCCTTCTGTTCGGATGGGCCTTGCGGATGAGCCAGCTCGTAGCGGTTCTTCCACATGTAGAAACGCTTGTGCTTGATGCCTATTGATGCGCAGTAGTCGATGACGGACAGGCCGCTGTTCTTCCAGTCGGCGTAGATCGGTTCGAAGTCCGATAGTGTTAGTCGTTTCATTTTCGCGGTTGTTTTTGGTTCAATCCGCAAAGTTACTGACTAATTTAATGAAATTTTGGTGGGCATCACCGTTGGCTTACCCTTCAAAAAGGGCGAAAACAATACACTAAGATTCAAATCTCTATTTCTATGAATCTGTCATGACTGAGAAATCTGAAAAATGGACTGTATTTCCTGAAGCTAAAAGCAAAAGAGTGAATGCAAACCATTTTGACAGCCTCATCTTCATCTTTGAAAGGCTGTCCTAAAAACTCTGTTTGATTTTATTCATAACAAAGAAATTTTAAAATCTTACATTAGATTTATCTCTCTTGATTGATAAATTCTTTTTTGTTAAGAACCTACACAATCTATATGTCCTGTTGGGGATATGGTCTGTTTATAGTATTTTTCTTTTACATTCTGTGATTTTCGAGTTACTGCGTGCCACAATTCGCGAATCAAGAGGACGAGAGATGAAGCAGTAACGATAATCACAAAATCGAGTACGCCGGAGGGATTGAAATGCCAGTCGAGGGTGTGGAGCATCGGCTCTACATTAAAAAATTCGTAGGCAATTTCGGTAATGAACAATTGACCTATCACGATTATGGCGACAATTGTCCAGAATCCGCTGCTCATCTTCGATTTGAATATGCTGTCGCCGGTATCAAATGTGCGAGCATCAAACATATACCAGAAGTGAGTCCATACAAACACAGAGAAAAGCAATGTCGCTTCGTATGCTGTCATGCCCACATAGCTGCCGACCGTTGCATGGAACATTTCGGGAATGGATGTCACAGTTGCATGGTTAAAGAACCAATACAGGCCGATGGTGAGCAGGAAGAAGAATCCGCCAACGCCAAAGATTTCTTTGAGCATGGGGCTTGAAAGGATTGATGACTCGCGGTCGCGTGGCTTGTCCTGCATAACCCGCTGTGTCGGTGGTAACGAAGCAAGCGCCATAGCACCGAAAGTGTCCATGATGAGGTTGACCCAAAGCATTTGAGTTACAGTCAGAGGTGATTCAGTGCCCATGAACGAGCCGACCAAGACAAGGAAGCATGCGGCTACATTGACAGTCAACTGGAAGAGAAGGAACCGCTGAATGTTCTTGTAGAGTGAGCGACCCCACATTACGGCACGGCCTATCGACGAGAAGGAGTTGTCGATAATAGTGATGTCTGATGCTTCTTTTGCTACAGATGTTCCATCACCCATAGAGAGACCTACGTGTGCCTGGTTGAGTGCCGGAGCATCGTTTGTGCCGTCTCCGGTAACTGCAACAACCTGTCCCTTGTTCTGCAGTGCTTCCACAAGGCGACGTTTGTCGGAAGGACGGGCGCGGGAGATAATCTTAAGATCCATAACCCGGTCGGCCAACTGGCTGTCCGTAAGGGCTGCAAATTCGGGGCCGGTGATGATGTTGCGGTCGGTATCGGTGTCTTTCCAAAGACCAATCTGCCGGCCGATTTCTTTTGCCGTTGCAGGAGTGTCACCGGTAACAATCTTGACGTTGATTCCGGCATTGACGCATTCTGCGACTGCTGCAGGAACATCCTGTCGGACGGGATCTGAAATCGCTACTACTCCGAGGAAGGTAAGATTGTTGGCATTGAGCTTGCTTCCTTCAATCACACCGTTGGCCGATTCGAGAGTTTGGTATGCAAAGCCAAGAGTACGCATACCTTTGTTCTGATAGTCAAGCAACTGTTTCTCAATAGCTGTTTTGTCAATGTTACCGGCTATGTTCTTGCAGAGAGACATGACGATTTCAGGAGCGCCCTTCACATAAAGTGTCGGCTTTCCGGTAACTGGCGAATTGACGATGGTAGCCATGAACTTGCGTTCGGTAGAGAAGGGCAATTCAGCTATTCGAGGAGCGGCCTCTTTAAGATCGGTATAGTTTACGCCCTTAGATTTAAGCCAAAGCAACAGCGCGCCCTCGGTGGGATTGCCAAGCGGTTTGCCTTCGCTATCTATTGTGGCGGTTGTGTTAACGGCCATACCTTCCTCGATAATGGGTTTGTCAGTGTCGCCATAAAATTTGGCGTAGTCAACCTGCATGAGATTCTGAGTCAGAGTGCCGGTCTTATCGGTACAGATGACTGTTGTGGCACCCATTGTCTCGCAAGCGTGCATCTTGCGTACAAGATTGCTGGTCTTGAGCATTCGGCGCATTGAGTAAGCGAGCGATAGAGTTACAGCCATTGGCAGACCTTCAGGAACAGCTACCACGATAAGGGTTACGGCAACCATAAGCGTTTTCAGTGTATGAGCAGCTAACCCCGACCATTGAGCGCTTGATGCTTCAGGATTAATAAGCGCGAAAGCTCCGACTACGAAACCGAAGAATATAACAAAGAATGCAAATATTGTGATGGAGCATTTTGCAAGAGACCAACCTTCTTCAATCACTTCACCATTATCATCTTCTTTATCATCAAATTCGCTGATTACCAGCCAGAAGAACAACACAACGGGAATTATTATGCTATACGCCCAAATCTTCGTCCATCCCATGAAAAAAATCAGCTGGACGGCTATGATGACTCCGGCAAAGATATAGCTTGCATTGGTAATCCATTTTGCCAAGCCGTCAAGTTGCTCATTTAGAGGGGTTTTTACGCTATCATCAATCTGGACTTCTTCGAATACTTTACCCATTTCTGTTGCGTCGCCGACTTTCATGACACGCATAATTCCGTGACCTTCCATAATCTTGGTGCCGCGCATGACATGGTCCGAGGGATATGTGGCATCCTTATCAAAGTCAGCCTCTGCAATTGTCTTAGAACAGATTGGCTCTCCAGTCAGGGATGACTCATCTACACTGAGAGTGACCGCGTCAAGAAGTTCACCGTCCGCGGGTATCTCATCGCCGGTGTTGAGGATTACAATATCTCCAACAACTACATCCTTGCGAGGGATGGTGGTGGTTTTACCGTTTCGGATGACTTCTATAGGTTCGTCGTCGTTGACCTGATTGAGAACCTGGAACTCCTTGTCGGCTTTCTTCTCGAAGATTGTGGCAAGACCGGTAGCAAGGAGAATAGCCACGAAGATGCCTATAGGCTCGAAAAACACCTTCCAATCCTGGCCAAGACCCCAATACTCGTAGCATGAAATGCCAATCGACAGAAGTCCTGCAATTTCAAGTATGAAAATCAGCGGGTCGCCATCGGCAAACGGACCGGTGAATTTCAGTAAGAACTCTTTCCACCAAGCCTCCTTCTCGAGTGGTGTGAGCACGTTGGCTCCATGCTTCTTGCGGCTCTCGATGACCTGCGCATCGGTCAAGCCTGAGAGATGTTTTGCTTTTCCCATTATATGATAGAGTTAATTATTTTCTAATTTAAGTAAAGTGTATTGGCATCGCTTTCCGTCTTAAAACTTATTTAAAACGTCCCCAAAAAGATTGCTTGGTTCTATGAAATCAAATAATGTCATACTTGATTTCTTCTTGATGCATCAATCCTACCAAGAACGATTTGAGGTTCTTCATTAAGGGATAGGAATGTGCGAGTAATCTCCAAAATATTATATCGTAAAACCTCATTATTAAGGAATTCAATAGCTTCAGCTTTATCTCGAATACTATAATATCGAGAAGTTTTAGTTCTTCACAAACCTGCTATTTGAGGAAATATAAACCACATCCAATGCGAACGTTTCATCCCAGATTTAATTTCCGACAAGGCTATTGGGAAATATGTGCTTTGAGCGTTAATAAATCTATCAATATCAGGCATAAGAATAGATAAAACAATGGGCGAAGGTCAAGAATGTATTCTGCCTTCACCCATTAATTAAAGTTTTAGAATATACCCTGACGTTTCATCTCGTTTACACGAGCTTGAATAGCAGGATATTGAGCGCCAAGGCGTTCTTTACGTTCTGGGACGTTGCCATAGATTCCGCGAATCACTTTAAGAGCTTCCGTCTCAACATTATTTGATATTGTATGATCTGAGGCAGGGGAGGTCAAAACCGTATTTGAAGTGGCACCCGGACTTTGAGAAGATTGTATTGATTCTTCTTCAATTTCATTTGTTTGCTCACTCGTCGGATCTTTTACCTCTTCTAAATTCTCTTTTGATATGGAATCTGGATTGTCTATATTCTCTAAGGTAGTAAGACTTTCCTGCCTTGTTTGCACACTCGTCATCTCTGAACCTGTTGTCTTATCACTATCTGAAGTAATTGAGATAATTAACCAGATGCATAATCCGATAACGCAAAGGATACCAAGCCCTAATAAAATTGTTTTCAACAATTTATTTTTCTTAGGTTTGGGTTTGTCAAAGTCCTCCGGCGTAAATAATTTCTCTTTTGCCATAACTCAGAAGTTTAATTGAAGATTTCAGTAGCGAGATAATGCATACCTCCATTGTATCCTTCAGCCATCGGGACGAAGTTCCAAAAGAATGTATTGTCATCAAAGTCCAAACGGCCAAGGCAAACGGCATCTTTACCAGGAAATTTTGATGCGAGCTTATACTCCGCTACAACCTCATCGTTTTCTGCGTTATATATAGTTACAACTGGATCATGAGCATCTGCAAAGGTCTCGCCATTTGCAATTCGGTCTCTTGCAACGCAAGCTGCAAAGACAATTGACTTGTGCTTATTGGTATCAACCTCGTCAAGAAGAACGTGCATGGTTTCCCCACATTCTTCATCGCCACCTGTGTCGTCCATATCATCCCATGAACCAATCACGGCTCCATCAGATGAAATGGGAAGAGTCCCTTCAAGCCAACGATTGGGATTCTTAAAATCCTTACTTGGCCAAGTTGAGATTTCGCCCTCCAGAGGATTGAAGTCAGCGTCTGTGAATGCTTTAGTGGTTTTCCAACGAAGGAGCGAACGGAAGTAGACTAAATCAGCTTTGTCGTGAATCATACCATCTTCGCCCAAGAGGAAGGCGCAGATATCAAGGTCCGTGCCCGCCCAGGTAAGGTCTACACGAAGTTTTGTGAGTTCGGGCTTGTCAAAGACCAACTCATCATCAATGCTTAGACTTTTATCAAAGTCAACATCGCTAAACAGTTTTTTTGCCATTTGAGTATATTTTATTTATTACGTTTCACTTTGGGAAATTTCTTATGTTTGCAACCTAAAGTGGTAGGAGTAGTACCCTCTTTTTCGGTTGGAATTACTTTAGTATCTTTTTCGCGTTTCGGTGGTTTCGGGATTTTCCGAACTTTATCGGTCGACTCGGCGGATTTAATAATGTTTTGAATTTTTGACCTAAGCTCTTTAAGTTCTGGGACATCAGGATTTGATAAAATTTCTGTTTCGATAACTCTTAATGCTTCCGAGTGGTTGCCATCTATAATGAATTGAGTAATCTCGTCTTTGAGAGCCTTGTCCCGTGTGAGTTTGGCTAGTTCTTTTTCTACCTTCTCTGAGAAGGACACTATCAACATATTATCAAATCTGAAAAAGTGCCATAATCGTATCGATGCTTGAGCGTCGAAATACTGACCTTCTTCAATTTGCTTTTTTATGTTTTCGAGTAAGTTGTCTCTAAGAGACTTCTCATATTGAAGTTTAACTGCCAAGTGGATTTTATTGACAGCTACATCATTTTGATTAAATGTACTTGCTGCTTTTAATGCAGCAGTCAACATGTTTTCATAATCGCTACTGGCTTCAGAACTATAAACTTCAGAAAGTAGTTCTTCATATTCTCTGGCATGGTCAATCTGTTCCAGTGACAGAAAAGATTCCACCACTGGTGCAACGCGTTCACATACTGTGCAAATAGGTACAGCATCTTGATTGACGTTTTCACAATATGGACATTGCCAAGACATAGATTATTCTGATTTTAGACCTTTGCCAATTTTAAGGCTACCTTTGACCCTTTCGATACGTTCTGCTTTTTCATCTTTGGGCTTGGCTATCCCGATCCCTTTACCGCGAAGTAAGCCACCATCGGATTTGGGCAGTTCCGGTGCCGCGACTTTGATGCACCGCAAGGATAAATGAATAGATTTGATATCAGGTCTGTCGGAAGGATTTTTAGAAAGCATTTTTCTAAGAAGTTCCTCTATCCCATCAGGCAATTTTCTTGTAAATGAAATTTCTAAACCTTTGTTGACTGCATTCCACGTAGGTATTTCTTCCCTGAATACAGGTTTTGTGCCTGTGAAGTACTCTGTGAGAATAATGCCGAAGGTGAATATGTCCGAGGCTAATGTCATAGAAGTGCCATCAATCTCACCGTCCTCATCCATTATGTATGTAGCCAACTCTGGTGAGTAATATTCGGGGGTGCCTACAATTGCTTCTTTATCTTTCGGAGGATTAGCAGAAAAATAGCTATCATCAAAATCTATAAGTTTACCAGTATAGATTTTCTCGCCAGTCTGTTTGATGAGAATATTGTCAGGTTTTAAATCTCCATGTACAATATTCAAATCATGAAGTATATTTAGGCTGCTACAAACCGATTTAGCGATAATGAGGATGTTTTCCACTGGTAATCTGGAAATTTCCTCTACACTCATTCCAGAAGTGTCTATCTTCTCGTTTACCTTATAATAAGATGTGTCATTTCTGAAGAATGCAACAGCATATACAAGATTACCACCAGATCCCGTTCGGTCTCCTATAAGTTTATTTATCTTACGGTGGTGGGCTTCAAATTCTTCACAAGCCTTACGCTTTTGGACCTTAATCTTTTCGCTGCCAGGAGAATCAGGTGTAGGATATTTAGGTGAAAGAAATTCTTTTATAAAATATTCTTTCCCTCCACGTTCGGCAAATGATATTTTGCTCATTCCACCAGCGACTTTGAAATCTTCCAAAATCTTATATCCATTCAATATGTCACCCTTCTTCATCGGTAGTCATGTATTTAAGATATGTCTCCTTATAAGTTGACCACAAAGATTTGATTTCGTCTTCAAGTTCAAATGCTAAATCTTTAAGCTCCCTTTCTAAGGTTTGTTTTTTTCTCACTTTAGATTCGTATTCGTTCCTATGATAGATGTAACTTGCAAAACTCCCCTTCTTAGAACGAGATAAAAGCTTTTTAATATCTTTGAAGTCTTTAAAACCAAAGGCTGCTAATGAAAAAGAAAAATCATCTGCAGTCACATAGGCGAAGGCCTCATTGAGTCTCTCTTTCCATTCATTTAATGAATTAGAATATTTTAGACTATCTGAAAGTATTTTTTCAAAGTCCATTGGACTTGGATAGTATCCAAAACAACCATCGGTCGCGGAGAGAACTATAAACTTATCGACTATTGGCTTCGAATCAATTCGTTTATGATTGATCCTAAAGGGTGCATCGGCTTGTAAACAATTTGTCATCGGTGCATCCTCATGCAAATTTTGCAGAGGGTCAAGTTTACCTCTAATATCATCAAGAGATATTTGGAATAATCCGTTCATATCCCAAATAAAATTTCTTGAATCTCCAGCCCAAAAGCTGTCTATATTATAATGATCTCCACTCAGAGAGACAAAAGCCATTGCTAAAGTAGTTGGGTATTCTTTAATCAAACTGCTTCGCAGACCACCCTTTGATTTAGGGGGATATTTCTCTTTCTCTTCTTGATAACGAGTGAGTATTGTGCAATTTAATAAATCGACTAAGTCCTTGGGGTTTGGGAGTTCATTTAGTTGTTTGATCTGTTTTTCAATGGCATCTCTGATAATTCGAGAGCCCACGTATGCCTTAGTATGGGAATCTCCGAAATCAGATATGCACTCTGCTCCACCAGCCCCGCCCATACCGTCAAGGACTCCTAAGGCGACAAATGATTCAAAGCATACGGAAATTGGGTCTGAGTCCTCACCCAGACCAATTTTCTTTTCTTGCATATCAGATATGGACAAGGGTTGCCGCATGATCAAATAGAATTAACGATAGTGGCAAGGATAGTATTGTAGTCAACATCCTCCAATCCTGCGCCAGCTTTGGCCGTGTGGTGAATCGTATTAGTCCAACTATTGCCTATCTCACTCCATGCACTTGCGTCAGGAGCAAATATTACCAGCCTTTTGGCGTTTGCATTCATTTTACCTGCAGACTGTTCATCCTCCCACCAATCGGTTAATTCATCAAGATTGGCAGGTGCCTCATTCGGATAAAGAGGATTATCTTTACCGCATTCTCCGAGAGCATGTGTAGAAGCATCAGACCAAACTACAATCACATGGCGACGCTTATCGCCTCCTTTAGTCCAGTCTGAATTTATAGCCATGGAAAGAGTTTCAAGGCCTGATTCAGGTTCCGGACCACCCCCAAAGGGCACAAGCGAGTTGATGAGAGATTTGAATTCTTCTTCTTGCTCAGGAATAGACAAGAAGCCGCTATCTATTATAGCGTTCTCCTTATCATATCCCAAATCTCGGAATCCAATAGCTCGTATTCTTAGTTCTGAAATTTCTTTGCCTTTTGCTTCACAACGATCTTTTAGATCCGGATAAAATTTAAGCGCGTTAGTTTTGACAGTATTGAGAAGATCTCCCATACTACCTGTACAGTCGATACACATCACGATATCGACATTGTACTTTAGGCCTTGTGCTGCCATTCTGAGACGATAATGTTTCCCAACAGAATCCCAGAGTTGGATGGTTTATAAATCGACTTAAGGCATAAGAAACGGAAACGTGGGATCCCTTTACTTGCTCGTCCCACTAGTAGAGGCCTTGGCGTTGCCCTTCGGTCGAGACGAGCAACGCAGAAGCCCACGTATAGGTATATAGATGCACAATGCACTTAAGAATGCATATGGCTTGCTATTACCAACCGAGGGCGACCTTGTTGCAATGCCCAATGACCGAAAATTTGAAACCGCCAAGTTTCTACTAGTCAAGAACAAAGCGCACAAAGACGCTCCATTTATATGTCTGCAACGCCCACCCCGGAACCCATGGCTGGCTTCTGCGGGTAGCCATTGCGTGGCAAAGTTACAAATAATTTTTTAAACTTGCGCTAAGATTACACCAAAAAATTTACATTCGTTTAGAAATGGGGAAAATTTGGCTTTTTTACTCGAGGCGGGAAAGGAGGTTGGGGTCGATTTCGATGTTGACTTGGCCGCGGGTGGTGCGGAGGGTGCGCTCTACGGTGGTGCGCTCGGTGTTGGCGAACCAAGCGGGGAAGGTGGCACAGACGAACTGGGCTGTCAAGTCGAGCGGATAACCGTAGATGTTGCCGATGTTCCAGGCAAAGTTTTTGATGTCGGCCTGTTTGATAACAGACTTCTTGTAAATCTTGATGTTAGGGAAGGAAAGGGCTTGTCGCTCGGTACAGAACAATTTGTTACAACAATTTCTTCCCCACTTTGGTTATCAATATAGGCAATAATGTCCAACCTTAACCAAGATCAAGGACACCTCTTGCCGCATAATTATTCCCCTTGCCAGCGAATTAAGCACTCATTTTCACAGGTATGATACTTATCATTGTTGTTCTGGGTGCACCCCTTGAAAGGCTCAATAGAAAACATACACCAAGGGGGTAAGGCCAAGAAAAACGCGGACCACACCCCCTTCGGAGCCAACTTTTTAAACGAGTTCCAAGCCTTCGACCGGCCCAGCTTCATCGCAATCCTCTATGATCCATCAACTATCTGCATTAGTATAAAGCATAAACAAACCAATGACGAATGAGTTGAGTTTAAAAAAATCAAACTTTATGGCTAAGGGTATTGTTCCTTATAGAACTCATTTAAACTTTTGTGATTTGTGAATTTTTTTAAGAAATATAACCATA
>JAJBUG010000011.1 GCA_020860515.1 Bacteroidales bacterium | reverse complement strand
CACCGATTTTGTGTGTAAAAATGGGAATATTGATAACTATTTGAAAGAATCCCTATGGGATTCCGTGGTATGGTTCCATTATGACACACCCACATCTCCGATAGGAATGTCTCCGATAGGAATATCTCCCGTAGGGAATATCGCCGTAAGGCTTATCTTAGATAGGGGTTGTGGGTCTTTTCAGCGCCTATGGTTGTGGGACCTTCGTGACCTGGAAGCACAGTGGTGCGGTCGGGAAGGGTCAGTATCTTATTTTTAAGGCTGCTTATGAGCTGATTGTAGTCGCCCCCTTGCAGGTCGGTGCGTCCGATCGAACCTTGGAATAGGCTGTCGCCAGAGAAGAGCAAATTCCCCTGGGGATAGTAAAGGGCGATTCCGCCAGGCGAGTGTCCCGGTACATGAATCACAAGCAATTCGCTCTCACCGATTTTGATGATATCGCCGTCCTTAAGTTCCACGTCGATATGAATCTTATCTCCTGATGGCGGAAGTCCGAATTTTGCGCGTTGCGCATCAATGTCAGCCGCAAGCGGTGCATCGCTAATATTGGCTGCCACAGGCACTCCGTATTTATCCACCACATAATTCTCACCGAAGCAATGGTCGAGATGCAGATGGGTGTTGATCACCTCGATTAACTTGAGATGGTTTGCTGCTACATAGTCATCAAAACGCTTTTGCTCGTCAGGGTCGGCCATGGCGGGGTCGATGACGGCTGCATCGCAGGTGGCCTCATCAATAGCGAGATATGTGTTTACGCCAAAAAGGCTGAATCGGAATTGCTTTACTCGTAACATAGCTTTGAGGTTTTACGTTTTACGTTTTACGTTTTACGGGAAAACGGGAAAACGGATGACACTTTATCCTACGCCTTTGATTCGATCCCACAGCGAAAGACTGGGCTGCTTGATATGGATCGAACTGATAGGCTTCTTATGGTTAAGGAATATGATGGAGGAATGCATTACGATAGCAGTCCATTCCTCGAATGGGACGATCGCGAACACATTCTTCAACGAAATTTCGTGAAAAGGGGAGTCTGGCAAAATCGAGCCAATAGTCATGGTCGAGGTTTCGGGTTCGATCATGATGTCGTGCATTATGCCTGCCTTCTCGAAGAGGAGAGCCAGGTTGAGGCAGTCGATACTTTTGGGTCGTTTGTCATATTTCTTATATATGGCAGCTATTACTTCGTTGGTAATCATAGCTATATAATTTTCATGCTTGCTACGTGGACTTTCATTTTAACCTTGTTGTATAATCTTAACAAAAATGTTACAAAAAGGTTTAAATATAACCCTATTTTCTTGAAAAATAGCAAACAAAAATGGATGAATAGGGTTGATGAATGGAAATTGCGCCCCCGCCCATGCGGGGGCGCAATTCGGTTTATTTTGCGTAAAGGATGTAAGTGGCATTGGGGGCCAATGGTCCGCTAATCATGCCATTGTCAACTTTAAACTCTTGGTTGTGCACAGCGTCGCTATACACGCCATTGGGCAGGGTGGTGCCAAGTGTAACCTCCACAGGCTCGCTGCTGAGGTTGACCAGGGCTGCGCCACGGTCGCCGCGTGCAACTTCGATCACAGCGCCATTGTCGCTGGTGAAGAGCTCCTCGGGCTGTCCGCTCATGGCCTTGCGGAACATATTGGCAGCCACAACCTCAGGATGCATAAACTCAGCATTGCCACGGTTGCCAATGCGGTTGGTGCCCCAGTAGTTTTCGCGTGTGCTGCCCTCAGGACGGCTGAAAAAGAGCGGGGTGCCATGCTGGCGAGCGGTGATAAACACATAGCCGGCGCGCACTTGGTCGTCGGTGAGGTGGGCGCTCTCATGCTGGTTGCAATATGTGTCGTGGCTCTCAACCCATGTAATCAGCTGCTCAGGAGCGGCTGAGTGGTTCCAATTCTTCAGTGAGTCGGCATCGGCATAGGCTGAGCCAGCTTCGATGGCATGGCGCAGAACATGGCCATAGCTGCTGGCCACGAGGTCCATATACTCGGCATATTCTTGCTCCTTCACGTTGCGATCCTGCAGCACCTCGCCGTAGATGAAGAGCGAGTCGGCTGGGATGGCCAAGCTTACGCCGTCCACCGCCTTGCGGCCAAGTGCTACGTCCCAGAAGTCGTTCTGGGTAACGCCAGCGATTGAGTCAACGGGGTCGCTGGGAAGGCCGATATGCTTGGCAGTGTCGTAGCGGAAGCCGCGAGCGCCAAGGCTGAGCAGGTCGTTGACATACTCCATGTAATATTTCTGGAAAGCGGGATTCTCGGTGTTAACATCTGGCAGTCCGCCCGATGCCCACAGAGTGCACTGCAAGCGGTCGTTGTAGTCCTCAACTGGTTGCAAGCCGTTGGAGTGGTAGAGGCGTTCGTGTCCGCCCACTGCGGCATTGAAGGCTTGAGTAACAGCTGTGGTGTCGAAGGCAGTGTGGTTAGGCAGCACGTCAACGATGACCTTTACGCCGTACTTGGCAGCACTGTCGCACATGGCAGCAAAGGCCTGGCGGTCGCCAAGCATCCAGTTGCCCACTGACCATTCGATAGGCTGGTAGTAGTAGTACCACTTGCCCATCACTGAGTCGCCCTCCTGGCTGAAAAGGGCGCGGCCCTTGTTGTCGCCGGGATATGAAGCCTGAGCGGGCGAGGTCTGCACATAGCTGTAGCCAGCATCGGCAATCTGCTTCATGTTGGCGGCTATCGTGTCAAAGGACCACGACCAAGCGTGCAGAATCACATCGTCCTCAGTTGGGACGGGCTCTTGGCTTTTCTTCCCATCGCAGCTGGCCATCACAGCCACGCCTGCGATTAATAAAAATGGAGTTAGTCGCATATAAATTATTGATTAGGTGTATTGGTTATGGCTATAGCAGGGGGCTATAGCCCCCTGCACCGATTTTAAAACATCTTTTCGGGATATTCGCCCTTGGCATGGAGGTCAGCCAGCTTTGCCACTACGTCGGGACGGTCCTCGGGATAGGTGACACCGAACCAGCGGCTTGTGGTGTCGAGCACCTTCACGGTAGCCTCGCCTGAGCGAATCAGGGCATCCACTGATGGCGGAATAGTCATCTCGGCCTTGGGAGTATTGAGGTCGCGGTCGAGGAAACGCTTGAACTCGCGCTCGCCATACTCGAAATAGTCAGGGGTAAAGCCCCACATGTTCATCGACACGGGAGTCTTGGGGTCGAGGATTTGCTCCTTGCCTTCTTCGTCGATGAAGCTGATTTCGTGCTTGTCGTTGTAGCCGATGGCGGTGCGCTCAACCACTGAGGTGAGCAGCCCATTTTCGTTCTCACATACTCCGCGGCTTACGGTGCCGTTCTCGCTCATGGTGTTGCCTACGCGGAAGCCCACCATGCAGTAGTCGCCCTTGCGGTCGTGCTCGCGGCCCAGTTCCTCGGCTATAACGCGGAAAGCGTCCTGGCCGTAAAAGTCGTCGGCATTGATTACTGCGAACGGCTCTTTGATCACATCCTTGGCCATCAGCACAGCATGGTTGGTACCCCATGGCTTGGTGCGGTCCTCGGGACATTTGTAACCCTCGGGGAGCTTGTCAACGCTCTGGAACACAACCTCCACTGGAATGTGGCCCTTGTATTTGCTGAGGATTTTCTCGTTGAAATCCTTTTCGAAATCTTTGCGGATTACGAAAACTACCTTGCCGAATCCTGAGCGGATGGCATCGTAGATACTGTAGTCCATGATGGTTTGGCCCTGAGGACCCACGCCATCGAGCTGCTTGAGGCCGCCATAGCGGCTTCCCATGCCAGCAGCAAGCACATATAATGTAGGCTTCATGTAAATTACAAATTATAAATTACAAATTACAAATTATTAATTACAAATTTCAAATTACAAATTAATACCACCAACTATCGATAGGCGTATGCATTAGTTTGTCATTTGTCATTTGTCACTTGTCACTTGTCACTTGTCACTTTATTGGATGCCGCGTTCGCGGAGCTTGAGCTGCCAGTTCCAGGCGCTGCGCAGGGTGTCTTCGAGGCTTGTCTCGGCCTTCCAGCCCAGCACATTGTTGGCCTTGTCGGGGTTGGCCCATACTTTCTCGATGTCACCGGCGCGACGGGGAGCGTAGGCCCAGTTGAGCTTAACGCCAGTGGCTTTTTCGAATGCGTCGATGATTTCCTTGGTGCTGCAGCCGTGGCCGGTGCCAACATTGAAAACTTCGAGCTGTGGAGTGTCCATGTCGAGCACTCGCTGCATGGCTTTCACGTGAGCTTTGGCCAAATCAACTACATATATGTAATCGCGAATGCAAGTGCCATCGGGGGTGTCATAATCGTTGCCGAATACCTTAAGCTGCTCGCGGATGCCGATAGCAGTCTGGGTAACGAAGGGGATAAGGTTCATGGGCACGCCGTTGGGAAGTTCGCCGATGATTGCGCTTGGGTGGCTGCCAATGGGATTGAAGTAGCGCAGGAGGATAGCCTTGATGGGGGCTCCGCTGGCGATGTCGTCGCGGATAATTTCCTCGTTGATTTGCTTGGTGTTGCCGTAAGGGCTTTCTGCCGGCTTGATAGGGGCCTCTTCGGTCACAGGCAGGTTCTCGGGGTCAGGCTGTCCGTAAACGGTGCAGCTCGAAGAGAAGATGATGCCCTTTACATCGTACTTGGGCATTAGCTCAAGCAGGTTGATGAGGGAGAGGATGTTGTTCTTGTAGTAGAGCAGGGGCTTTTCTACGCTTTCGCCCACAGCCTTGCTGGCAGCGAAATGGATAATGCCCTTGATTGGGTACTGAGAGAACACACGCTCCATAGCGGCCTTGTCGCAGCAGTCGGCTTTTACGAAAACTGGACGCACCCCAGTGATTTGCTCGATGCCATCAATCACGTTTTCCTGGGAGTTGCTCAGGTTGTCAACGATGACTACATTGTAGCCAGCTTCAATCAGCTCAACAGTAGTATGGGAGCCGATAAAACCTGTGCCTCCAGTTACTAAAATGGTTTGTTTCATTTAGGTTAAGTTTTTCGGTGTGATATTGATGTGCAAAATTACAAAAAAAATGACAAATGACAAATTAGTTGGGCATTAATTTGTCATTTGTCATTTGTCATTTCTAATTTTGTCAAGTGGCGGGGACGAAGGGGGGGCGGAGTGGGAGTGAGGTCGCCATCGCCGCTGCTGGGCTTGGCCCCAGAATCCGAACCGGCATCCTTGGGGGCCTCGATGGCCTTGTCCTTCTTCTCGTGCTGCTCGGCTATGATTTCGTCGGCGCGCGATGTCCAAGCTCGTTTTCCGAATACTGATTCCACATCGGCTGTGAAAATCACTTCGCGGTCGTAGAGCATGTCGGCCAGTTTTACCAGACCATCATGATATTGGTTGAGAATGTCCTTGGCGCGCTGATATTGATCTTCCAAGATTCGGCTTACCTCCTCGTCGATAATCTTGGCGCGTTCCTCGCTGTAGGGCTTAGAGAATCCGTAGCCACCGCCACTGCTATCATAATAGCTGATATTGGGCAGGCGATTGCTCATGCCGTAATAAACGACCAGCGCATAAGCTATCTTGGTAGCGCGCTCCAGGTCGTTGAGGGCACCAGTGGCAACGCTGCCGATAAGAATGTCTTCGCTTGCGCGGCCTGCCATCAACGAGCAGATTTGGTCGAGCAGTGCCTGAGCTGGCACGCGCTGGCGCTCTTCGGGCAGATACCATGCAGCACCCAGGGCTTTGCCGCGCGGCACGATGGTAACCTTTACCAGCGGGTCGCCATATTGCAGGTGCCAACTTACGGTGGCATGGCCAGCCTCGTGGATTGCCACGCTGTGCTTTTCCTCGTTGGTTGTGAGCTTGTTCTTTTTCTCCAAGCCGCCGATGATGCGGTCAACTGCGGCATTGAAGTCTTCGAGGCAAACGCTTTTCTTATTATGGCGGGCAGCAATCAGGGCAGCCTCGTTGCATACGTTGGCTATGTCGGCACCAGAGAATCCGGCTGTCTGTCGGGCCAGCAGCTCTACATCAAGGCTGCTGTCAATCTTGATGTTGCGCAGGTGCACATTGAAGATAGCCATGCGGTCGTTGACATCAGGCAGCTCCACATAAATCTGACGGTCGAAGCGGCCAGCGCGCATCAGGGCCTTGTCGAGGATGTCGGCGCGGTTGGTTGCGGCCAGGATGATTACGCCGCTGTTGCTGCCGAAACCGTCCATCTCAGTAAGGAGCTGATTGAGGGTGTTTTCACGTTCGTCGTTGGCGCCCATGTTGGGGTTCTTGCCACGGGCACGGCCCACAGCGTCGATCTCATCGATAAACACGATGCAGGGCGCTTTTTCCTTGGCTTGGCGGAAGAGGTCGCGCACACGGCTTGCTCCTACGCCCACAAACATCTCCACGAAGTCAGAGCCCGACATTGAGAAGAAAGGCACGTTGGCTTCGCCCGCCACAGCTTTGGCCAGCAGGGTCTTGCCAGTGCCGGGAGGGCCTACCAAGAGCGCGCCCTTGGGAATTTTGCCGCCCAGGTCGGTGTAGCGCTTGGGATTTTTCAGAAATTCTACTATTTCTTCAATTTCGGTCTTTGCCTCGGTAAGGCCAGCCACATCCTTGAATGTCACCTTATTGGCGCTGTCCTTGTCAAAAACCTGAGCTTTGCTCTTGCCAACGCTGAACACGCCGCCGCCACCGCCGCCACTGCCGCCAGTGGTCATTCGGCGCATCATGTAGATCCACACGCCGATGAGCAGGAGCATGGGTCCCCAGCTAAGCAGCATGGTGGTGAGGCCATTGCCTTTTTCGTACTTCACCTCGCCGTGCTCGGGGAAGGCGCCGATTTCACGCCAGTAATCGATTTTGCTGTCGATTTTGTCGGCGCTGGGGATATCGGTGACCACCATTGCCTGGATGCCCTTGCCAGCCTGGTATTGGCCCGGAAAGAGCTTCTCGGCAAGCGAGTCGGTGAGCTGGCCTTCGGCTTGGCGCTTGTCGCTGTACACGATAATCTTGTCGATGCCGTGGTCCTTTACTATGTAGCTCTCAAACTCGCTGTAGCTCACGTTTTTGGTGATGGAGTTGTCGTCGAGATAGAAGAGACCCACCAGCACAATCAGGATGATAGCGTACATCCAGAAGAGGCTCAGTCCGAAGGGCTTCTTGTTCTTATTGTTTGTGTTGCCAGGGAATGCCATTGTCAGTTTTAAGTTTTAAGTTTTGAGTTTTAAGAATTTGGACTGACAGTCCAATTCCTAAGCCCTTAGTCCAGGTCGGATAAATCGGTTATGACGGCATCGTTCCACAGCTCCTCCAGATTGTAGCGCTCGCGGTCTTGGGGCAGGAAGATGTGCACCATAGCCCAGCCGTAGTCAATCACGATCCATTCGGAGTTCTGGTAGCCGTCGTAGTTATATGGTTTGATGCCAGAGTGCTGTTGCACGTATTCGCGCACGCTGTCGGCGATTGCTGCCACGTTCATGCTCGATGAGCCCTCGGCGATTACAAAAAGCTGAGTAGGGGCGGATTCGATCTCCGACATATCCACGAGCGCGATTTTTTTGCCTTTGCGTTCCTGTATGCCTTCTACGATTAGCCGCTGTAGTTCTTGATTGTTATTCATCAAAAATAAATAGTTTAGAAATATTCTACAAAGTTACGTAAAATTCTCAAATTGACAGATAAGTGCGTCAATAATTTCTGTTAGCATTAGTTGTTTTTAGCATTTTTGCCACATCTAAAAAATTAACAAATACTGCACCAAATAAGTTTACTCCCTCACTTGCCAAAGGGTCCACATGCCATAATAAGTGGCATTACAAAAAATGTAATTACAAAAAATGTAATGGTTTTTATTACAAAAAATGTAATTACAGATTTTGTAATGTCAGAAATAGTGAGTAATTTTGTAAAAATTTTATGAATTGATTATGGATACACCTTTTGTATATGGCCGATTGGCCACTGAGGCAGATTTTACTGACCGCCAGGAAGAAACCAAGCATCTGTCTGATAATTTCACCTCGCTTATCAACACTATCATAATTTCGCCTCGGCGCTGGGGGAAAAGCAGCCTTGTAAATAAGGCTGCCGATGTGGCTATGTCGCGTGATCCAAAGCTTAGGGTGGCTCAGGTGGATTTGTTTAATGTCCTTGACGAGCAGCAATTCTATAAAGCTCTTTCTGAGGCTATTATCCATGCTACCTCAACACGCTGGGAGGAAGGTGTGGAAAATGCCAAGCGATTCCTAAGCCAGATTCTTCCTAAATTGGTTTTGGCTAATGAGCCTGGGGCTGAGATGTCGCTTGAATTTGATTGGAATAGGGCAGTTGAAAATGTTGATCAGATTCTTGACTTGGGAGAAAAAATAACTCAGGATAAAGGCATAAAGCTCGTAGTATGCATTGATGAGTTTCAAAATATCGGTTATTTCTCAAATCCTCTATTCTTTCAGAAAAAATTGAGAGCTCATTGGCAGCGACACCAGCATGTGGCTTATTGTTTATTCGGCAGTAAGCGCCACATGATGATGGAGGTATTTACAAAGTCTTCAATGCCATTCTACAAATTCGGTGATTTGATGTTCCTTGACAAAATTGGCCAAGCCGATCTTCAGGCTTTTGTGGAGAAACGTTTTCAAGATACCGGCAAGGAGATTCTGCCATCAGCCAGCAAGATGGTAGTAGATTTAGTTGATTGCCATCCCTATTATGCACAACAATTGGCGCAACTATCATGGCTGAGAACCAAAGATGTTTGCACTGATGAGATAGTGGCCGAGGCCCACGCATCATTAGTAAGGCAACTAAGTTTGCTTTTTACAACCTTGACTCAGGATTTGACGCAGCAACAAATCCGCTATCTCCGTGCGCTGATCGAGGCTCCTGACTCTATTACCTCAACTGCGACGATGGCAAAGCAAGGCATAACCTCAGCCACAGCGGCTTACCGCTCCAAGAAAGCCCTCATCGAAAAGGACATCCTCGACGACATCGGTGGCTCCACCACCTTCGTCGATCCCATCTATGCCTACTGGCTCCGCCACACTTTCTTCAAATAAGAAAAATAAGTATAATACCGAATTAAATTTAAACTATTCTTATCCTTGAATCCCGTAGG
>JAJBUG010000084.1 GCA_020860515.1 Bacteroidales bacterium | reverse complement strand
CCGCTGCGCCATGATCTTTGGCTAGGCATCAGCCACGGACTTTTGCGCATGAGCCTTTTTTCCGGCTCCCTTCAGTTTTGAAAAATTAGGAGCTGTCATCATATTTTATATTTTTCGATATCTTCGAGGGTCAAGCCCGTAGCTTGTGTAATGATGTTTATGTCAACATTTTGAGCTTTCAATTTCTTGGCAATTTCAATCTTTTCCTCTTGGCGACCCTCTTGGTGGCCCTCTTGGTGGCCTTCATTATGAGCTTTTTCTATGGCATCGCGTTCGCTACAGAGTTGGTCGAAATATCTTCTGTATTCCTCCTGCTCAGCTTTGCTCATGGAATCGAATTTCAGGACCTCCTTGGCACGCAACAAGCCAGGATCCTTAGTGTCATCAGCGATATAGCCAGTCTTAAGGTACTGCATCCATTCCTCAAGGGGAGTCTTTGCGTAGGCATCAAACTCATTTACTCTGAGGACCCAATATTCAGGAAATATGTCGCTTGCTATCTCACTGTCATATGCTTTCAACTCATCTTTTGAAATTCCCAACTCCTCGTTGGTATGAACGCCCTTGATCGTCGTGCGCCCATGGTAAAGATAGTCACTCCCCTTGCCAAGGTCGAAATACGCAATGGAAATTGAATACACCTTGTGAATCTTGCGGTACTCGTCGCGAAGAGAAAGCTGCTCTGTTATGGCCTTGCTTACGCCATAGAGAATGCGCTTCAGGAAGTCCATCTGAAAGAGGTTCTGCACTTCCACAACAACGATTTCTCCCTTGTCATTTTTCGCCTTGACATCCACGATATTATATTTGTCATTGATGTTCTCACGGTTGCTTTCGCTTTCAAGCACTTCGATAATCTTCATCTTTGTATTCAGAAGGGCAGAAATCAGCCCTTCGAGAATTTCGAAGTTTGCTTTGTCACGGAGCAGACGCTTCATGGCCCAATCAAAGCGAATATATTCTTTGTTTTTCGTCTTCATGGTGCAAAGATAATCAATTTCTTTCAAATTCAACAACCTTGGCTAAGAAAAAGTTGAAATAATCACCACGGAGGCACGGAGAATTTTGAGTCAAACTATGAGAACTGTATTCACCACGGAGACACGGAGGCCACGGAGAATTAGTTTACTTGTGTTTGCATTGTTGAAACCATTTCTCTCACCGAAGGGAGGCGAGGCTCTGGAAAATTGTGGGTAGCAAGGTTACGAGCCTTGATTAAGTCAGTGAACTATTGAAAAGGACCAAGTTTTCCTCCCCTTCACCATTCGCTAGGCCACTACCCAATCCACTGACAGCCCACATTCTACGAAAGGTATGTATATCCATATTGCTCACATTTTTTAAAAAGTTGAACATGCCCAAACTACCAACTGCGAATTGGAAAAGACTTGGCCATGGCCCAGCGAACAATAAAGAAGAGGTCAAACCTATCCCCATAATCAATCAAAATTATTACTTAATTTTCCTGTATTTCTTGAAGGTCTTGAAATAGATATGGGTGGCTACGCAAAGATAAGAGTAAAGAAGGCTTTTGCCCTCAAATTCATGAACCACCCGGACGTAAGGCTCTATCATCTTGAATTTATTACCGAAAACAGCTTGTAGTAACCATTATACACATGATTCGACCTCTAATTTCTTTGTAATAGATTGAATCTCGGCAATTTTATCATCCGAAAAAACTTGTATAATCAAAACCTTTTTACAGGTTACATTTCGAGAGCGCTTACTTATTCTGTTTACTTCAAATCGGACTTCGGAATCACTGGTCTTTACAAATTTTATTTCATTTGATTCTGCTCTTTCCATATTTATGAATTTAATTTTGAAATAAGTAAGTTAGTACTCTCAATTATACTTTTTATAACCACTAAATCATACTTTAAGTGTCTGAAAACATTAGAAACTGTTTAATAACAAAAGTTAAATAAGAAAGTCATCAGACCTAACAATCAATACTTTAGGCTTTTGGATTGTTGAATAAGTGTTACGTTTAATCAATAAAAACCAAAAGCCATGTACCAGACTGATTTGACTGATGACCAAAAGAACTTTATAAGAAGAACAATTCCAATGGAAGATTGGCACAGCAAGTATGACATATTTAGCATTTTGGATGCTATAATTTATATTGACATCACTGGATGCCAATGGAGAAACCTTCCCTCGGAATATCCCAAGTGGCAAACAGTCTATTACTACTTCCGCACTTGGGGCGCAGAAGGTGAGTTCAAGGATATGCTTGCCATACTTGTGGAGCAAGTTAGGATTTGGAACGGACAGTCTCCCATACCTGCAATAGGCGCCATCGACAGCCAAAGCGTCAGAAGCGCTCTCCCCCAATCTGAAAAAGGAATTGACGGGAACAAGAAGGTGAAAGGCATTAAGAGACATATAGTTACGGATAAGAATGGCTTTATTCTGGCAGCTTACACCACCAAAGGGAATGTCCATGATTCCAAGGCCGCATATGTTCTGATGGCTCTCCTTTCGGCATTGTATCCAGGAATCAGAACCGTATACGCAGACTCTGGCTATCGAAGCCAAGTAGGCCAGACAGTCAAGGAGTATCTTGGACATAATATTGAAATTACACATTCTCATTATTCGGGTTCTGGGTTCGTGCCAGCCAAGAAAAGATGGGTTGTGGAACGAACTTTTGCATGGCTGGACCATTTCAGAAGGCTCTGCAGAAACTATGAAGAGACTTTAGGCTCTGCCAATGAAATGCTCATGGTTGCTGCCATAGTAATGCTCCTAAGAAGAGCTCCTAAATTTAACATTCATTATTAAACACTTTCTAAATCTAATTCATTCTATTTCATAGGGGATCAAGGAATTGTCTGCATCCTCTTGATCAAACGTATGATATAAATTTAGATATTCTTCTTTGGATAAATCCAATTTTTGCATCGGTCCCCTTTTCGGATAAATGTCTAAAAGTACGACATCCTCAAATTCGTTATAAACCAAATACAGCAATCGAAAGCCGTTTGACTTTGACAAGCGATTTTTATGGTCTGGAATACGAAGTTTGATTACAATCGCATCATCTTTATACAAGATTACATCTCGATTCTTTCGAATATCCTCAATAGCAACACCTTGGAAAGCACTGCGTATCTCATTTTCCACCCCTGAGTAAACTCCACGCTTCACCTTTAGAAGCTGTTCAAGGCTCCTTCGGAAAATGCTTATGGTTTTATACGAAATCATGAAGCGTTGCGTTGTTTCATGCGTTCACCAATTCTACTTAGGATGGCTTCCATTTCGGTCCTCATAGGATTGGGTAGCCTGAAACGCACGATGTCATTCCTAAGTTCCACCAGATATGACCACATGCCTTCAAGGTTTTCACATTCTTCGTGGTTTTTGTATTTCTTCTTGTATGTTTTTAACAAGTCCTTGGTAGTGGAAATAAGCAAGTCAAGAGGCTCTTGCAGCACAGTCCATTCTTGTTCTCCAATCTCTTGGAAAACATCATAGACATCATCAACCAACTTTTCAATTCGTCGGTTGTAACCTCGAATATTAGCTATCTCATCTTTAGTGGTCAACTTCAATCTATTGTTGAAGCCACTTCGGCTCAGTTTGTTAATTCTTGAGCTCATTACCATTACGTCGCACATAGTCCAAAAAGTTTAATTATACATTAATATGTGTGTGATTGCATTACAATTACAATCGCAATGCAAATTTAGTAATTTTCTCAAAAAATAACAAATCTCAGAATCAAAAAGATGAAAAATCAGTGTTACTTGTTTTGGTTCAATACTTTGTTGATTACATCTACGTATTTTTTGGTGCCGACTTCGCGAGTGAGATTATCCATTACGAATTGCCGGCCATTAGCTCCATATTCCTTGCATAAGTCGGGATTTGCTGACATCTTTAAGATTGCATTTTTCAGGGCTTCTTTGTCTCCACCCTTACAGAATATGCCACATTCATTGTCAGTAATAATATCCTTCAACTCATTTTCATCGAAACTTGCAAGCACAGGTCTCGATGCCGACATGATGCTCCATGTCTTGCTCGGTACCGAATTTGCTCCAACTCCAGGCTTCGATATTACCAGCCCCACATCACCAAGACTAAACACATGAGCAATATCTTCGTAAGGCTGAAAGGGTAGGAGAGTGACGTTTTCGATATCCTTTTCGCTAATAATTTTTTCAACCTCAGTCTTGTAAGCACCCTCACCATTCAACACAAAATGTATGTTTTCATTAGATGATAGCTCCTGAGCAATTTCAAGCAGCATATCCATATTTTGTGTCAATCCTATGTTGCCACAATAAGTTACATAAAACTTATTTGGATCAAGACCGTACTTGCTAATCAATTTATTCTCAACTCTGGGTACGTCATGCACATTGTCTTGCTCCACCCAATTGTATATGACCTCAATTTTATCCTCAGGCACCCCCTTGGCCATTATATTCTTCTTGAAGTCCTGAGAAATTACGATTATCTTATCAGCGTGTTTGTAGGTAGTGTTTTCAATCACACGGCCAATCTTCCACAATAATCCGCCTTTCTTGGCCAAGCCAGTGCCGACCAATGAATCAGGGAAAATATCCTGTAGATTATACACAAATGATGTCTTTTTCAACTTCTTCATGCACACCCCTATAAGCCCTTGTATGGGAGGGGTAGAACCTACATATATTAAATCTGCATCTTTAGCTTTGAGACAACAAACAAGATGTTCAACCCAACAAAGAGAATATCTAATTGCACGTCCTATTGGATTTTTTCCCTCTTTAAAGAGCGAGAATCTATGGACTACGAGGTTCCCATTTAAAAATTCTTCAGTTTTTATATTTTTATATCTATTTCTGGTCTCATTGTCCACTCCACGACAAGGAGTCGGAGCGAAAACGTCAATTTTATATCCCGCGTTAACAAAAGCTTCATTTTTATTTTCCCCCAGATATGGACTCGCTGCATGTTCTGGATAAAAATAAGCTGCTGGTATTAAAATATTCTTGTTTCCCATAATAATTTCTATCTATGAGAAATTTAATAAGTGATTTTTAGTGTAAATCTTAAAGAAGGATTATTTAGAATGTTTTTTGCGCATGAGCCAAAATAACGGCTGAGAATCAGCAGGCCGCAGCCACTGGCCACGACATCAAACACTCGTTTCAACATAAAATCTTTAAGGTGTGAAGAAGTTGAAGAACTACTGATTACACTGATTTAACAGATTATAAAATAACATATTAAAAATCTTCTTAATACGTTTAATCCGTAGTTTTCAACACCTCTAATTCATTGGTTCTTACCGGCTCCCTTCAGTTTTGAAAAATTAGGAGCTGTCATCATATTTTATATTTCTCGATATCTTCGAGGGTCAAGCCCGTAGCTTGCGCAATGATGTTGATGTCAACATTTTGAGCTTTCAATTTCTTGGCAATTTCAATTTTTTCTTCTTTTCTGGCATATGTAAAGGCATTGGTGTTATCCCATAACACTTTCAAACTCTCTTCATACGCAAATTTCTCCTCTTGGGTGAATGCGCTGATACGCGCTTCCTCAAAGAATTTTTTAAAAATCTTCTCTTTGAGAACTGTAGGATATGTGTCAAATTCATAAAGATTTTTGATTACATACATCCATTTTTCCGAAAGATTCTCAAGTTCATCTATTTTCTTATTGAACTTTCCCAACTCCAAAAAGATATAAGTCAGTTTGTGGCTGAGTACCTTGCTCGTGTTAATATCACATAGTCGCAAAGTGTGTTTATAGTTTTTCTCATTTGAAAATTCATGAGGTTCAAAATTCAGAAGAGCAATAGTATAAACCTTGGGCAGATTAAAGTCCCAAGCTCCCTTTTTTGCAGCATCGTCAATGGCTCTTGCAGAATAAAATATTGTTCGGTCGATAAAATGTTCTTGACCTACTTTTTGCATCTCCACTATAATGTGATCACCTTTTTCAGTCTTGCAGTAAAGGTCGTAAACAGCCTTGCGATCGCTTTCTATCTTACCAAGTTTCTCTACATTCAGGTAAGTAATCTCCACAATGTCATCCTCGTCCTCAATCACAGAATTGAGGAAGTTGATAAGGATATCCTTATTTGCCTCGGTCCCAAACAGCCGCTTAAAACCGAAATCAGTAAACGGGTTTACATATTTCTCCTTGCACATAGCCAACTTTATAGAAGTTTCACTTTGAGTTTAGTGAATAGGTCCCACTAAATTTCACTCTGCAACCTAGCGAAACAATTTCGCAGAAGTTCTAATTTTATGCAAAGTAAGTGAAACTTTTTCTATAAAACAAATTTCTAACCAACAATTTCTTTAAAGAATCAATTTTATGGAACTTTCCGGTATTTCTTGAAAGTCTTGAAGAAGAACACAAAAAGCCCGGCTATCCATAATCGATAACCGGGCCTTCTTTTGTGTCAGGCGGATGTATTTTGGGAGCAGCGAGTCAGCGACCTGCTGCACATCAGGCTGATGTATTTGGGAGCAGCGGGTCAGCGACCTGCTGCGCATTGCGGCGGCCTACAAATTAATGCTTCTTGCGGTCGTAGTAAGCATGGTCGCCATTCCCATCAATAAATCGCTGATTGCGCCGCTCAATCTTATCCCAGCCAATCCGCCTGCCAATCAAGTACACAGTCACCCCCAGCACTACGCACACACCCACTACAATCCCAATAAGCAGCATATTACACAAATATATTCACCACGGAGACACGGAGAAAAATTCTCCTATAAAAAAGTCTCCGTGTCCCCCGTGACTCCGTGGTGAACTGTCAAAAGTTTCCTCCGAGTCTCCGTGGTGAACTGTCAAAAGTTTCCCCCGAGTCTCCGTGGTGAACTGTCAAAAGTTTTCTCCGTGGTGTATTTATCACTCGTAGTTCCACACATCCTCGCTGGAAAGCGGAGCAAACGCACCATCCTTGCACTCAAGGATCACAGTCGGCTCGTGCACAATCAGCGTATGCCACATCCCAGCCGGAATCTGCAATCCCATCCTCTGATTAGAATGGTTTGCATTGTTTGAAATTGCACCAAGCTCGTGCCTCGCGCACTCCACCCCTCTGTCATCATAGAAAATCTCAGTAAGCGCCCCCCGAAGCACCACAAAACTTTCCGAAGTGTCCCTATGCCTATGAATCGGCACCTGGGTGCCAGGCAGCATAGCATTCAGCATGCGCTGGCTTCCATCCTCAGGCCCATTGCGCAAGTCAAGATTCGTTCTCAGCCTCGGACTCTCAGCAGCCTTCTCCAATAGGCTGTCAAGCAACTTATCATCAATAACCATAGTTCCTATCCTTTTGCCATGGCGCAAAGATGCGCCAAGATCTTATTCTGCGGCTTGCCCAGCACACGCCCTGCGATGCACCTCACAGTCCACCATATCATCTTCATGTCGAAAGCCGCGTTCACATGGTTCACATACTCAGCTTCCAATTCCAAGCGCGTAGGCAATACCTTCTCCTCATACTCAGCCTCATCCTCAATGGTGTCGCCATAGAGATAGTCGTAGAGCGCAGCTGGCCCCGACAATCCGGGCTTGACCCCGGCAGCTTTGGCATACTTCCCGGCTCTAACAATCGACAGTTGATCCTTAGCAGCGGGCCTCGGTCCGATTATCGCCATGTCGCCGATAAAGCAATTGATCAGCTGCGGCAGCTCGTCGATTTTCGATGCCCTCATGAACGCGCCCCAAGGGAAAATGCGGTTGGTGTCAGCTTTGAAACTGCTTTCGTTGGCACCCTTGTCCACGCGCATCGAGCGGAACTTGTACATCTTGAATGGCTGATTGTCCTTCCCAATGCGGTTGGCCTTGTAGAAAATCGGACCCCAATCCGAAGCTAAAATCCCCACGATTGCAATCAAGAAAACTGGCGACAGCACCACTATAGCGCTGCCCGACGCCAACAGACAAAAACCTCGCTTTACGTACTTATACATTGTCGGTCAATCTGCGAAATACCACCTCAAAAGCCTCGGCATAGTCAGTACCCGACTGCGCCCCACGGTAAGCTGCCAATCCCTCGATAGCCCTCTCGCTGCGAGGATGAGGGTAGGGGCGCATTACACCCCGGTAAGTAGCCAGGGCCTTTATTTTGATGTCAATGCCATCTTTTCCAACCTCGATGAACGTGTTGGGCTGGAAGCGGTTCATCGACGTGTTCACCGACCATTCGGTTGACGACAACACCTCCATAAACCACATCTCCCTCAGCGGCTTCATTCCGATTCGGCGCTGGAACAGGCGGATTGCAGCCTGGCAAGCCATCGACGTGTGCATGTGGTCATTGTTGGTATCGGCGGGGTGGTGGGTGATGATTACATCCGGCTCGCTCTCGGCGATAGCCTTTTCGATGAATTGCACCAGGCTTAGATGGGTTGAGTTGTTCATCTCGATGTTGGGGAAAGTGCCCTCGTATTTCTTAGCCACGCCCAACATGCGGCAAGCCTCGTCCATGTCGCATTCCAGCTCATTGTCCTCGGGCCTGAAAGCGCGGGCCTTGGCCTCGGTGCACATGATGCACACGTCCACCTGGTTGCCCTCTTGGGTCAGCTTCCATATCGACGCGCCAGCACCCAGTGCCTCATCGTCGGGATGAGCCACCACAATCAAATATTTCATCTTTTTTTGACTATTAATTGTTGTATATTCAGAGAATATTTGTAATTTTGCATCATTGACAACAAATTAAACTTAAATTCTTATGACAGCTACAATATCACTTGACGGACTTTGGATTTGTATCCAATCCCTTTCGAAAACCAATAAGAAATGGCTTTCCGACAAACTATTGGAAGAATTATATCCAAACGATGGCACAATCAAAACCAAAGAAGAAATTCTTGAAGGCATAGTCCAGGGAGCCAAAGAAGCCAAGAATGGTCAAACCCATCCTATCGAAGAACTATGGAGCCAGCTCTAAATGTAGAATTAAAATAAGAATACCCACTTTGGAATAGTTATTTTTAATTCGTGGTGCGGAATGGCCACAAAGCTTTGTAAATGAGGTAAGTCTTGTTGGTTTTGCCTAAGATGGGGCGAAGTAAATAATAGCCCCAGAGTACCATCCAGCGAGGAATATTCAGTACATGCTTGGCTCTTCCCGCGGCTTTCTCCTGATTGATCAAATCATTAGAGTGTCAAATATTTTGTAAAGAAATTTAAGCGGATTTAGACAGCACTTCC
>JAJBUG010000062.1 GCA_020860515.1 Bacteroidales bacterium | reverse complement strand
TCTGTTTAGTACTGCTTCCAGCTATTTCACCCTACCATTTTACAATTTGGCCAAATTTTAACATAAAAACATCGTTTTATTTGTCTACAATCAAATATTTTTCTCAATTGTAGACAAATAAAACGATGTTTTTCACTTCCATCGCAGTTAATGAGGTGGAACAAGACACAAAGGTGACAGAAAAAAATTCATTACTGAAAATTACACAGTCTATGATCGTTTCTTTGCGCTATGGCTACAGCGAAGATGATTGTGAAACAAGAGGGAACAGCCCCATGTATCAAAATTTAATTTAAATTTGTCTTCTTAGCCAATGGGCCATAAAGCGGTCGTAGATTTGGTAGCCGTCGGGAGTGTCCAGAATAAATTCATTTTCTGTAAGGAACGACAGGGCTCGGTTAACGCTGCTTGCAGCGCCTAATTGGTGTTTCTGTATAAAGTCTTTGCCATTGATGGATTTTACCGATGTTTCAGCAGCTACGGCTCTGAGCAAATTCTGCTGATTTTTGGTCAGTATGGCATATTGTTTTTGGAAGTTGTACTCTTCTTCATTGACCACCGAGTCTATGATGGCATTAATATCATCGACAGTGATTGGTCCGCTGCCTACCTCAAAAATCTTGTTGAGAATGCGCTGGATATACCAGGTGTGCTCATAGAGCAATTGATATATGTAATCAAAAACCTCGGCTGTGATAGTTATGCCTTTGGCTGCGAGATGTAGTTGAGCAAATTTATAATAGGCATCTTTGTCGATGCTGCTGAGATTCATTTTCTGGGTGCTCTGATAGAAAGGACGGTTGGGCAACGAGAACATATCGGACATTATATGCCGCTTGCTTCCCGAGAAGATAAACCTAACGTTTGGCAAGAATTGAATATACGACCGCAGCAGTGCCTCAGTTCCCTTCTCAGGATACTCAGTAATCTGTTGGAATTCATCAATGGCTATGATGCACTCTTTGCCGCTTTGAGCTATGTAAGCGAAAATCTCCTTCAACGAGGTTTCTACTGTGTCATTTACCATAGTCAATGACACAGTTGGTGTTCCTGATAGCGGATCAGATGTAATGACTGGACGGAAGCTTTTGAAGAAGTCGGTCATTCGGTTCAATATCTTCTCACTTAGGTTATCAAGCTGGCCTAATACGGTCTGTGCCAATATTTGTGTGAAATCCTTGAGTATATTAGTGGAGAAAATGTCGAGGTAAAAGCATTTCACTTCGGGATTGTCTTTTTTTACATGGTAAAACACGTTGTTGATAAGTCCTGTCTTGCCCATGCGTCGAGGACTCATCAGAGTTACGTTTCGCCCATTTTCCAAGGCCGAAATTAAATTACGGGTTTCCTCTATGCGATCACAGAAGAACTCTGGACCATTGTATCCATATATCAAAAAGGGATTATTGCCTAACATATCAGTTTGTCGATTGAAGAGTTGAAGAGCAGCTTAATGTTGAGCATTTTGCGTTACACATTTTGCGTTGCATATTTTACGTTACACATTTTATGCAGCACAAAGTTAACTATTTTTCCTCTGATATCCAAATTTATTTTAATTTGTCGATTTGAATCGCGAAAATAAGCCTAAAAAGTCGATTTGAATCGAGAAATTAGGCCTAAAAAGTCGATTTGAAATAATTGTTCTTATATGGGTTCGTTGCGGAGGAAACGGGCAATGAAACGCATATTTTCCTGAACTTGTGATTTTCCTTTACGGGGTCCCATCCGCCACACATCTGCACCGCAAAGTTACTAAAAATTTCCTTGAAAAGAAGATTTTCGGTGATAAAACATTCATTACCGAAAAATCGTAGCGGAAATTTGGTAATAATCCTTTATCGCGACCAGGACACTTACACAGTCTATGATCGCTTCTTCGCGCTATGGCTACAACGATTATTTTAATATGGAAATTCAAATCGAGAAAATAGGCCGAAAAAGTCGATTTTTCTATTTATGGCGGGTGAAAAGCCAGTCGCGAATTGGCTAAAGCGAGAAAGTGGCTATGTGCCGCTTTTTCTTTTCTTCGAAGATGTCGTCGATGGCAAAGAATATGCCGCTCTCCTCTACATCTCCGAACTCGTCGTTGATGGCTGTGCCGAACATTTTCATCGTGGGCGAAAGCATCATATAGGCATTCACCAGCGGTGGAATGTTTTGGCCTCGGGCTCGCACCTCATTGTTGAGGATGCGGTAATCCTCTTTGAAATTGCCACCAACGAACAGCTTGGCCATAGCCTCCTCGTTGATACCAGTGTCGAGAGCCTTGATTGGAGTTACCAGCTTTTCTGGATCGGGGAAGTATTTGTGCAGGAAATAAAGAATCATGTTGCGGCAGTCGGGCTTATAGTTGGGATACATAGTCACCTTGCCGAAAAGATGTTTGATTTGCGGATGCACCACAGTCAGCGCTCCAAGGCCGTCCCACAGGTTGTCGAGAGTGTAGAGCGCACGTGCGCCCACGCGGGAGGCCTGAAAATCAGGAATAACGAACGAACGCCCCAGCTCCATGGTAGAGGGCAGATATTTTTCCAAGAACTCCTGTGAGAAATTGAACATGTGGCTTGTGGCTATTCTGGGCTTGCCATCCTCCACCACTATATTCTCACCCAGGATGTAGCGATAGCCGCCAAGAATAAGCTTATTCTTGGGATCCCACACAATCAATTGCTGGCAGGCGGGGTGCATCATGTCAAATTCATCGATGTCGCACTCCTTGCCTGTGCCTCCGCCAGCCAGGCGGAAAGCTATTTCGCGCAGGCGGCCTACCTCGCGCATCAGCGCTGGGGCCTCGTGCGGGTCAAATACATATATTTCTGTGCCTCCCTTGTTGCTCTTGCGCAGAAAGCGTTCAGGGGTTAATTCTGACTGTATCAGATCTACATCTACTGCATCAATGATTGTTTGATTCATAGCTGAGTGGATTTGGGTTGGTTGGATGGTTGGTCCAAGGCATAGGCCATCTCACGCACCATGGCGGCGATTACCGCCTGGTCGGCATTGCGGAGTGCACTCCAGCTTACGCGCTGGCCCACCTTGATCACAAATGACTTGCCGCGAGCTCGGATTACCTCCCTGGGCAGATACACCATCTCAATATTGAGTTTTATACCGAGGCGCTTGCGCCATTGGGCAAAATTATAGAAGAAGGGTGAATTATGCCCTGAGAAAAATAGCGGTACTATGTCGCGGTGATATTGCAGAGCCTTAGCCACAAACATCTTGTGCCATTCCAGGTCCATGATTACACCCTTGCTGCTCTTGCGGCTGACCAGGCCTGCCGGAAAAATTACCACTGGGTCGGGCCCTTCAAGAGTGGAATTAATCATCTGGATGGCGTCGCGGCTTTGGCGCCCATGCTTATTGATAGGCAGAAACACGTCCTTGATGGGGTCGATTGCCATCAGCATGTCGTTGACCACGAATTTTACGCCCGAGCCATATTTGCGCGTAAGCAGGGCTATGAGGGCAATGCCGTCAAGTCCCCCAAGGGGATGGTTGCATACGAATATTACCCGGCGGTCGTCAGTTGGGGGGAGCTTGTCCTCATTCTCCACTGAAATCTTTACGTCGAGATGCTCCAGGGCTGTCTCGCAGAACTCCGCACCGCGCTTGGGATAAAATAGGCGCAGCATCTCGTTGAGCTCGTCCTCGCATATAGTGCGGCGCACCCAGTTGGTGACAAACTTGGGCACCAACCGCGCGCGGTCGCCGAGTTTTGAAGCTATGGTCTGCTCGACGTCGATTTGTATGAGTTCTGGCTCTGTCATCGCCTTTTTTGGTTTCTAACTACAAAATTATTAATTTTTATCTTAATAATCGAAATTCTTAACAAAAAAATCTCTAAATTTGTGCCAAAAGAAATTAGAAATGCAAATTTTTTCACACATAGTGGTAGATTTGTGCAAAAATGACTTTCTATCACCCTACCTCGAAAGGCAAATCCCCGAGGAGGCGGATGCCAGGGTGTCGTGTGCTGTGCGAATTGCCACCGATGCTCACCAAGGAGCCGAAGACCCAGCCTTCGATGATTACTGCGCTGAGCACGGGCTGCCTGTCGCCACGATTGCCTGTCCGGCAGTTATTGGCACCAACATGAATGGGCTGCCTCGGCGAATAGCAGCGGGCATTTATCGAGGCACATTCGTGCACATCAGGGATAATGGTGCCCGCATGAGCGTAATCCACGCTACTGACGTGGCGCGTGCTGTGAGCCGAGTGGCAGGGGCCGAAGGAACCTTTACGCTCCACGACGGCTGCGACCCCACAATCCACGATGTAGCTGAGGCTTTGGCGTTCCGCATGGCCGAAAAGCGCATCATCACCCTCAAGCCTCGCTGGGCGCGTCTGTGGTATGGCTCGGAATATTACAATATTCTTACCAGCAATCATTTGCTGGAGAATAGTTTTGTTGAGGCCTTCCCGGATTTTCATCCTGCAGATACTCTAAATTATCTTCGTACTCATGTCTATGATGAAAGCAGTCTCTAATCTGGGTCCATCGCTCAAGAGCATTGGCAAAATGGCGTTGCTGAGCCGCTGCGCCAGTGTGAGCAGGGAGAAGGCGCAAGGGTCAATTATCATTCTCGCTAATGGACCATCGCTGCGCAAGACTATTGACGAGAATCTGCAGCTGCTGGCCGACTCTACCACAATGGCTGTCAACTTTGCTGCCAATGCCCCGGATTTTTGGCTGATTAAGCCAAAATATTACATCTTGGTGGATCCTTATTTTTTCGAGAAGCTTGACCAAGAGCGTGTGCAACTGCTTTGGGATAATATTTCAAAGGCTACATGGGGCATGACCTTGATAGTGCCGTGCAAGAAAGCCAAGATGGCTGGGCGATTAGCTGGCCAGGGCATTAAGGTCCTTACGATTAATCCAGTTGGCGTGGAGGGCTGGGAGTGGCTTGAAAGCATGGCCTACAGGCACGCCTGGGGAATGCCTCGGCCGCGCAATGTGCTAATTGCTGCCATTATGGCCGCTGTGCAGATGGGATTTGCCGACATCACCCTATGCGGCGCCGATCACTCGTGGATGCAGTCGATATGGGTGGATGACAACAACTGCGTGGTTACTGTGCAGCCACATTTCTATAAGGAAGATGCCAAGGCGCAGCAGCGCACCAACAGTGAGTATCAGGGTATTCCGCTTCACCAAGTGGTCAAGAGCTTTTATGTAGCGTTCGAGGCTTATCACCGCATAGCGCGCTACGCTCGCCGCCACGGAATTGCCATCACTAATGCCACTCCGGGCAGTTTCATCGACGCTTTTCCACGCAAAAGTAGAATTTAAGACAATTTTTAATTGTTGTTGCAAAAAAAGTTGTATATTTGCGGCATAATTTGTTAGGCCTCCCAGGCCCTACGAATGTTAACATTGAATTATCATAAAAATTCAGTAATCAAGCAGAAAGGCTATGTTAGAGAAAACTAACGTAAAGACTCTCGACAAGGTGGTTGTGAGATTCTCAGGCGACTCGGGCGATGGTATGCAGCTTGCTGGCAATATCTTCACCAACATTTCGGCCGGAGTGGGCAACCAGGTGTCGACATTTCCCGACTATCCTGCCGAGATTCGCGCTCCGCAGGGTTCGCTCAGCGGCGTGTCGGGATTCCAAGTGAGCGTTGGCTCAAATGTGCACACACCGGGCGACCAGTGCGATGTGCTCGTGGCTATGAACCCCGCTGCCCTTAAGCAGCACTATAAGTTCCTCAAGCCTGGCGGCGTAATCCTGCTCGACATCGACAGTTGCAAGGAAGCTGACTTGAAGAAGGCCCTTTATCAGACCCTTGACCCTGTGAAGGAACTTGGCATTACCGCCCAGGTAGTAGAGGTGCCCATCACATCAATGACCAAGGCTGCCCTCGCTGATTCAGGCATGGATAATCGCGCAATCCTGAAGTGCCGCAATATCTTTGCTCTCGGCTTGGTATGCTGGCTCTTTGATCGCCCATTAGAGGCTGCCGATCACATGCTCCACAATAAATTTGCTAAGAAGCCTGCTGTCTACGAAGCTAATGCAAAGGTGTTGCATGCTGGCTACAACTATGGTGAGAATATCCACGCATCAGTTTCGACTTATCGCATCGACACTGAGGACCCGCGCCCAGGCATTTACACTGACATCAATGGCAACACCGCTACGGCTTGGGGCCTTATCATGGCCTCGGAGAAGAGCGGACGCCCTCTATATTTAGGCTCGTATCCTATCACCCCGGCTACCGACATCCTGCATGAGCTGGCCAAGCGCAAAGACCTTGGCGTAAAGGCTTGCCAGATGGAGGATGAGATTGCTGGCATTTGCTCAGCCATCGGCGCTTCGTTCGCCGGCGACTTGGCTGCGACCTCTACTTCGGGTCCTGGCTTGGCTCTAAAGAGCGAGGCTATTGGCTTGGCAGTTATCGCCGAGCTCCCGTTGGTAGTAATCGATGTGCAGCGTGGCGGACCGTCAACAGGCCTCCCCACCAAGACCGAGCAGACTGACCTTATGCAGGCTCTCTACGGACGCAACGGCGAAAGCCCTGTGGTAGTGGTGGCTGCAGCTTCGCCTACCGACTGCTTCACTATGGCATTCGAGGCAAGCCGCATCGCTATCGAGCACATGACCCCTGTGATTCTGCTCACCGACGCATTTATTGGCAATGGCTCATCGGCATGGCGCATACCCGAGGCAAGCGATTATCCTGAGATTAAGGTTAAGCACGTGCCTGACGCTCTGCGCGAAAGCTGGAAGCCATATTTGCGCGATGAAGAGGATTTGGTGCGCTATTGGGCTATTCCGGGCACTCCCGACTTGATGCACCGCCTTGGCGGCTTGGAGAAGGACGCCAAGACCAGCGCTATTAGCACCGACCCCGTAAACCACGAGAAGATGGTGCTCACTCGCCGTGAGAAGGTGGCTCGCATCGCCAACGACATCCCCGATGTGCAAGTGCAAGGCAACAAGGAGGCTGATACCCTGCTGATTGGTTGGGGTGGCACCTACGGCCATCTTTGCACAGCAGCCGAGGAACTCAATGCTGCTGGCCGTCCCATAGCATTTGCCCACTTCCGCTATATCAACCCGCTGCCTAAGAATGCCCTCGATTTAATTCGTGGTTACAAGCGCGTGATCGTGGCTGAGTTGAACACTGGCATGTTTGCCGACTATCTGCAGGCTAAGTTGCCAGGCGTGGTAATCCGCCGTATCAATAAGATTCAGGGACAGCCCTTCCTGGTTAAGGAGGTTGTAGATGGTGTAATCAACATAATGGATGAGAAATAATGGAAGAGACAACATACACCCCCGCCAATTTCAAGAGTGATCAGAGTGTGCGCTGGTGCCCCGGCTGCGGCGACCACGCTATCCTAAATTCTCTGCACAAGGCAATGGCCACCCTTGGCGTGCCTCCTCACATGACTGCCGTAATCTCAGGTATCGGATGCAGCTCGCGCCTGCCCTATTACATGAATACCTACGGCTTCCACACCATCCATGGCCGCGCTGCAGCTATCGCAACAGGCTTCAAGGTGGCTAATCCCGAAATGACAGTATGGCAGATTTCGGGCGATGGCGATGGCTTGGCTATCGGTGGCAATCACTTTATTCATGCAGTGCGCCGCAATATCGACATCAACATGCTGCTCTTCAACAATAAGATCTATGGTCTTACCAAGGGTCAGTATTCGCCTACGAGCGATCGTGGCTTCGTGTCGAAATCGTCGCCTTATGGCACCACCGAGGATCCCTTTATCCCAGCCGAACTGGTATTCGGTGCCCGAGGTCAATTCTTTGCTCGCAGCATTGATGTGGAACTGGCTACCACTCAGGAGGTGCTCCTGGCTGCTGCCCGCCACAAAGGCGCATCAGTGGTGGAGATTCTGCAGAATTGCGTTATCTTCAATAATGGCGTGCACAATCCCATTACCGACAAGGAAGTGCGTGCCGACAAGACCATCCACCTCGTCAGTGGCGAGAAGATGCTCTTTGGCAAGAACAAAGAATATGGCATTGTGCAGGATGGCTTCGGCCTGAAGGCTGTGAAGGTGGGCGAGGATGGCTACACCATCGACGATGTGCTTGTGCACGACGCTCACACCAAGAGCAACTTCTTGCATCAGCAGTTGGCCATGATGGATGGCAATGAACTGCCTGTAGCAGTAGGTGTTATCCGCGATGTGGAGACTCCTACCTACAACGATTCAGTTGACCAGCAGGTGGCTGAAGTGCGTGCTAAGAAGGGTTTCAGTACTTTGCGTGATATGATCCTTGCTGGTGAAACTTGGGAAGTAAAGTAAGAACTTCTAAATAAGTCAAAAAATAAGCCTTAGGACAAATGCCTAAGGCTTATTTTTTGTTCACTTTTCTTGAGGATGCCAGCCTCGGAGCACAAAGGCGGGATTGGAGTAACATTCTATAAGGGTTGAATCTTCAGGCAGGGTGAGCTGCCGACTGTAAGGGTGGCGATTACTGGTGTCTATTGGGTAGCCAGTGGTCATGTCGGTGGTGTTGTATTCAAGCATCGTTACGGTGGGTTCGCCAAGTACGCTCCAGCCTGAGGGCATTACATTGTGGGTGGCGCAATTTATGAGCACCATCTCGGCGTAGGGGTAGTCAGTGCCCTTGTTGTGAGGTGTGCGGCCGAAGTCGCATTCTCGATCATCAGGGCATGAGAAAGTGCAATTCACAAACACATCGCCATGGTAGCCTTGGGTGTTGCGCACCCATGTGAAGGCTCCTCCGTCGTTTCGGAAGTTGCATCGCTTGGCAAATACCGTGCCTCGTCCCAGAATGGTGTCGCCTCCGCCATCGAGTTCGCAATCTTCCATGTAGATTGTACCATTGGCTTGCAAAGCATCACCCGATCCGATTATATGCACGCGGAAGAGGCCAATGCGTTCGCCATTGAGCAGCAATCCTTCGGCTTGCCCCACTAAGTCGGTGGCAACGCAGATGTCGCGAAGCACCACATCATGGCAGTTGTCGAGCATAAATGCTGCTCGGCGCGACGGGAAGGTGCCAGGCCATTCGTTAGTTTTTACGGTGAGGGGATGCGGATTGAACACCTCGTTATTGGGATAATGCATTCGAGTTTTGTCAATCCCTTCGCCCACGATTATAAGATTGGTCTTATTGCGAGCATACACAATCTCTTCGTAATCTCCAGCCGACACAAGTATTACCGTAGGGGTAGGGGAGAAATCAGGAATAAAATCCAAGGCACCTTGCAGTGTGGAGAAGTCGGCGCTCCCATCAGCATTTACGCGCAGAGTGTCACAGCGCTCTGGAGCATGGGCTTTGGTGGTGAATGTCCAGCCTTGGGTTATGCCTTTGAAATTCTTGCTTTTGATTACGCCTGGGTCAATGGTTACTGTGTAGGTTGTGCCATAATCGAGCATATTGTTGTGTAAGGTAATGGAGGCTTCATGGCCTTTTGCCGTAAGAGGGTGAAAATGGAAAGCATCGGTAAAGCCACCGATGATGTTAAGCTGATATTCCGGCGGAGTGGGTTCGGCTTCGCCGCTGGGGGTACCAGGAGTCACGGTGCGGTTAGTGGGCATTTCGGTGCGAGAATAGTCGTAGGGAATGTAGGCATAATGACATTCGGGGGCGTAGGTGCGTCCCTCGGTTGGCCCATCGGGAATGCTGATATCAATTGAATCGACCACAGCGCCTGTGGAATTATTGAAGACACGAATCCAGCCCTCGCTGCCTCGCTCTATTGGTTCGTTAAAGGTGAGTTTCAGTTTGGTATCAACGTTTACGTCAATAGCTCCCTTTGCTGGGAATAAATCTTGACTGCGCAGTCCAATTGCCACAGTGAGGCAAACCATCGCAAGAGCGTATTTTGTGTATAGAAATAAGTTTTTCATGTTTAATTGTCATTTTGAAGTTTGAATCCACAAAGTTAAGCAAAAATCTTGGTTTTTCTTTTCCTTTGTAATATTTTATGTAAGAAAATTCTAAGGGTTTCGATGAAAATTATTAACTTTGCATACTAACTTGCAACGGAAACAAAACTCTGAAGAAAGGATATAAAATATTGCTGGTGCTGGCGCTCGCAGCCTTAATGGTTGGGGGGTTGACTTCTTTTGGTTTGAATTATAAAGAGGTGTATAAAGAATATGGAAGCCGACCATTGAAAGAAATAATCGACGAAGCCGATAGCTTAGTGGTTGATAATCCAGAAAAAGCCTTGGCATTGTATGCTATTATCATAGGATCCTATGAGGCTGGATTGGGAAAAAACGACTTGAACATAGTAGCCAGTGCTTACAATAATGCTGGGTATGTTTACTATTTTGAATATTCTGATTATGTGCAAGCTTACGATTATTTCTTGCATGGAATAGAATTAGCACAGAAAACAGATACCCATAATCTGTTGCCACCGGCTTACATTAATATGGGTAATATTCATAGCGCCTACAATGAACCCGATGTCGCTGTGGGCTATTATTGCAAAGCGATGACTGCAGCTTATGATGTGGAAGATTGGCAGAACATGATGAACGCTGCCTTTAATCTCATATCCCATGTATATCTGAATGATAAGAACGACTCGGTGATAGAAGTCTTAAAAGTGTTGGAAGATTCCAAAATACCTCCGACTGAAATGCTCAATTCCAACCGCCTATTCATGAAATCATACCTTAGCCGCATAAACGGAAATCTTGATGAGGCCATCAATCTTCTAAAGCAATCACGGGCCCAGATTGACTCTAGGCATTATCCTGAGCGCTTTGCCAATTTGCTTCAGCGCAACGAGGGTAGCCTATATCTGCAACAAAACGATTATTCTCATGCTTTGCAGAGTGTAAAGCAGTCAAGGGTACTTGCTGCACAGCATGGCCATCTCGACCTCGAAAGTTTCTCGGATGCTGATTTGTCAGAAATATATCAGGAGATGGGTCGAAAGGATTCGGCTGATTATTACAAATTGTTATCTTTGGAGATTAGTGATTCACTTTTCAATACAACGAAATATGGTTCAATTCGTGATTTGAAGGCTTCCTTTGATATGCGACGTGCTAATCAGGCTCTGCAAGATATGATGCAAAAGCGTCGCACCCATATTTTGATATTGACCATTATTTCAATTGCATTTGTTGTAATTCTTGGCTTGCTTATTAGAATGTATGTCCAAAATCGTAGATTGCGTGAGCGTAATCTTCACATTTATAAGCAGATGCAAGAAAAACTAAAATTTGAGTCTTCAGAAAATCATGTTAGTGATGAATCGGAACCCGAAGACTCCGAACCCGAAGAAAAATACAAAGGCAGCCAGCTAAAGGACGATGATAAGCAACGCCTTTATGCTGAGATAATGGAAATTTTAAAAACTCATCCTGAGGTTTATGCTCCCGATTTTACCATTGACCGTTTAGCTGTGCTGGTAAATTGTAAGAGCCGATATGTGTCACAGGTAATCAACGAATTGGCGGGTAAAAATTTCAATGCTTTGCTTTCTGAGCAGCGTATTCAAGAGGCATGCCGCAGGTTTAATGATCCTAAGATATATGGTAAATTGACAATCGAAGGCATAGCTCTTGACTTGGGCTTCAAATCGCGATCCAATTTTGCAACGCTTTTCAAAAAGGTCACGGGCCTTACTCCACGTGAGTATCAAAAAATAGCGGCCAATAGATTAGAATAAAACAAGCCCTTGCTTTCTAAGCAAGGACTTGCCAAGATAATGAGAAAATTTACCCAGATTATTTATGTAACATGATTTTCTGATTGATTGTGGTGCCATCCTCCAAGACTGAAGTCTTGATATAGAGGCCATGTTGGGGGTTAGCTACTCGGATACCGGCCATATTGGTGAAGTAAACATCCTTGACCTCTTGTGAATTTTCAATTCCTTCGATGCCTGATATAAACACCTTCTCTGCCATATCGGAATAGAATTTGTCTCCATCAGGATTGAGGTAGATGCTACGTAGTCCTACTACTTCAATTCCCTCGGAATAGAGCCAGAAGTCCACCATGTTGCTGCTGCTGTAAAAATCGTAGCCGCTATATGAGCAAGGCACCTCAGTCATCTCATCTACAACATCCCAAGGATATTCATCTTCGTAGAATACCATTAATCCCCCATTGACATAGACTTCATAGTACATATCTTCCCAGGGCAGAATATAGCCATTTACGTTCTCGTTAGGTATATACCAATAAAGGCCTAATCCATCACCATATTCGGTGAAATCGTAATATCCATAAAAATAAGGCTGAGCAGGTTGTGCATTCATTTGTTCTTGGGTTTGGCAGAACATTTCAGGATGCACATAGAAATTGAAGTAGTAGATATAGTCGCGCTGGGAGTTGATTATGAATGCTGAATTTTCGTCACGGCAGCTAAGTGTCTTTGCTTCTGGGTCATAATTCATCACCACTTCGTCGGCCATGTAGCCGTACCAAATGTATTCTTCAAGACCATTGTCGTAAAGATGCTCAGCTGTGCCAGCTAAGAACCACATGAAATAGCTCAAGCTTGGCAGCCAGCCCATGTACTGGGCAGTCTTAAAGGTTGCTTCTGAACCATTGAGGTCGCCTATTACGCATGCGTCAGGCAAACGGTCGTTAAGATTGCTCAGATAGATATGCTCAGCATCAGTGCCCACGGTGATAAATCGGTTGGTACCTTGAGCATCCTTAAGCACCCATGTCTCCATCTCCACTCCTTCAGGAATTTCATTGGCCTTGCCTTCGAATGGCGAATAGCTCTGAGCATAATCAGCCACTGAATTCCAATAGATGGTAGGATTGTTGGTGCTATAGTAATACATTCCAAGCAATTGGCTGGGCAATTCTGCAGGATAATATTCCCCTTCGGGCACAGTGACGTCGCCTCCGAAGGTAGAGTTGTCAAGCTCTACGCTGCCATCTTCGTTTATAATGTAATAGATTACATTTTCCTCATCGGCCACAGGGCGATAGTCAAACATTGTCTCACCGTAATCTTCGCTATAGTATTCATATTCTTCCATCAGCGAAGCATAATAATAGAAGGTGTTGTCGGCCCACCATGCATCTTCCATCTCGAGCAATTGAGGCAGTTCTACTTTGATGCGCCCATCATCTTGAAGTGAGCCTTGAGATAGCTTTTTGTGAGTGAGCGACGGAATGGGTTGAGGATATAGTAATCATCACCATCCTTATTGATTTTTGTGCCGCTGTTGGTGGTGCCCCAATAGATCATGCCACCTGAATTGTAGAATCCTGTCTCAGAACGCTCGAAGAATAGCTCTTCGCCTGGAGCTTCTGTGATTGGGGCCTCATCAGCACGTGAAAGCTTGGCAGCCTCTTTGGCTTGGCACTCGGTCTGGAGGAGCTCTTTTAGTTCGGGGCGAATAGGTTGGCCTCCGATGTTATGCTCAGCTTGCTCTATGCTTTGGATTGGCATCTGAGCCATAGCTGCGGTCGATGTGACAGCGGCTAATAAAAGTAAATAGTTTCTCATACAGTTGGTTTATTGTTGTTGATTTTATCGTTTCCGAGATTGATTTTTCGTTGGTCAAAATTACTTACATCTCGAAAATTGACCAAAAAATCGGGCTTCAACATTGTTCCGATTTCTGAATCAAGAACAATATCGCACATTGTAATGAAAATTTTCCGACGATTCTTAATTATTTGTAGATTAATGGGTTTTGTTCTGATTTCAGAAATAAGAACATCTTTTGAGACCTAAAATTATTCTGATTCTCCAATATGTATTAACTTTGTCATGTCTAAACTTTTTTATTAATAACTTATGAGAAAAATCATAATCTTTTCCCTTGGGTTGCTCTTGGCTAATTGGACCAATGCCACGGAGCAAAATGCCAACTTTGGCCGTAGAGTCGTAACTCCAAAGCCCCAAGAATTATTCTTTAAAATTGCTCCTGCTGAGCTTGACACTGAGAATTTGGAGTTGTTGGTCAGCGAGGATTTCTCAAAGATGACAGCGGGCACTGAAGATGAGCCAGATGGAACAGATATGGGAGCCAACTATTATAATGGTGAGCCATATCTCGATGACACCTATTTTCAGGTGGAGGGTTGGAGCGGCAGCCAGATCTACCAGGCAGGCGGATGCGTAGCTCTTAATGAACCATATTGGGGTGGTGTGCTCAATACCCCAGAAATGAATTTGCAAGGCAAACTCTATCTGTCATTCAAGGTGAAAAACAATAACTCCAATTATAGCCGAGTTGGATTTGAGGTCATCCTTTGCAGCAGTGGAGTGTTCTTCCCTGATATAATCCAAAACCAATCAGTGTATCCTGAAAGAGACAATGGCTGGACCGAGTATATGCTCGAATTCGAATGTGATTATGCGGGCGAGGATGCTTTTGTTGAGTTCAACTGCTACAGCGACCATGTGCTGATTGATGATGTGGCCCTTTACCGCGACCTTGGTTCATTGACCGCTCCCACAAGTGCTCAGGCCTTTAACTTCCGAGAAGATGGCTTTGACATCGCATGGGAGGAGGTGCCTAATGCCGATGGTTACTACGTGACTTTGGAGGAAGAAACTGAGACAGGCACTGAGAATGTGTCGGGAAGTTGGAATCTTGATGATATAGATAGCAAAGATGGGCTCTATCCGCTCGATACCGATGCCCATGGATGGAATGTTTCAATATATGGTGCTTTGCAGGTAAGTGCTGACGGAGGTTCCAATAATAGTCAGGCTCTGGTGCTGAGTACTGATGAGGATGAAATCGTGTACCCTGTAACAGGCGGAATGTATCAAAATGCCACGCTTACAATCTTGCCTCTCACACCACTTAATGAATCTAATGCTCGTATTGTTATAGAAGGCCTTCTTGATGGCGAGTGGAGTGTGATTGCTGATTTGGCCTTTTATCAACTTAATGCCGAAGGACCTACCATTATTGATATGGCCGAGTTGGAGCGCACTTCAATGATGGGTTTTGTATTCCATGACTATTACACTTGTTTACGAGTGCGTGGGTATAATTTCTCGGATGAAAGATACGCAATCGATGATTTGAGTTACGAGACTTCACCTGAAACTACCGTAAAATCCATTGCAGAAGAGTGGGTGGCTGAGCCCTTTATTTCATTCTCGGACCTAAATCCAGAAGCTGAACATTATTATCAAATACGTTCCACACAAGGTGAAAGCCAGTCAACAGAGGGCAAACGTTACCATGCTCTTGGCTTGGCCGCTCCTCAGGTCATGGTGCCAGAAATATTAGGTGATGGACATTTCTTTGCAAAATGGGATGAAGTACCTAAGGCGGACTATTTCTATTACGGCGTTTATAGAATTGAGAATATAGTAGAATCCAAAGTGGATTTCCCAGTACTTAGCGATGACTTTTCTCAGATTGAATCATTTTATACTTACGACGCCCCTTACGCTCTGGCAAATACTGATTATGAAATGAGCCTTGATGCCTACACTCAAATACCCGGATGGATAGGATTTGGAAATATCATTGCTGGGGGGATGCTTGGTTGCAATACCAGTGATGAGTATCAAAATTATATCGGCACGCCCTATCTTACGCTAAGCAATGGTGATGGCTCTGGCGTAGTGCGCATGAATGTTTATACCGAAAACTCTGACTATTTTATCATTCAACTGAGCGAAGTACCATATTATTTCTATTGCAAGGGCGATCAATGGAATGAAATCACCTTGCCATTTGTCGATGGGTGGCAGCATGATTACCTTATGCTTTACACTCGATATGGCAGCAAGTTCTTTATTGACTCTATCGAGGTAGTTCAGGATCAAGTAGAGGCTGGTGATCATCTCCTATGGACGCTCCAGGAGGGCCTGACAGATTATGAAGAGGCCGAGATAGAAATGGCAGTGGTTGATGGTGAGCAATATGGTTATCAAGTTAGGGCCTATCAGCAATGGTTCCGACAGTCAGCACATAGTGAAATGTCAGAGCTAATGACAGTCAATTTTGATTCACAAGGCATTTCTGATATGGAGATTGATGGCGATCAAATAATAAAGCGTCAATGGATTGATTTGTCAGGACGCCAAGTCTCTCATCCCGAAAGCGGTATCTACATTGTAACCGATACTTATGCCCAGGGCTCCACTAAGACATATAAAGTTGCTATCTATTAATACTCAGCATCATGGACTTGCGTAAATTATTCTTTGTAGTGCCATTAGCTATTGGACTAATGGCACACGCCGACGAGACATTCTCGCATCGAGTGGTGGCGGAAGAAGCCACTGGCACCTGGTGCGGATATTGCATTCGTGGAATTGTAGCCATCGATGAATTAGTGGCTCAGTATCCCGAAGATTTTATTCCAATATGTGTGCATGCAGGTGATGATCCTATGGCATTGTCTTCATATCCTACGCCTATGTCAACAGAAAGCTTGCCACTGATGTGTGTAAATCGCGATGCTGGCACAGTGAATGATCCATCGAAGATGGCCACCTATGTCAACATCCAATTCCAAATGGTACCTGAGGGCGAAATCTCTTTCACTGAATGCGTGTTGTCAGATGACCAAAAGAACATTCATGCTGAGGTGTCGTCGCGATTTGACCACGCTGCAAATGGCAAAACCTATGGCATAGCCTTCGTGTTGGTGGAAAACGATGTGTATCATCCCGATGATTATGCCTATATGCAAATGAATGCCTATGCCGGCGGCGATTTAGGCGAAATGGGAGGTTATGAAGACCTTGGCAATTATATCCTTCCATCTGATATCAAATACCAATATGTAGCTCGTGCGGCTTATGGGGATGCTTATGGATATGAGGGCAGTGTGCCAGACACGTATGAGGCTTTTGAACCATTTAATTTTGCACAGGACTTAGATTTGCCTATATTTGTGGATAATGTCAACAACTTACAGCTTATAGCCTTGCTCCTTGATGAAAATGGAGTGATAATCAATGCTGACCGATTTTCTATTTCTGGTTATGAAAATCAGGAGGCGGAATGGACCGAACCAGAATTTTCACAACCCAATGATGAGTATGCAAAAATCAGTTGGCCTGATGGTTATAAGGTGGAATTAGTCAATGATGCGGCTGCTACTCTGGTTGTTGGAGAGAATGAGTATACGCTTACGTATGAAAATCACGATATAAGCACCTATCTTAATGACTTGTTCGTATTTTTCCCTTATGAAGCTGGGTCAATAGCTGATGGTTCATTGTGTCATTTCTCGATGAATGTTGATTGTTACACCCTTTTGATAGATGGGGTAAAAGTGGAGTGCCAAGACTTAGATATTCAATGGGAATATGGGTTAGAGACAAATATTGGAGATGGATTCTCTTACGATGCTGTTTATAGTGATGGAGTGGTGTCGTACGTTTGTGTGCCAGGGTATTTTGTCGATATTCGTACTACCGCAGAATTGACACTCGAACGCGATGGCGTGCTGGTGGCAACTTATGGCAAAGGCTCGATCGCCGAGGACATTGATTGGGATAATTTCTGTGAAACTCTTTCTGTGACTTTGGATGGAGGTGATATTTCAGAAATGGGTGATTATGTGCTCACATTACCAGCCTCTGACTATTGGCTTATGTCGCTCGAAGGTGAGATTATCGAATCAGTGGATTTGGTGGCTGAGTTCACAATTCAAAGCGATGCCCTATCCACCGTGGCAACTGACAAAGCCATAAAAGATGTATATTATTCCACCTTCTCGGGCGTAAGAGTATCAAATCCGCAGCATGGCCTTTTCATTAAAACCATCGTATACCAAGATGGAACCACTATAATTCAGAAGTTTCTGTTGCGTTAAATAAAGAGTAGATTTCTCATTCTTTGCTCAATCCCGCCACTGTGACTGTTGGTGGGATTAAAATCGAAAAGCCGATTCTCGACCCAAAAATTTCCGAGAATCGGCTTTTCGACCTCCAAATGAGGGGTGAAATCGCCTTTCTCGACCCAAAAATTTCCGAGAATGGTAATTTTGAGTTTTGGGAGATTTCTGATTTGTAGGATTAAATCAATGTTAACACTGAGCAAATTTCCTGAATGGGTTTTATCAGTTCTAAGGTGCGAGCCTTGGGAATGCGCAGCTTCGCTGCTACGGCCACCATATCGTCGATAGTTGGCCGCCCATTGAAATTTACTGAGGTAGCATGCTCGCCATTATATCCCTCGGATACTCGGGTTAGATCATAAGCTGGCGCTAAACGCCATTTGCCATTTTCACAAATAAATGAAAAGTTCTTGCCATGGTCATCTTTGTTCTCCGCAAAGACATTGAAAGCCATGCGACGAATCATTTCCTCAACCTGGCTTCGGCTTTGTGTGAGATAGCCAGTAAGGCTTAGCAGATTGCTGTAATCGAGCATTGGAGGCGAAATGCTCTGGCGCAAGAGGGCTGCAGCTGTGGCAATGTGTAGGCGCGTACCATCTTCGGAAATGTCAAATCTTTTGCTGGCAAAGTATCGACCATTGATCAATTTAAAATCAGGCACATCGATTCCACATCTGCGTGCAGCATCGGCATAGCGGTATTCCATCTCACCGATATCCACAGGGTCATAGACATGCCTGAATTTCACCAGCCAATGTCCATCGCTATCCTTATAAAGAGCCTTGGGGCGACACCCTCCAGAATTGCCGCTATTATAATAGAGCAAAGCCTCGTCGCCTTCAGTTTTCTCGCTTAGAGCGTCTAAGGCTTTTTGTTGGAGCTCGTCCAAGTCAGATATAATGGGTTCGGTTTCTAAGATAGTTTCAGGTTCATACCTTAGGGCTCCCATTCCTGAATTCCCTACTATGCTTAGCCTTTGTATAGAGTTAAGGGTAAGCCAACTAAGTCCTTTGCGTTTTAATATTTTATGAAGCAAATATCTGCCATACCCATCTGGAAGGCTGTCTTCAAAGATGCCAAAATTTCCTTGGAATGGTTCTTCTTTAGCTATAAACAAGCCTTCTTTCAGAGGCAATTCAATAGGTGAAATCGAAAAACCATCTTTAAGCCATTCTGAGGAATATTGGAAAGTACACACGGGTGCATCGGGAGCCATGGCCAATGTCCCTACCAGTGCATCGTTATGCCAAACTGAAAGCGAGTTATTTGAATTCATTGCGGCCACGTTTGCGGTTCTTATTATTGTTGATTATTACGAGTTCTTCCATTGTGTTGTAAATGGGCTTGGAAAGTAAGGCCTTGATTTGGTCATCATAGCCTAACGCCAAAGCTATCGCCACAAAAGACTGGAGTGAAATGGTGTATTTGGTTTCAAATTTGGCTATAGTGGGCGTAGGCACTCCGCTCATCATCGAAAGAGCCTCGCGAGATAGACCACGCTCAAGTCGCCGCTTGCGCAGATTCATCGCCAAAAGCCTGCACAAGTCTTGCTCTGATTCTGGCTCATAGCGATATAGCAAATTCATATCATCGTATCTCTTATCATTCATTTATGATGTTTTTGAACATAATAGTATGAAATAGTTTACAAAGATATGAATAATATTCCAAAACACCAAATTCCCCCTGATAAAATCTTTCTCAAAAACATCGAAAAGCCGATTCTCGACCCAAAAATTTCCGAGAATCGGCTTTTCGACCTCCAAATGAGGAGTGAAATCGCTTTTCTCGACCCAAAAATTTCCGAGAATGAAAATTTCGAGTTTAAAAGTTGTTTTTATTGGTTCTATTATTTGCTTTAAGTACCTTTGTTCATTAGGGGTAAGAATCGAATATAAATGCTAAATTTGATGTATTTCTTTTTTTTTAGGAAATAAATGACTATTTTTGTCCCCAAATTTAGGAAGCATGGACAAAAATTTACTAAAAGGAATCATTGCTCTCAATCAAGCTGAGATGCCCTATGATGTAATAGATCGCGATGTGGAATTGCCCATTGATCGCAATAAGATCATCACAGTGGCTGGCGTGCGCAGATGCGGTAAATCATCGAAAATGAAATTAGTCATTAACCAGTTGTTGCAAAGTGGTGTGGAAAAGGAAAGGATCCTATGGATTGGATTTGATGATGAACGCCTTCTGCCTATGTCCTCAGAAAATCTTGACGAGATATTGAAGGCATACCTTGAAATGTATCCCAACATACCTCTGAAAAAAGTATATATGTTTTTTGACGAAATACAACTAATACCTCAGTGGGAATATTTTATACTCAGAGTATTCAAGAGTTATTGTCAAAACATCTATATTTCTGGAAGCAATGCAACCATGCTCTCTACCGAACTTGTGTCAGCATTGCGTGGCTATCCCCTTGAATACCCCACTTTTCCATTGTCATTCAATGAGTTTTGTCGTTTTCGTAATATAGATACAAAAGGATGGCTTGAAAGTACCCAAGCAAGAATTCAAATGGAATTAGAATGTTACAATAGTGGAAGTTCTTTTCCCGAAGTTGTGCTTACTGAGTTCGCCACCGATAAAATAAAAATTTTACAAGGTTATTATGATACCATGCTCCTTAAAGATGTGGCGGAACATTACAAAATTTCCAATATTCGAGTGCTGCGCTACTTGACAAAAAGAATCATGGGGAATCTTACCAAACCTACATCGATAAATGCCATTTACTATGACATAAAATCACAAGGCTTGAAGGTAAGCAAAGACGATTTGTATGATTGGGCTACTTATCTATGCAATGTATTTATGTTCATAAAATTGCCTGCTTTCTCTAAATCACTGAAGGTAGGCAAAGGGAACTTAGACAAATACTATTGTATTGACAATGGCTTGCGTCAAGCTGTGTTAAGACCCATGAGTGAGGATCAAGGAAAGTTATTAGAAAACACTGTTTTCTTGGAGCTTAATCGCAGGTTGCAGCCTTTTGAGTCATTATTTTACTATAATGGCAAGTGCGAATGTGACTTTGTAAGATGCAACCATGATGAAGTGATAGAGCTCATCCAAGTAAGCTATGATATCAATGATAAGGATACGTGCAAAAGGGAAATTGCTGGGCTTATTGAGGCCTCTATTTCTACTGGATGCAACAATCTCCTTTTATTGACATTTGACCAAAACGAAGATCAGAGGATTGGGGAACGAACCATTAAAGTTCGAAGGACAGGAGATTGGCTTCTGAATCGATAGGCATTTTTTATCACTTTTACCATTTCCTTTATTTTAGGAAACAAAACCTTCCTTTATTTTAGGAAAAACAATTGATTATTTTTCCTAAAATAAAGGAAATAGGTCGTGAGTACGGAACCAGGTTATAGGATAGTATTAAGTCAACATGGTAGAGTTTTGAAACAGAAACAAGTCGAGATAGTCGCATTTTGGAACAAAAATGCAGTAAATAAGGTAAGGGTTTGAAACAAATTTAGCATGTTTTTTGTAAGGATTTGAAACAAATTTATTATCTTTGCAGTTATAAAACACTGACTAATATGATACAACGCGACTTACAACTGAATCTACTCAAATGGAAAGAAAAAGAAGACAAGAAACCCTTGGTGTTAAGAGGTGCTCGGCAAGTAGGGAAATCTACTGTTGTGGATATCTTTGGCCAAACTTACTCAAATTACCTTAAATACAATCTTGATGAAGATGAGGATAGGACAATCTTGGAGCGAGACCTTTCTCTTGACGATCGCATCAACATCATGTTTGCCAACAAACTGATGAGAAAAAAAGAGGGGGATACGCTTATTTTCTTAGACGAAATACAAAATTCACCAAAGGCCATAAACTTGCTTAGGTATTGTTCCCGCTTTGCCTGAAATGGGTAGAAAACCTAAGTTGATTATGCTTGACTCGGGGTTGGCAAACTTCCCAGCTGGAGTACGCAAAGATATAATAGGCGCAAAGGATGTCTTAGACCTTTGGAGGGGCAGGATTGCCGAACAGGTTGTGGGCCAAGAATTGCTTACGCTCACTTCAAAGGTTGGACAGAGTCGCAAATTTTGGACCAAAGGGAAGGATGTGGCAGAATTGGACTTCATTTACCCTTACGAGAGCAAGATAATCCCAATTGAGGTAAAGAATGGACATAATTCAAAGTTGGGGTCTCTGCATACATTTATGGATGCCACAAATCATGATTTTGCCATTAGGGTTTGGTCGCAGCCTTTCTCTGTTGACGATGTGATTACAACCAATGGTCGCAAACCATTCCGACTTGTCAATCTCCCTTTCTATCTGGTACAAAAGCAGCCTATGATTATCGATAAATATATTTAAATACTCTCAATAAAATCGAAAAGCCGATTCTCGACCCAAAAATTTCCGAGAATCGGCTTTTCGACCTCCAAATGAGGGGTGAAATCGCTTTTCTCGACCCAAAAATTTCCGAGAATAGAAAATTCGACTTTTCAAATAGTCAGATTGTTTAAATGTTGGATAAACTTATAGACTGAAGTAGAAGGGTTCGTGCCTTCGGGTAATTTGATCGCTCTTTCTGTGGCTATAGTCCATCTTTCTTTTAATGTCTTCTTAAGATTTTCACTGATTCCACCTTTTGTATAATCAGGGCAGCTTCGGTTCAATTCTTTTACTACATCTTCAGATTTAGATTCACGTTTATAAGAACCATAATGTAGAAGAAACCATAGTTCAATACAAGGAGTAGATAACAATAATATTCCCTGTGAAATATTTTTAAGAGTTCTAACTATATCCTCTCTGTCGCCATCATAAAGATAGAAAACGCTATCTTGAGGGTTATAACCATATTCTGTAAGATGGGCATTGATTAGTCGTGGCGTAATTTTAGTGCCCACTACTTTGGAGATGATTTTTATTGTTACCCTAAAGTGAACTCGGAGCAGCTTTACGTATTGTTCTTCGGTCTTTCCTTCACAAAATACAAAAATTACTGGATTCGTCTTACGGGATATACGTTGCTTAGCTTTCATTTTGTGGGAGAGAGAATGTGGTATCATCAATTATAGGCACAGCATTAAAGCGCCCAAGCAAATAATCTTGACGAAGATGGTCAAAATTCTTATAATCCTCAAAATCATTGAGAGAATAAAGTTCGGTGCTACCGTCTGTATCGCGCTTGCACACAAAATATATTTGATCAGGTCGCAGCAAACCAGAATCCAGTAGATTGATATCGTGCGTAGTGAAAATCATTTGAGCTTTTCTACTACTATTGAAAAGTTCCACAATATATGATACCAACTGTGTATGCAAACTTGATTCCAATTCATCTAAAATCAGAATTTTGTCATATTCTACCACTTCGATCAATGCAAGCAGCAAAGCTAAAAGCCGACGAGTACCAGCTGATTCTTCCCTGAAGAAATCAAATCCCTTTTTAGGATCGAATTTATGAAAAGTTACTAACTTTTGTCGATTACCCCTTGGCTCATCTTGTAGCTCATAATCAATTATGTCGCTATCGGCACGCCGAAGCCCTTCCATTATCAAATCTTTATGATCCAAGAGTGGAGCTAATGATAATTCCGTTTTGGGTAACCCAAGCATAAACCGATTTTTGAAGAATCTAACTATCTTTACGGCTACCTCACGGTTCATTTGGGCACTACGTGATAAGAAGAGGGTATATGGAGAGGTATTGCTGCTTACTTCCTTAGGTCTAATGAAGTTCTTCGCATATTTGTATGAGGTAATGCCATCTTCTGTATCACGTTGAAAAATCGTAGCACGATATCCCTTAGGGAAAGCAAATAGATGTTCCTCTTTTACAATATTATGGAAGATACTAAATCCATAAACATACTTTTCTCCTTCGACAATAAATTCAATTTCAAATTTACTTGGATTTTCCTCTTCATCGAATTTGAAAGTATTAAAAAGTGGTACGCTTGCTCCAGTACGGTTATGAGATTCTGTAATTAGTGTAACACAAGCAGAAAGAGCACGGAGAAAATTAGATTTACCAGAAGCATTAGCACCAAAGATGGCGATTGACTTCAAAAGGGAATACCCATTCTCTTTAAAGGCATTATCTTGAAGTCGTATCTTTTCGGGTAGGCGGCGGTTGGATTGTTCCAAATCCAACACCACCTCATCCTTTATTGAAAAGAAATTGCTTAAGCTAATTTGCAGTATCATATCTCATGGTTTTTTACTCACCGCAAAGATAATACAATTTTTTCATTCTCGGAAATTTTTGGGTCGAGAAAAGCGATTTCACCCCTCATTTTGAGGTCGAAAAGCCGATTCTCGGAAATTTTTGGGTCGAGAATCGGCTTTTCGATGTTTTGAGAGTATTTTGTCTGAAATACTTATTATTGATCAAATCATACCCTTTCCTTTATTTTAGGGAAAGAGGAAATAAGCAGTATCATTAGAATTGTAACAGCAAGGCTGCATGCGACACTGATAGGAGATACCCCTAACAATGAAATCAAGAATCCCGCTATGCCCATCGAAATGAAGGCGCCACCCAAATGGCATAAGGGCTTTCCATTAGAAGTCTTTCTCTGACCCACCAAGTAATTAGTTAAAATACCCATCAGAACTGCAACTAACACCCCAGCCCACCATACAAACCAGTATTCCCCAGTAAAGCTCTCCACTGCCATCATGGGAATCCACATGAAATAAAGGAAGAATAAGCTGTCAAGTTTTTTCTTTTCCATAATGTATATATTTAATTATATTTTTATTTTGTGAAGTTGAGAGATTAGAATTGTTCAACATCATATAACAACCACAATGCAAAGATAAAATACATTTTTCGAAAATATCGGACACTTTTGGGTATTTCGTGTAAGCCAAGAATCAAAAATACCCAAAAGTGTCCTTTCTTTTCTCTTAATCCTCTATTTCATAAGTACAACAGTTTTAATTTAGATAGTAGAAGATGTGATGAAAGAAAATCTTCCAAAGTGTAAATAATAGGTCTTTCCCTTTATGTAAATTATTAAAATTGCTAAAAATGAAGAGAAAAATTACATTTTCCCAACAAATTTACTAAATTTGCTCTTAGAAAACTCAACCATAATGAATACTGATAAATTAGTGAATACTGATAAATTCTTCATTTCCATTAACGACCCTGGAGATATTCCACAGGAAGCTTACAATAATATTGAAATTTTAGTTAGAGCAGCAAAGGCATTTGCACAGAGCACACCCAACTTTATCTACATCATAGACTACTTCAAACGCAATTTTGTGTACGTATCGGATAACTTGTTGTGGCTTTTTGGGGAACCAGCTGATAAAATTCAGGAGTTAAGTTATCAGCTTTACATCAAGCATGTGCCAGAAGCAGAACAGGATATGCTTTTGAAGATAAACAATAAAGGTTTTGAAATTTTTGATACGTTACCGATTGCAGAACGGACGGAATATACAATATTCTATGACTTCCATATTATAAAAGGACGCAAGAAGAAACTGATCAATCATAGGCTCACTCCAATGGCTCTCACTCCTAAGGGTCGCATTTGGCTCGCTCTGTGCACGATAAGTCCATCGGCACATAAAACCCCTGGAAACGTAATGCTGAAACGCAAAGGGAGTCAGGAGTACTACCGTCTTAATGAATCCTTCACCAGCTGGGAAAAATGTAAGGAGATAAGCCTTACCGACAATGAACGTGCCGTGCTGCTCCTGTCATCGCAAGGATACACAATGAACGAAATCGCCGACCGTCTTTGCAAGTCGGTCGATGCAGTCAAAGCTTACAAAAAGAAGCTCTTCGAGAGGTTGGAGGTGAGCAGTATAACTGAGGCGGTTACATTTGCTGCAAATTATCGTCTATTATAGGTACAGGGAACCTTAAACACTGTATTATTATACTGGAGCAGGGCCCAATCTTCATCGATTTCGTGCAAAATTTTTTGTTAGATTGCTGATTTATAGTTATCTTTGCATATAAATTAACATTTAAATGAAATACCCAATTGGTATACAAAATTTTCCTAATCTGATAAGAGATGGATATGAATATGTGGATAAGACATCCTTTATCTACAAATTAACCCATACTTTCCAAGCATGCTTTCTCAGCAGGCCTCGAAGATTTGGGAAAAGCTTACTTTTATCAACTATGGAGGCCTATTTCAAGGGAGATCGCGAACTCTTTAAGAGCTTAGCTATCGAAGATCTGGAAAAGGATTGGATAAAATATCCTGTAATCCATTTAGATCTTAACAATGGTGATTTTCGATCAGCCGAAAAGCTGGAAGCGTTTATTAACAGGCAATTAAGAAATCTTGAGAAGAAATTTGGTTTGGAACCAAGCGATGGCGAACTGGGAGATCGCTTTGAGGATATAATCACCAATCTGTATGACCGAGAAGGACAAAGGATTGTAGTGCTTATTGATGAATATGATAAGCCTCTACAACAAGTAATTACTGACAAAGATGCTCAGGCTGATTATCGCGAGGTGCTTAGACCTTTCTATGGAACCCTAAAGAAAACTGAGGCTTGTCTTAAGTTTATCTTCATTACAGGTGTAACTAAATTTGCCAAACTTAGTGTATTCAGCGACCTAAATCAACTTAAGGACATATCTCTTTTGCCTGAATATGACACAATATGCGGCTTAACGCGTGATGAACTGGAGATGCATTTTCATGAAGGAGTGGAAAACTTTGCTAACGCCAAAGGGTGGTCTTACGACCAAATGATACGTGAGCTTGTACGGAAATACAATGGCTATCATTTCTCGGAAAGGCTCGTTGGAATACTTAATCCATTTAGCGTTTTCAATTCTTTGTCCGATAAGAAACTAAGCGATTATTGGTTTCAAACTGGAACACCAAGTTTCTTAGTAAAGGAGTTGCAGAATTGTCATACTGACCTCAATACCTTGGATGGTTATCGTGCTGAGGCCTCCTTGCTTGCCAGTGTAGCATCTACCGTTCATACCCCAGTTCCATTATTGTATCAAAGCGGATACCTAACGATAAAACGTTACGAAAAAGAATCTGAAACCTACATCTTAGGTTATCCAAATGAGGAGGTAGAGCAAGCATTCTTGCGTTTCTTATTGCCAAACTACACCCAAATGCGAGGGTCAAACAGCAAATATGAAATAGATCAGTTAGTATCGGATTTCCGAAATGGGGAAGTGAAAGCTGTACTCGAACGGATACAAAGTTTCTTATCAGGATTCAATTATGAACTTATACTTGATTGTGAAGCACATTATCAAAATGTATTGTATATAATTTTCAAGTTGATTAGTTTGCAAACCGAAGTAGAGAAACGCATTAGCAACGGACGCATTGATATGGTAGTAAAAACACACCATTATGTTTATGTTATGGAGTTCAAATATAAAGGTACCGCCAAGGCTGCTCTTAAGCAAATTAAAGATAAAGGTTATGCCTTGCCCTATATGACAGATCCCAGAACCATATTTTTGGTAGGTGTTAACTTCTCTACTAAAACCCGAAATATTGACTCTCGTTGGCAAATCGAGGAGTTAAGGAAGGTCTAATTACCGAATTTTTCGTTTCTCGGAAATTTTTGGGTCGAGAAAAGCGATTTCACCACTCATTTGGAGGTCGAAAAGCCGATTCTCGGAAATTTTTGGGTCGAGAATCGCCTTTTCGATTTTTGAATTTACTATTTACAGTTTGTAGGTGAGCATGAGGCGGGTGCTGGTGGTGGTGGAGTGCACGTTGTCGTAGTCACGGTAGTGGGTCGAGCGGTTGTACATTGTGAACATCGCAGTAAGGTAAAGCCTTTTCCACAGCTTGTAGCTGGCGCGGAAGTTGGTCACAGCAAAATAGGCAGCCGACTTGTCGCCCTGCACGTTGATGGTGCGGTAATCCACAGTGTTGAGATTAGTGTTGCGAGCATATGTTTTCCAGGTAAAAAGGCGGTAATAGTCATATTCAGCCGAGAGCGAGAACTTATCCTTCTTTACCACCATATTGATGCCAGCCTTGATGGAAAAGCCGCTGGCAAGATTGTAATTGCGCTGATCTACCTTGTAATGGTCGCTCAACACAGCCCCGAGAATCACTGCATTGGTATGAGCAAACGCATCTACAGTAATATACTTGCGGTCGATATCACGAATCAACACACCCATGCCCACGCTTGCTGGCGTACCAAACTTATACGGCACCTTGTTGGTCACATCTGAGATAGTATCGCTATCGTAATAATCAAAATGCTGATACATGCCAATGCTCATATAGGTCTTCTTATCTTCGAGCAGCTCGCGAGCTATCAATCGTCCTTTAATATTGAGCTGACCAAGCACTGGTTGACCCTTCTGAAAATTAAGGTTGGCTGAGAAGTTGAAATAATCATAAGGCTTGCTGCTGCGCACCTCGAAGCGGTCGCCATATTCAATATTTATAAGGAATGTGCCCCCAAGGCCCTCATCGAATACCTTATCGCGAAACTCCAGCCAGCGTACTCCAGTTGACATTTCTATTGCTACATTCGGAGTGCCAAACAGCCGGCCAGTAGTGCGCCTGCGCTTCCACATATCGCCGGTAAGCAAGCGCGTGAGTCCTCGCATAGGCGAGATTAGGAAAGCCGCAGCCTCGCGACCAGCGCGCTCCCACCCAGTGCTGTTGTCCTTAAGCACAATGTCACTGGCGCGGAACATCACCTCGCCTATCGCCATGCCTCCGATCGGAGTGGCAATAATATCATTGGTGCTCGGGTACTCGCACTCCATAAACATCTCCCACATCGCGCTGCCGCCGATGGCAAAGAGGCCCGACTGCCAATAGTTGTAGCCATTGCTGCGAGCAGCATTGAAATAGAGATTGCCGTGATATGGATGCAGAAACATATTGTCGCCCAGGCAGTCATTGTCCCACTTGAAGCCGTGCTTGAAATTCTCCTTGATCGAGTGGAGTGATATATAGGCATAGTCGCCCTTAGTCACAAAGCGGTCGAATGCCCAAAGGCCCATGTTAAGCCCCACCACCTCGCCAACAGCGCGGAAAAAATGCTTCTTACCATAATAATTGAGGTCAGCAGTATCGGGTGGCACCTCCGGCGTCACCTTAAACCTGATTGGAGCCTGCCCCTGCACCGCGATTACAATCAAGGCAAAACATATTACGATGAAATGTCGCATCTCTGCTAAGCGTCAAAAAAGTAAATTCTCTTACTATTTTCAACACTTATCTTGCCTTTTTGTTTTTCCCCACCAAAAAACAAAGAGGATATGTCATAATTGATTTTCACCACGGAATTGATTTTCACCACGGAATCCCGGAGGGATTCTTTCCAATAGATTCCCGCATGCTCTCAAAAAATACAAAATCGGTGCCTTTGGCACCGATTTTGTAGAGAGGATAGGAATATCTTTATCTATCAGAAAGAATCCCTCCGGGATTCCGTGGTGAGGATTCTTTTTGAAACATCCGGCAATTTCTTGAATTTTGTAAGAGAGGTGTGATTGTTAGAAATTGGCTTCCTTGCGCTGGAACCAACCCTGATCCATGCCGCACACTGGGCAGCGCTTGGGCGCAACCTTGCTGGTGACAACATATCCGCACTTGCGGCACTGCCATTCGATTGGCTCGGGACTCTGGAACTCCATTCCATTCTGCAGGCGCTCCATCAGCTTGATATAGCGCTGCTCGTGCTGTACCTCAACGCTTGCCACGAGCTTGAAGTAGTTGGCTATCTGTGGGAAACCCTCTTCCTGGGCAGTTTTGGCGAAGTTCTCGTAGAGATCGCTCCATTCTTCGTGCTCGCCAGCGGCTGCCTCAGCCAAGTTCTCAACTGTAGAGCCTACCACGCCAGCAGGATAACCAGCGGTGATGGTTACGGTGCCACCTTCGAGGAATGAGAAGAAACCCTTAGCGTGGCTAAGTTCGTTCTCGGCTGTTTCAAGGAATATTGCGGCGATTTGCTCGTAGCCTTCTTCTACGGCCTTCTGAGCAAACAGGGTGTATCGACTGCGCGCTTGGCTTTCGCCAGCGAATGAGGCAAGCAGATTATGCTCGGTCTGGGTGCCTTTGATGCTTTTCTTGTCCATGGTTGTCGTATGATTGTGTTGATTTGCTATAAAGCATTGTTTTTATAATCTTGCAACTAAAACAATGCCTCATCCCAAAAAGTTCGCCACCCCTCCCAAATTTAATTTCCTTGCAAAAAACTTAGAGGGTGTGTCATAATTAACTTTTATCACGGAACTCCGTAGGAGTTCTTTCAAATAGATACCGAATGCTCTTAAAAACCACAAAATCGGCGCCTTTGGCACCGATTTTGTGTGTAAAAAATGGGAATATTGATAACTATTGGAAAGAATCCCTCCGGGATTCCGTGACGAGATTGCAATATGCCACACCCTCTAATTGGTAGCCCTCCGGGATTCCGTGACGAGATTGCAATATGCCACACCCTCTAATTGGTAGCCCCGCGGGGGCAATCCTTGGATTTTGGTTTGGTATTCGGTGACTCCCGAATGGTTCGCTATGATATGATTGCTAACAATCAAGATTCCGTTTCGGTTGCATAAGGCTTCATCGGATTCCACGTTTGCAGACGATTTGCAGACGCTAATTTATCAAATCCACATAGCCTCGCTTGATATCGTCGTCAATGGAGCGGTATCTCGCGAATGCCCTCGACCCCTCGACGTGGCCGCTCATAGAGCCTACGATGCATGGGTCTTTCACTCGCTTGTAGAGGTTGCCGATGAACGTGCGCCTTGCGAGGTGGCTCGAGGCAATCTCGCAGATGGGCCGCATCTCTTCCCTGCCAGTGGTCGGGTTCAGCACCAGCACTCGGCGGTCGATTTCGGCAATCGCCAGCACTTCCTTTATTGCATCGTTGTAACGCTGGTCGCTGATGAAAGGGAAGAGCCTGCGGTCTGCCTCGGAGTAGCGGGCAACGAGAGCCTTGGCTTTCTCGTTAAGAGGAACTCGGATCGTGTCTGCCCTCATGTCCCTGGTCTTGGCAGGGACGTACGCCAGCACGCCGTCAACGATATTGTCCCTTGTCAATTTCTTTAGGTCGGACAGTCGGCAGCCTACCAAGCACTGGAACACGAAGATGTCCCTCTGCGCTGCAAGGGCTGGGCGGTCGGAAAGGTCGCAGTCGGCTATCCTGTCCCTTTCCTCCAAGGTCAGATACCAAGGAGTGCCGTATTTCTCGGCTTTCACGCCCTCGTAGCGGTCGAAGATGCTGGACTGCATCAATCCCTCTCGGACGCACCAGTTGACAAAGGCGCGTATTTTCTTGATGTGCAGCGTGAGGGTGTTTTGCGACCTCTCGTTAGGCTTGTGGCTGACGTGCTGCGGCCGCAGGTCGGCAGGGTACTGGAGATAGATTTTGGGAAACCGCTCATAGTACAGATGCTCGTTTCTGAAAAATTCCTCGAACTGGTAGATGTCGGCAAGCGAGAGCGTTTTCAAGGAGAGCGAGTATTTTTTGTCGGCTGTGGCCCTGCGGTGCATCTCATATCGGTGCAGTGCGCGGGCGAGAGTGCGGTAGACGGCCTCTCGCTTGGGTGCGAGTTTGCGCACCTGCAAAAACCGCTCCCAAGCATCGAAAAAATCGCTCTTGCCTGCGCTCTCCTGCGGATTCGCCGATTGGCTGGCAGATTGCTTGGCTCTGCCGCGGAAGCCGCTCACAATCGAATTTAGGGCGTTTTTGTCCGCATCGGGATTGGCGAGGGCTTCCATCGTGAGCAGGGATTCCAGGTCTTTGAGCCTCTGCTCTGTCTCGTGGATTGCGAGAAGTTTCCTTTGGTTCGCCTTGGGGTAGATGAAAGAGTTTTCCTTTTCGTTGTAGTACCTGCGCTCAACGAAGATTCCGCTTCTGATTCGCACCTGCGTTCGGCTCAGGAGGTAGACGCGAAGCAGGATTTCCGACAATCCGCCTGCTTCCCTTGCCGAGAGCGACCTTGTGATTTTTGCCATAGAAATTTTCTCGTTTCAAAAATAATTCCTACCTTTGCGCATCGGTTGGAAAAATTTGTCTGTTTCCAAATCGGTTGAACAATTGTTTGAGACCCCTCGGCTGACGAGCCTTGGGGTCTTTTTATTTCTCGAACATCAGCCCCTCGCCAGTGAGAAGCCAGTGGGCGGACACTCCGCACTCTTGCACCAAGAACGTGAGCCACCCAGCCTCGAAGAATTCCCTGCCGTGGTCTTTGCGCTGGTGGTAGAATGCCCGGCGGTCTATCGAGTGGGATTCGCAGAAATGGCTCTCGCTCTTGATTCTGCCGATTGCGATGCAGTTGTCGAGCGCGTCGAAGAACCGCCCGATTGTCGCCAAGGCTTCTGGCGAGTATGCTCTGCGGCGGCTCATAAAGATTTGCTTTTTCGGTTTAAGTTCGCTAAATTTGCCAATCTCATTTTTTATGGTTAATTTAGTTGAACGTGTTAATATTTTCATGCATGGGGAGCCGCGTCTGCGAAGATGCGGCTCTTTTGGTGTTTTACTCCTTGAATGGCCCGTAGGTGATTGTGTACGTGTCGTTATATCTGTCCGTTCTTAAGATGGGAACACCTTTATACTCGTCAACGCTCCACCATTCGTAATCTTCGTTCTCAAAATGAGACATCGGATACTGCATTTCGCATATCCGCAAGATAGAGCCTATGTACTCGCTATCGCTTACATCAGGCTTTGCATAGATGTCGTAAATCGCACCCACGAGTTTATCGTTGATAAAACAGAATCGCACTCTATCGAATGTTAAGCCTTGAAATTGAATATTCTCGTATGTATAGACTTCATCGCCTATTTCCTCCACATAGTTGGTTGGCTTTGTGGAGTTGTTCTGCGAGAAAAAGCTGATGAACATCTCTTTGGGTATTCCTATGCGGATACCCATTGCCGAAGGTATTTCTTGGCAGTTGGCGGCTATGCCGATGATGATTGCCGTGAGGATTAATGTAAGTCTTTTCATATTGTTTGAAATTCAGAATCCGTAGTTAGTCACCACCCCTACGACCTTGAAAACTCGGTTGATCATGTCGAGAGCCAAGTCCTGCGGAGATGCGGCTCTTGTCGTTGTTTATGGCTGGAATGTGTCAGATATGGCGTTCGAAAAGATGTACGGTTGAGCGTATTCATTTGGCAATTCTGTGCCACGCATACCTCGATTGTCGCAGTACACCTTAAAACCTATTCTGTATAAACCCTCGTTATTCTTGATGGGATAAAATTCATCATCAAGTTTTGCACCGCCAGTAATGAGCGGTCTTTCCTTGATTCCGTTGATGCGAAAGTGAAAATCCGCATGGTAAGCGTAGTCTTCCCCTTTGGGAGCAAGAATGATTGTGTCGATAACCAAATCTATCGTTCCGCTGTAGCCTGGGGTATAAACTTCGCAGAACATATCAGAAAGGTAGTAATCTGCCTTATCATAAGCATCCTCGGGAAGTTGTGGCTTCTGCTTGCACGATGCAAGAACGAACAGAGCCAAGATTGTTGTGAGAATAAATGTAAACCTTTTCATAATTACCAGCCTTTATTGATTAGAACTTGTATCACTTTGAAAACTCTCTCTATCTTTTTCTTTGGCAGTTCCTCTGGAGCGACCGCAGGGTTGTATGAGACGCACCAGTAGAAGTTCTTGGGGTCTTCATTGTAGCGCTGTATCTCCTTTGTTATTCTGCGCCCATCGTCAAGCAGGAGAACGAACACGTTGCCGTAGCCGATATACTCCTGCCAACCGATTACCTCTCTGATGTGTAGCAGGGAGCCGCTGGGAATTGATGGCGACATTGAATCTCCACTTTGATAGATTGCCAAGTCGCCTTGCCGAGCGTCAGTCATCGGTATCAGCCTTTCGGTGTATTCGGGAGCGAGTTCCGAATTTTCAGAGTACATTCCGCCTACGCTGTCAATGTGGACTATCGGTATCATTCTGTATTCTGTTCCGTCATCTTCTTTTGGTGCATCAACGCTGACCAGCATTGTGCCATCGCCAGTGGCGAGCCATTCCAAACTAATGTTTGTAAAGGTGCGGCAGAAGTCTTTGGCGAATCCCTTTGTGAGGTATCTTTCATCGCCCTTGAAAGCAAGGCTTATAGTGGCTTTGTCTTTACCCAGCAGTTCGGCAAGTTCTTTCTGCGTGTGCACCAATCCTTTGCTGCGCAGATAGTTGTAAGCCTTTATCAATCTGTCTTTATCCATAGATTACAAATATCAAGTATTAAAATTTGTTAAATTTACAAACTTTATTTTGTAATTACAAATATTGTTTGTAATTTTGTGGTGTCAATCAGAAAAACCAATTGACACAATAATAAAATTAATCGCAAAAATAACAACAAATTTCCAAATCTACAAAATTATGGCACGAAATTTCAAATACGCAATCATCAAGGAGCAGGACGGTGAGAAGTCGGTGTTCCAGACCGCAACCACCAAGCGCGAAATCGAAAAGTGGTTCAACCGCTGGATGCGCACCTGCAAGAAAGACCAGCACGTGTCAATCGAGCGCCGCAACCTCGGCTGGTTCATCGAGCATTACTTCGGAGAGTGGGGGAATCCACACCACCGAATGGTACATCTCGACAATCCCAGCATAAGTTCAACCCTCAACACCAACCGATATGACACAACAGCAGATAGACAAGATTGGCGAAATACAAAGTTGCCTCAACCAGGCCTACAACCTGCTCGATGAGCTGATGGGCGAAATGACGCACGACACCTACGACGGGCCAGGCGGCGAATGGAACGGATTCGACCTCAACGACCGCAAGGACGAAAGCATATACGCCAAGATAGGCGAAATCCACGAAAAGGCTGAGGGACTGGCGGTCGATATGGACTTGATACTTTTGAGATAAAGGCTTCCTACGGCCAAGCCTCCGAATGGGAGCAAAACCTTTTGAGGGCAAAACCCCTGTGGAAGATTCGGAGGCTTTCCCAAACATCGGCTTGGCTTGCGGCCGACACAATCTCCGAGGCAAGCGAGAATGGTATATACGTAGGACGCTCGGAGATTTACTTGACATCAACAATCAAATAACGATATGGCAAAACAGAAAAAGACAACAAAGAACCTAAAGGAGATTTACGAGCAGGTAGGCCAGCAGCCCAAAGAGCCTACCCCCAAGGCCAAGTTCGTGAGCGACCTCGCCGCTGTCTGCAAGGTCAGCGAGAACACCGTGCGAGGCTGGCTCTCGAACAATTACAAGCCCGATTCCCAACTGGTAAGGGAGCAGGCCGCGAAATTCCTCAACGCAGACATCAACACATTGTTCAACTACTAAAATTTTCCAAGATGAAACAGACACCCAAGTTCCAGCCCCAGCAGTCAATCGACACCACTCCGATGTGGGTCAAGGTCGCCCAAGCCCTCGGCGCAATCGCCATCGCGTTTTTCGCATTCGCAGCCCTCTGGCTCTTCCTTTGGACTGCCAGCGATATGGGAATAGCAATGTAACCAACCCCTCAAAGTTCAACCGAATTATGGAAGAAAACAAATTAATCATCGAGTACAACAACGAGGCAATGGAAGTTTTTTTTGAGATAGTTACTCCCGAAAAAGCAACCGAATACCTCAAACTCAATCATCCCAACAACCGACCGCTCAACAAAGGGCGTGTAGCGTTTCTATCCAATGAAATGCTCAAAGGCAAGTGGCATCTTAATGGCGATACTATTTGCTTTAGCGAAGAAGGCTATCTAATCGATGGTCAAACCAGATTGAACGCTTGCATACATAGCGGAATCGCTGTTGGTATGCTTGTGGTAAAGTGCTTATCAAAAGAAGCTATGTCAACGATTGACATAGGAGCTGCGCGCACTATGGGAAATTATTTCTCGATAAGAGGTCACAAAAACGCTCAAACGGTCTCCTCTATGGTCAACAAGTATTTGAAGTACAAAAATCAACCAATCCTCAGTTCAAGCACTCTTACTGCCGTAGATGCGTATTCGTACTCTACCAATAAAGTTTCCAATGATGAAGCCGATGCGGAATATGGCAAGAATCCCGAATTTTGGCAGAATATGGCTAATTACGTTGACCGCATAAAGAAAAAGAAAAAGATGATGAGCCCCAGCGAACTTGGTGCGGTATTCGGATTGCTTTACCTTGAAAGAGGTTACGACTTCGCTAAGGTAGAAGATTTCTTCAACCAACTTACTGACCCCGAGAAAACAAGAGATAAGGTAATGTTCTTGCTTCGTGAGCGTTTGCTTGTCGCTGATGAGCCAGGCAAAGGCATATCGCCGAAGCATCGCACCCAACTAATCCGCAAGGCATGGGACTACTACAAAGTTGGCAATACAAATGTAAGATGCCTTAAATGGGGCGATAACGAAAAAGCTCTACCATTCACCTAATACCAACCCCAACTATGACCGACCTCTTGAAGCAAGCCGTAATCAGCGGCGAGAACATCACCCTGCAAGTGTCAGCAAAAGACCTAAGGGAAATCCTCGGCGAAATGATGCAAGCCGAGCGAGAGCGAATCCGCAAGGACGAGCAGAAGCCGACCTACAGCAGAAAGGAAGCCAGCAGGATTCTCAACGTCTCTTATTCAACCCTCAACCGCTGGGCAAAGGACGAATACCTCGTTCCCTGCAAGGTTGGGACAAAGGTGCTTTACAAGGCTTGCGACATCGAGGAGGTGATAAAGATGAAACGAATCGTATAACCCAACCAAAAAAAACAAACAACTATGGCACTTATCAAGAAATTCAACGAGCTTGAGATACCAAGCACAGTCAAGATGATGATTTATGGGCAGAGCGGAATGGGAAAATCGACCCTCGCTCTCTCTGCACCCCAACCCCTGCTCCTTGACTTCGACAACGGAGTTAAGCGCATCAACACAAGCCACCTTGAAAACGTGGACATCGTGCCAGTGACGATGTGGTCAGAAATCCAGCAATTGCTCCAAAGCCCTGCCGACCTCGCACCCTATCAGACAATCGTGGTCGACACAGTCGGCAAGATGATTGACTATATCATTCTCCACGTTGTCGGCACGCGGCAGCCGAGAATACAGGACTGGGGCAAAATCAACCAGGAGTTCCAATGGTTCACACGCTCACTCTCCAGCCTAAACAAAAATATCGTCTTTGTGGCTCACAGAGACACACGAAAAGAGGGCGATGAAACCGTATTCATTCCCAGCCTGCGCGAAAAGAACTACAACTCAATCGTGACCGAGCTTGATTTGCTGGGCTACCTTGAAATGCGCAGCGACCGAGGCCAGCAAATCCGCACAATCACTTTCGACCCCACCAACCGCAACGATGGCAAGAACACCTGCAACCTGCCAAGCGTGATGACCATTCCTGCAATCCTCAACGCAAAGGGAGAGCCTACCGCGCCAAACAATTTCATCACCGACCAAGTAATCAAGCCTTATCTCGGAATGCTCAAAATCAAGGCTGACGAGCGCAAGAAGTACGATGAGCTGATTGAGGACATCAAGACTGACGTGGCAACGATTACGGACGCGAACTCAGCCAACGACTTCGCACAGCGCATCAAGGAATATCCGCACGTCGGAAGCTCGCTTGCCACAGCCCGCAGCCTTTTCGCGGCAAAGGTGCAGGAACTCGGCCTTGTTTACGATTCTAAAGCCAAGCAGTATGCAGACAAGCCAGCAGCCTAAAATCGTGTGCAGGGCATATGCGACTATCCTTGACGCATATCAGAATTACCTCGATAGCGACCTCATATGGGAACGCTATTGGGGCAATTCCGAAAGCCCTGCCAAGACTTCCGAGCAGTTTCAGCAGGAGCAGTTCCAAAGCCTTATCGACCGCATCAACCGAGTGCCTTTCGACAGCGAGGCGGCGGACAAAGGCACGGCGTTCAACGAGATTGTGGACTGCATAATCGAGCATCGCAAGAGCGAGAAGATGGAGATTGAAAAAGTCTATGCCAATGACCAAGTGTCGGCTCTCAAGGCAACCTACAATGAGCGAGAGTTTGTCTTTGACATCAATCTCGTTAAGGAGTTCTCGGACTACTACAAGGGCGCAACCCCTCAGTATCTCGCCAAAGCGACAATCCCCACCAGACACGGCGACATCGAAGTGTATGGCTACATCGATGAATTGCTCCCTGACAAGATTTGCGACATCAAGACCACTGGCTCTTATTCGTTCGGCAAGTTCAAAGACCACTGGCAGCACATCGTCTATCCCTACTGCCTTTGGAAGGACAGCGGAATCGCCCTGCCGTTCGAGTACAACGTGGCTGCGATTGACAAGTACGGAAGATGGGAGACCTACACCGAATACTACCAGTTCAAAGCAGAGCGCGACATTCCGAAGCTCCAGCAGATGTGCGAGGACTTCTACGAGTTCCTGCTTGACAACCGAGATTTGATAAAAGACGAGAAAATTCTGACATAAGCAATTTTGTAGATTTCTTTTCACCAAGATGCCAGCAAGCCCTTCGGGGTACGGCTGAACCAGTCACCGATGCGGAACTGCGGATGAGGTGGAAAGTTTCTAAAGCCGAACGACAATGCCCAAAGCAATCCATATTCCGAGATACGCAGCAGAAGCCATTTTGAGGCACGCAAGGGCGGTGATTCAGACCACCAAGCCCAATGCAGACAACCTGCGCCAGTACAACGCCCTGCGGATGCTCGGCGAGGATTGCAAGAGGCTGGAGAAGATAATGAACCAACAGAGCAGAGATTAATGGAGAGAGATTCATTCGTATTTTACAAATCATTCTTTGAGGCAATCGAAAACTGCCCAGTAGAACAGCAGCGCGACATTTATCGCGGAATAGTGCTTTATGCTCTGTTTGGCACAATGCCTGAGTTCGAGGGAGTGGCAAAGGTTGTGTTTACGCTGGTCAAGCCGCAGATAGATGCCAACAACAAGCGCTTTCTGAATGGCAAGAAAGGCGGTGCGCCAAAAGGTAATCAGAATGCAAGAAAACAACCAAAAACAACCGAAAAACAACCAACGGTTGATTTAAAAAACAACCAAGAAACAACCGAAAAACAACCTAATGTAAATGTAAATGTAAATGATAATGTAAATGGTAACGGTAATGTAGATGATAATTCAAATAAAAAATTAAACCAACATTCAATTAATCTTCTTCGTAGCGCGCGAGGAAACGAAGAAGAAGATTTCGCCAACGAGCTTTTGAATGATACAATCTTTTGGGAGCAGACCGCAGTGTCGCTCCACGTTTCAGACCTCGGCTGGAAAAGCGAAACCCTAAAATCGCTCCTGCCCCAGTTCGTGGCAGAAATCAAGGCGAAGAACGACCCGAGCGCAAACTTCCAGCATTTCAGAAACAGGGCGTTCGGCTGGCTAAGAAGCCAATCGGACTACGCAAGAAAGAACCAGCAGAAACTCCAACCCGCAAAAACCAACCCTTTCGATGACTATATTAGAAAACTACAAGATTAACGGAATGGACTTCGCCGCCTTCAGGCGGATATTCGCCCCCGATGCAATAGCCCCCTACGTCGCCAAGCACCTGCCGAGGATGTTCACAGGCACAGCCCCCACGCTCACGCAGATGAAAGACGCTTACGGCGAAAAGAACGTCCACGAATGGCTCGCCACGATGCTAAAGGCGGTGCTCGACTTCACAGGCCTCTCGGAGAAGTTCAACCCCACCCAGATACCAGTGACCATCGGCAACATCATCGCGCAGTACGCAGGGCTGAAGGCCACGGAGCTGATGCACTTCGTATTCCTGATGCAGAACGGCGAGTACGAGGAGTTCTTCGGAAATCCAAACGGCGCGAAGCTGATGAAATCCCTAAAGCGCTATTTCGAGGAAGTGTGCCAGCCAAGCAGGGCGAGATACCTCAAGGCCATGGAAAGGGAGAAGTCCGAAATCGAGCGCACCCGCGAAAAAGCCGCCAACTGCGGATATTCAGCCGAGATGCTTGCCCAGCAGATTGCAGAGGAGTTTTCAGAGGAAAACCAAGCAAGAATGCGCGAATGGAGATTGGAGCCGTGGGCGACCGCTATGTGCAGGGCATTCTCCAGCGTTGACAAGCCCGAATGGACTGCAAAGCCGTGGGAGTGGACTTACGACCAGCGCAAGGCTTGGGCGGTACAGAACGCCGACTTGGTCAAGGCATTTCCCAACCTCAACATCGCATCATAGCGAATTTCGCACAGAAACCGCCCGAATTTCAACGAAAGGCGCCGACCTTGACAACTTGCCAACTGCGTCTGTAAAACGCGGGAGAATCAAAACAAACCGCAAAATCCGCAGTGAAGAAAGCAATCGACATAGACCCGACCACGCCGCCGAACCGAGGATACCCTGCCAACAGGGGCAAGCACGACCGCAGGGAGAGGGAGGCCAGAGCCAGGCAGTACGGCGACAAGGGCAAGGGAATACCCCTCGGATTCTCGCCGATGCAGCAGTCCTGCATAGTGCCGACGGAGCAGTGGGACGGAGAGACTGGTATTGATTCCCTGCTGGAGCGGTACTACGAAGAAAACAAGATACAGAACAAAAGATTTCTCAAACAACAAAAACCAACAGAATTATGAACCGATTTGAAACCGAGCGCAAGGAAATACGCCTTGCCTACGAGGAAAAGAAAGCCCTCCTAAAGGACGACCTCGACGAGAAGATGAATGCCCTGCGTGCAGAGTACAACGTCAAAATCCGCGCCCTTGCCGCAGAGCGAGAGGCCGCGGTGGCAAAGGTTGACGAGGCTTATGCCAATTGGGTTGCCGAGCGCAAAGACCGCAAAGACCGCACAGCCTACGACGTGCTGAGCCGACTGATGCGCATCTGCGGAGAGAAGCAGACCGACACCATCGCATTCACCCTCGATTCCGAAATGGGGGGGGGTAGTGGCGGAGGTCAAGTTCAAGCCGACGCATCAATAAATCCCCAAGATACAGAGGTATCGAGAGCTGATGACGCAGGCAGACAGATTATCCACTGGGTATTGTTGAAACTTGCAAATCGCCAGCCGAATCAGCCGAGGGCTTGGCGGAGGCCATGCCGACCGACAACCGAGCATTACTCAATCAGAGACATTCCGCCAAGACCCTCTATTTTTCACAGAACCGCCCCGAATTTCGATTTTGGGAGCAAAGAGCAACAATTTATCATTCCAACGACAAAACGCAAGAGAAACGAATTAAACGCCAAAAACCATGAGCTACGACTACGACCACTCCGCTGGCCCTCTGGCTGCGGAATACTACTACCCACCGTTCGTTGACTACATCGACCCAAACGAATACGATGGCGATGACGAGGAAGAAACCGAAGACGAAGAAGAATTTGAAAACGATTAAAACCAACCGACTATGCACAGCTACAAATCAGCAAGCGGAAGCCCCTACAGATTCGGCTCCGCCTCGAACTACCCAGCAGGGGTGAGTGACCGAGACTTCGACCGCGACTATGACTGCTCGGACGAAGAGATTGAGGAAATGGAAGAAAGAGCCGACTACCGCGAGGGCGAATATTCCGAATACTGCGACCGACAATCCGACTACTGGCTATGACCGCCTACCCGAACGTTGGCACTGACGCGCTACTGATAGCGATGGCCATCTTCGCCGCCGTGATGCTGATAGGGGCATTGGCGGACGCGGTGAAGAAACTGATAGGCAAATGCAAAGAATGACCATTATGAGCCGAAGAAAAGACAACGTGCGCTCCGACCCCGAAAAGAGAGCCAAGCCTTACACGGCGGAGGAGGACGCCGTAATCCTCAGCCTCATGGAGACGCAGAGCGTGGCAGAGATTGCAAGGCGCATCGGACGCTCGTCAGCTGGAGTGTACTTCCGAATAAAGGCGCTCACTGGCAATGGCAAGCCAAGCCAATCCAAGCACTGCAACTTCTACGCCGAGGAAGAAGAAAGGCTGATAGCCGACAACTACGGCAAGGTCTCCGTCGCTGAGATAGCCGCAATGCTCGGACGCGACAGCAAGGCGGTGTCTGCCAAAATCTGCTGCATGAAGAAGAAAGGCCGACTGCCAGACCTCAGCCTGCGCAACAAATTCCACCCCAAACACAGAAACAGAAAAACAACCGAACCAAACACAGAAACGACTATGGACTTAGGAAAGAAGATTTGGAACTCGCTGACCGCC
>JAJBUG010000091.1 GCA_020860515.1 Bacteroidales bacterium | reverse complement strand
TCTGTTTAGTACTGCTTCCAGCTATTTCACCCTACCATTTTACAATTTGGCCAAAATTTTCATACTTCATACTCTCCAATTACATTTGTCGAGGAATAAACAAAAACCGATAGCATTAATCAATACTATCGGTCTAAGGATATGAGGGAAGAGGGGTTTTATAAGGTTGATAAATGTCAATCGTCGAAAGATGGCTTGAACCCAATCCTTGGACGAGGTTTGGAGATCTTTTCTAATTGTCTTCAGAAGATAATTTTTCAAGGTTGCTTTCAATTTCTTCAATGGTCGGAAGAGTACCTTGAAATTCTGATGGAATCAAATTAGTAAGTTTATATTCGGATATCCCAAGGGGCACATTATAGGTCTCTAAAGAATACTGAGCTTCAATATTGTTCTTGTCTTTACAAATCAAGATGCCTATTGTTGGATTATCGATATCGCTTTTAAGGAGATGATTCACTGCTGAAACATAGTATCCCAGCTGGCCCAAATGCCCTGGATGGAATGAACCTGTTTTTAATTCCACGCAGCAGTATGCATGAATTTTGGTATTGTAGAACAAGAGGTCGATGAAACATTCGGTTTCTCCAACAAGCAATCGATATTGCCTTCCCATAAAAGCGAAGCCAGTGCCTAACTCAACAAGAAACTTTGCGACGTTATTTACCAAGGCATCCTCAAGCTCCTTCTCATCATACTCTTCTCTAAGTGATAGAAAATCGAAATTGTAGGGGTCTTTAGTGATTTGCTGTGCGAGATCGTTTTTAAGGGTGGGCAATGCCGACTTGAAATTTGTGATGGCTTTACCCTGACGCTCATAGAGATTGGTGTCAAGGAAGTTGAGGAGCATATCTCTACCCCAATTGTTTTCAAGAACCTTTCTTACAAAGAAAAGAGCTTTCTCTGGATTATCATTACATTTGGAAATTATTCTCCTTTGATGATCCCAAGGTATGGAACAGATATCCCTGAAAATAGAATTTTTAATCGAGGCTTCATAAGGGTATAACTCAAAATCGTCCGCAGGCTGCTGACGATTTTTACTAACCAAATCGGTAGCAACCTGCTGCTGTTTGTCTTCCTTAGAATCGTCCGCAGGGTGCGGACGATTTGTAAGGAGCTGGGAATAAAGATTATAGAAGTATACCATGTATTTAAGATTGGTGGGTGACAGTCCCTTTACATTAGGTAATTCTTCTCTGAGATCGTGGCTGAGGGTTGCATAGAATTTTGAGCCATAAGTGTTGGTATATTGCTTTTCAGCGATATCCTTTCCAATGCTCCAATACAATTCCAATAAGGCCCGGTTGACTTCCACCGATGCCTTTAGGCGTGCTGATAAATATCTTTGCTTGAGTTCTTTTACCCAACTAAGATATTCCTTATTGTGTAATAATGACGATTCTTTTTCCATACTGCGAAGTTACGAAATTTTTTTGAATCTTCAATAATATTCAAATCCTTATCCACTTTATATAGGGGTTGGGCGAAGGCTACGCACATGAGGGCAAAGATGTCGCCAAGTTCGAGCATGGTGTAGCGATGGATGGCCTCACTGCCAACCTTATGCAGGCCGGAAATATATTGGTTGATCTGAACTTTGTTCATCATATCCTCGTGGGTGGCACGGCATATCTTATTGCAGCCATACTCATAAAGTGGCTTATAGACATTGTCGTTGATGGTGGCATCAAATTCCTTTACCTTGCGGTTTCCATCCAAAGAGGTAAATCCCTTCAAATCAGAGATTTACTTCTTTTAATTTTACTATTTGCACAACATTTGCACAACAGAATTTTTTACATTTTTCTTTATAGATGGTTAGGAGGTAGGATTTTCTTGCGATTTCTTATAATGATTGAGGATCAAGGAAACGGTTGAATGCCGATTTTATCCTTTTCATGGCCGATTTTAGTCGGTTCGCGAGATTTTGGCTGATAGTTTCCCATGTAACATTTAACTTTGCATTCGAATTATCAACAAAGTATATAAGTTTATGAATAAGCATCTCAATTTTATTGTAGTGGTTATCCTTATGGCGGGCTCGTTTTTGACTATGCATGGCAATGAGGATAACTTACATAATCGAGCGAGCATTAGTGGGTCATTAACTTCTTCTGACTCTTATTCTCTGGAAATAAGTTACCATTATATGATTAATGACATCGTTGGTGTCGGCGGTTCACTCGGATATTGGAAAAACTACTATGAGGATGGATGGGCTGCTGGCAAAGATTGGGCCATTGATAGCGAAGACAACAAACCTTCTAATTTATATCTGAAGCCCTCCATTGTACTGAAAAGCCCATCCTTGAATATTAAAGGAATTCCATTGGCCCTTTATGTGGAACCTGGCTTGATGCTAAATATTCCATATCAACGAGTATGGATAGAAAAGACACCTAATTGGCCAAATACCGACTATGATCACATCAGCACCAGCAAGGGCCAATGGCTGGCGGGGGAAGCAAGAATAGGCATTAATGTTGAGCTTGGGCCAGGTGCCTTATGCGTAGGATATTTCATGTCGAATCTTGACATATACAGCCAATATCGCCATCTGAGTTACCAAGGCATATCCTTCAAGGAATTCTATCCGAGCAAGCCCTTCATGCAAGGCGCCTTCATAACATTGGTATATCACTTTTGATATTGTTTCCCAATAGTCTCAGGCATACGACGGCTTAATTGCCCTGACTGGTAGTGTCATAGACAGCGTTTGACCAATACTGTACAGTGGCATCAGAAGGTATCTTGTCGGTCACGATGGCTACCTGATATATACGATATTGGCTCTCATCATCCGGCTCTACATACTTGGAATAGTTTTCCTGGAAGGAGAAGATATATTCGCCGTTATTGATATTTATGTCACTTTCTCCAACGTATTGGGCGAACTTCTTCACCTCAGTATTTTGCCAGGAGTCGTAGGAGAACATCAACGATCTATACGCAACGATTGATTTTGTGGAAAAATCTACCTGCAACCAATTAGGATTTTCTTCGATGAAACGTCCGGTCTGCGTGGCATAAACATCTTCCACGGAGTTGATAATCATTCCGTAGTCAAGAGACTTCCACGGCAGTAAGTCGTTGTCGCTCTGCCAGGGAGCAATAACTACGTTTAGCTGGGAGAACTGCTTTTGAATGTACAGCGGTTCGGCGTCATTGTTGTTGCATGAACTTAAGGCTAAGAGTGAGAATATGAATAGGGTAAGTTTGAATGCTTTCATTTTGAGTAGGTTTAGTATCTGCTGAAATAACGTTGATCACCTTTTCTTTATTGTTTCACTGTTACAAGGGGACTGGTAAAATTTGTAACACTTTGAACAATTGGAAACTCAACCCGAGGTAAAACTGATACAAGCCGTATCAGTTTCGTGCCTTCAAAACTGCAACAGCCCGTTGCAGTTTTGCTCTAAATAAAACCAAACCCGATAGCTTGACGAATCAGAGGCTACCGGGAATAAACAGTGCAAAGGTAATGAAAAATCCTTATTTTACAAAGAATTATAAAATTTCTATCTTCAAAAATAGGAAGAAAATAGTTGTCTTTTAGTGAAAAATGAGTAACTTTGCACAAAAGCCTTGAATTATGACAAAACGTGAAGCTCTAAAACTATTTGAGGAAAAGAAAGTGCGCACTGTATGGGATGATGAGACCCAGGAGTGGTACTTTTCTGTGGTAGATGTGATTGCTGTCTTAACTGATAGCATAGATCCTAAGCAATATGTAAAAAAACTAAAAGCCAGAGATCCAGAGTTAAAGGCCAACTGGGGTACAATTTGTACCCTGGTTCCACTTGTTAGTGCAGATGGGAAAAAACGTAAAGAAATGGTTGCTACAACTGAGGGGGTGTTTAGGATTATCCAGTCTATACCATCTCCTAAAGCAGAGCCATTTAAGCAATGGATGGCTCATGTGGCTGCTACTCGCCTCGAACAAATGCAAGATCCGGAACTCTCAATTGAGCAGGCTGTTACTGACTATAAAAGACTTGGCTATTCTGACCAATGGATTAACCAAAGAATTAAAAGTATAGAGATTCGGAAAGAACTTACTGACGAATGGGCTCGAGGTGGAGTACAAGTTGGTCAGCAATACGCGTCTCTTACTGACATCATTACTCGTGAATGGAGTGGTAAGACTACTCGTGAGTACAAGCGATTCAAGGGTCTGCGGAAAGAAAGCCTGAGAGATAATATGACTAATGTTGAACTAATGCTTAATTCATTAGCGGAGGCATCAGCCACAGAAATATCCAAACAAGAAAATCCGAAGGGCTTTTCTCAAAATGCAGAAGTCGCCAAGAAAGGAGCCAAGGTGGCTAAGGTGGCACGTGCTCAACTCGAAAGCCAACTGGGTAGAAGTGTAATTTCTCCAGCAAAAGCCTCCGACTACCTTCCAACTCCTCCAAGTCAAATAGAAGATGTGAATCCAACGGAAGAAAAATAATTTTAAGAAGTACAAAAATTTTGTACCTTTGCATTGGTATCCCCATTAGTCCCTGACGAAAGTCAAACTAGTGGGTTTTGTTTTTATGTAAAGTTAGCTATTATTCTTCAATTATGTTCAAGTCCTTATCAACTTTGTAAGAGGGTTGAGAGAAAGCAAGACACATCATTGCGAAGCGGACGTGAAGCTCGGTCATGGTGTAGCTGTTATATCGCACTTTACACTTATCGGTAGGATTCCCCAACCGAGTTATGAGTTAGTCGCTTGGATTGAGCTTGAGGATATTGCGGCGCAGCCAAAGATTGAAGAACCAGTCGTAGATAGCATAGGGGTCAACATCCTTTAACGAGGATATTACACAACAAAATTTCCGCAACAGTTTTTCTGTTATTTTTTCCTCCAGTGAAAACTTTCTTATCTTTCAGAAAGATAAAGCTAAAGTTATTGCAGGAGAGGTTTTGCCCAAAGAGATAGGGGGTCTCGACACCATACAGTGTGGCTAAATCTCGATCTAACATAACCCTTTGTCCTCTGATTTGGTAGATTTTACTTTGTATTTGTGATATTTGAAGTTCGTTCATGCTATAAGATTTTTGCAAAGATACGAATAAAATTGTATATGGCATCAATCTTGAAGTCACAATTTGTGACTTCAAGATTGATTATTCTTCAATTAGATTCAAATCCTTATCCACTTAAAATTAGGTTGAGATTGTAAAAATTTTTTGAGTTCTCTGTGATTTTTTGGTTTGTGATGAGTCTAATAAAGTGTAATTGCTCTATAATATGGAAAAAGAATCACTTGAAATAGAATTCGAAAAGCATATAACCCAGCATCAAGGACTTATACTCAAAATAAGTCATGCCTTTGCCAATGGAAGGTATGAGACTCGGGATTTGTACCAAGATATCATGCTGAACCTGTGGAGGGGTTATCACACATTCAACCATCAATGCAATGTCTCCACTTGGATTTACAAGGTTGCCTTTAACACTGCCATCTCCACAATCCGCAAGCAGCAAAAGGATGACCATCAGCCCATTTCTAAGGAAATGGAAAACCTATTTCAAGCCGAAGAGAGTAATAGCGAGCAAATCGCAGAGCTCTATGATCTAATCAGAGGGCTTGACAAGATTGACAGGGCCTTGGTGCTGATGTGGCTCGACAACTTAAGCTATCAAGAGATAGGAGAAATACTTGGCATCTCCAAGACCAATGTTGCAACAAAACTTAGCCGAGTCAAAACAAAACTAATAGAAATGTCAAACCAATAAAAGCATAGGACTATGAACGAGGAGGAAATGAAGAAGATTTGGGCTGACCTTAACTGGCGCCTTGAGGAGAGTGAGAAAATAAACCGCTGTGCCATCCGAAAGATGTTTAACTCAAAAGCTACCAGTTCCTACGAAAAAATCAGAAGCATGGAGCAATGGGGCCTATGGGTTCTAATCATCTGCTTAATAGTCTTTCCGATAATGTACTTTACTGGAAAGTTCCAGCATTGGTACTCAGTGGCGACCATTGAAGCGTTAGGCTTCATAATACTTGGATTCTCATTGCGAGATCTCAAATGCTTGCCATCACTTGGTGATGGATCCATTATTGATGTTCAGAAGAAAATTGCTCAATACCAAAAGAATCAAACCATCGGTAAGGTGCTTTGCTTGGCGATTCTTGTGCTGATGTTCGTGCTGTTCTTCTTTTGGGAGGGAAGAGGCTTCGCTACGGATGGTTTTCATATGGGAATTTTCTTCGGTATATTGGCATTAGGCATTCCAGGCTGCATCTACCTCTATCGGCATATCAATAATAAAATCTCAGAGATTAACGCCTATATCCAGCAATTAACGGAATTTGCAAAAGATGACTAAGATGTTAAAAAACAAACCCGATAGCTTGACGAATCAGAGGCTACCGGGAATACGATGCAAAGATAGCAAAATTCTTGAAATCATGCTTCTAATAAGGAGATTGTTCACAGTTGAAACATAGAATCCAAATTAACCTGTTAGTAGAGCAAACCGAAGAGCCAGATGGGTATTTTAGTACTTTGGGGTGATGTTGTTGGAGCTGTTGAATAAGGTGGCTTTACCATAATAGGTTAGATGGCATGTCATCGGGATGTCAGCCTTTACTGTTTCACATTCCAAGTCGCCTAAGTCCAGATTGCTGGCACCAGAGGCCTCGGCTTTTACATTCACTGCCTTGCCCTGGGCCGCTATTTTTGAGGCTCCGGAAGCATCGCCATCGAAAATGGTGCATGCTATGCCATTAATACTTATGTGGCTTGCCCCGGAGGCATCGGCCTCGATGGTCCGCGCCTCACAACTCGCTATTTCAACATTGCTTGCTCCGGATGCCTCGATGTCAGCTTTCGTGCCGCATACTTGTCCGATCACGATGCGTGATGCTCCTGTAACCTCTATTTCTGCCTTGTCAGTGGCATTGCCCATATTAGAGATGTTCAGGATGCAGGCTCCTGAGAGCTCGATGTCGGAGATTTCATTGGTATAATACAGGATTACTTTAGTGGTGCCATTGTTATTCTTACTTCCATAACCTTTTGTGCTAATGTCGAGAGTCTGGCCTTTGAGAGTAACTTTTGTGTTGGCTAATATGTTTTCGGGCCCTTCCATCTCAATAGTGCCAGCTTTTGAAGCATCTTGGCAACATGTTACTTCGTAGGCTCCAGCCACATCAATGGCATTGAAATTGCCATCAACGTTGAAAGTGCGAGTAGTTGTTGACTGCTTGGTTGCAGAAATTGTGCATGCCATCATAACCATAGCAAAACTAATGAAGATAAATTTTTTCATTTTCAAGTAATATTAGGTTTATTCTTGGGCTCTATTTTTTTCTCCATGGTGAGGTGATTAGTGTCATCAATATATTGATATTTGATTGTATCCATTATTTGGGAATAGATGATTATACCTAATCCTCCAATCGGTCGCTCATGGGCAGATAGGTGAGTGTCAGTCGATTCAGCTTTTGTAGGGTCAAACATTTGTCCCTTGTCCGACAATACAAACACTAAATTGCAAGAGTCAGAGTCATAACTTGCCGAAAGCGTAATTTCACCTCCCACTCCCGGGGGATAGGCATATTTTATAACATTGGCCACCGCCTCTTCCAGTGCCAAATTGATCATTTTGCCCTTAGGGAAGGAGATATTGAAAAATGACTCTACTTCGGTTAGAAACTGAGGCAGCTTTCGCACCTCTTCAATTCGGTTGGCAAAGCTTATGCGCAATTCGCGATCCATCTTACTTATGCTGGTCAAGGGTTAGTTTCAGATAGAGCAGTGTAAGGTCGTCGCTTTGCGGCGCGTCTCCTACGAAGGCTTCAACCTCACGAATTATGGCATTTATAAATTGGCTCGCCTTAAGAGCACGATTTCCATTGATGATCCCAATCAATCGATTTTCACCGAATTGGCCTTTTTCGCCATTTTCAGCTTCAGTAAGGCCATCAGAATACAAAAGCAATCCATCGGTGCCGAGATCGATTTCCTGCTGTTTGAATTTGAAACCCTCCATTATTCCCAGCGGGATGTTTGGCATTACCTTTAGCCTTTGGCAGTCGCCTATCTGGGGCACGATTATGGGAGCGTTGTGGCCAGCGTTGCAGAACGCAAGATGGCCTGTGCGCAGATCCAGTGCCCCGAAGAACATAGTGACGAAGATATTCGATTTGTTGTCGCTGCATATAGCGCGATTGAGCTGCATGGCTATTTCTCCAGGCGCATCGGTGGTGTCGGCTACCAATCTGAACAGGCTTCTTGTAGTTGTCATATACAGGGCAGCTGGCACTCCCTTGCCTGATACATCGCCCAGCGCAAAAAGCAATGTGTCGCCTCTGACCATAAAATCATAAAGGTCGCCACCTACCTCTTTGGCAGGCGAAAGAGTGGCAAAAAGGTCAAGTTCTTTCCTGTCGGGGAATGGAGGGAAAATGGTAGGCAAAAGGCTCATCTGCACATCATGGGCAATAGCAAGTTCGTTCTCTATCCTTTGCTTTGAGGCCGTGATTTCCTTGATTTCCTCCACATAATTAGCAAGCGACCCCTGCATATTCATCAGCGAATCACGAATCTTGCGTAGTTCGTCATTGTCATTTAGTTCGGGAATATCTACATCGAAATGGCCTTGACCTATCCTATGGGCAGCAATCGCCATGCCCTCAAGGGGTTTCATCTCACGCTTTATTACCAGTCGGATTCCAATTATTAAGAGAACCAATCCTATGCTGATAATGCCAAAGACAAGCCAGATAATTGCATTGAGGTCCTTTGTTATTATGCTGTATGGCACTATGTTACAAAAGCTCATTCTTAGGCGTGGAATATAGGTATAAAAAGCAATGGCACGCTTGCCATCAATCTTTATTTGATGATATCCTCGGCAACCTTTCACCATCTCTTGCCCAATTTGTTTAAATTCCGGATTGCCAATGCTGTCGGCATAGTTGAAAATATCATTGTGGATAGTAATCGATGGATCCCAGTGCATCACAAATTGGCCTTGCTCGGTCACCATAAATGATTGGCTCCCTTCAATGAAATCGAGCTTTGACACAGCTCCCTGGAAAGTGTCGAGCGCCACATCTGCATATACAAGCGCTATAGCTGTAGTGTCCGAGGGTTCCACAAGGGGTATGAAGTAGGACGTCATGTACTTATTAGTGAGGTCAGGATCGATATATGGGTCCCACCATTTTTCCTGCATTGAAGTCATTGCCTCCTTATACCATGCCTTGTTGAAATAATCATATTCGGCGCTGCCTCGTCGCTGATTGCGCAGGCAACCTTCACGATCGAAATAACACGACAACATGAAATATTTTCCTTTTTCCTTATAATAATAAGGCTCAAAAGCTACGCCTACGCCGTTGACCAGACTGTCTGAATGGAGCCACGCCTCAAGCAACCCAGGCAGTTCCTCAGGAAACTTGGTTAGCATATATATATCATCAGTCATATCCCCCACAGAATGTTCGATTACGTCCATCCGGTGATCTATCTGTCCCACCAAGTTATCGAGCAGCAGTTGAGTTTGAGATATTGCAGCCTCTTCCTCACGCTTTATGCTGTAGCTAAGGAATATTATGCCGATGCTGATAAACACAATTAGGCAAAGACCGGTCACATAAAAGCACAATCGGTCCTTGAGTGAGTGAAATAGTCGCCTCATTTTTTCAATGTTATTCGATGTTGAAGATGCTTGAGAATCCAGTCATGTCGAAGACCTCACGCACCATATCATTCAGACCTCTGATTAGCAGAGTGTTGCCGTTGGCTTGGCTTGATTTGAGCAAAGCGATGAAGCAGCGAAGGCCGCTCGAGCTTACATATTCCAAATTAGTACAATCCACAATGATATCTACATCTTTTTCTTGAAGCAGAGGCTGTATAGAATGTTCCAATTCTTGGCTGGCTGAGGTGTCAGCCCATCCCGACAGAGTGAGGATCGCCTCTCTGCCGTCGCGATTAATTTCATATTCCATTCTTATGAGGTTTGATTTCTTGTTCGATATATGTAAATGTGGTAGAGCCTATCCTGAATTGGCTGCCATGGTAAAGACGAATGTTTTCCCCAACCTCTACAGGCTGCCCATTGGCTTGGAACACGCCTGGCTCGATGGCTTGGAGATAATATCGGTTGCCATTTTTTATGATAGCGGCTTGCTGAGGTGAGATTGGCTCGTCGAAGCTCCAGCTCATCTGCAAGTTGCACCCAGCCGACTTGCCGATGGTAATATGGTCGCTTCCCCCATCAAACCATTTGTAGATAGCCACATCCAAGGGCTTCCGCTGTCCCGTTACTTTCAGGAAGTTATGGCCGACTTTCGGCGCAGCAACCGCCAAGCTGACCGCCAAGCCTACAGTGTAAATCAGATGCGACCACAGCAAAGCCAAATTGGCATTGAGATTCAGATTTACTGAATAGTCCCAGACGTAGTTGGAAATCAACACAAACAACAGTGAGCACAAAATTGCCAGCAGCAATCTCATTCGTGTGATGTTAGTATCGTAAGAAAGAATGATAGCTGTGGCTGCGCTCATCACAGCCCATGGCACGGCATCGAGGATGAAAATTGTATGAGCTTGCTCAATGAAGCTGATGCCATAATACCAAAGAGCAAAAATTCCCCATGCAGCCAAGGTAGCAGCACCCGTCTTTATGGCTATCGTAGCCACGCGCCTTCCGATGCTTCGCCTATGCGTCACTGGCAAGCTAAGCACCAGCGAAGTGAAGAAGCACACAATCAATGGCGCATATACAGTGAAGAACTCAGACCTTCTGAAATCGGTAATTGCTTGTCCGATTAAAGTGTTGATAACCCAAGCCACACCGCCGGCTACCACTCCAAGCAGTATCCAATTCATGATAAAGGGTGCATTGCGAGGGTCGAGGAGCTGAGCCTTATTGTAATAGTGGGATCCTTCGGTGCAACGAGCACCTGATTCTGGGCATTTGTGACCATTTTCTTCCCAGCACTCCAGGTGTACCACATGCTTGCATTTAGCCACTATGCGGTCGCCTAAATTAAACTTAGTGCGACAGAAGCAACATTCCTCTGGCACCATCACTCCATTCCACATGCTATTGGACCCAAGATAGCGGGTCACATATTTATATTGGAAAATTCGGTACATGATATATGGCACCAGAAGCTGAAGCACAGCGTATGCTCCAATCAGAATTATGAGGGTGAAAACAATGCCCAGCAACAAAGTATAAGCCAAGGCATGATTATTGACAATTACAGGATGGCCCGGGGTGCCTATGGTATAGGCCGCATCAATCATCTGTTCTTGTGACCCTTGGAAACACTCAAGATGAATTAGCCGCTGCTCGCCTCGATAAACCTTTCCATCGGGATTTACCAAATGTACTCGATAATCCACATAAAGGCTATCGGGGATGTCGAGCAAATCGCTCAAAAGCAATCTCCGGCTCAGGGTGGAGTAGAAGTTTCCTCCCGTGGCGTCACATAGCTGCTTGATTACGCTGAGCGATGGTGAATCCTCGTTGCGGCCAAGATTTACATAATTTACAATTAGTTGGGAGTCGTCAGCTGAGAGGTCGAGAATCTGTTGCTGCAACTTAAAATGATCTGGATCCATTGGTATGCTCCCATCATAAACACGGCTGTCAGATGCAACAACCACATAAGAGTAGTTGGAAAATTCGGGTGAAAGTGCCGCCTGATTAAGGAAATTCACAATCCCGCGATAGAGATACTTATTTTTTGTCTTCTCAGCCACAAATCGCTTGTCAATTACATAATCTGAGGCGGTAGAAATAGGGGTAAGGCCGTCGGCCGTAATAAATGCAAGCTTTGCGTTGTTGGGGAAGAAGCGATAAAGCTCTTTCGCCAGCTTTTTCTGACGTTCAACTAAAGCTGAATCTACACAAAGGTCAGCCAAAAAAAGAATCTGATCATCGGGATTAATGGCTAAATCATAAAGGGGCATTGATACGCCTGTGGCTCGGGGCTGGGTCTTGTCATTTACTCGTCGCTCACCTATGTATTCGATGATTGCTATCGAATCAGGATCCATTGGGTCGGCACCATCATCGAGTGTTACGTCCACCCACAGCGAGTCACATTTGGTAGAATGGCCTACTTCGGCCCATAGCGCGCTCCTGGGGTGGTCTTGGTGCGGCTCCGACCATTTGTCAAGGCAGCCAGTTAGCAGCAGGCTTAACACTGCTGTTACCAGCAATTGATATATATTTTGGGTTTTAGCCATGGATTTAAATTTCGGGATATTTTTTCTGACCAGGAAGATTCTTTAGCTTCTTGGCCTGTTGGCGCAGCATTTTGGCTTGCTTGTATTTGCTTTGCAGCACATTCAAGAACATTAAGATAATTGCCACGGCAGCAAAGCTTATCAGGTAATCCTTGATGCGTGTCAGCCAAGGCTCATATTGCTGGCCTTGGATGCGGTCCGACATTTCCTTAATCGCTACGTATCGCACAGTGATTGAGTCGAATGTTTCTTGAAGTTGGGGAAAGGCGTCAGCGTCAGCCTTCGCCTTCTCGTATTTTTGGGAGATGTCGGCAAATGTTAGCTGTTCCGAGGCTTTCAGCTTGTCCAATATGGTAGCCGCTTGCTTGACCAATGCCAATTCTGCAGCCCGAGCATCTAATATATGGTACATCGAGTCGCGCGATTGCATGAAAGCTAACAGTTTATCAGAAGCCTCAATGGCATTTACCATATTCTTGCATATCGCCACCGAATCAGTGAGCAATCGTCGGCGGTCATCTACGCTCGAAACCAGTTGCATCAAAGCATCATCAGTGTATAGCGCATCCGAGCTGTTGGCATAGGCTATCTCATAAAGCATTCCTACTGCCGACAATTTAATGCGGATGCTATCCACATCCTCAATGCTTGATGCTTGCTTCATCATATCAGATATTGCGTCCATTCGGTCCATGAGGTCGAACATGCAAGCTTCAATTTCAGCTTTCGAGGCCAGATTGTCAAGCTCATAAAAATCATATTCGTCCTGGCTCTTTGGCGCAATCCAAAATATTAAGGCGAAGATGGTTATGATCAATATTCTCTTCACTGGCATCTATTGGCATTTCTTTTTGAAATAAGCCTCGGCTTGTCGGAAAGTGCTCAAGGCTTGTGATTGGGTAGAATTTGCTGCCGTGGCATCCTTGATTGCGGCATTGGCTGCTTGAATCCGATTTTTGCATCGTGCCTTTATGTCCAACCGTTCCATGGGATCCGATGCTACAATGTATCGAGCCACATCCTCATCGATTTCTCGTGCGGTCTTGTAAAGATAGGCGGCATCAATCTCTTTGGGTTTAGGCTGAGAGGCTGCTATTATGCGCTCATCGGGCACATAAGTGATATTCAGAGCGGCTATCGAATCGATATAGGCGTTATAAGCGTCAATCTCTTTGTTAAGGTCAACACAAAGGCTGCGCGACTGATTTTTTTTCAGTTCTTTTAGTGCAGTGTCGCGCAATGTGGCAAAAGCTGTGGCAAAATCGGCGCTTGATGTAGTGGTGCGTCCATTAAGCCTTTTGTTTATCTCTTCATATTTGGCCTTAACTTCGTCCTTCTTTGTTTCAGCTTTTGAGATTTTGGTATCCATGCCGAAGCATGGGTTGCGCTTTACTTTGATATCGTATGTGCGATCCAAGTTGGCCCAAGCAGACAGATCGTAGGTTTTATGGCCCGGCTTGCTCTTGAGGGAATGTTGGATAAACGACACATCATTGAGCGAAACAAAGAAAAGGGAATCCTCCCTATTGGGCAGAGTATAAACGGCTTCAACCGAGTCATTGACCATCTTCAACGCGCAATCCACTGGATTGAGGTCAGTTGTAGAGATCCAAGGAGAGAAAATGTGTTTTTTTGAGGGTTGTTTTAGCGATTTTTTGTATTGTTTGGTCACCCGGTAGCGCGAACCGCTCTCGGTCTCGATTTGATAAGGGAGTTTCTCTGGCACCAACTGAGTGGCATGGCCAAAAATATTGCTTTTCACAATTCCATTGTAAGCTACAGTGTCGTGGAATACAAAGAGACGGCTTTTAGATAGCAGGGCTATTGACAGCTGGTTTACATCCTCGTCGTAACTGATGCGCACCGTCACATTTTCCAATTCATCGCCGTTGTAGAGTTGCAGTTGCTCTGAAAAAATAACTTCATCGCTTACAGTAACTCTCAATGGGGCTGATGCCATGCAGCAGATTGAGGATAGTAAAAAGAAATATGATAATAATCGATGCATATTGGGTTCAGTCAAAATCACTTTGGTTAAAATATATCCAACCCCTGGGTTCTCCTTGCTCTCTTACCCATGCAGCCACTCGCAAATCTTCGGGGTAGGGCACTGTCAAATCGGCATGATAGAGGTCATAGCGAAGATAATCTGCCGCTCTTTTGCAGCCTGAGGCGAGCGAGGAGGCTGTATCTTTTGGGTTTAGGCAAACTCGTCCGGCAAAATCTCCATAATAAGCTATATTGGGATGCCAAGGCATGTTGGCTCCATTATTATCAGGGGTAAATCTGAAGATAGCCGGAGCATCAATGCTGGGATAACCATCGGGCAGAATTATCTTCATGGAAAAGCCTCTTCCAAATCGAGGCCTGTTGATAGCGGATAAATTTCCAGGCTCAAAATCTCCCTCTACGCCAATGATTGAAGCCAAGACAAATGTGACCATGTATTCAACGGGAACTCCTGAAGAATTGAGCTTTATGGGTTCAATTGAAATGGTTGGGTCGTCATTGCTGAGAGCAGAAAGCTCTTGCCACTCCCTTAATCGGCGGCGTCCGCGTCCATTCAGTGTGCTTATGTCGATTTCTGAAACTGTCATTTATCCAGGGAAGGGGTCAGCTACCAGATATATGGTGTCACCGTTGGTCACTCCGTAATCAAAGAGAGTTTGTTCGTCTTTTCCTATGCGCGGACGCAATATTCGCAATTCCTTAGTGCCGGTATCCTCCTTGCCAAAATAAAAATCGAGTGGTGCCCCAGTGGCATCAACCGATGGGAAGTCAAACACTAATTTCCCTTCCAAGTCAGTGGCATGCCTAAGATTGTTCATTAGCTTTGACAGTGGAAGAGTTGGGTCGGTAACTTTGAATTTTACCTTGCGGTTTTTATATACGATATTAATAAGAAAATCTTCATCCATAGGTTACTGGTTTTCTTTCTTTGGTTTTGATTCTTGCAGAATGTTTACTTCGATTTTTAAAACTTGGGTGCTGCGCACTTCCATGGCTTTCTGCAAGAGCAGTTTGATATATTCAACCTTTCCGGTGATCATGCGAGTGAGTATAGGGTTGTCGGAAAGAGTGACTGTGATTTGCAGCACGTAATCAGATTCACGGCGCATTCTTTCGCGCCTTGTGGTCACTCGGATATTTTTTATCAGCTCGGCTGGAATGTCGAATCTGCGCTGCAGCTCTTTCTTTACAAATAGCTTGTAGTCCATCGGTGTCACCAATCGGTCGTTGGTATTAAGGCGATATGCCGCCAATCCCTTGCCTTTCGACAGGAATCGCGAAGCATCTATGCCTCCCGCAGGCTTGGATATCACCTTGATAGTGCTTTGGTCAACAATCGCGGGCGACAGGAATTTGCTATCTGCGGTAAGCACTGAATTTACAGCCGCTCCATTTGTGGTGAGATATTTCACCTCAACCGACAGGTTTTTCTTCTTTGATGAATAATCATCAGTATGGAGTATCAGATATATGCCTTGTGCCTCCATTTCTTCCTCGCGCAGTGATTCCGACAGGTCATTTACGGCTCGCTTCATCTGATTGATGATTTTGCCGTCCGCCAGGGCTTTGGTCTGAGAAAAGGCGTAATAATCCGAATCGAATCTATTGATTAATTCTTGTGCCAGATTGATTAGCAAGGGCCGGTTAAAGCGGTCGGTAGCCACCCTGCGGATTTCAATTTGATAATCTCGGGCGTCAATCTGCTGGGTATTGTCATATAGCCCTACAAATTGTGCGTCACCACTGATGCGGGCCGCTGGATGTTCATTGTCAAGCCAAGCGGTGGCTAATGAAATATTTGCCAACGGCACGCAGTTAAATTGCAATAGCGACTTGTCGAAGGTAAAATTGTCGTCTATGCCCATGAATTCCATTATGAGTTCCATTGAGCCTGGGTTAGTCACCTTGGCTGCCTCATCGGGTAAGATATAATAGAATCTGAGATTTTGGAAAGCCATGGTTTCAAGCCATATCGAGGCTGAGGGCATAGAATTGCCTCCCTCGGCTGGTATTTCCAGGGGGTCGAAGCATTTGTTAAATGGCAGTTCCGAATATTCCCAAGGCTTTATGAGGGGGATTTCGCGTTTGGTTGCAGTTATTCGCAGGTCGCTGTAATAAGGCGAATTGATAGCAAACGTTAGACCTCCGATTGATTCCAGAGATGATGGTAGCGACAGCTTGACTTTCCATCGGCGACCATCAATCCTCTCTACGGCTTCAATCCCTACGTGGGTCAGCTTGGTGTTAAGCAAGGGAATGAAGCGAAATCCAGTGCCATTTAGTGTAAAGTAAGTGGATTCGTTGAGCCACCCTTCATCTATGTTTTGATTAGGGTTAGCCCGGACTGTCACTGATGCAGGCAAGGCTCCGCATTGCGCGTATGGTGTGGTGTAATTGATGAAATCTCTCAGCAAATCAGCCTTCAGCGAGTCAATGCGCAGATTTGCTTCGCCCCATTGGTAAGCAACCGCTGTCATCAGCATCTTAAATACTGGATCCTCCTCCACATGGCCAAGCTCGGATTGAATACCCGAGCGGCGCCATAGGCCTACGGCCATGTCGATTAATTGTTCGGCGGTTTTCTTTATCTCAAATTCACTGAATTTCATAATCAGTTCCAGATTTTCATATCGGATTCAAATTTGTATGGGGTGCGGTTTTCGGCAATTACAGCGTTCACCACAATATGAATGCGGTGCTCTTGGCGCAGGTACGACATGCCTACTGTAATATCAGTTAGGCGTGACTCATATTGTGCGATCGCTGATAATAATTCCGCAGCGAAGGCGTTGAGATTGGTGGAAGTGCCAGAAATCTTTTTGTCATAGAGCCCAGCATTTGCTGTTTTGCTTGGTGCTGAATCATACACCACGCCGTCGCGCTCATTGATGATTTCAAACCTCAGGTTGTTGAATCTGAATCCAAACTTAGGCATGCAGCGGCAATCACCCTCAGCTGTGTGCAATATCAGGCTGAGATGTTTGTCAATTGAAGTCTTTACGTCATCTACTCGGCTTAACCGGCTTCCAGTTACGGCTAATGGCAGATTCAAGTAACTCATATCCAGGGTATGAATTTATTTTCAATTTCCTCTTGCGGAATCATCTTAGGCAAATCTTTTGCCAGGGCCTCAAACTCTTGGTTCAAGATTTTTGACAATTCATCGTAAAGATTCTTGTAAAGATTCTCGTTAAGATCCTTATATAGCTTAGGAGGCAATTCTTGGGTAAGATTTTCAGATAATGTCTTTTCCAAGCGCGGCCTTATGCTGTCGTTAAGATATTGTTTTAGCTTATCCAGCACTTCGCCCGACACATGCTCGCGCAGCCTTTTTGTGAGTTCGTCACATAAGCCTTGGAATAGTTCTTGCTTGAGCGTGGGATATAAATTCTGACGCACCTCGGTTAGGATCTCTGCCTTCAGCTTGCTGTAATCAATCTCTTCTTCTTTTACTTCGGCATGGTCAAGATGCTCAATTGCATGGTCTAATTGCTCAATCAGATAAGCGTACCATAGCGCCAGATCCAGGGGTATTAGATCAATAGGGAGCTTAAATTCCGTACTTGGCTTCACAATAAATTGAGCTGAGACTGTATGTATTTCAATTGTAAGCCTGAGAAAATCCTTTAAAGGGGAACTGCCATCAAACTTCCCCACCATAAACCAGAATTGCATGAAGGCGCACTTAGTGTTCATATCCGCAATGTGCTTATGAGTGGCTATCTTCATAAGCTTTTCCCTTATTTGGCTTACAAAATCCAAATTCCTCGGCGATGCTCCTAAGAGAAGGCTCGGCAGAATGTAATTTTCGTCAATGCTTATGCGACCATTCCCCACCTTGAGTTTTAGCACTGGCATTTCGCCCCGCTCCTTCGCTTGAGTGATAGTGCGCAAAGCAAAGCCATATACCGGCCTGGTGCATCTTACATCCTGCAACTCGAAATCTTGTGTCTCATCAGTAAAGAAAGCGGTTACATAGTAATCTGCGTCAGGCATTTTCGATATTGGCACCACCGCATCCTCATCTATATCCAAAATTCTTCCTGAGGGCAGCAATGCCATGCATTGCAGATGGTTAAGCTCGAGCTTATTTTTTACAAATGCCGCTTTGCACATAAATTCTTTAGTTGGAAGCAAGCCCAGACTGCCATGGGCTGCAAATTGCCAAAGCAATTGCTGCTGCCTGTCCCATGCTGCATCATGCACATCAAAGGTCGTGGCCGTAAGCCTCATGCCTTTGTGCCACGCTACATTTGAATTTATATCAATTAGTGAGGATGTATCCTTCATAACAGGGCTAATTTAGTGTTGCATTGTAATCGAGCATAAGGGGTGAATCCAAATCAGAATCAGTCACAATATTAATTTTGAACTGCATGTATGCCGGTATAAATCGCTCTCGAATAAAATCTTCTAATTCTTGGATTTCTTGGGCTGAGGCCTCATAATTTTGTCCCAAGCCTCTGATATTAAGATTGTATTCTAAATAAGGAATCGGTGCCAGAGATGTGTCGGTATCGCTCCATTGACTGATTTTCATTGTAGTGGGCCAGCCAGTTGCCTTTCCAATGTAGTATTTTAAAAGTTCAAAATTGCCTCTAAATTCAGTTACATTCAGCAAGAGCGGTGCCAAGGCCTTGATGTATGGGTTCTGAATCTTCTTCAAATCGAAGTCATAAAATGTCTTTAACAGGAAATCCAGTTTGTCGGATAAGAGTTTGGCAGTTGCGCCCTCAAGCTTCATGCTATGCCGGAAAAGCACTGTGTCAAGGGGGCGAAATGTCTCGCGCAGGAGCCTTAGTCGCCTTGTCATTTCTTCATATGACTCTTTGAAATCTTCCGACTTCAACTCGTCATCAGTTGAAAGCAGAGAATCAGGCAGCAAGTCAATCACTCCGTCGCGCGTCAGCTCCACACACATTGCATCTTCGCTGCGATCGTCTATAGCAGTGAGGTCGCTAAGATAGTTGCGCGTGAATGAGCTATTAAATCGCGCGTCCCATTCATTGCCAATCTCAGGATAAAGCAAGCCTAATAGAAACTCAGCTTTGCCCTCGGGTATGTTGCCTTTGATTTTCATAATCTGTCAAGCTACCTTTACAAAGATTGTTTCTTCCGGTGTGAGTACCTTAATGATATCATTGTGATTTATGCCCAAGCGCAATAGCTCAAAATTAGGGTAGGGGAAGTCAGTATCCAGATAGTGTATTTCATTTTGACGCAGGAGCCAGAAAGGCACCTTGCGGAACTGAGCTGAAGAATTTATCTTATCTTCTACTTGCCAAGATGGGCAGCATACCTCAGCTTTCTCCATTGTGTCCTTGCGCTCAATGTAGCTTACAAAGCCACGTCCTGGAAGTAGAATTTTACAATCGTTTTCAAGTTTTTTGTTGACAATCCACATGCATTCAGCAGCCGTGTTCGTAGCTTGGATTCCTAAATCTTCACCTTCGTCCCACTGCTCATGTTCACAGCAATCTTCATCATAAGCCCTCATTTCGGCTATGCGAGATGTGAGATTCATCCCTTCGTAATAGAATATCTTTCCACAGAGGCTGACAAAAGTGCCATCGGCTAATTCCCTTGGATGAAGCAGTTTTAGAGCCTCTTGTACCTGTACTGCGCCTATCACCGATGCTATGATTGATGATGTGGATACATGGCCAGTGCTGACTTGTCGCTCTACAATGTCAGCGCACGACATGCTCCCTTTCAATTCCTGCAGTGATTGCAAATCCAAGCCGCAAGCATAGCAATTACGGCCTGGCATATATACTTTTACAGTGCCTTCAAGCCCGAACACACCCCCATCAACCCAAGGCTTTCCAGCGCGCATGCAGAGGCGATTGATAAAGAACCGTGCATATTTGTTGTCGACGCAGCCAATCACCACGTCCATCTGCTTGATTAAGCCTAAGCCAACGTCGTGGCAAATGTCGCCTGCGATAGTGTCAATCTCAATTGATGGCGACAATTCTTTTGCTGAGCGAGCTGCTGCATCTACTTTCTTAGCCTTGTTATCGGCATCTGATTTCCTGAATAAGATTGAATGGGAAAGATTGCGATGCTCCACTATGTCAGGGTCAACCAATGCCAGATGCCCAATGCCAGCGAATGTCGAATTTTTGATTACTTCGTTGCCAAGTGCACCGCAGCCCACCACCATAATTTTGGCATGGCGAATGTGGTCTAAATCAAACTGAAGATTATCTATGTGTAGGCTATTCGTCATCATCAAAATCAAGGCTCATGCTTAGCCCTACTTTTTCGCCAGCTGCGGCTTCTTTCTCTTGCTTAGCTGTTGCTTTTTCTTTGGCTTTAGATTTCCACTCGTTATATGCGATCTCTACCTCTTCAAGCTTTTTCTTATGTTGTTTGTCACATAGATCTTTGAAATAATCTTGGATTTGGTTCAGATTATCTTTTGCCTCATTGAGCTCTTCTAACGCTGTCAATGGAATGACTCCCATGATTCGTCCCAGATATTTTTTGTTGAGGAGATTCATATTAGTTTCTGTTTCTTTTGTCAGAGAATCAATGGCATCCAGCAGCAAATCATGGCGATCATCATCCACATCTGGCACAGTCACTAAGATACGGAATGGATTTTTTCATCCTCCTCTAAGATTTCTGATTTGAATTCAGGGTGGGGCTTAATCATTGCCTTTATGATATAGGGCGCAAAATCTTTGATCGTGGGATATATTAGATAATGCTTATCATCGGGCAATGCTACTGTGGCTATATCGTCAAGATTATATAATTTACCCTCACAATTGACCTTGAAAGATAGCATGGCTGCAGGATCGGATGTCAAACACAGATTCATCATCTTGTAGCAGTACGACATTGCATGGGCGCTGAACAGCGTCTGGCTCTCTTTAATCAAATCAATTACCTTAATTCGCATATTTCGTGGCTTTAATCTCCTTCCAGAAAGTTCTGACCAGGATTAGTGATAGATATTTGACCGCCCCACATGCAATTGCATTTGGCATTATCCAAAAGGGCTGGGAAAATGCCCACGATTACTTTGCCTGCGGGGCTCCACGGCACCACTACAGCTGGCACGCAAGGCATAGGTGTCAACACTCCCATTGCGGCAGCAGTAGCTGAGGCTACGGTGGGATTGCTCATCGATTGGCACATGCCAAAAGTGAGGATGTTGACCATCGGAGCATAATCCATAATGGTAGCTTGTAATTTGTTTTCTATCATTGGGCGTGAAGCGTCCACTACCATCAATTGCCCAGGTGACATTCCAAACGAACATTGCAATTGCGCTCCCATGCACACATATTTGCTCATGGCTTACGACTTTTTTGTATTAGGGGCAATGAGTTCGGTAGTCGCATTCAGAGTTTTCCCTTTTATGGTGCCCGTAGCAGTTATATCAGAGGAACTAATATCCGGACAACCTAAGTAGTCAGATTGAATTTGTCCCTTATTATCCTTTGTATGTACTTCAATGTATGGAACGGTAAGCTTGACGTCAATAGTGGTATCCTTCGTGATTTGGGTTTCACTATCTATTTTAGTCAGGGAAGTGTCAACTTTTATTGAGTTGCCTTTGCACTGCAGCAGATATTGCTCTTTGGAAAGTCCTATCTTGGGGCCTTCCCCCTCACCTACATAGGAGATGTCGGTGGTTTTGTAAGTTTTTATATCGATTTTATCTGACTCTACTTGGATTTCCGAACTGCGTAACTTATCTGATAAGCTGCCCATTGCTATGGAGTCGGCCATTAATCTTACGTTGGATTTCTCAGCTTTTGCTCCGTTTACATCTACGGTTCTCTTTCCATCAGATACCGTGGTCTTGCAGCCATACAAATCAATGTCTTTTGAAACTACTGCCACGCTTCCACTTGCAGTGCCATCTACCTTATTAGTGTCAATGTTGACATGATTGGTGCGTACATACAGATGGCTGCCCTCGGCTCCAAACTCGCCCTTTCCTTCGGGATCCTCGGTATCGGCCTCAGTAGCTTTGCCATCTTTGTCAATCGAGTAATTAAGGCTTTGCAGTGTAATCTCCCTTGAATTAATCTTTACAGTGCCGCGGGTTGTCAGAGTCTGTTTACCCTGGTCATCTTTCTTTGATGGCTCAGATGTGTCGATATCCACATCTTGGGCTTTCATTGAAATTTTGCCCTCTGGGGTGATTACATCTTCCATGGGTCCAGTGATGAGGTTGATTTTGGGGCTCTGTATATTTACTTGGCTTGCCGCAGTAGTGCGGAAATCCTTGGCATCTCGCGACTCTATGTCAATTTTCTCACTGTTTATTGTGATTTGACATCCAGAGTCAGCCTTCTCAAAGTTATCGCTTGAGGGAATTATAATTTTTCCCAAAGCCTCATGTTGTCGTTTAGCTTCGACTATTGTGGCTGCTTCCTTCTCAAACTCGATAAGTTTATCGTAAAGAGATCCAATCTTCTCCTTGTATTCCTTTTGGTGCTCCTTTGCTTCATAAAAGAAATGTCGATGCCACCAACCAGGATCAATATTATAGGCTGGAGAGGAATTTTCATCCGCTTCTTCTATAATCTTATTAATTTCTTCTCCTATTGAGGCTAATTTATTCTTCGTAGGGTCTATTTTCTCACCCAGGGTTTCTGTTCGACTTTTTATAGTAGCCTCCAATATTTTTCTATCTTTTTGGGCAAGTAACTCTAATTTATTGTCAGCTGTAAATGAAATTTGGCCAGGTGAAGTTGGTATATCTTCACCTGATACAAAGATATCCTGATAATTTTCTGCTTTCATAGAAATGGCTTTGCCCAAAGCTACAATCTTAGACCCATCGTGTACAAATGCCTCATTACCATCTGGACCTTGATCATCATTTACCAGCCTAATGTTGGCAGCATGAGCGTGCACATTAGCTGTCTTACCCACACCACTAAGGCAAATGTCTTCTCCACGAAGTATGATTTGCCCCCCTTGAATTAAATGTCCTTGGCGATCTACATTGCCTATGATAATTTCAGGGGCGCTAAGCACTAAGCGTTTATCATCACGCACATATTTCACTTGGGCAAGTTCGTTGTCAACCTGATTCCGCAACTCCTGAATTTTATCTTTTTGGGAGTGGATATCCTCAAGCACGGTTTTCAAATCTTTCTTTAGCTCATCAATGGCAGCCCTCCAGCTTTCCATTTCGGCCGCGATAGCTTCTAAGTTGGTCATTATAATGTCTTTAAATAGTGGATAAGGCGTTTGTGCAAATCATCTTTGCTGCGATTGGCATCATAAGCGGTAATTTCCTTGTTTTGGATATGCAGGGTACCTTGCTCCTTGTCGGAAAGGAGAATTTCTCCCTCTTGCAGTGAGTCCCAGATATTATTATCCAAGACATCCTGGAGTGAATATTCCTCCAATGTTTCACCGATTCCTTTCCCAGTTACAGAAGCGTATTTTTTTATAGTTCCCCAAAGGCTTTGCCATCCTGTTAATGGAGCGGCCGGTTGGGAGGCAGAAGCTGGCTGCGGGTTATCTTCTCCTGCGTTTACAAATTTTATGGAATCAACAAATTCTTTCCATTGGGTATCTTGAGAAAAATCGTGGTTTTTTGGGTCTACTTTTTTGCGTTTTACTGTATAGAAACTATTTTTTTTATTATAATATTCGATAGCCCAATCCATTACCATATACACGAACTCTCGTACGTTTTCTTTTTCAATAGGTTTAAAATCTTGGGGCTGAATTTCAACCTTTTTTGTACTACTATTAACAGGCAATTGGTTTATTATATAATATCTGCCGCACATGTCAGGCTTTTGTAATTCCTCGTTTATTTTTTTAGAATGTTCCTCAAAGATATCAGCGCCAACTTGATGACCCTTTATGGCTTTCATTAATTTTTCAAAAGCCAGTTTCATGCCTCCAGCAGCTTGGTAAAGTTCATTGCCAGCTTTCTCCATGTCTTTTTTTACTTCATCAGGATTCCGGTTTTGGTTAGGATCGGGTTTCTTTTTCTTATCAATTTCAAATTTTTTAGTTGGTTTTTTATTTGCATTGGAAACTATATCTTGAAAAGTATCAAATTCAGTTTTGTTTTTTGAGATCGTCATATAAATCGTAGTATTCGTTTGCCTTTTTCTGAATTTCGGTTGCAAATGCGTAATATTGTTTATGGAGGTCCATCAATAAATGCCTTGCTGTTACAGCAGCATTATATACCATTTTGGGATAAAGGTTCTGGCCCATAAATGGGAAAGTATTAAGGAAGGATTGTTTGATTTTTCCCGAGAGTTTGTGTTCCGCAATCCAATCCTCGTCGAGTATCTCCACATTGCCCGAGCCAGCCTCCATCGTTAAATAGCGGTTGGATTTAAGGCTTAGAGTGCCACTTATTGGACGCAGAATCATTTCTACCACGCATCTTAGTAGTTTCAGATCAACAGGTGCTATGACTTTTTCAGCTAAAGCATTTGAGCTTATGCTTGCTAATTTGTTGAATATCAAAGGCATCCAAGGCTCGGAATTGTTGGTAAGATTGGCACCCGATTGTATGCTTATGCGGTTGCCCGCCTTGATATCAATATTCTTGCCTGCAATGGTAATATCTCCGTTTGGAGCGTTGATTGTGATGCCTGTAAGAGCATTGATTTCGATGTCGCCAAATGTAGAATTAATTTTGATTGAGCGGTCAGTGCTCGATAGTTCCATCGAATAAATGCCCGCACGATCAGTCAACTCAATTGATCCGAAGGTCTTGTCATCGGGAATTTTCTCTGAAATGCTTGGAATAAATTTGGCCAAAGTGCTCAGTGCCGGTGAAAGCGAGGTCACAAAGTCGGCATCATTTTGGTCAGTGAAAATTATTTTCTGACCATCGTGAGAAGTGATATTTGAGATAGTGCCATGACCCGAATCATTGTCAGGCTTTTGACCGCAGCGATACAGCATGCCCACTACGTAAGGCTTTTCTACATTGCCATCTTCGTAATCTACCAAAGCCTCATCCCCCTCCTGGGGCGCGAAATTAAATCCAGTGTCTTCGCCAGCCAGGGGTTGTGCTATCCTTATCCAAGGTGATATTTCATCGGAGCTTGTGGCCCATGGATATTTAACTCTCACTCTGTTGAGGCGCTGGGGGTCAAAGGTATCTGTCACTCTTGCCGTTTGTGGCCCGCTCTTCCTGATAGGCTCTGTTTTGGCTAATGGAGGGTAATATTTTGTTCCATCAAAGGGCACAGCCTCGATAATAGTCTTGTCATTGTCGGCAGATGTTGGGTTTTGCTCGGATAGGCCGCGAATCTTAGTTATTATATATTTTTCCCCATCGAGAGAGATTAGATTGCCAAGGCGCAAATCATATTTTGGGTTGCTACCCAAATCAATGGTAATGGTGTTGAGAGTCTGTTTTTCTTCAGCTTTGCGGGTATCTGGGATGTATGAGCGAGTATATATTACAAATTTGCCAGAATCATCGCACACTGGCGCATCTGCTGAGTAATATTGGTAAAATAGCTTGCCCGTAGAGTAGGAGGCATATCTGTTAAATCCTGAGTTCTGGGCTTTAGAGGAAGCATCTTGCAGGTTCTGCTTATTTGTAGTTTCATTTTCAACTCCTCCAGAGCTGAGGGTTGTGCGCTTGGTCTTAATATCTTCTAACAAGTTGGTTTCATCCTCTGCGCCTGCTCCTCGCTGGTCAAAGTGGGTAGTGTCTGGCTTTTCTTTTGTGCCCGGATTTTTAAGATGAGCCGTTTCATATTCTTTGGTCACTTCCTTGTATTGCTGATAGGCTTCAAAGGTGCTGAATGCTGCTTTTGTTGCAGCTCCTGCCAACATGCCTAACACATTGTCTTGTTGACCCACTTCCCCTACAATCTGAGTGACGAATCTATCCGATACGTCCATCATTTCGGTAAAGTCGGCGTAAGCTTTGGGCACTACCTCAGTGTAATTATAAGCTGTTACCTCATCCTTGTATGAAAGCTCGGTACTGCCATTCTTTATCTCCTCATTTACATAATCTTCGGCTAAAGGCGAGGCGTATTCTTGTATGTCGCTATCATTATAAGTAATCGAGGAAATATCTTCTATTTTAATAGTAATGGGATTTGATTTTGAGGTGGGTATCCCTACATAAACTGTACTCTCTTCGTGGTATAAAAATTCTCCATATCGGTTAAGTGTGCGTACTAAGAAATCATAAAAACTTTCGTTGTACTGCACCAAGTAGGGAATCAAAAATTCGTAGTTATTGCCATCCGTAGCCTTGAATTGAAGATAATTTAAATTATTGAGGAAAGTAGTACCCTGTAATTCGGTGGAATGAATGAACTTTGAAGTGGAAGTGCCAGCAGAATCTCCCGAAGTTCCAGAATTCCCTGAATCCTCTGAATCCCCTGAAGTTCCAGAATCCTCTGAATCCCCTGAAATTCCATCATCTTCTGATACTCCAGCATCTTCAGAAATTCCAGCATCCTCTGAGGTCTCAGCATTCTTTGAAGCCCCAGCTTCCTCTGATGTTCCAGCTTCCTCCGAGATTCCAGTATCCTCCGAGGTTCCAGCATCTTCTGGTGTTCCAGCATCGCCCGAGGATCCAGCATCTTCTATGTCGTTTGTGGTCTCGCTTGGGTTTTTGCATGTTACGCATAATGATGTGATAATATCAGCGAATAGCTTTTTGCCGCACCATGAGCGGCAGGCTTTTTCGAGGGTTAAATATTTGTCGGGACTGTAGGCAGTGATGCTCACATACCAAACTTTCTCGGTGCCAGCTCCTTGATAAGATGGTGAGATCTGGAATATATCATAGTTTTCAGCAATTTTAAAATCATTATACAGCAATGAGAGTTGAGCTGGTTTTAGCAGTTCTATGATAGATTTGCGGTTTAAAGTAGCCGAAGACTTTAGTAAAATTTTAATTTTTATCCATCCAGGCGTGTAAATTTCTTTGCAGTAATCCACTGAAACCAGCGTGGCACTGATTGTGTCTGATAACTTTTCATCAGAGCCTAATTTTATATCGATTTTCTCCTTTTTGAGATTGCTAATAGATAATTTGTAATTAGTGTTCATAGTACTATGATGGTTTATTGGGTTATAGGCAAATCTAATGGTTGGTTAAGGCCAAGATATTTGATGGCGCTGGTAAGGAATTTGATCCGCAAAAGCAAAGGATTAGAATCTGCTGCATTGAAAACTTCGTTAATCTCGGTCAAATACCCCGTAAACACTATTGCGCTGTCATACTCGCTTAATTGATTGGCAGGGTCAAATTTCGCATTGTAAAGGATTGATATATCAGTGGGGGAATCCTCAGATAATAATTGGAATAATCCGTGCACCTCACCCTCAGCCTTGACTATAATTTCCAAAATCACAGTCTCTGTGGTGCTGTAGGGCCTTCCTTTTGAGTCAACAGGGCGGGTGCATTTGTAATTGAGCGATTGCACCGTGAGGCTATGGTCACGGTCTTTGTATGCAAACTGGCTTGTAATTGCCCCCATCAACAAGGTGCATTTTATTTCGTTCGACAAATTCCCATTCATGTCACTCTTCTGTGGAATTTTAGCTTAGCCAGGAGGCATGATAGGTTTGGTCCTCAGTTTCCACTGTGTCGCTGACCAAGTTCAAGCTCAGCACTCGCCGGCTGGTGCTGGAGATATCGTAGGTTTCGCACATCTCTCGGCACACCGCGTCATGGAAATCGATTCTTTTGGTGCGCCCATTTACCTGAGCGTCGGATAGGTCAATGATAATGCGCCCAGACATCTGGCATTGCGAAATGTACCAATGAAACAGCTCTATATCAGCCTTGTCAGGAGCAATCACGCTTACTCGCAGCGAGCGGCTCATTGGCCTTCCATCAGGGCAAATCCCATTGTGGTGGCGATCGATAGTGTAGTCGAGGCTCACCAAATCATATTCGTGCTCTACGATGCCAAATCCAAAGTTGCAAAGTTGAAGCTTAGCAGATATTGCCATAAATGGAAGAAATATTAGCCATGAGGCCAAGTCGTTGGCTCAGCCTCACGGCATCGTGATGATTTATTTCCAGGGGTTCTCAAATTCTACTGGGCCGTTGGCCAGGGATTGGCATACCACCTCGATTTCCTCGAAGTGCTCTTCGCCATCTTCCCATTTCTCGGTGTAGTGCACGCAATAGCAGCCTTTGCCTACCAGCTCCTTCATAGTGGAGCCATCTACGGTGTTGTAGAATACCACCTTCATGTCTCTTGGGTCATTGGGCGAAAGCATCCACTGCAGCAATTGGTTGTTGCCGTCGTTGAGGGCTTTCACTCTCAGGTTCACTCTACCGCCACGGGGAATACCCGAGATCTGGCCTTCGCGATCAATGGTCTGGTCAAACTTGTAGTCAACCATCATCACTTCGCGATCTTGGAAGTCTTGTACTTGCAGTACTACCGGTGTTACATTTGATGCCATATCTTTAATGGTTTAGTGTGGTTGATATTATGCCCAATCGTTCTCGAATGTTACCGAGCCGAAGGTAATTCTTTGGCAGGTAATGGTGATTTCCTCGAAATGTCCCATTTTGTCCTCCCATTTTTCCTCGAATTTTACGCAATAGCCGCGAGTGAAGTCGATTGACTTCATCTTCTTGCCAGTCTTGGTCTCCATGAATGTGATTGAGCCGTCTTTGGGCAGATTGCGCTCTACCATCCATGCCATCAAATCGGGGGTGCCATCGTTGAGAGCCTTCACTCTTACTACAATCTGACCTCCGCGTGGAATGCCCGACATTTGGCCTTCAACGTCAGTGGCCTGGTCAAATTCGTACTTGACCATCAGGACTTCGCGTTCCTTGTAGCCGTCGATTTCAATCTTTACGGGTGTTTTAGCCATAATGATAAGTGTTTATTAAATTGGTATGATTTAAGCCCCATTATTATGACAATGCGGCCTCTTTGTCTTTCTTGTCAGCTGCCACCTTGATCACAAAGTTCTTGGCTGAGTAGAAGGGAGTCAAGCTGATGTCGCAGGTGATGCGCTTGGTCACAGGATCCTGGCTGGGTTCCTTAATTTCATAGTTCTGGAACAGGTTGCCGTAGCCCTTGTAATCATTGAGGAAGGCCTGTATCTTAGCCTTGAGGTTCTTGGGCGAGTTGTATGGATCCCAATTCTCCAGAGCCACCTCATGCACAAAGTTCATAAGCACCTTCTTCACCCAGTCGAATACTCGCACGATGGGGTATTCCTTCATGGCGTCCAGATCGCCATTGTAAAGGGTGGAATTGTTGAATGCCATCACGCGGCCTTCGCTGTAAACCATCGGCACTACCTGATTGTCCATCAGAGCTGCGATTTCGCTCTTCAACAGGTCAAGTTTCACGCCCTTCACGCCGTCGAGCGTGCCATATTTCTTGCCACCAGCGCCCTGTGCCATGTTGGCTGTCTCATCATAGAGCTTGCCAGCTAATGCACCTGCCGGATACACATAGAAAGCGTTGGCATCCTCTTCGCCCGAAGCCATCTTTTCAGCGTCGCGGCCTACGATCCAGTTGGCGGTCATCACCACGTTCATCAGCTCTGAATCGCTGTCGCGGTAGCCCTCTGTATTGGCCTGCAGGTCGTCGAATGAATATTCGTCGGCATGGTCGGTAATCAGCAGCACCTTGTATTTATAGGCGATTTTTGCCCATTGCAGCAGCGAAGCCTTGTCCTGGAACACATTGCCAGGCACTACCAGCAGGCTGTAAGCATCCTTGAGGCTGAGGCGGTCAAAGCCGTTGCGGAGCAGGTCTTCTACCTCGTTGGCAAAGCCTGAGTCGGGGTCAGCGATATCTTCCTTCACTACATTGATAAGGCGCAGATTCTTTACCTTGTCGGTGCCAGCGGTCTTGAAGAAAGCATCGAGCGAACGGTAAGCGCGCTCCAGATTCTCAGTGGCATAGAGTGCATCGGAAATGCCTTGCTTCAGCACATCGGTGTATTTTTCTTCCTTTGCCTTGCACTCGTCAACCAGGGCGGTTGCTGTGTCAGCGCCACCGTTGAGCAGTTCGAGCCAGGTCTTGATGTCGCGCTTCAGCATTTCGCGCTTGTCCTCGAAGCGCTTGTCGCTGAGGAATACAGCCTTGTTGGCCTTGCGAGCAGGATTCAGATTGTCAGCATCTGGCATGAATCCACGGATTGCATTGAATCCGCCAAACTTTTTCAGCAATTGTGAGGGATCCTTAGCGGCTTCGCGCTGTGGAGCTGCTCCCTGCTGTGATGCCCCTTGTGCTGCGGGGGCTTTTTTCATTTCAGCTTCTGCCATTTCTATTATGTGTTATTTGTTGTTTTCAAGTTCAGCAAGCATTGATTCGAGCATGGCCTTGAGCTCTTCGCGCGATTCAGCATCCTTCAGGATGTCACGCAGTTTGCGGTTCTGCTCAATGCTCTTGCGCACCTTGGCGTGAGCGTCGATTTTTTCCTTTACGCCCGACAGGAAGGGACTGTTCTCTACCAAGCGACCCTTGCCGCCGTTGGCTTCGAAGTCACGGATTTCGTTAAAATGAAGTGTCTCGTTCACTGAGCCGCCCTCTTCGTCGATGAAATCAACTTCTACTTGGGGGCGAAAGTGAGCGAAGGCATCGTTGATGTTCTGGATATCCTCTACGAATTGTGGGTCGCCAGGCTCAACATCAGTTGTGAACTGATCGATGAATAGGGTCTTGTTGTTGTCAATGGGATTGACTTTCGCACTCGACTGCTCATCTGGGGCCATCGAGATGAAATTCTCTTTCATTGCCATAGTTGAAATTATTTTATTGGTTTCTTAATACTTAATTCTTAATACTTAACACTTAACACTTAACACTTAATACTTAATACTTAACACTTAACACCTCACACCTTGAACTCTACCTCGCCATCCTTTATTCCTACTTTCACTGTGTCGCCGCTCTTTACCTTGCCCGCGATGATGAGCTTCGACAGCGGATTGCGCAGCTCCTTGCGGATGATGCCAATGATTGGGCGCGCGCCGTACTGCGGATTGAAGCCTTTCATTGCGATGTGGTGCATAGTGTCCTCGTCGATTTCGAGCTTGATGTTCTGAGCATCGAGCAGCTTGAGCAAGCCCTTGAGGTGGATTTGGAAGATGCGGGTTACTGTTTCCTCGGTAATTGGTGAGAACGGGATTATTTCGGTAAGACGGCCCAAGAACTCTGGGCGGAAATAATCTTGCATAATGTCCATCAGAGTGTTGCTCTGTGGCACCTGGCCCTTGTTGAATGTGTCAACAATGAATTTGCTGCCAATATTGCTGGTGAAGAGTATAAGGGCATTGGAGAAGTCGCCTACTCGGCCCAGACGGTCGTGGAGCTTGCCCTCGTCGAGAATCTGCAAAAAGAGGTCGAATACCGATTTGTGAGCCTTCTCGATCTCATCGAAGAGCACTACTGAATAGGGCTTTTGGCGAATCTTGTTTACAAGCAGACCGCCTTCTTCGTAGCCTACGTATCCCGGAGGCGCACCGTAGAGCAGAGCCACCGAGTGCTCCTCCTTGAACTCCGACATATCGAAGCGCAGCAGGGCTGACTCGTCGTTGAATAGGAATTCTGCCAGGGCTTTCGAGAGTTCGGTCTTGCCGGTACCGGTCGGGCCCAGGAAGAAGAACGAGCCCATTGGCTGACCTTTCTTATTAAGGCCTGAGCGGGCTTCGAACACTGCATCGAGCACTTTCTTTACGGCATGGTCTTGGCCTACAACCCTCTTCTTGAGTATTTCCTCGCCATTGATTAGGCGTTCGCGCTCTGATGATTGTACTTTGCCCAATGGGATGCCAGTTAGCTTGGCCACCACTGCGTATAAATCGTCCTTGCCTACGGTCTGTCGCTTTTCTCCGTCAGCGGAAATATCATTGGCTGTTTTTACCTGCGACATGGTGCGGTCAATCAGGCCAATGGCAGAGTCGGGAAGAGATCTCTCGGTTAGATAACGCTTAGATAGTTGTATCGCTTCGGCTATGGCATCAGCTTCGGTGGTCAAACCATGGAAGGTGTTGTATTCGTCGATTATGCCTTCGATGATTTCTTGGCACAGCTGGGCATCGGGTTCGTCGATGCTTAGCTTCTCCACCTTGCTCACAAATTCTTTGTCCGTCTCCAGGTTCTTAGTGTAGCCATCAATCGCCGTGGTAGCTACCAAGTGCAAGTCGACTTTGGCCAGCTCTTGCTTTAGGATGGTGCTGAGGCCATAGAGATTGCTTTGCTTATCGAAAATGCGGTCAATTCCCTCGATTACCAGTATTGAGCGACCGCCTTCGCGCAGGTTGGTGAGAATGTTTTTAAGACGGCTTTCAGCTTCGCCTCGGTATGAGGCGTCTGCGCCGATGGCAGCCAAGTCAAGCTCAAGCACCTCATTCCCTTGAAGGAATGCTGGGGCAGAGCCATCACTGATTTTCTCAACGAGCTTTCTTACCAGGGAGGTTTTGCCTACGCCAGTCTCACCCACGATAAGCACACTCGATTTGTTTTTGCGGCCAAGAATTTCATAGATTTCTGACAATTCACTTTCAAATCCGATTACTGGCCCATATTTGCCAGCACGGTAGTCGGCGCACATATCTATGGTGTATTGAGCCACATCATTTGAATGTGAGGTGGGCTTGGCAGGGCTTGAAGCAGATCCAGCCTTGCCCGATGCAGGCACCTTGTCACAGATTTCAGATGCGTTGAGTGGAAGTGTCTTTAGCTGATCGAAGCTGAATCCCACCCCGGGAGTTACCACGGCTGCCAGCAGTCCGAGTGGATCCTCATCGGCAAGGCCCATTTTGAGGTTGTAATTCTCAGCCTCGTCGAGCACTGCCTGGGTTTCGCTGCTTGCCTCGGGATGCTTGTTGGGGCGCATAGCCTTTGGTGCAAGCTGCATCTGCACATCTGCCCACTCTTGCAGATAAAAATAATCCTTGTCGAGTGTTGACTCCAGAAAATCAATCAGCCCGGTATCTTTGTGAAGCAGGGCTTTGAAAAGATGAGCTGGATACACAGCATCGTTGCAGTATTCTTTTGCATACTCTGCTGCGAGGTTTAGTAGTTGGTTATTATTTTCCATAGCAAGGAAATTTGATTGCTATTTATAGTTTTTCAATATCAATGGCATCGATAGTCACAGTGGCATCGCCTAAGAAATCAATGCTTATGTGCACCACAGTCTGCTGTGAATTAAGGTCGGTCACCACTCCCTCAAGCCCTGCCAATGCACCGCGAATGATCTTTACGTCCATGCCTGGCGAATAGGTCAACGGGGTAAATGTGACTGGTATCTGTGACTGTCCAAGCATGAACTTGCACTTTTCGATTTGCCAGTCAGGCACCACCGCTATCGGGCGCTTGCCGTAGGCATCCTTGTCGCCAGCCAGATTCACCATGAATTTTTTCACAAATGGCAGGCTTACCATATCCAGGCGTTGCCGCTCGGTGCAATGAACCAGTACCTTGCCAGGTATCAGGATTGTATCGCGAGTCTTTCTGCGTCCGTCTTTCCATATCGATACCTTCTGTTGTGTGGGCACAAATACTTCATAACCAAGTCTTTCGAGACGCTCCGATGATACCTTTTCGGTGTTGTTGGGGACAATTGCGATGAACCATTTCTTTGTCTCTTGTTTGCTCTCGGTCACGCCTACGGCGCGGCTCACACATGGTGCAAACCTACCATCGGCTGAATCATTGTCGTGGTCTGACATCTGATTGGTGGAATTTTTTACAGCAGAATTTATGACAATGTTTTTGGTTAAGCCAGAAATGATGTAAAGCAAATCACCATTCGTGGAAAATCCGTAGTTGCAAAGTTAAAAATAAAATTTCAAATTTCAGAAAAATTTTTGATGAAAAGTTATATTTTAACTCTTAATTTCACAAAAACAATCCCTTTATCATGAATTATTGGCAAATACCTCCAAATAAGTCAGTTTTTCCTTCGTTTACCAGCTTTAGGATGAGTTCGCCAAATAGTGTGTTTTGCCATGCAAACCATGGGCGTGTGAAATGGCTGGCATCATTTACATCGAATGATTCGTGGATAAAGCCCGTGCCTGCGTCAGTGTTCAAAAGCATTGTGATGCAGTCGCTGATTTCTTGGTCGTCCTGGCTCGTGAAGGCTTTCATCATAATGCTCATCGGCCAAGCCATGCCGTAGCCTATGTGTGGCCCTCCGATTCCTTCGCCAGCTGAGCCAGAGAAGAAATAGGGATTGCTATCGCTCCATACGAAGCGACGAGTATTTTGGTACACCGTGTCATTTGCATCTACATCGCCAAGATAGGCCATTGCCAATAGGCTGGGCACATTGGCATCGTCCATCAGCAGTTGATTGCCATAGCCATCAACCTCGTAGGCATATATGGGTCCATATTCTGGATGGTCGTAGATGGCATATTTTTTGAGAGCAGCCTCCACTTCGTCAGCCAGTTCGATGCATTGCTGAGCCAGATCGCTGCGATTGTTGACAGTGGTGAGTATTTCAGCAGCCTTGCGCAGCGCGCTTACTGCCATCATATTTGATGGCACCAAGAATTGGAGGGTGGTAGCATCATCGCTGGGGCGGAAGCTCGACGCTATCAGGCCAACTGGCTTTACTGGCGCACCGATGCCATCGTTGATCAAGGTGTCGGAGGCGCGAGTTGTGTTGCGTTGGAATCGGTAGGGGCCAAAGCCATCCTTACGCTGCTGCTCGCGGAAGGTGGTCAGCACATTCTCCATTGCCGAAATCCAGTGTTCATCGAAGGGTGCGGTGTCGCCAGTGGTCTTCCAATAATGATGGGCGAGGCGGATTACATAGCAAGGTGAATCTATTTCCCATTTGCGCTCATGGAGCTCAGGTTTCATTTCGGTGTAATCCGATTCCCATTCGCTGCCTGTGGGACCATCGTTGAATGCGTTGGCGTATGGGTCTATATTTAGGCAGAGGAATTGGCGGCGCAGCACACCCTCAAGCATTTCTCTGAGTTCGGGATCTTGGTTGGCCAGCTGCACATAGGGCCACACCTGCGCACCGCTGTCGCGAAGCCACATGGCGTGGATGTCGCCAGTGTAAACGAAGGTGTCGGGCTTGCCGTCGATTATGCGAAAATGCACGGTGGTGTCAAGGGTATTTGGAAAACAATTTTCAAACATCCAAGCCAGCTTAGGATTTGCAAGCATCGCCTTCGCTCGCCCAATCTCAGCCTCCACTGCCTGAGAGCGGAATAGACGGTCGGCCTCAGCAGGGCGCTGACATATGTATTCTGTTGCTTGCTGGGCGCAGATAGCAGTATTGTCCTCGGGGCAGCTATCGAGCGAAGCGGCTTTGCATGTCGCTACTGCAAGTATCGCAAGGAAAAAAGAAAGCCTTTTTTTCATGATGTTCTATTTTACAAGTTCGGTGAAGAGACGATGGAATGTGGCCTGGAGATCGGAAGTTAGACCGGGGTGGGGACGAGATGTCTGGATGCAAGCGCTGCGCACGGCAGTAAGCCAACGGAAACGCTCCTCTACAGGGAGCATGGCAATGTCGCCCGTGCGTCGGTCGCCAGCTGCGACCAGGGTGAAAGCTTCGAGCTGATGTCGCAAATCCTCGATTGGAATTTCACAGTGAAAAGCAGAAATGCGAGCTTCGTTGAGCAATACCTCACAACGAATCCAACGCTGGCGCTTGCACATCATAATCAGGCCCACGTTGACAAACTCCTCGCGCTCCACGCAGGGCAGGTAGCGGATCACCGCATATTCATAAAGATGCTCGGGCTTGCTTGGCATAGTCGGTAAAGATTTGTGAGTTAGCGAGTCGAGTTTTCAAGAATGTGCGATACACCTGGCTCTGCTCGTCGGGTGTGCGGTCATCGCCAGGGCTTTGCAGCCATTCGTCGGGTATGAGGTCAACGATTTCGTCGAGTTTCTCAGGTGTGAGCTTGCGGCTGAAGTCTGCATTTACCTCATCGAGCTTCGAGGCTCGACGCAGCATCAGATGGTCCTTGATATAGGGGAAGGGGGTGAGGGCTGCCTTCTCAGGCGCAGTGCCAGAGTGCTGGAAATAGAGCGAAGCGCCATGATCGATAAGCCATGGTTCGCGGTACCATTGCAGCATATTGGTGTTGCGGATGGTGCGATCCACATTGGTAAGATAGGCATCGAGCCATACGATTTGCGAGGCTGTGAGTTCGTCAACTGGGTTGGCGTATGGGTCGAGCGTTAAGGCCGCCGACAGGAAATGAAGGCCGATATTGAGGCCTCGGCTTGCTTTAAGCAGGTCCTGCACCTCGGCATCGGGCTCAGTGATGCCAAATTCTTCGGGGATATCGAGAAACACCAATTCAGGCACTTTCAGTCCTAAAGTGCGAGCCACTTCACCGCCGATAAGCTCGGCAATGAGGGCTTTGGGCCCATGGCCTGCGCCTCGGAATTTCACCACATATTTGAATCCGTCGTCAGCCTCGGCCAGGGCTGGCAACGAACCGCCCTCACGCAGCGGGGCTATATATCGGGTCACTGTCTGTCGCCGTAGTTCCATAATTCTTCATTTGCTCCTGCAAAGATAACAAATTTCCGCATCACTTTTAAGAGAAAACTTACTTAAATTAAGATGACTCATCTCTTTGCTTTGCGGTATTTTTGATTAGGTGCGGTGGGAGAATCAGGAATTTACCGTCTTGACCAAATCTTACCTTCGTTAGCAGAACAATAAAGACCTTTGCTGGTAGTGACAAGCATCTCTTTTCCGTTATCCTGTAGGCTTAGGAACTCGCCCACTAATGAACTGACGAATCTTGAACTGAAGGTTTTGCCATCAGTCGAACTAACCCCTTAGAGCAGTATATAAATGGCTTTACAAAGAAAACTCAAAAAACTCCTCAAAATGAGATAGAGAACGCTCAAAGAATAATGAATGAATATTACAAAAATAAGAAGAAGACAGATGGAAAATAAGGAATATTATACTCTTGAAGAGATTGAAGACGAATTGCCCGTGTGTTTCGAGCTATGGGAATAGATGCCAACCTTGATCTTTTGATGTGGCAGTTGAGCCATTTTTGATGTGGCAGTTGAGCTGATTTTGATGTTGCAGTTGGAATTAAAGTTTTGTAGTTACAAAAATTAGACCTAAATTTGCATTAAATTAGAATTGAAATTGATATGTACAGAAAGGTAATAAATCCCTGGCTTGGCAAGCCAGGCTACAATTGCATCGGATGCTCGCCCAACAATCCGATTGGTCTTCACATGCAGTTCTATGCGGGCGACAACGAAACCCTGTGGGGCGAATGGACTCCGGGCCATGACTATCAAGGATGGGTGGATGTGCTCCATGGCGGCATACAGTCGCTAATCCTTGACGAGTCAGCCGAATGGTGGCTGAATGTGTTTCGCAAGACGGCTGGCATGACCGTAAAGATGGAGGTAAAGTATCACAAGCCCATTATGCTCTCTGACGGCCCCCTCAAGGTAAAAGCTACATTCCTTAGTGAAAAGCGCAATTATGTGTTCATAAAGTCAGAACTTTACAACAACCGTGGCGAACTATGCACATCAGGCGAAGTGGTCTATTTCCAATTCACCAAAGAAAAATCCCTCAACGACTTCGGCTTCACCGGCTGCCAATTAGAAGATTGAAAATCTCTATTCAGAAAAATCCTAAAAATACAGGGGTGTAACATTTTTGTAAAATTTTTAGTTAAAAAGAGTTAAAAAGATTGTCATCCACGTTTTATATGTAAATTTTCACTAAATTTGCAACATCTTTATAATTCTTTACTATCTTCACTACTCAAATAACTTGCTTCTAATTTTTGTTCATCATGAAGACAAAGAATCTAAAACAGGGTCTGGCGGCCATCTTGCGCAGCATGGCTGTTATATTTGCCTTTTTGGGTTCGTGTGGGGTTATGTTTGCTGATGATTGGGCCACTGATACACTTTCCATTTCCATTAAATTCAAGTCAGGAATTGCCGACATAGATCCTACGTTTGCCGACAACAGTACCATTATGTCATCATTCACTCAGGAATTGAGTGACCATAAAATCCTATCGGCCATCGTATTAGGCTATGCTTCGCCTGATGGCACATCATCATTCAACAGTTCACTATCGCGCCAGCGCACCGACAATTTGACCCGATGGCTAATTGATGTGTGCGGCGCCTCGCCAATAGTGGTGAAGGAAGAAGCCAGGGGTATCGATTGGCAAGGATTGGAGTGCATTTTGGACACTCTGCCAATAGAATGGGCCAATGAAGCGCTGGAGATTGTGCGTACTGTTCCAGCCAATGCAACTAACCATAATGGGCTGACGGTAGATGAACGAAAGAATCGCCTGATGGCCCTGCATGGCGGAAAGCCCTATAAATATATGATGGAACATGTGTTCCCAGCTTTGAGAAGAAGTCAGGCTGAGGTGATATGCATAATAGAAAGGGCTCCAGAATCGCCCATAGAAACTGAACAAGAAGAAATCACGCCCAGTTCTAATGAGGGTGCTGAGGCTCAAGAATCTCAAGTGGCGTACCCAGCTCAGGATGTAGCAGAAGCTGTTTCAAAAATAAAATACCCAGTGTTTGCCCTGCGCACCAATCTGCTGATGCCGCTGCTAAATGTGGGCGCCGAGGTGCCAATTGGCAACCGCTGGAGCATCGGAGCCGATTATTACTACCCCTGGATTTGGCCGTCGAAGAGCAATAAGAATTGCTTCGAACTTACTATTATTTCAGCCGAGGCACGATATTGGTTTGGCAAGAGAGACCATGATAATCGCTTGCGTGGACATTCCATGGCAGCTTATGGGGCATGGGGCTATTATGATTTCGAGCACAATTATCATGGCCATCAAGGCGATGGATGGAGTGCGGGAATCGACTATGTGTTTGCCAAATCTATAGCCAAAGGCCGGCTACACTTGGAGTTTCAGATTGCCATCGGTGGAGTGTGGACCAAGTCGCAGCCTTACGATGTATATACCCGAGGGGGTCAGTTAATCCGAGAAAAAAATCACAAGAAGAACTTCAATTACTTTGGCCCGACAAAGGTTGGCATCTCTCTTGTGTGGCCGCTTTTTCGCAGTGTGAAACCTAAAACCGCAGCAATCCAATGAAAACCAAGATCTCCATAATATTGATTGCTGTACTGGCGATGGTCATCACTGGATGCGAACGGCGAACGCTCCACGACAACTATGCTGGGAACCTGTATGTAGAGGTAGTGCCTCAATTAGAAGATGAGTCGGCCACCATGCCCGAAGTATATGCTGTAGCATTTTATGATCCTGATACCCATACACTGGTACAAACCTCCTATATATATGGCACAGGTGGCTTTGTGCATATCGAAACAGGTTGCTACGACATGCTGGTTTACAATTTCGACACCGACTATACCCAGCTTCGCAAACAATCCTCACTTTCTACCATCGAGGCCTTCACATCCGAGGTGACCACTGATGTGGAGGGGCATCTCAGCAAGATGGCCATGCTATTCTCTCAGGCTAAGAATGAGGATACTCGCTCCTACGCTGATGCTCCGATTGTCTATGAGCCAGATCATCTTTATGCCTACTTGGTACAGAATCTTACAGTGCCGATGAGCGTAGGGGATGACGATGTGCTGAGAGTAGTGGTGTATCCAAGCACTATCCTTGAGCGGTACACTATCTCGATTGGCCCGGTATTTAACGCTCAGTATGTCAGTGGTTCCGAGGTTTTCCTTACAGGGGTAGCATCAGCCAAACTTGTAAACAGTCGAGAAGTGTCGGAGGGCCCCGCTACACTATGGTTCCCAATTAGCCTCAATGCTGCTGGAGAGCGCCTTGAAACCGTATTTTATACCTTTGGCAAGTATCCAGGGACGGTCAATGAAGTTTATCTAATGGTAAGCCTAACCGACACCTCGGGCAACGAATACGATGGCGAATGGGATGTGACTGACCAGATTGACAGCGGTAGTCATGATATAATCATCAACTGTGAGCTGGATATTCCCACACCTGATCCAGATGCAGGCGGAGGAATGGCTCCCTCAGTCACAACCTGGGACAACAACGAAATCAACATCCAAATATAATTTCATACACAGAAAAAATCATCATAAAAACAAATATTTATCACTAAAAATTGAAAAAAATGAAAAAAATCTATCTCATTGTCGCAATTGGTGCAGCTCTCGGCGCCTGCACCAGCGAGACTGACATTGTGGAGCTGGAGGCTCCGCAAAGCATCACTCTGCAGACCGTGACGCAGAAGAGTTCGCGTGCCGCCTTCGACGGCTCAACTCTTCCGGTTAAGACACCCATCTACGTCACAGCCTATAATAAAATCACAGAAGATGATGGTACCACCAGCTACAACGAATATCTGAAAAATGTAGAGTTCACCTGCTACAACCCAAATGTAACTGACCCAAACAATCGCTTCTGGACTGCTAATTACTACTATCCCACAAGTGGTGATGTGGATTTCATCGCCTATACCTGTGACTACTCTGACCAGGAAAATGACTACTTTGACCAGGTAAAGCCAACAAAGGTAGATGTAAGTATTGATGAAGACGCTCAACGCATCACTGGAATGAATCTCGAGTTTGGCGAATTACTTAAGGGTCAAACCGATGTAACTTATAGCTCAGTGGCTAGTGCTACACGTCTTAGCAACGGCACATTTGCACAGCCAGTGCTGTCATTCCGTCATGGTTTGGCTTGGATAGTGGTTAACTTCTTAAAGGGCAGCAGTGATGCCGAGGACGATGCCATGCTCATCAGCCATGTGAAAGTAAAGAATGTGAATCTTTCGGGAAGTATGGATTTGACCATTGATGCTGACAATAATTACAATGTGGAATGGACTGCCAATGACACTAAGAAAGATGCAGAATTTCCTGCCTATGAGGATATTGGCGATGATGGCATTGCTTTTGGTGACGCAGCTGGTGCTGAAACTAAGGGTATTCTTGTACTCCCTTGTGATGAACAGGTAATCACTTTCAAATATTGTACTAAGAGTGGAGAAAATTCTTACACTGGTTTCACTGAATACACTACCACTCTTGACAATTCTACTTTGGCTGGTCACAAGTGGGAAGCTGGCAAGAAATACATCTACAACTTCACAATTACATCTAACAAAATCCAGTTCACCACAACTGTAACTGATTTTGACAGCAATTACGTGAACAATCCTATTAAGTAAAGGAAAAAGTTGAACTACACGCTTTACATATCGTACATCTCTGCAATCCTGCTGATGGCTTGCAGCCAAGGCGACGACGGAATAGCGGATGTCGGAGCAGTAAAGATTTGCTTCTCCGGTTCCGCCTCCCGTGGCGCCTCGGCGCGAGCCATCGAGGACATGCCCACAACCTATGCCATGTGGGTGAATGCCTTGTATCATGACGGTGAGAAGCATAATTTCTACTTTAACAGTCAGGAAGAAAAAGAGTTTAGCTACAATGGCTTATGGAGCGGCCGCGACCAGGACTATTATTATCCATGTTCGGGCACCATGGATTTTGTGGCCTACGCGCTCTCGGATCGTGACTTGCACCCACAGGCAGTGTATTCAAGCGAAGACGACAAATCAGCTTTCACTGGCATTGCCCTCGATTTTGGCACCACTCTCGACGGCACTGCCGATGTGTTGTGCTCTGAGAGAATTTCGGGTGTGGAGTGTCCGTATGTTACGGCACTCCCCATGAACTTTGTGCATGCGCTTGCTCGCTTGACATTCAACCTTGAGAGTGAAGACCAGGAAACTATCGACCGCCTACATATCCAATCTCTGACAGTGCATGATGCAAACATTAGCGGGAAATTGCAGGTAACATACACCAATGCAAACCGTCCGGTGTGTTCGTGGACTCCCCGGTTAACCTCCGACCTTGCCATCAGTGATTTGCCACCGTTCACCGAGGAAAATCCTGTGAGTTGTTCGCTCAACATTGTGCCACAGTCGCAGGCAACCTCGTTCACGCTGACTTACACCATCGACAACGGCAACGGCACTGACAGCCCGCTTTATACCACGCCTACGCTCACCTATACAGCGTCGTTTCCAACCATCGCATGGGAGCAAGGCAAAGAATACACTTACAACATTGCTTGCACGCTCAATGAATTTATAATTGAGGAGGCCAGCGTGGCATATTGGAAAATAGAAATAGATGCACTCGCCAGCCTCAAGGACTGGGAGGATGGTGGCTCTATCACAGAGACACCAGGAATGACTGAATGATAATACTTATGATGAAGAAAATCTCACACTGCACACTGGCATTGTCCCTGCTCGCTTCATTGTATTCTTGTAGCAGTGGTTCGGCAATCGACGCTGATGCGGATGATACTGTGACCAACGGGGAGCTAAGTTTCTCGGCACAAGCCAGCACCACTGGCGCTACCTCTTCGCGAGCTTATGAAGAGAATCCCACCACATATTATTATCCGCTCGACGAAAGCATTGAAATCAAGCTTCGAGCTTTCCATCGTGCACTTACAGGGGCTACGATGGAGTATGACGGACAGCAAGACATTCCGCTCACCTACATGGGTCCGTATCGCTCGCGTATAGCCAAAAATTACTATTATCCGCTTTCAGGGACAATGGAATTTATGGCTTATTGCGCCGAGACAGATCGCACCGTAACGGTTGACGAGGATTTTAAAAATATGGAGATTGACTTCACTGATCAATTACTGGGCGACGACGATGTGCTCTATGCCATACCCATCACTGATGCTCCATGCGGAAATAGCGCCAAAACTCAAGATTTGAAGTTTAACCATGCTCTGGCCAAGTTATATTTCAGCATACGTGCAGCTGATAGCTTTGGCGACAATAATATTACCATCACAGGCGTGGATGTGACCCGCTGCTCCTTGTCGGGCAAGATGACTATTTGGAATGATGGCCGCACCTCAGATTACTGCACATGGGAGCCCTACGACAACAAGCTATTTGCCACACTCGACCAAAGTTTTCCCCTTACTACCGAGGCACACGAACATTTTATATATGTGGTGCCTTCTGAGCAGACCCATGTGCGTCTGCTTTATACTGTAACTTATGATAATGGCGACGTCAAGGAGTGTACCTACATCAACCATCAGCTCGACCTTACAGACCAATATTGGGAGGAGGGTCATGAGTACCATTATTCCTATATGCTTTACGAACATCTTATCGAGGTCAACTATATGGATTTCCAAGGCCACGATGCTTGCACTCACTGCTTCCTGGATTCCTATGCCACCGACAACTAATACGATATTTTAGCAATGAAACAGTTTCTTACCATATTTCTTCTGGCTTTGCTCTTCGCCTCATGCAGTGAAGATGATGTATTGGATTTAAGTCAGGAGAGCGACTTCACAATTTCGGCCATAGCTGCATCGATTGATGGCAGCTCGCTATCGCGTGTTTCATATAGCCCCGAATATCTTGAAAGCGGATTAATTGGCAATCTTAAAGTCACATGGGACTCTGGCGACAGCTTTAAGCTATATGAGGCTACTGGTGATGATTACACCACGCCTACTGGCATTCCATTGGGCACATTCACAATTCAGGACCAATATGCAGGTAAGAATTATGGGGTGTTTATATCCGACACGCAGTTAAGGCTCGACAACAGCAAGCACTATCTGGCAGTGTGGGAACTTGAAGAGTCGGATGACTGCAAATATATAGAACACACACCCACATTGAAGAAAAAATACTTGGTGCAATACGGTGATGACAATACTGACCATCTGAAGTATGGCGACAAGATGATAGCCAAAATCAGCTATAAGGACAATACCATCAATACCAATGTGGATGGCACCACCAGCGCCAGCTTCCCAGAATTGGTGTATGGAAATGTTACACAATACATACATTTTTATCATCCCGAGCATTTTGTGATGCGAGTGAAGATGAATAATTTTCTCTATGACATCAAAGAGGGGGCTTTGTTGCGAGTATTTGGTCTCAAGGGTCATGATTTGCAGCATAGCGCCCAGGTGAGATTGCAGTGTGAGAATTCAAATAAGGGAGACACCACCCAAATACTTATCGATGTGGATGCAGCCAATAGTAGCGAGAAGTTGCGCTATCTACTGGGTTATGCGTCGGAAAAGTCATCACTCAATACCACTTTTACGGCTTATATCATTTGTGAAGAGAATATCCTTGAAGGTGTGGATGAGATACTGTTTTCGCTCTGCGATGACAAGAACGACTATTCAACCGGCCATGGCAAAAGCACCCAGGACCGATACGTATGGCAGCTAAAGATGCCTGGCGATTTCGATTTCAAGCATGGCGAGTTTTGGAAGTTTGACCTTACTCAGTACACTTGCCGCCCTGCATTAAGATTGACACCTGAGGACGACGTATGCTGGGCTGTAACCGACCTTGGAAGTAATGAGTTAACACAGAGGGGCTACTACTATCAGGCTATGAATCCCACGCCAGTGGCTAAAAATGACACTGATATACTTTCTGCTGACCTTTCTTCTGACACATATTATAAATTCTTTTCTGAAACTTATGACTATACTCATGATCAAGTCTTAACGGAAACCCAGAAGTATTGGACTATTTGCAGATCAGAATCTCAATATAAAAACCTTTCTGATGACACCCTGCTGTTGGGGCTATTCCAAAAAGGCGATGATTTTTATCAAAGCAACAATGGAACCTATTATGGAATGAATTTAATAGCAGATGCAGATCCGGTGTATCTTACTCTTGGTGGCATGTGGACCACTCCAACTGCAGCAAATATGAAAGAGTTAACCTATGGATCCTACAAGATTACTGTCTTGACTTCAGAGGGATTCAATGGATGCATGGTCACATATCCTGTAACTGGCCATTCCATCTATCTTAACAATGCAAATGTATATCATTTAAATAATGGCGTTGTCACCGCCTTAAGTTCTAACCAGGCTATATTTGTCACTCGTACATTTTCTGCAAACTCAGGCGAAAAATCAGATAAAGATCGCATAGTAGCGTATCTTGTTCCCGAGAGTGGAGGAAAAGAGGTAGCTTCATTGTCGAACTTCCAGTTTTTTAAGGCCGGTACTCTTCGGCCAGTGCTTAATATAGGTGCTATGCACTACGCATCGCAGTAACAGAGAAGCGCCTAACTTCGGCTCATGCTCAAAAGTCCGTGACTAAGCGTCAGCCACGGACTTTTGAGCATGAGCCGTTAATGTTTGGAAAACTCAGAAACTTGTAGATAAATTTAATTCCTCCATCCTTGGGTTGTCTTTAGAAGTTGGTGAGGAGAAAGTCACGCAAGTGCAGATGCTTAATTCCTACGAAGTTATCCTTTGGCGAAAGGAACGGGTTCATTGATACCACGTACTTGGGATAATTATCATTAATTTTTAACAAATTTCCAAATTCACGTTTCTCAGTTTCTTCTTTAAGTAGTGTGGTCGCAATATATTTTCCATAAAGACTTCACGAATTTCTTGCAAATTTACAAACTTTTGTTGAAGATTTCAACGTTTTTGTCAAAAATCTTCATTACAAGTTGGCTTTTCCCAATCCCATTGATAATGCATGAGGCTACGCGCCATTATCATGAATTTGGTTTTTTTCTCTCTCTTCTGTTGGGAACCGCTTGCAATTTTACGGATTTTTATTTGACTTTTTGTTGACATTCGAAATAAAATCACTAAATTCCTTGATTTTTTCAATGGCTTCATCGATTGGGAATGGACGGTAGCTCCTTTTGACAATATTATTACAAGGACAAGCACAAGTCAGATTTATTTTGTAAATTTGCCAAGGAAAATTCTGCGATGCGATGGAAAAGACGAGGCTGTACGCCGCCATAGACCTCAAGAGCTTCTACGCCAGCTGCGAATGCGTTGAGAGGGGGCTCGATCCGCTGGACACCAACCTGGTGGTGGCCGACGCTTCTCGCACCGAGAAGACCATCGGCCTGGCCCTTTCGCCTCCGCTCAAGGCCTACGGCCTGGGAGGCCGGTCGCGCCTGTTCGAGATCTCGCAGCGGATAGGGCAGGTCAACCGCGAGAGGCTGTGTCGGATTCCTTCGCGGCGGTTCTCCGGCAAGTCGTGCTCGGAATCGGAGCTTGCCACCCATCCCGACTGGGAGGTGGATTACATTATAGCCCCTCCCCGCATGGCCCATTACATAGAGTACAGCACCCGGATATACCAGATTTACCTGAAATACGTCGCTCCCGAATCGCTGCTCATCGACCACGCGTGGGGCTGGGAGCCGACAACCATGGCGGCCGCGAAAGCCTATAAGCCCGAAACCCATTCGCTCAGCAGCGGCCAGGTGCTGCAGTATAGGCGCCTGCGCTCCATCCCAAATGAACCACAGGCTTGGCAAGAGCGTTAGAATGTATGCAAAGACACAAAGACAAATATGGAAAAGAGCTTCAGACTTAACAACGGGCTGGAAATACCGTCTGTTGGATTCGGAACATGGCAGACGCCAGACGGCGACACTGCCGTCAAGGCCGTCAAGTGCGCACTGGCCGACGGCTATCGGCACATCGACGCAGCTGCGGTTTACGCCAACGAGGCAAGCGTGGGCAAAGGAATCGCGGAAAGCGGCATTCCCCGCCAGAAGATATGGGTCACAAGCAAGGTGTGGAACACTGACCGCGGCTACGACTCGACTCTGAGAGCATTCGAGAGGACCTCCAAGGACTTGGGCCTCGACTGCCTTGACCTCTACCTGGTGCACTGGCCAGCCTCGCCGAGCAGATTCCCCAACTGGAAGGAGATCAACTCTGACACGTGGAGAGCCATGGAGAGGCTCGTGAGGGAAGGAAGGGTTCGCTCGATAGGCGTAAGCAATTTCTTGCCGCACCATCTAGACGCACTCCTTTTGAATGCGGAAATCGCTCCTGCCGTTGACCAGATAGAATACCATCCGGGATTCATGCAGCCGGGAACCGTGCGCTACTGCAAGGAGCACGGGATACAGGTGGAGGCCTGGTCGCCCCTTGGCACGGGACGCATGCTCGACAACGCGACACTTAGGCTGATAGCCGGGAAATACGGTAAGTCGGTGGCGCAGATTTGCATCCGCTGGGCGCTTCAGCACGGAGTGCTGCCTCTTCCCAAGTCGGTGACCCCCTCGCGCATCAGGGAGAACATCCAAGTCTTCGACTTCATAATCTCCGAGGAGGACATGGCTGCCATCGATGCCATGGAATACTGCGGAGGCTCTGGGCTGGATCCTGACAAAATCGACTTCTGAGGAGGGGGAAACCACTGTCGGCGAGATTATCAGCATGCGGCATTTTTTTGGTGGAGATGAATATTCTTGCTATTTTTGCCAATCAAAATTAAAATTGAAAAAATATAAAAAGTTTCGTATGGAAGAGCATCAACTGCCCGCTGAAGTAAAGGATTGGATGGGGAGCATAGGCTGCGCCGTCACCCTGTGCGACAAGGAAGGCATGATAATTTACATGAACGACCGTGCCCGAGAAACCCACCGCAAGCGCGGCAACCTGATAGGGCACAGCCTTTACAACTGCCACGGCGAAAGGTCCGCCGGCATCATACGCCGTTTGCTTGCCACGGGCGAGACAAACACCTACACAGTCACAAAGCACGGCATCCAGAAGCTCATATTCCAGTCGCCTTGGCGACGAGATGGCGAGATAGCGGGCCTGGTTGAGATTTCAATCCCGCTCCCCGAAGACATGCCTCATTACGACCGGGACAAGGAGGGCTGATTTTGCCGTCCGTACAAGCGTTCCAAAAATTCAAATTGTGATTTTGCCAAGGACAAACCGTAAGCTATCGGTATTGCCCACCAAAATTTCATTAAATTAGTCAGTAACTTTGCGGATTGAACCAAAAACAACCGCGAAAATGAAACGACTAACACTATCGGACTTCGAACCGATCTACGCCGACTGGAAGAACAGCGGCCAGTCCGTCATCGACTACTGCGCATCAATAGGCATCAAGCACAAGCGCTTCTACATGTGGACATTCCAAGGCAAAAAGCGTTAAAGCAGGCATTATCCCCGACTTTCCAAGAATGTCGGGATTTTTGCGTCCAATAAGGGATAAAGATGGCTTTGTTGCTCAGTTGTTGCCCAGCCACTAAATCTTTAGTTTTGGGGCTTGTAAGGGGCTGGGGGATAGGGACATAAAAAATTGATTGCCTCACGACAACCAATCTTAGTTAACCTTAAATCTAATACCATGAAAAACACTATGCAAAATTACAAATTTTTGGCAAGGTGACAAAGGAAAAATGAAAGAAAATGACGTGAATTTAGCATAATTTTACCTCATTGTGAAGATTTAAAGCCAAAAGTCTGACAAATTGCCAAAATCAGCCTCCTGAACTTACATTTTGATAGGTATGCTATCAGGATTTTGGCCAAAAAGAAATGACCTCGGTTTGCATTTGTTTGCAAATCGAGGTCGGTGAATTGTACTAACTTAAATTTCAACGGTTTAGGTTATCCTCACGCTCGCGGCGCAGACGCTCTTTGTGCTTGAGCACGAAGTGGAGGGTGAGAATAACGATCAGAGTGATGCCAATGATGCCAAAATAATACAGGGCTGAGCTGGCTCCGCTGGCATAGTCGGCGTAGCCTATGTAGGCCATCGCTCCTAAGTAGATTAGCAGCACTATGGGCAGCCATGTGGATTTGGGCACTCGGTTCATTTCTTATCATTTAGCCATCGGAATGGCGTTATTGATTAATCATTCTCTTGGCGGTGGGGCGAAGTGCAGGGGTTGAAAAGCCCTTGCGACAGCTGTCGATAGATTTTCAGGCAGGCCCACGCGTCGGTGGCGGCATAGGCTTGCTGGGCAGGGGTGAGCTGAGCTGCCTCCCAATTGGTGAGGCGCTGCGACTTTGAGATCTTTTTCCCGAAAATTATGGCATAGACTTTTTGGAGCGAGATGTCGGCGATATGATAGTTTTTCACGTATTCCTGCAACTCGATGAAGCCTTGGGGGTTAACCTCGGATGAGCGATGCATCACATTGAAATCGTCGTGAATTGAGAGGCCAATCTTAGTGATGCCTCGATTTTCGAGAAAGCGCACTACCGCATCGCACACTCCAATGCGGTTGAGGCGGAACAGAAAGCAGCGTTCGTCGGTGGCGAGCTGCATCAGGGCAACTTTGTTGGGTTTGCCTTTTTTGAAAGAGGGCTTTGTTTCGGTGTCGAATCCCACGAGGTCGTGCTGCTCGAGGTAATCGACGGCTGCGTCGGCTTGTTCGGGAGTTTCTACGATGATGATTTCGCCCTTGAATGACTCGGGCTCCATGGCAGAAATCAGCTTTTTGTCGATGGCTAATATGAAATTGTCGGGTTTGCGCATTATAGGTGTGGAGTAATCGGCATCGCCATCAGTTGAGGACAATGCCAGGCAATTTCGCCACGGGCATGTAGGAGCGAGCGAACTGGCGCAGGAATTGGATGGTAGAGAGGCTGGGCCTTACATTGGCATCCTGGCGGAGGCGAGTGGCAGGCACAGGCCGGAGCTGAGTAGAGGTTTCATCCATAGGCAGGCTGAGGTTTTTGCTGGGTTAATAATAAAAATTCATATATGAAACGTAAGATAGGCAAGTATTATTGTATCTAATAAAACAAAAAGCCCCGCAGCGCGGGGCTTTCTGATATTTCACTAATTAGATTACGCCTTGGCCCATCATGGCATGTGCCACCTTCATGAAGCCGGCGATGTTGGCTCCCTTCATGTAGTTGATGTAGCCGTCAGGCTCGATGCCGTACTCCAGACACTGGTCGTGGATATTGGCCATAATCTCATGCAGACGATGGTCAACCTCCTCGGCGCTCCACTGCAGGTGCTCAGCATCCTGACTCATTTCAAGGCCAGAGGTAGCTACGCCGCCAGCGTTGACTGCTTTGCCAGGAGCATAGGTGACTTTGTTCTTGAGGAAGGTGTCGATAGCCTCGGGGGTGCAACCCATGTTGCTGACTTCGGCCACGAGCTCAACCTTGTTGGCCACAAGCTGCTTGGCATCGTTCTCGTCAACCTCGTTCTGTGTAGCGCAGGGCAGGGCGATGTCAACTTTCTGCTCCCAAGGCTTCTTGCCAGGATAGAAGGTAGAGCCGGGGAAGCGCTCAGCATAAGGCTCAACCACATCGTTGCCCGTAGCGCGAAGCTCAAGCATGTAGTTGATTTTCTCCATGTCGAGGCCTGCGGGATCGTAGATGTAGCCGTCGGGGCCCGAAAGGGTAACGACCTTGGCTCCAAGCTCAGTAGCCTTGAGGGCAGCGCCCCATGCTACATTGCCAAAGCCAGAGATGGCAATGCGCTTGCCAGCGATGGTGTCGTCCTTCTGCTTCAGCATGGCTTGCACGAAATATAGGGCGCCGAAGCCAGTAGCCTCGGGACGGATGCGGCTGCCGCCGAACTCCATAGCCTTGCCAGTGAACGAGCCGTCGCATTGGTTGACGAGCTTCTTGTACATGCCGTACATGTAGCCAACTTCGCGGCCGCCTACGCCGATGTCGCCAGCAGGCACATCGCGGTCGGGACCGATGTTCTTCCACAGCTCAAGCATGAATGCCTGGCAGAAGCGCATGATTTCACGGTCGCTCTTGCCGCGGGGCGAGAAATCGCTGCCGCCCTTGGCTCCGCCCATAGGCAGGGTGGTGAGGGCATTCTTGAAAGTCTGTTCGAAGCCGAGGAACTTGAGGATTGACAATGTGACCGAAGCGTGGAAGCGGATGCCACCCTTATACGGGCCGATGGCGTTGTTGAACTGCACGCGGTAGCCGATATTGTTCTGCACTTCGCCCTTGTCATCGAGCCAAGTTACTCGGAAGGTGATAATACGGTCGGGCTCGACCATACGCTCGATAATTTTGTTACGCTCGAATTCTGGATGCTGGTTGTAAACGTCTTGCACGCACATGAGCACTTCGCGCACTGCCTGCAGGTACTCCTTCTCGCCAGGGTGCTTAGCCTCGAGGCCGGCCATGATTTGATTAAGGTCCATGGTAAATGATTTTAAGAAGTGTTTTGGTAATCTGATTTTTGATTTTAGATTAACTATAGAGCAAAGTTAATACTTAATTTTGGATTGTGAGTAATTTTTAATGAAAAAATTTTAAAAATTTTTTCATTAATCCAGGTAGCGGGCCGTGAGCCCGCCGTAGGCATCGATGCGGCGGTCGCGAAGGAATGGCCACCAGCGGCGCACATTCTCGCTGCGCTGGAGGTTGACATTGACGATAGCGCAATCTTCGCCAGTGGATGGGCTTTGATACAAGAACTCGCCCTGCGGCCCAATTACCATCGAAGAGCCCCAGAACTGTATGCCCTTGGTCAGGCCCGACGGGTCGTCCTCGTGGCCCACGCGGTTGACGCTCACCACTGGGATGCCGTTGGCCACAGCGTGGCTGCGCTGGATGGTGATCCATGCGTCGCGCTGGCGAGCCTTCTCGTCGGCGCTGTCGCTGCTTTCCCAGCCTATGGCAGTGGGGTAGAGCAAAATTTCGGCGCCGCGCAGGGCCATTAGGCGCGCTGCCTCAGGGTACCATTGATCCCAGCATACCAGCACACCAAGCTTGCCAAGCGAAGTTTCGATAGGCTCGAAGCCCATGTCGCCGGGGGTGAAATAAAATTTCTCGTAATATGCCGGATCGTCGGGAATGTGCATTTTACGATACTTGCCAGCGATAGAACCGTCTTTTTCGAAAACCACGGCTGTGTTGTGATACAGGCCCGGGGCACGCTTTTCAAATAGCGATGTCACAAGCACCACTCCGCACTCGCGAGCCAGCTGTGAATAGAACTCTGTGGCTGGGCCGGGAATCGGCTCGGCCAGCGAACAAACATCCACGTTTTCCGTCTGGCAGAAATAGAGAGAGTCGTGCAGCTCCTGGTTTACTATTAGTTGGGCGCCATGGCTGGCGACATTGCGTATCTTTTCAGCCAAGCGTCGGCGATTTTCCTCCACGTCGGCAGTCTTGGCCATTTGTATAATTCCTATTTTCAGTTTTTCTGGTGAAACCATTTTTTTGACGATAATTTACGAAAGAACGATAATTTACGAAAGAACGTTAGTTTACGAAAATAACGAGAATTTACAATTAATCGTTGATTTTCGTCTATTCGTTGATTTTCGTCACCTCTGCGAGGTCGCAGATTAGGGTGGCGCTGGTCGCATCCGTAACTATTACATTAACAAAATCACCAGGCTTAAAGTTTCCGCGAGGGAACACACAAGTCTTGTTTTGCTGGGTTCGTCCTACCCATTGGGTTGTGCTGCGCTTGCTTGGAGCCTCCACCAGTACCTCGAAGGTCTTGCCTATGTCGCGGCGATGGCTGGCAAGCGAAAGCTCGTTCTGCAAGGCTATCATGCGGTTGAGGCGGTCAATTTTCACATCCTCAGGCACATTGTCGGGCATTTGGCGCGAAGCCAAGGTGCCAGGGCGCTCGCTGTATTTGAACATGAATGCAGAGTCGAATCCCACCTCGCGCATCAGCGACAGAGTGTCCTGGAAATCCTCCTCGGTCTCGTTGTAGAATCCAGTGAAGAGGTCGGTGGATATGCCGCAGTCGGGGATGGCCCGGCGGATTGCAGCTATGCGGTCGAGATACCACTGGCGAGTGTATTTGCGATTCATGTCGCGTAGCACTTTGTCGTTGCCGCTCTGCACAGGCAGATGGATATGATTGCAGATGTTGTGGTAACGGGCAATCACAGCGATGGTGTCGTCGCTCATGTCCTTGGGGTGCGAGGTGGTGAATCGGATGCGCATGTCGGGGGCGGCTTCGGCCACCATGGCCAGGAGATGCGTAAAGTCAGTGCCTTGGTAATTGTAAGAATTTACATTCTGGCCCAGCAGGGTGGCTTCTTTGAAGCCTCGGGCGCGAAGGTCGGCCAGTTCTTTCAGGATGCTGTCAACGGCCCGACTGCGTTCGCGCCCGCGAGTATAGGGCACGATGCAATAACTGCAGAAATTGTTGCAACCACGCATAATGCTGATAAAGCCCGAGATTTTGCCTGTGCCAATGCGCTTGGGAATGATGTCGCGATATGTCTCGGTGGTGCTCAGCTCCACATTGATGGCCTTTTCGCCAGCCTCGGCTGCTGCGAATAGGGCAGGGAGGTCGAGGTAGCTGTCGGGGCCAGCCACAACATCTACGCCGTATTCATTAATCAATGTGTCGCGCACGCGTTCAGCCATGCAGCCAATCACACCAATAATAAGACGCGGGGCTGATTTCCGTTTGCGGCGCAGAGATGCCAGGAATTGCAGGCGGTTCACAATCTTTTGCTCAGCATTGTCGCGGATTGAGCAAGTGTTGAGCATGATTGCGTCGGCCTCCTCGATGCTTTCGGTCAACTCATATCCAGCCATGCCCAGGATTGAGGCTACCACTTCGGTATCGGCCACATTCATCTGGCAGCCGTAGGTCTCAATGTATAATTTTTTGCTCTGATTTTGTCCGTTAGGGCTATTATTTTCGCTCATAATCGAAATGTTGTCAAGAAAAATTTGGGAGTTTACCCAATTATTAGTAATTTTGTGCAAATTTACAAAAAATATGGATATAGAGACCATTATATTCTTGGTAATTTGTGGTATCAGCATCGCTGGGAGCCTGCTAAGCGCCAAAAATAAGGCCAAAGAGCAGAAAAACGATGCAAGCTACGAAGCCAAGCTCAAGCCCAATCCCTACGCCAACCTGCTGGCTGACCTTAAAGCTCATGAGAAAGCCCAGCAGCGCGAGCACGAGGAGGCGCAGCATCGTGCACATGCCAAGGCCAAGAAGCGTACTGCCCCTGTGGCACCGACCGTGCCGCAGGCTGCTACTGCGTCAGTGCCCCAGGCCTCCGAGCTGTACTCCCTGCCGGAAGAGGGAATAAGGGTGACTAAGAGCAAAACCAAAATCGAGGAAACTCCCCAGCAGCGCAGCGGACTCCATGACAAGGAGAACCTGAAGCGCGCCATAATCTTCGGCCAGATACTGGAACCTAAGTTTTAGCCCTTGGCCACAATGCATCTATTGAACCATATACCAAAACAATAAACACCAAACAATATAGCAAGAAAGATAAAATGGCTTACAATTACATCACTGCTGAAGAAGCTGCCGCCATGATCAAAGATGGCGACACCATTGGCATGTCGGGCTTTACAGCCCCTGGCACTCCCAAGGCTATCCCTGCAGCAATCGCTAAGAAGGCTGAGGCCGAGCATGCCGAGGGACGCCCGTTCAAGATCAACCTCTTCACAGGCGCCAGCTCAAGCGACCGCGCCGATGGCAATTTGGCTCGCGCCAATGCTATCAATCGCCGCGCTCCATATCAGAATGTGCCCGACCTGCGCAAGCGCATCAATAGCCACGATGTGCATTACAGCGACCGTCACCTGTCGGAGATGGCCCAGGAGGTTCGCTACGGCACTTATGGCCCAATCGATTACGCCATTATCGAAGCTGCCCATATTACACCCGATGGTGAGATTATCCTTGGCACAGGCGTGGGCAACATCCCAACCTATGCCCACTTGGCAAAGAAAATTTTTATCGAGCTCAACGAGCAGCTCCCCCACGAGCTCCACGGAATGCACGATATCATCATGCTCCAGGATCCACCTCATCGCCCAGCTATTCCAATAATCAAGGCCAACGACCGCATTGGCAGCCCAATCCTGAAGATTGATCCCAATAAGGTAGTTGGAATCGTGAAAACCAAATATTATGATGGAGTGCATGAATTCACTGCTCCCGACGAGGTGAGCAAGCACATTGGCAGCAATGTGGTGAAATTCCTGCTCAGCGAGTACAAGCGCGGCGGCATCCCCAAGGAGTTTTTGCCTTTGCAGTCGGGCGTGGGCAATGTGGCCAACGCAGTGCTCTATGATCTGGGTGAAAGCAAGGAAATACCTCCGTTTATGATGTACACTGAGGTAATCCAGGATGCAGTGCTCGAACTGATGAAGAAGGGCAAGTGCACATTCGCCAGCACCTGCTCGATGACTTTCGCTGATCCCACCGAGGAAAAGCTGTTTAAAGATATGAGCGAGGTAAAGGACAAGATTCTGCTTCGCCCCGCTGAGATTAGCAATAATCCTGAGGTTATCCGCCGAATTGGCGTGATTGCCATGAACACAGCCCTCGAGGCTGATATCTTTGGCAATGTAAACTCTACCCACGTGCTGGGCACAAAGATGATGAATGGCATCGGCGGCAGCGGCGACTTTGCTCGCAATGCCTACATCAGCATCTTCTCATGCCCGTCAGTGACCAAGGGTGGCCTCATCAGCAACATCGTGCCGATGGTGGCTCACGTTGACCACTCTGAGCACTCAGTCGACATCATCGTTACCGACCAAGGCATCGCCGACCTCCGCTGCAAGGATCCAATTGAACGAGCCTACGAAATCATCAACAATTGCGCTCATCCCGACTACCGCGACATGCTGAAGCATTACCTGGAGATGGGCAAGGGCCAGACCCCAGTTACCTTGGAGAAGGCGTTCGCTTTCCACAATGCCTTCAATGAGACAGGCGACATGCGCAATGCTAAGCTCTAAAAGAAATACGAAATACAAGGTACGAAATACAATCTATAAGGTACCATACTTGTATTTCGCACCTTGTATTTCGTACCTTGTATTTTGTACTTAAAACAATATATCAACATGGAAAACAAAATCAAAGCTGAATTCAACAAGCATTTCCCCGGCACGATGTATGCATCGGCTGGCCGCATCAATCTCATCGGCGAGCATACCGACTACAACGGCGGTTTCGTGTTTCCTGGCGCAATCGACAAATGCATCATGGCTGAGGTAAAGCCCAATGGCCTGGGCCGCGTGCGCGTGTACGCCATCGACATCCCCGAGGACAATTATGCTGAGTTCGGCCTTAACGAAGAGGATGCTCCTGCTCAACAGTGGGCTCGCTACATCTTCGGCGTTTGCCGCGAGGTAATCAAGCGCGGCGGCAAGGTCGAGGGTTTCGATGCCGCCTTCGCTGGCAATGTGCCTCTGGGCGCGGGCCTGTCGTCGAGCGCAGCCCTGGAGAGCTGCTTCGCTTTCGCTGTCAACGACCTCTTCAATGAAAATAAGTTCCCCAAGACGGAGCTTGCCAAGATTGGCCAATCCACTGAGCACAACTACTGCGGCGTAAACTGCGGTATCATGGACCAGTTTGCTTCGTGCATGGGCAAGAAGGATCATCTGATTCGCCTCGACTGCCGCTCGATGGAGTATGAGTACTATCCCATGAAGCTCGACGGCTACAAGCTGGTGCTGGTTGATTCGCGCGTAAAGCACGAATTGGTTGACAGCCCCTACAACAAGCGCCGGGAATCTTGCGAGCGCGTGGCTAAGAAGCTTGGCCTCGACACCCTGCGCGATGCCACATTCGAAGATCTGGAGCGCATCAAGGGCGAAATCTCGGCCGAGGACTATCAGCGCGCTCATTTCGTAATCGGTGAGAAGCAGCGTGTGCTTGATGTGTGCGACGCTCTCGTAAAGGGCGACCTTGAGACCGTGGGCGAACGCATGTATCAGACCCATGAAGGCCTGAGCAAGGAGTACGAGGTATCGTGCGAAGAGCTCGACTTCCTCAATGACCTGGCCAAGGAGTACGGCGTGACAGGCAGCCGCATCATGGGTGGCGGCTTCGGCGGCTGCACAATCAACCTGGTAAAGGACGACCTCCACGACAAGTTCATCGAGAAGGCTAAGGCTGAGTTCAAGAAGAAATACGGCCACGAACCTAAGATTTACGATGTAGTGCTCAGCGATGGCGCTCACAAAGTAGAAGAATAAACTGGCGTAATTTCTAAACGTAAAACGAAAAACTAAAAACGTAAAACGCAGATAATGAAGTCGGAAATCAAAACAATGGCCACCTCGCGTGGGGTGGCCACTTTTGTTACTCTCATCAACTCTAAGGGTGCATCAGTGACCCTTGGCAGCCTGGGAGCAGCAATCGTAGCCGTGAATGTGCCTGACCGCAACGGCAAATTGGCAGACGTGGTAATCGGTTATCCTGATGCTGAATCCTACATAGCCGATGGCCCATGCGCGGGCAAGGTACCGGGCCGCTATGCCAACCGCATCGCCAAGGGCGACCTCGTGGTGGACGGCAAGAAATACCAACTCGCTATCAACAACGGGCCAAATGCCTTGCACGGCGGTCCCGAGGGATTCCAAAACCAGATCTGGGACTGCAAGGTTGAGGGCAACAAGGTAATCTTCACCTACAAGGCAAAGGATGGCGAGGAGCACTATCCCGGAAACCTTACGGCTACTGCCATTTACACATGGACCGATGAAAATGTGCTCAAGCTCGAGCTTGGAGCTATCACCGATGCTGACACAGTGGTGAACCTTACCAACCACGCCTATTTCAACCTGGCTGGGGAGAGCAGCGGCACAGTGCTCAACCACGAACTCAAGCTGAAGGCTTCGCGATTCCTGCCTACCGACAATACCTTGATTCCTACGGGCGAAAAGGCTCCTGTGGCAGGTACTCCCATGGATTTCACAAGTGCAAAAGAAATCGGACGCGACATCAAGGCTGAATATGAACCTCTGATTTTTGCCAAGGGTTATGATCACTGCTTCGTTATCGATGATTTCGAGCCTGGCAAGGTGCAAGAAATTGCAGAATTAGTTGATCCCAAAAGCGGCCGCAAGCTGATTGTGGAATCAGATCAGCCTGGCGTGCAAATCTACACTGGCAACTACCTTGAAGGTTCGGCTACAGGCAAAGGCGGACGCAGCTATCACGACTATGAGGCTGTGGCTATCGAATGTCAGGATTTCCCCGATGCACCCCACCATCCTGACTTCCCCAGCACCGAGCTGAAGCCGGGTGAAACCTATGATCGCACAATCATTTTCCGATTTACCACATGCTAACCTCTCAGCAATATCTTGATATCGTAAACCGGGCACTGGGCGAGATTGAATATCCCGCCTGGCTGCCTGGCCTTTACGAACCAATAAAATATACAATGGAGGGCGGCGGCAAGAGGCTGCGCCCTGTATTGCTATTGGCAGTGAATGACGCCTTCGGCGGTGAGATCGACCAATGCATCTGGCCAGCAGTGGGCGTGGAGCTATTCCATAATTTCACCTTGGTCCATGATGATGTGATGGATCATGCCGACATGCGCCGTGGACGCGAGACAGTGTTCCGCCGTTGGGACTTGAACACAGCCATACTCTCGGGCGATGCTATGGTGAGCATGGCCTACAAGTGCGTGTCGGGCTGCCCTCCAATGTTCTTGCCCGAGGTAATCGACCGCTTCGGAGTGATGACCATGAAGGTTTACGAGGGGCAGCAGATGGATGCTGACTTTGAACTGGCTCAGCGCGTGAGCTTCAACGAATACATCAGCATGATCATAGCCAAGACTTCGGCGCTAATTGCTTATCCCTGCTCAATCGGAGCGTTGATAGCTGGAGCTCAGCCCGACGAGATTGAGGCTATCTTCAACTTCGGCACCTCGCTGGGAATCGCATTCCAGATGATGGATGATTATCTCGATGTATATGGCGACCCTAAGACATTTGGCAAGGAAATCGGTGGCGACATACTGAATGACAAGAAGACTTGGCTCTATATCATAGCTCAGGACCAGGATAAGGATTCGGCTTTTGAAAATGCACGCAAGTTGGACGGCAAGGAGAAAATCGAAGCTGTGACCGCAGTGTATGATAACTTGAAGCTTCGCGAATATGGCGATCGACTGATCAGCAAGTACACCGACGATGCCATAGCCTATCTCAACGAAACCTCCATTTCCGAGGCTGGCAAGCAATGGCTCACCGATTTTGCTCACAACCTGCTGCACAGGAATAAATGATAGATACTCATACGCATCTATATTTGCCCGAGTTTGCCAGCGATGGTGGTGGTGAAGCAGCGGTGGTGCGAGCCATCGCTGCTGGTGTTGACAGGATGATTTTCCCAAATGTTGACAGGTCTTCGGTAGAGCCAATGCAATCCTTGGCAGCCAAATTTACCGACCATATCAGCATGGCTATGGGCCTCCATCCCACTGAGGTAAAAGAAAATTGGCAGGAAGAGCTGGATTTTCACCTCGATTTGCTCGATGACGGAGGATATGTGGCTGTTGGCGAGGTAGGCATTGATCTCTATTGGGACAAGACATTCGAGGCAGAACAAATGAAGGCCTTTGACATTCAAGTTTCAAAGGCTTCGGCCTTAGGGTTGCCCGTGATAATCCATTGTCGCGATGGATTGGAACAAGCTCTTGAAGTGCTTTCAAGTCACCCTGGTGTACCGGCTGTATTCCATAGTTTTGGTGGTAATGCCGATGATGTGAATCGGATTCGGCGAGTAGGGGATTATTATTTTGGCATCAATGGCATTGTCACCTTCAAGAACTGCAAGGTGCGTGATGTGCTGCCAGAAATCGGCCTCGACCGTCTGCTTTTGGAGACCGATGCACCATATTTGGCCCCTGTGCCGCATCGTGGCAAGCGCAACGAAAGCGCGTTTTTGACAGACACAGCAAAGCATATTGCCAATCACCTTTGCATTTCCTATGAAGCTCTCGATGTTGCCACTACCCAAAATGCCAAGAATTTCTTCAAAATATAAAGAGGATTAGTCATAAAGTAAGAGGGTGTGTCATAATGCACCGTGGCTACGGAATCCCGTAGGGATTCTTCCTAATAGTCAGAAAGATTTCCCTTTTTACCACCAAATCGGCGCCTTTGGCGCCGATTTGGTGGTTTGTGAGGACTTTCCGTTAACTATTGGGAAGAATCCCTACGGGATTCCGTTATGGAGGTTGCATTGTGACACAATCTCTAAAGCTGCAATACAACCTTTTTATGAAATTTTGTACGATTAGAAGCTGTAGCTGATGCCGATTGCTGGAATCAGAGCGTGAAGCTTGTAATCAGCAGCGAAGGTGCCAGTGGTGGGCAGGGGCGTGTAATCCACTGTGACGCCGTATTGTGCCATCGCATTAGCATAGGTTTGCATCGTAGAATTGTAAATCGGTGCGATGAAGTCGTCGTATTGGCCCTTGGCTTTAACCTTGCAGCCATAAACATACATCAGCGACAGGTCAATTGACAATCCATTAACTGGGCGGAACGAGAGGCCGACGGTTGGTTCGATCTTGGTGGTACCAGGAGTTTCGGGATTGTAATAGTCTTTGTTGCAGGGATTAGTATCGATCATCAAGCCGCAGCGCAGGTCAAAGCGCTGGGTAAGGCCATATTGGGCACCAAGGTGATAAGTCATCGCATTGTGATAATCTTTCTTAAGATGCTGGTCGAATTGTGACTGATCCTTGAAATTGATGTCGAGGTACTCGTAGGTGCCCCAGCCGTTGAGCTGCGCATCGAAGGCAAGAATCAGATTCTTGATGGGTTTGTAGCTTACGCCTACGGTCAGCACCGAGGGACAGGGCATTTTAGCCTCAAAGTTGGTGTAGTTGAGGTTCTGCAATTGCTCCTCCAGCACCAAGCGAGCTTGGTCGTTGGCATATCCCACTGTTACGTCACCAGCCTTTACATGCATGGTCATTTTCGAGCGGTAGCTGGCGCCCAGGGTCCATTGGTCGTTGATATCCCACATTGCACCTACGTTGAAGCCAGCAGCCAGTTCCGATGAACCTTTCAGATTGGCGTAGGCAGGCGATACATCGCCATAAGGGGTATAACTGACACCTTGGATTGTGCCAAGAGCACCAAGCAGAGTGTCGAAAGAAGAAGCCGATACAAGGCCCTTGTTGAGGTCAACATTTCCCCATGCCAGCATAAAGCCAGCACCAATTGAGAAGTTGGGGAGAATCTTCCACGAGAAAGTGGGCTGTACGGTGAACACTTGCAGCTTTACCGATTGGTTGAGAGCTGCCCCGGGCCAGTTGCGACCCCAATCGATGCCCGACCCATAGGGGGTATAGAGGGTTACGCCTGCATACAGATTGTCGTAGATGCGGAAAGCTGAGGATATGTTGAGAGGAGTGGATACGGGGTTGCTTGTTGTGTACTTGGTGCCATTGGCAGTGGTTGCTGTGCACTCTGAGGAAATGCCGCTGATTGATCCAGAGATTTCCATTGTCTTGTTCATGAAAGTCACAGCTGCGGGATTGAAAATCTGACTTTCGGCTCCGAGCTTCATTGCCACGCCTACGTGGCCCATGCCGTTTTGCTTGGCGCTGAAGGAATTCACTTGGTATCCTTCGGCCATGGCGCCAATGCTCATCGCTGAGGTTAGCGCTAAAATTAGGGTTTTCTTCATTGTCTCTTTATATAGATCGTGAATAAAATCGGTGCAAAATTAGTAAAAAATTCCGAATTAGAAAAGTTTTGTGGCGTAAATGACAAATTAATTGCACATTTATTGACCGAAATGTGCCAAAATAAACATTTTTATTTGCGGCTTGTTTTAAATTTGAATATTTCATTTATTAAATGTGAGGAGAATTATGAAGTTCGTTTCATGGAATGTAAATGGCATACGAGCAGCCGTTACAAAAGATTTCAAGCAGATATTTGCCGATATTGACGCCGATTTCTTTTGTGTGCAAGAGACCAAGGTGCAGGCCGGGCAAATTGACCTGAGCTTCCCCGGCTACACTTCCTATTGGAACTATGCCGAGCGCAAGGGATATTCAGGCACTGCCATTTTCTGCCGTCCTCAGCCCTTGGCTGAGAGTTACACGCTCGATGGCCAGGATTTCAAGGAGGGCAGGTCGGTAGCCTTGGAATTCGACGACTTCTATTTGGTCACAGTTTATACTCCGAATATCCAGGCTGAACTGGCTCGATCGGCTTTCCGCCAGCAGTGGGATGATGCTTTCCTGGCATATATGAAGAAACTCGACAGCAAGAAACCCGTGATAATCTGCGGCGACTTCAATGTGGCGCGCCATGACATAGACCTCAAATACCCCGATGAGGCCCGTGGCACCGCAGGATTTAGCGATCAGGAGCGCCTTTGCTTCGAGCGGCTCATCAATGCTGGCTTTACCGATACATTCCGCCATCTTCATCCCGATGCCACTGGCATTTACAGCTGGTGGAGCTATCAGAATTTTGCCCGCAAGCGCAATGATGGCTGGCGCATCGACTATTTCTTGGTATCCAACCGCATTGCCGACCGCGTGGCCGGAGCTGAAATCCTGACCAAAATCAAGGGCAGCGACCACGCACCGGTGGTGCTAATACTTAATACTTAAAACCAAGACAAACCTTTAAATTATTTAATTATGAGAAAATTGTATGGCCTATTAATTTTGTTAGCAGTGATGACACTGACTGGATGCAGCCAGTATTCGCTGGTCAACAGCACAGTGTACAACAACGCTGACTTGGCCCAGTACCACACGTTTAGGATCGTGACCCCCGATGAGGGCAAACTGCCTCCGGGCATGACTATGGTCACATATTACAACATTGCAGCCGCAATTCGCGAGCAAATGGTGCAGCGCGGATTCACCGAGAATCCAAATTCAGATTTACTTGTCAACCTGGCCTTAACGGTAAAAAAGGAGATTGCCACCGAACCTCTGTATCAGGCTATGCCTCAGCCTCCAATTGGCCCTGGCCCCGGTCCTGGTCCTAATCCTTGGGCTCCCGGTCCCTGGTATAATGGCGTGGGTCCTTGGTATATGATGCCTCCGACCTACTATCCCGCTTCCTATTATAGCAATGCTCAGGTAATCACGGGAATTTATCGCGAGGGTGTGCTGACGATGGATTTGGTCAACATTGCCACTCAGACACCGCTGTATTCGGCCAGCGTAAGCACTATCTTGGACAACGGCGACACACAGTTTCGCGACCTCAAGGGCATTACCGAGGCAGTGGCTACGCTCTTCAGCAAGTTCCCTGTAGCTAAGTTGCCGCAGTACAAACAGTGATTTTGCAACGAAATTGCAACATTAGCATATTTTGCTAAAACAATACTAATCAGAGGGGTTTTCGGATTTCTGACCAGTCGGTGTCGAGGCTCGAAAACCCCTGATTTTGGTTAAAACCTTAAAAATTCGTAACTTTGCAGTGAAATTTATTGCTGCAAGCCGCTCAAGAGTGGGCGGTACATGCCGAAAATCGGCAGGGCTGCACGTCACCGGTGTGATGCCTATCGATGTGAAGCCTTAGTGTTAAACATAACCTTTACGCAATGAAGAAAACAATTTTCACGATTGCGCTAATGGCAGTAATGTTGATTGCAACATCGGGTTTGAGCCGCGGCGAAGCTGCGCTCGCCCCTGGGTCAGTAGCTCCGGAGCTTAATCTCACAAGTGATAGCCAGAGCACTGCCCTCAGCCTAATGCGCGGAGATTATGTGTTATTGTCATTTTGGTCAAGCTCTGATGCTGCAAGCCGTGTACAATGCAATGCCTACTCCGCCTGGGTGAATGACTGCCATGATGCCAAAATCCACCACGTAGGTGTAAACTTCGACCAAGAGCCAGCGCTCTTCCACGAAATCACCCGCCTCGACGGCTTGGACAAGGCAACGCAATTCAATGTTTCGGGCTCCGCTGCCGATCGCATTATCAGTGATTATCAGCTTGCCCAGGGTTACGGCACAATGCTTATAGGTCCGGACGGACGAATAGCTGCCATCAACCCATCGACATCCGACTTATCATCGCTCCTGCACACCTTGGAGTGATCCTACCGCAACAGCCTGCCGCCCAAATGGGGCGCACAGGCTATTATTTTTTAGTGACAAGTTGCAAATTACAAGTGACAAATGCTTTGATTTGTAATTTGTCATTTGTAATTTGTAATTTGTCTGTGGTTGGCGCGTTTCCATAGGGCCAGGCGCTTGCGAGCTTCTTCTTTGGTGGCTACTGAGAAATAGGTGTCGGCGAACTTTTCATAGATATAATCAATGGCAACATCGCTGGGATGCTTCATGTCGGCTGCATAGAATCGGTAATCGCGCAGGTCGTCGATCATGATTTCATAGGCAGGAAAATAATTCACCTCTTCTACGTAATCGCTCAAGATTGTATCATTTACCGCTTGATTGACTGCGAGCAGCAAGGTAGCCTTGCTCAATTGGTTTTCGTGGAGGCCATCGGCAACATGGCGTATAGGACTTACAGTGAAAAGAATCCTGCTGTTTTCCGACGTGCCCAATGCCATGTTGCAGAGCGCACAACTGGCATTGGATACTGTAAGGCAATCACGATCGAAGCACGAGGGTGGGAGCTTGTGACAATTTCCTACTACCCGTGAATTTTCACCATCTCGGTAACTATAATACCAGGCTGTGCCCAGTGTGAATATTGTGACGGTGGCTTGGCTTAGCTTTTCTCCCAGGTCTGCAATGTCGGCATTTAGATTATCAAGCAGTTCATCGGGATCAGCACTGCTGTAACGGGTGGCAAAGTCAAGGCAATGCCAGATGCCCGCCGGGTCTTTTAACAAATCATTCGTTTCGTAAGTTTGATGAAGCTTAGCCCGCACTATGACATTCTCTATCGACTTGGGATTGTAAAGCGGACCCATGGGATTGTGGGTCACTTGAAACCCTTCTCGCTCCAAGCGTTCGCCTATGTTGTCGGTAAAGCATGAGCCCAGCATCACGATGCGGTCGTCGTGAGTAATTTGCCAAGGGCTTTTGGGGATTTCGATTTCTGTCCGAAACTTCATAATAAATCTTCGATTGATGAATAATCAACGTTAATAAAGGCAAAATAATATGTGATTACCACAAATTTTTTGTAAAATTGCATTATGATTGAAACCTTAGGCACATACATCAATATGCACTGGATTAGTGTGGCCCTTACGGTGCTGTATTTCGGCACTATTATTGCCACGATTGTGGTGATTTTGTCGGAAAATCGTAGTCCCGTGAAGTCGCTTGCATGGGTCACTGTGCTGCTTCTGCTGCCAGTGCTGGGTTTGGTGCTGTATATAGTGTTTGGGCGCAATATCACCAATACTCGCATGATATCGAGGCGAAATCGTAGAAAGCTTCGGCGCCAGGAAAGCTATCGCAAGGTTAATCTGAAGAAAACCGGCCTCGACAATTCATCATTGCAGCAAATCCAATTGGCTAAAAATCTCTCGGGCGCGATATTCTATCCTAACAATAAGGTCAAGGTATATATAAATGGGCAGGATAAATTCAAGGATCTGCTTCGCGATCTGGATAATGCACGCACTTATATAAATATACAATATTACATCTTCCATAATGATACCATAGGCAAGCAAGTGAGTGATGCCTTGGTGCGCGCAGCAAAGCGCGGAGTTACCGTGAGGATGATTTACGACCATGTGGGCTCGTTTCGCACCAGCGATTCCTTCTTCCGCAAGCTGAAGAAGGAGGGGGTAGCTGCTTATCCATTTTTCAAGGTAGTATTCCCGCCCTTCGGAACTCGCATCAATTGGCGCAACCACCGCAAAATATGCGTGATTGACGGCGCGATTGGCTATATCGGCGGCATGAATGTGGCGGACCGATATATCGATGGTGGCAAGCAGTTCAAAAAGTGGCGCGACACTCACCTGCGCATTACTGGCCCGGCTGTAGGCGGACTCCAATATTCATTTGCAGTAGATTGGAACTTCATGGGTCAACCTCTGATTGAAGATTCGGTTACCATCGAGGAAAGGCCAGGAGGTGTTGGGTTGCAGCTCCTTACTTCGGGACCAACTTCACAATGGACTAACTTGGAATTTCTTTTCACCAAGGCAATTGCCAATGCCAAGAAGCGAGTGTATATTCAGACTCCCTATTTCCTCCCTACCGAGGGATTGCTGCGCGCATTGCAGACTGCGGCTCTTTCGGGCGTTGACGTGAGGGTGATGGTACCCAACAAGAGCGATTCGCTTATGCTCGACCATGCCACCCGCAGCTATTTTGTAGAGTGCCTCAAGGCCGGCATAAAGCTCTATCTCTACGATGGAGGCATGCTCCATGCCAAAATGGTGCTTGTGGATGAGGAGTTGGTAAGCATAGGCTCGACCAACTTCGACTTTCGCAGTTTTGAACACAACTTCGAGGCCAATATGCAGATCTATTCGAGTGAGGTGAACCAGCAGATGGATGAAGTATTCCGGCAAGACCTGAGAGAAAGTCGCCGAGTAAGGCTCAATGAATGGAAAAAGCGGCCCATAACCCAAAAAGCCGCCGCCTCAATAATAAGGCTCCTAAGCCCAATTCTTTAACTAATGAATAATGAATAATTGATAATGCTCTAATTGTTAATGAGTTACTGTGATTAATCTATTTCTTAACACTTAATACTTACCACTTAAAACTATTTCTTAAAACTTAACACTTAACACTTAAAACCCAACCACGATATGCTAATTCTCTACCGCATCTACCAATTCACTATCTACTGGCCAATCCTGCTGGTAGCCACATTCCTGACAGCTACGCTTACTATCATTATGAGCTTCTTAGGCTTTGGTCGCAGTTGCGGATATTATATCCCACGCCTTTGGGCAAAGCTATTCTGTATCATGACCTTTGTGCGCGTCACGGTGAAAGGGCGTGAAAACATCAGCAAAGGCAAGGCTTACGTGTTCGTGGCTAACCATCAAGGCGCCTACGACATCTTTGCCATTTATGGATATCTCAATCACCAATTCCGCTGGATGATGAAGAAAAGCCTTGAAAAGATACCTTTGGTAGGCAAGAGCTGCCGAGTTTCGGGGCAGATTTATGTTGACAACTCATCGCCCGCTGCCGTGCGTGAGACCATGGAAGATGCCAAGCATCAGATAGCATCAGGGATGTCGGTGGTGGTGTTCCCCGAAGGGTCGCGCTCCTTTACAGGCAAAGTGGGCAAGTTCCGCCGAGGCGCCTACATGCTTGCAGTAGAGTTTGGACTTCCCGTAGTGCCCATCACCATCGACGGAGCCTACGATGTGATGCCCCGCACCGCCAAGCTCCCCCATTGGGGCCACATCACCCTCACCATCCACCGCCCCATCCTGCCCGGCGAGAATGGCCACGAGGTGAACCAGCTGATGCAAGAATCGCGCGCTGCCATCCTCTCAGCCCTCCCCCCACAAGAATAAAAAAGCGGCCCTAAGCCGCTTTTTTTATTTATCAGTAAGTCTTTATCATTTATTCGCGGAAGTAGATGCGCTTGACGCGAGGGGAGATAGAGGTGAGGATTTCGTAGGGGATGGTGCCGAGGGTGTCGCTGAGGCGTTCTACGGGGGCATTCTCACCGAAAATCTCCACCTTGTCACCGATTTTTGCGTTGGCCGTGGTCACATCCACCATGCACTGGTCCATGCAGATGTTGCCGATGATAGGGCATTGCACGCCGTTGATAAGCACATAAGCATTTCCATTGCCGAGATGGCGGTCAAGGCCGTCGGCATAGCCAATAGGAATGGTGGCAATTTCTGATGGTTTGGTGATTTTGCCGCGCCGACCATAGCCGATGGTGGCTCCTGGTTCCCAGTGCTTCAGGGAGATGATCGTGGTAGTAAGCCGAGCCACCACTTGCAGTTTGTCCTTATCCTGTTCGATGGGCGACACGCCGTAGAGGCCGATGCCAAGGCGCGACATGTCGTAATGGTACTCTGGGAAGCGCATCATGCCTGCTGTGTTGAGGATGTGACGCTTTACAGGATAGTTCAAGCCTGCCATAATGCGGCTGCTCATATCCTCGAATGTATTCAACTGGCCCATAGTGTACTCGTCTTGGTCGAGGCAGTCGGCTGTTGCCAGATGTGAGAAGATCGACGATACCTTCACATTGTCCTGCGAGTTGAGTCTTTCAATTAGTGCATCGAGTTCTGTCTCGATGAATCCGAGGCGGTGCATGCCGGTATCGAGCTTGATGTGCACGGGGTAATCTTTGATGCCAAGCCGCGATGCGTTTTCGAGGAGCAGGTCAAGCTCGCGAAGCGAGAACACTGATGGCTCCAGCTTGTTCTCAAACAGAGCCTGATAGTTTGTGCTCATGGGATTCATCACAATTATTGGCATTGTGATGCCAGCGCGGCGAAGTTCGGCTCCCTCGTCAACTACTGCCACTGCCAAATACGCTGCGCCTTGGGATTGCAAGGTGCGGGCCAGCTCGATTGCGCCTACGCCATAGCCAGCCGCCTTGACCATAGCCACCATGCCCGATGACTTCGGCATCAAGCTGCGGTAATAGTTGAAATTATGGGTTATGGCACCGAGATTGACCTCCATGATGGTCTCGTGGCGCGGCTCCTCCAGGGCTGCCTTGATGGCTTGCAGGTCGTTGAAGGGCGACCCTTTGATAACGATTAGTTCGTTGCTGAAATCTGAAATTGATCTCTTCTCTAAGAACTCTTGCTCGCTCGAATAGCTTTCATAGATGCAATCAGCGGAATCCCCCAATTTTGCATCAATTCCGATAGTGATTAAGCGGTTGATATGGTAATCTTTTACGAGTTGGTTGAGATCTGCGTCATCATCGGGCTTTGACACAATCAGGGTAAGGCTGCGCTCGGCATTGGCATGGCGTCGCGCATAATTCAGGGCATCCTTGATGCTGCGAGCATCGCAGGTGTAGCAGTCGTAAACGATAAGGCAGTTTTTAAGTGTCTCGCAAGCGTCGTATCTGGGTACAAATTTCTCAAGATTGGTGCCACGTAGCCGTTTTCTTACGATTATAGAGTCATCGATGAACTGAGCTACATTTTCGGCCAATTCTATAAGCCCTCCCTCCACGATATGAATGCGAGCGTTAGGGCATTCTGCTTTGATGGCTTGAATGATTGCGGGATCGTCGGGGCAGAATACATTCTTGCAATCCTTGAAAAGCTTGGCTTTCTCCCGAGCTTTTTGGCTTAGGCTATCGAAAGCTGCTTGATGTTCGTCGGTAAGATTAGTAAACACTCCAATCGTGGGCTTAATCATTTCCTCCAAGGCTGCCATTTCGCTGGGTTGGGAGATGCCAGCCTCAAAAATGGCGATATTGTCGTTGGCGTTGATTTCCCATATCGACAGTGGCACGCCGATTTGAGAATTGAAGCTGCGAGGTGATCGGCAAATGGGCTTGTGGTGCCAAATCAATATTTGATTGAGCAGTTCCTTGGTTATCGTCTTGCCTCGGCTGCCGGTTATGCCGATTACTGGAATGTTGGCAAACTTGCTTCTTACGTCCTTGGCAATTTCTTGCAGCGCCTTGAGCACATCTTTTACAATCCAAAATGTGGCATCAGGGTAGGGGGCAGTGTCGAATCCATCCTCAACCACAAATGCGCGCACGCCTTTATCGTAAAGTTCTTTTATGTATTTATGGCCATCGTTGCCTGCGGTTTTCAGTGCAAAGAATAGAGTCTCTTCGGGTTTGATGAGATTGCGGCTATCGGTCAGCAATTGGCTTATAGTGGTGTCTTTGTCGCTTTTCCCGCCAAGAATATTGGCTATTTCGTTGAGTTTCATTGTTGTTTAAGGATTAAATTGATCGGGGTTGAAGAAGTCCATGATGCCTCGGGCATGCTCCAAAAGATGAGCCGCAGGCGAATCGGGGTTGATAGCCACGGCGCTTTCGTAGTCGGAGATGGCAGCGCCCTTGTTGCCCAATTTCCAAAACACCTTGCCGCGCATCAGATGCAACACTTCGCTGTCCTGCTCGCACTGCATGGCTTGATTCAGCGCCATCAACGCTTCCTCGAGCCGTCCCTGGGCTATTAGCCCTTGTATTTCAGTCGTATCCATTGTATCTAATTGTCATAATTGTCATAATCGACATATCGACATATTGGTCATAATCGTCATAATCGTTGGGGTAGCCATCTCGCTGAGAATAACTGCCCCATATCATAAACAATTCACGCCTGCAAAATTACAAAAAATCCCTCACACCGAGGGATTTTTTCATTACAAAAGTTGGAACAAGCCTCTGCCCCTGTCCCAAGCTTTCTCATTTCCAAACTGGGCGGATTAATAGACCAGAAAAGCGAAAATCCCAATATACATCTTGCTCAATAGAATCGGCAAAGATAAGATAAGCCCCATCCCAATCATTTACATTGGGCGTTGAGGACCAATATAGGGCTAATTCTTCTTTATAGAATTGGCCACCATCTATGCGCCCTCCAGCAGGTAAAAAGATGAAGTTTCCATTTATCTTACTGGTTAGCTTTAGCCCCTTAACGCCATTTAATTTAGTCCATTTGCAAGTGCAATTGGATAAAAGTTCCTCGCTTTCTTGTCGGGTAGGTATTCTCCAAGGATCACCCCAAATTCTTGCGGCTACATCAAATTCAGGATTTCCTTGAATATCTTCCATTTCTTTATCAGTGGTTTTGCTATTCAATATAGTGTATTTATCACTGGGTTGAATTATTCCCCATGCATAATAGTCACCATATTCTGTAGATTGATTACCTCCCACATTACAGAGCGCCCAATTGACAGAGAGCCCTAAATCTACGTATTCATGGCCGTTAACCATCCCATCAGCAGCGGGACAAGTGTCTGTACCAATATCTTCCTCTGCACCTTTATGGCTCGAAGTACATGATGTAATAAAAAAGAAAACTGCCATGACCCATGTCATGGCAATCCATATATGTCGCATTTGATATCCTATTGATGCCATAATCTCAAAATTTACTTCCCCACAAAATTACATTAAAAATCCGATTCCTCCAAATTTATTGTACACCTTCAATGCTTTTAGGCCATTGCCATTTTCTCGGCTTTACGATGAAGCTCAGTTAACTTGTCCCAATCCTTGCCGACATAGGTGAACGGAACAATCATATTACCGTTGCGATCGATATAACCATACAGCGTTTCTGCTCTGTCATTGGTCCTCCCATAACCATCATCGTCCATGAAGTACATTCCGTCGGGATGTATTTCCCAATCTACTTCCGCCACGCCATTCTTAAACCCTCGGATGTTGGTAGGGAAATGGGCATCGCGTTCTTTGATTCGGTCAATTCCAACCAATTTTATGCCTTCTAATGAATGCCAATCGATGTCATCGTCACTTACATTCAGCAGTGTTTCCTTGAAATCCATAAACTGCATTGCTGTTTTGTTGAGCTCATCTACGAGGTAAATGGGTTTCCAATAGCCATAGATGACTTTTGAAATAAGTACCATATTCTCATTTATATCCCATACTCTCCAATTTTCGGAGGAGCTTAGGTCGCGCTGCTTTATCTCATGGTAAAGCTGTCTTCTTTCTTCTATTGTCATATTTTAATTGAAGATAAGTTTTATATTTCATTATTGTGAATCTCGGTACTCTTTTGAGGTGATAACGTACACCATAGTATTCATAGTATCCTGGCTTTGGAAATTAAACAGAAAATCGTACTCCATATCCGCATAAGCTTTTACCAACTTTAAAACGAATTAAATTTAAATTCGGTTCTATTGGGCTCGGTTGTGTATGAATTCATCCTATGTAAAAATATACTTAACACGTATGCTCTGTAACCGAGTTTGGTTATTAAAGCCTTTGCAATATTTAATTGTTAGTTTTGTGGTAAATTAATTATTCTCTTTTGTGCTATTCGTTGTGGAGGCAGGTGCAAAAGTCGTAGAAGTTGGTTACTAAATCATTAATATCGGAAAAGTTGCATCCCACCCTCCGGCTCGCAAGTCCTCGGCTCGCTTATTGACATAGGTGCTGACCATCTCTTTAATCAGGCTCTCAATGTAATCTCTGGGTACGTCTTGATATTCCATTATAAAATTATTTAAGTTTCCATTTTAGCCCGCAGAGCGCGGGCGTCTGGTGGTAACCGATGGCTTCAGCCGTCGGAGTCAAAGAGATACATCTACACTCAGCCCGCAGAGCGGGTGTCTGAATTCATTTTGCTAATAGACGCCCCCTCCGAGGTCTATTGTGGGATAGGTCATCGCTCCAACCGCCGACTTCATCGGCGGTTACCAAAAGACGTGCCCTCCAGGTACTTAGCAACATTGGAAGGTTTAGTTAAAGTCACTTACCCCATTATAATAAGGGCTTTCCCACTCTGAGGATGTGAGCTTTCAAATCTGGATTTTTAATTAAGTTAAAAATAAGGACATCTACCATGTAAGGCAGGTAAGAATCGTCAAAATCCATGCGAATATGAGTGAGGGTGTCACTGTCACATTCACCCATAAGACATAGGTCAATGTCAGAACCATGGCGAAAGGTTCCTTTTGCTCTTGACCCAAACAAAAGCACCGGACCCACTGCAGGATATTTCTTCAGAATACCATCCACAATGTCATTTGACCAATCGCTAAGTCCTGGTATAGGATTCATAATCTTCCTTTTAAAGATTCTATAAAAACATTAATCATCGGAAAATATACTGTAGTGATTGAATCGGCTATTTCTTTTATTTCTTCCTCTTCATAAATATGAGTTGTGAGATTTCTGGCAGAAAGAGCCTTCATCCAATTGTCATCATCTTTGATAAGATTGATTTGGATAGCTTGTCGGATAGTTTCCTTTGGCGATTTTACCTCTATGCCTTCTTCAAAGAGATAGTCCTTCATCGTTTTCCAGGAAAGCTCAAAGGTGAATTCAAAGCATTGAATCAGCCCAGTTCGCAAAAATGCATCATTAGGCGCATCTGCAACGCGGCGTACACCTTCTTCAAGCCATTCCATGGCTTTCTCCAAATTCTGAAACCTTTGTTTCCACCTTATATCTTTTTCTTCTTCCATGTTACATGTTTTATATTTTTTACAAAATTACATTAAAAATCCGATTCAACCAATTTTTTATCTAAAATGTGCAAATTTACTTATTCGATTTTGCGGAGCTTGGGGAGTGCTTTTTCCAGGGATTCTGAGGGTTCGATTATGTTGTAATTGCTCCAAAATGCAGGGTCGTAGAGGTTGATTACTTTGTCGGAAAAGACATGTTTTAAACTTAATTTCATTTTGTAAATAGTGGAGCGTGGTCACATCATTTTCTGTCACGTAAGACACTTTGAAAGCAACCTTTCCTCCCATCTCATCGACCTTAAATGATACTTCGCAAAGATACAAAATTTCTGTGAATTTTATATATTTTCTACAGGGAATTTCCAAAGTCGTAGTCGTTAGCCGAGAGAATCCGTCGAAAAATTGAACTATTTGACGGATTTACGGCTAAGAAATCGAATATGGATCGGCCCACTTTAGCCTTTACTGGCTCTTAATAATTTATAATTTTGAATAAAAATTTGCGTCATGGTGAACTTTTTGGCGGATTCGTGCGTTGTGTATAATAAGCATAACTATATATTAATGTGAACTGCCATGGCAAGAATAATACCTGATTCAGAATTGATCATCAACTCGGATGGCACTGTGTTTCACTTGCACCTGCACCCCGATCAGCTCACCGACCGCATCATTATGGTGGGCGATCCAGCTCGTGTGAACATGGTAGCTGAGTACTTTGATACTCGCACCTTCGAAGTGCTGTCACGTGAATTTCATACCATTGGAGGCACCTATCAAGGTAAACCGATAATGTGCATCAGCCATGGCATTGGACCGGATAATATCGACATCGTAGCGACCGAGCTTGACGCGTTGGCAAATGTCGATTTTAAAACCCGTGAGGTCAAGGATACCCACCGCACCCTCACAATGGTGCGCATCGGTACATCCGGTTCTCTTCAGCCTGATATTACAATAGGCACCCCCGTAATCGCAGAAAAGTCTATTGGGTTTGATGGCGTTCTTAATTATTACGAAGGTCGAGATGATGTAGCCGACCTCGATTTCCAGCATGCTTTGTGCCATCACACCGACTGGAATCCCAATTGGGCCAAACCCTACGTGGTGGATGCTGACGCAGAGTTGGTGCAGCGCATCGGTCAGGATGACATGGTGCGTGGCAACACAATTTCTGCTGTTGGCTTCTATGGGCCGCAAGGCCGTTATGTAAGGCTGCCTCTGGCTAATCCAGATCTCAATCGCCGCCTCGAGGAGTTTGAGTACAAGGGTCGTCGCATTACTAACTACGAAATGGAGAGCGCGCCTCTCCAAGGACTGGGACGACTAATGGGACATAAATGCATGACAGTATGCTCGATCATCGCCAATCGATTTAGGGAAGATGTGAATCCCAACTACAAGTCGGGCATGCGCGATCTCGTAGCTCGCGTTATCGAGCGTCTATAGCCAAGGCCTCCTCTCACAGGGGCAGGCTATACGACTGCAATTCTCACTTGTGTCAGCCTTTCTAACAAGGGCTCAAGCAAGTCAAGCCGAAGCATATTAGCGCCATCGCTTTTTGCTTCGGCTGGATTTTTGTGGGTCTCTAAGAAAATTCCATCCACGCCTACAGCTACTCCAGCCTTAGCCACGGTCTCAATCATGTCGGGGCGCCCGCCAGTGACACCTCCGCCTTGGTTAGGCTGTTGCAGCGAATGGGTGATATCAAGAATGACAGGGCACTTGCATTCTCGCTGCATGGTGGGGATCCCACGGTAGTCAATGATAAGGTCGCCATAGCCGAAGGTTGTGCCTCGGTCGGTCACAGCCACTTGGCCATTGCCAGCTGCGCGCACCTTCTCTACTGCAAAGTGCATCGATTCTGGTGCCAAGAATTGACCTTTTTTTATATTGACCAGTTTGCCAGTTTTGGCAGCAGTTACGAGCAACTCGGTCTGGCGGCAAAGAAAAGCTGGTATCTGCAGGATATCCACATATTCTGCAGCTATCTCTGCCTCATGGCATTCATGAATGTCAGTCACAACTGGTATGTCAAATTCCTCACGAACCTTTGCCAAGATTTTTAATGCTTTTTCATCACCAATGCCAGTAAAGGAATCCAAGCGTGAGCGATTAGCCTTGCGATACGAACCCTTGAAGACATAGGGAATACCCAAGCGATCACAAATAGGCTTTACCTTTCCAGCAATTTCAAGAGCCATCTCCTCGCCCTCAATCACACAGGGGCCTGCTAAAAGGAAGAAGTTATTGTTTTGGGAAGATTTTAAATATTCTAATGTGGTCATAATTATAAAATTTTCAGTGGGGTTAAATTGTAATCAGTTACTTTGAGGTGGGCATGTAGCGTCCACCGGGCACTTTGAGGATGAAGTCCTCCATCTCGAGGGTGAAGAGGATATTGGTAATGCGAGCAAAAGGCAAGCCCAATTGCACGCACATATCATTTTCGGTGGCTTCTGGATGAGCCAGGATGAAATCATACACTCGCTGCTCCTCGGCATTAAGCGTGCGGAACAGAGTAGGGGTTGCCTCTTGCTGAGGCATGTCTTTTGTGTCCCACATCATATCAGCAGCCAAATCTTTGGCGCACGTAATAAGACGAGCCTTATCTTGGGCAATCAACATATTGGTGCCTCGGCTGTAGAGGTCGGTGGTGCGGCCTGGCAAGGCAAAAACATCGCGATTGTACTCACGAGCAATGCGTGCTGTGGCCAACGAACCGCCTTTGACATCCGACTCTACCACTACAATGCAGTCGCTGATTCCAGCCACAATGCGGTTGCGTTCCAAGAAAGAATTGCGCCTCATTGTATAGTTGGTAGGATACTCTGTAAGGATTGCACCTCCCGAATCAACCATCTTTCGGGCTATTTGACTATGCTCGGCTGGATAAAGCTTTTGCTTCAATCCATGAGCCACAACTCCAATTGTAGGAGTGCCTAAAGCCAATGCAGCCTTATGGGCAGTTACATCTATTCCAAAGGCCAAGCCGCTCACGATTACAATACCAGGGAACATAGCAGCCAAGTCAGTCACCAATCGAGTGGTAAAATCTATTCCATAAGGAGTAGCATGGCGCGTACCTACAATGCCAACGATATATGGTGAATCCAAATTGGCAGTGCCACATTCATATAGAATAGCAGGGGCATCCGGGCAATCCGCCAACCGTTGTGGATAGTTTTCGTCGCCTATGAAGAATGTGTTAAGATTATTATTATCCACAAACACTCTTTCTTTGTGTGCTTGCTCTAACAATTCTTTTCGGTATTCCTCATGGAAAATCTCACTGTTGACGCCAGTAAGGGTCTGTAGTTGAGAAGGGGTATGGCTAAAGAACGCTTGGGGCGACCCCACACGGCGCAGCATTTCACGGGCAGTATCACCTTGCATGCCCTTGGCCATGCTGAATGCAATCTTATATTCTAAAGCTTCTAATTCCAGATTCCTATTAATTTCCGAAAACTGTAAACTGAAAACTCGCATCAAAGATATTTGGCGAAGGCTTCGGCTAATTGATCGCCTCGGCAAAGACGGCCATGGTCAAGACAGGCGATTTTTACTACGCCCTTTGTCACTAAGGTGCCATCAGTTTTATAAATATCTTGATAGAAAATAAATAGCGGTCCTTTGCGCTCGATGTTGAGGCAGCTCAGCATCTCATCGCCAAGACCAAGGCTTGATTTATAATCAACCTCTATGCGCGTGGCCACCGGGTCGAGCCCTTGTTCGTGCATTTGGCGGAACGAGCAACCAGCTTCCTTGCAAAATTCATGACGCGTGTGCTCCATGTAATGCAGATACTCAGCATTGTTGACAATGCCCTCGGCATCTACCTCATAGTCGCGCACTTGGATTGGTAGCTTGAAAATGTAATCCATCTTTACTGCTGATTTACTGATGGCAACACCACATTTTGCAGCCAATAGGCTAAGGCCTCGGTCCACTGTGGCCGATAAGGGAAACTTTCCTTATAACCCCACCCGTGACCTCCAGTGGGATAAAAATGGAGCTCCGCTGGCACATTGTTGGCCAGTAACGCTTGGAAGTAGCGTATGCTATTTTCTGGTGGCACTGCTCCATCATCGCTCGAATGCATGATGAAGGCCATCGGAGTGTTGGGCGTAACTTGCAGCTCGTTGCTGTATTTTGCCACATTGCCTGGAGCAGGATTTTGACCAATTAGATTATTGCGAGTGCCTTGGTGAGTGATGGCAGGGTCCATTGAAATTACGGGATAGAAGAGCACCTGAAAATTGGGATGCGAGGGTGTATCGTCGTTATGCGTAGCTACATAGGATGCCAAGTTGCCTCCTGCCGAAGCGCCCATGATGCCAATAGCCTGAGGATTGAGTTGGTGCTTTTCTGCGTTTTCACGCATATATGCCACCGCAGCATTTGCGTCCATCATAGGGTAGGGCACTTGCTCCTTGGGCATGCGATATTCAAGCACGGCGTAGGTGATGCCCATGCCATTTATCCAATCCACCATGTCGTAGCCTTCGTGGCTGGTGGCAAGATGCTCGTAACCGCCTCCAGGACACATAATGACTGTCATTCCGTTGGGCTGATCAGGATAGAAAATAGTGAGTTTGGCCGTGCCAGCTTCGTTTTGAGCCAGAATTACTTCTTCTGATGAAGCGGCTAAAGCACTAAGGCCGCTTGCAAGGGCTAATATTGTAAGTATTTTTTTCATGATCGGTAGAGTTTTGTGCAAAGTTACAAAAAAGTTTTCATCTATGCGTTTTTTGATACCATATTTTCTCATTCGTTTTTGGATATTGAATAAATAGATTAATTTTGCAGCCATGCAGGATTGGTCAAGAGAGACCAACAGCCTGCCGCAATACTAACCAAAATAAACAGAACTATTACCCAAAAATGAAAAAAGACCCTGAGGGCACAACGACCAATCAGATCCTGCGCAAAGCGACAGCAGGTGAGTCGATGGCCCATAACCACAACCCTACCACAAAGTGTGTGCTGAGAAAATTTAATCACATGTAGCACCCAATTAGACCATTCCATGTAGAGTCTGGAGATGCCATAAGGCGTCTCCAGGTTTTTTTGTAACATTTTTGGTTAAAAAGTTTTAAATACATTACAAAAAGGTCATAGAATATTGTTATTATTACAACAAAGAATTTATGATATAGATAGTATTAAAATAGATAACAGAATATTTGTCAACCAAAATTCAAATTGTGACGACTATGAACACAGCACCGCTACAAGGAATCAAGGTCATTGACCTGACCGAGGTTCAATCGGGTCCCTCGTGTACCCCAAATGCTCGCCTGGCTTGGAGCCGACGTAATCAAAATCGAACGTCCTGGGAAAGGTGATGCCACTCGTAAAGAGCTACAGTTTAACCCTAATCTCCCCAGCTATTATTTCTTACAGCTCAACAGCGATAAGAAATCCCTATCTCTCGACTGCAAAACCCCTGATGGCAAGAAGATTCTTACCGAGCTTATCAAGGGAGCTGATATGTTTGTGGAGAATCTGCACCCCGGAGCAGCCGACAAGCTTGGCTTCTCTTGGGAAGCTGTGCATGCCCTCAACCCTAAGTGCATCTATGGTACCATCAAGGGTTTCCCTCCCACATCTAAGTTCAAGGACCTGAAAGCCTACGAACCTATCGCACAGGTAACTGGTGGTGCAGCTACTACTACTGGTTGGTATTCAGGTTTCGAAAACCTTCCTACTCAAAGTGGTGCAGCCCTTGGCGATAGCAACACTGGTATGCACCTACTGATTGGTCTGCTTGCAGCTCTTCAGCTCCGCAACCGCACGGGCGAAGGCAGCTATGTATATCAATCAATGCACAATGCATGCTTGAACCTTTGCCGTATCAAGACTCGTGACCAGTTGACATTGGAGAAAATTGGTTATCTTACCCAATATCCTCAGTATCCTAACGAGAAATTCGGCGACACTGTGCCTCGTTGCGGCAACATCGAGGGTGGCGGCGTGCTTGGCTGGACTTACAAGTGCAAAGGCTGGGAGACAGATCCTAATGCCTATGTCTATGTAATCCTGCAGCGTGGCGAGAAGGAATTCAAGGCCGCTTGCGCTGCTCTGGGATTCGAGGATTGGCTAACCAATCCTGACTTTGCTACAGCTGACGCTCGTGATAAGCACAAACAAGCCGTTTGGGAGCGTATTCAGGACTTCTGCATCGACAAGGACAAGTATGAGATTACCGAGAAGCTTGGTGCTGCTGGCATTCCTTGCGGTCCTGTGATGTCAATCAAGGAAATCATGGATGATCCGGGCAACTATGATGGCAACACCCTGGTTAAGATCAATCAAGGTGGCGAGATTGGTGAATTCGTAAGCCCTGGCTGCCCATTCACTATCAGCGGCTATCAGCCTGTCTATGGTCCGTGCCCATCACTCGGCGGAAACAACGAGGAAATTCTTACTGCCCTCGGTTACACCAAGGAACAGCAGGAAGAGTTGGCTAAGAACGGTACCACCCAACCTCTGGCCGATGGCCAAATGTAAAACTTAGTGGCTTGGTGAATGGGTGATTTGGTGTTTTGGTACTACCAAATCACCAATTCACCAAATCACCATTCCACTAATTCACCAAATCACAAAATTCCTAAAAAAACAGAATTATGGCCGACACAACAAATAACACCCCGTCATGCTCATGTCAGAAACCAGCTCCTAAATTTCCTGAGCAGGTAACAGGCATGTACATCCTGGCCCAGTCGCTCAAGAAAGTGGGCGTGGACACCATGTTTGGCTTGGTGGGAATTCCAGTCACTGAGGTTGGCTACATTTGCCAAGGCGAGGGCATCAGATTTTTCAGCTTCCGCCATGAGCAAAATGCTGGCATGGCTGCCCAGACTTACGGTTATCTGACCCGTAAGCCAGGTGTGCTGCTTACAGTGTCATCACTCGGATTCCTTAATGGCCTCACCGCTACTACCAATGCTACAGTTAATTGCTACCCAATGATTCAAATTTCTGGCTCAAGTGATCGTGTCCCTATCGATTTGGAGCAGGGCACTTACGAGGGGCTTGACCAGTTGAATGTAGCAAAGGGATTAGTAAAAGCTGCTTACCGCGTGAACCGCCCCGAGGATATTCCCACAGGCGTAGTGCGTGCTTATCGTGCTGCCGTATCGGGCCGTCCTGGCGGTGTATATCTCGATTTTACTACCCAATGCCTTGGCGCAATTATGGATCATGACGCTGCTGAGAAGATTCTGCAAACGCCTGTTGACCCATATAGTGAGGTAGTACCCAACGAAGCTTCTATTGATCGTGCTCTCCAACTTTTAGCAAGCGCTAAGAAGCCTGCCATTCTGCTTGGCAAGGGCGCAGCGTATCGCCAAATCGATGAGAAAATCAAGAAGTTGGTTGAAACTACTGGCATTCCTTATTATCCAATGTCAATGGCTAAGGGCCTTCTGCCTGACAATCATCCGCTGTCAGCTCTTAGCTGTCGCAGCGAGATTATGGAGCAAAGCGATGTAGTGATGCTCATTGGCGCTCGCCTCAATTGGCTGCTCAGTCGCGGACATGGCAAATGGAATCCTGATGGACAGTTTATTCAGCTCGAAGTTGACCCAATTGAGATTGACTGCAACCGCCATATAGCAGCCCCAGTGGTTGGTGATATGGAAGCAGCTATCGACCTGATGTTGGCTAAGCTCCCTAACTACAAATTGCAGATGGATCCTAAGTGGGTGCCTTATCTTCAGGACATCACTAAGGTTAAGAATGCCAAGTTTGCTGCTCGCTTGACTGCCAATGCCGACAAGCTGCCGATGGATCATTGGACCGCATTGGGTGCTATCAAGCCCGTATTGGCTGAGAACCCTGATGTGATTTTGGTCAACGAGGGTGCCAACACATTGGATGATACCCGAGATGCCATAGATATGATGCTCCCACGCCATCGAATTGATTGCGCCACATGGGCAATCATGGGTATGGGCATGGGCTCAAGCATAGGCGCCGCAGTGGCCACAGGCAAGAGCGTTGTGGCTATTGAAGGTGATAGTGCCTTCGGTTTCTCAGGGATGGATTTCAGTTCGATTTGCCGCTTTAAGCTGCCAGTCTGCGTAGTGATTTTCAACAACGGTGGTATTTACAATGGCATAGGTCAGAACATGTCGAAGCCTGGCGAGCCCAGCTTTGGCGAGCCTGCACCAACCACCCTCGATGTTGAAGCCCGTTACGACAAATTGGCAGATGCTTTTGGCGCAAAGAGCTACTACGTAACCACTCCCGCTGAGCTTACTGCTGCCTTGAAGGAGGCAATTGCATCAAAGGCTCCGGCTCTTATCGACGTGCAGCTCGCTGCTGATTCTGGCAAGGAGAGCGGTCATATTGGCTATCTCAATCCTACTCCATTGCAAGACGTTATCGTATAAAGTTTTTCCTCCTCTCATCCTTTCCTCCAAAATGGATTAAAGGAGGAAAGGAGGAAAGGATTTTAAAAACACAAGTTTCAACCTTTAATCCGTTTCAATTATGTCAAACATGCTACACATCATCCTCTACGCGATCGTCCCGATCATCGTAGTGATGCTTGCCGGTTACATCTCAGGCAAGAAAGGCATATTTAGTGGCGCGGATTCCAAGCAGTTCAACAAGGTAGTGCTCGACTACGCCCTCCCTGCTGCCCTATTCGTATCTATTGTTACTGCCACTCGCGAAGACTTGGTAAAGGACATTAAGCTATCTCTCATTTCACTATTCGTGATGATGGGGTGCTTTATGATCGTGTATTTTGTCTATCGCTATTGCTTTAAAAAGAATACTCCAGCCGATGCTGCCGTATCGGCCTTGATTAGTGGTTCGCCGACTATCGGCTTCCTCGGTTTTGCCGTGTTGGAGCCTATCTTCGACTCCACTTGCGGTCTTCCAGCAGTTGCCCTTGTTGTGGCTATTGTAGGTATCGTCGTAAATGCCGTTGGTATTCCTGTGGGTCTTGCCCTCCTTAACGCTGCCGATGCCAAGGCAAGCGGCAAGCATGTGAACCCGTGGAAACCTGTAATCCACGCACTTGAGCAGCCTGTGGCCTGGGCGCCTATCTTGGCTGTGATATTCGTGGTTGTAGGCATTAAATGGCCTGATTGGTTGAGCCCTTCGTTTGACCTTATCAAGGGTGCCAACGCATCTATGGCCGTGTTCTCAGCTGGTGTTACACTGTCAGCCGTAAAGATTCAGATCAACTGGCAGGCAATCCTCGGCTCGATTCTCAAGCTTATCATGATGCCTGCTTTCATCCTTATCGCCGGTATCATCTTCAAGATGGATCCTTGGAACCTTAAGATGCTCGTTGTGGCAGCTGCTCTGCCCCCAGCATTCTCGGGAATTATCATTGCCGATGAATACGACACTTATGTTGCCACCGGTACCAGTTCGCTTGCATTGTCTGTCATCCTCTTTATGGGCTTCTGCCCACTCTGGATATGGATCACAGATGTATGCTGCAAATCCTTCTTGTGACGGATTTGCTGATATAGTCATAGCCTGCGACGTCAAGCGTCGCAGGCTCATTTATTCATTTAAACCATAATAAAAATTCCTATGGCACAAAAACAGATAATGGATGGCTGCTTGGCGGCAACTTATGTGGCCTATGCTCTAAGCGAAGTGGCTACTATATACCCAATCACGCCTATCGCTGAAATGGGCGAGGTGGCTGACCGCTGGGCTATGCAAGGTCGCAAGAATGTATTCGGCCAGACAATGCAGGTAAAAGAACTCGAATCGGAGCTTGGAGCTGCCGGTGCCACTCACGGAGTGGCTGATGGCGGAGCTTTGGCTACTACCTTCACCTCATCACAAGGCCTGATGCTCATGATTCCCAATATGTACAAGATTGCAGGAAATTTGCTTCCTGCGGTATTCCATATAGGGTCGCGCGTAGTTGGCACCCATGCATTATCAATTTTCTGTGACCATAGCGATGTGATGGCTTGTCGCACCACTGGTTTTGCTCTTTTATGCTCCTCTTCAGTGCAAGAAACCCATGATTTGGCCATTGTGGCTCATTTGGCTGCTATTGAATCATCAGTGCCATTCTTGCATTGGATGGATGGCTTTCGTACCAGCAATGAGATGCAAAGCATCGAGGTCGTGGATTATGAAGAACTTAAGCCATTGGTACCCTGGGATAAGGTGGCTGAGTTTCGTCGCCGAGGCATGAATCCAGAGCATAGCGATGTGCGTGGCACAGCCCAGAATCCCGACATTTATTTCCAGAACCGCGAGGCTTGCAACAAGTATTACGATGCTGTGCCAGCAATTGTGCAGCAAAAGATGGATCAAGTGGCAAAGCTTACTGGCCGATCCTACCATTTGATGGATTATGTAGGGGATCCCGAGGCAGAATATGTGACGATTTCGATGGCCAGCAGCAGCGATGTGATTGAAGAGACTGTGCAAGCCCTCAACAAAATGGGTTATAAAGTAGGCCATATCAAGGTGCGTCTTTATCGGCCTTTCCCAGCAAAAGCATTCTTAAATGCTCTGCCTCAGACCTGCAAGCGCATCGCAGTGCTCGACCGTGACAAAGAGCCAGGTGCGCCCGGAGAACCACTTTACCAAGATGTGGCTACCACTCTTTTTGAATCTGGCAGACAAGTGCAGGCTATTCGTGGACGTTATGGCCTTGGCAGCAAAGACTTTAATCCTGGTATGGCCAAGGCTATATTTGATGAATTGGCTAAGGCCGAACCAAAGCAACAATTTACGATTGGCATCAATGATGATGTAACCCATCTTTCACTTGATTACGATAATGATTTCGACCCCATAGCCGATGATACCAAGCAAATAGTATTCTATGGAATTGGCAATGATGGTACAGTAGGCGCAACCAAGCAAGCTGCCTCAATTATAGGAGGCGACACTAATCTTTATGCCCAGGCTTATTTTAATTATTCTGCTAAGAAATCAGGCGGCTACACCATATCACAACTCCGATTTGCCAGTCACCCAATCAAGGCTGCATATGGAATAGTCGATGCTGATTATGTGGGATGCAACAAGGCCACTTATATTCAAAAATATGATATGATCGACCGTCTGAAGCCTGGCGGTATCTTGGTGCTTAATTCCCAATGGACCAGTATGAAGCAGCTCGAAGCCGAACTTCCAGGACGAGTTAAGCGTCAAATTGCTCAGAAGAAAGCTCGATTCTACAACGTCAACGCAGTTGACTTGGCCCATAAGCACAATCTGGGCGAGCATATCAATATGATTATGGAGACTGTTTTCTTCAAGCTAATGGATATCGTTCCCATCGAGGAAGCCATCTCTGCCCTCAAGAAATCAGTGCAAGCGACTTACGGACATGAGGGTGAAGAAGTAGTGGCTAACAATTGCGCCGCCATTGAGGAAGCCTTAGATGCAATGCAACTCATTGAATATCCGGCCGAATGGGCTAATGCAGGAGAAACTGAAGGCGATCGCAGGCGGGCTGCCTATATTGATTCTCTGCCGGAATGGGAGCGTACGGTAGGAATGCCTATGTTGAATCTGAAAGGAAATTCGCTGCCAGTATCGAAAATGATAGCTGATGGCGTGTTCCCAGCTGGCACCACTGCTTATGAGAAGCGCAAAATAGCCACATTCATTCCTGTATGGGATTCCGAGAAATGTATTGAGTGTACTGAATGCTCGTTTGTTTGCTCACATGCCGCAATTCGGCCCTTCATAGCAACTGATGAGGAAATTAAGGATGCCCCCAAGAGCTACGTAACCAAAGATGCATGGGATGAAGGGATAAAAGGCATGCATTGGCGCATACAAAATTATCCTGATGATTGCACCGGTTGTGCATCTTGCTCTACGGTATGTCCTGCAGGTGCACTTCCTATGAAGCCAGTTGCCGAATATCGCGATGTGGAAAATACAAACCTCGAGTTTGCTCAAAAGCATATATCTTCAAAGGCAGGAGCAATCCCGCGCCACACAATTCAGGGCTCGCAGCTCTATACTCCGCTTTTGGAATTCTCAGGTGCCTGCGGAGGTTGTGGCGAAACTCCTTATGTGAAACTTCTTACCCAGCTCTTTGGCGAACACACTGTGATAGCTAATGCTACTGGCTGCTCATCGATTTGGGGCGCAAATGCACCCTCGCAGGCCTATTGCCGAAACGAGCAGGGTCTTGGCCCCGCATGGAGCAATTCACTCTTTGAAGACAATGCCGAGTATGGCTATGGCATAGCTGTGGCGTTGGCTCATCGCCGTCAGGGGCTGATTGACCTTGCCTGTCAGGCCGTTGAAGATCCTGAAATTGATGAGGATTTACGCGAAGCGCTTGTTGACTGGTTGGCTGTTAAGGATGATTATGACAAATCTTACAAAGCTGGCCTTACGGTAAAGGCTATGCTCAACAAGAATCCGCAAGCCAAATATGTGGCTGAAATCCAGCCTAATGCCGATATGTTTGGCAAGAAATCTGTATGGATTGTTGGCGGCGATGGCTGGGCCTATGATATCGGTTTTGCAGGCCTCGACCATGTGTTGGCCTCGGGCATCGATGTGAATTTGCTTGTGCTTGACACCCAATGCTACAGCAACACTGGCGGGCAAACATCAAAGGCTACGCCTTATGGTGCATGCACCAAATATTCCTTCACTGGCAAGCGCGAGTACCACAAGAATCTTGGCCAGATGATGATGACTTATCGAAATGTATATGTAGCATCGGTGGCCATCGGCGGCAATATGAATCAAGTGGTGCATGCATTCACCGAGGCTGAGGCTTATCCAGGCCCATCGATTGTGATTGCTTATTGCCCGTGCTTGATGTTTGGCATCAAAGAGGGACTGAGTCACTCGATTATAGCTCAGCGCGAGGCAGTGGAGAACAAGTTTTGGCCTATCTATCGCTTCAATCCTAATAACAAGGAGAATCCGCTCTTTTTCGATCCAATGGTAGAACTGCCATCATCAGAGCCTCTGCCTCCAGCTCCAAAGTGGAGTCCGAAGCCTTGGGTGCATGAGCATATCATTTCTTTCGGTGAGTCAGCACCCCGAAATGGGGCCAATAATCCATTGGTAATGGATCACCAAGGTCTTACGTTAGATATGGAACCGATGTTGCTTAATCAGACACGCTTTGCTGTGCTTGGCCAACGCATTTCGGCAGCTGAAGCACAGGCCATTTACGACCGCTTGAAAGCTGCCTCCCATGGCAATACCGAGCGAATTGCCTCAGAGAATCCATAATGAAATGGAAAGTCAAAATAACATAGAAAAGCTTCATCCTAAGGTATTGCGCTGGATTTGGCAGCAAGGATGGCAGGGCTTGAAACCAATTCAAGAAAATTCGATTGAGCCTATAATGCGTGGAGACACTGATGTAGTAATCAGTGCCTCCACTGCTGGCGGTAAAACCGAAGCCGCCTATCTTCCTATCCTCTCACGCCTCCTTTCGCAATCCTCCACCGTTTGCTACGCGGGTTCATCAGAAGTCACTGCTCGGCCTGAGTTAGTGGCCGCTCCCAATAAGCCCATGCGAGGCTTCAAAGTGCTTTCACTATCTCCATTGAAATCACTGATCAACGATCAGACTCGGCGCCTCGAAGATATGACACGCTACCTCGGCATAGAGGTCACTCCATGGCATGGCGATGTGGCTCAGAGCCGCAAACAGACAGCCTCAAAGCATCCCGATGGCATCTTGGTTACCACTCCCGAGTCTTTGGAAGCCATGATGGCTCTCAAGGCACCCTGGCTGCGCGAGGCTTTTGCACCTCTCCAATATATAGTAATTGATGAATTACATTCCTTCCTTGGCAGTGAGCGAGGCAAACAATTGCAATCTTTGCTTGATAGGCTTGAACTTGTGATTGGCCGGAAAATCCCTCGCATTGCCATGAGTGCAACTTTTCGTGACTTTGATTATGTGAAGAAATTTCTTAGGCCTGATAGGGCATTGCCATGCGCTTTGCCTGATGCTGGCTCCGAGGCACATCAGGTACAACTCTCCGTAAAGGAATATATAGCTGATGCCACTCACGACCCTGAGCCATTGATTGCCAAGGAACTCTTCGCTCGATTGAGGGGGACCAATAATCTTGTATTTACCAATAGCCGTAAAGATGCCGAGGCTTATATGGTAGCCCTGACCAAGGAAAGTGAAAAAGAGGGAGTGCCTAATGAATTTCGCATTCATCATGGGTCGCTCTCACGACACGAACGTGAGGCGGTAGAAAAAGACTTGCAGCGAGGCCATCATCCTGTCACTGCAATTTGCACAGCTTCGATGGAATTGGGTGTGGATATCGGCAAGGTCAAATCGATTGCTCAGGTGGGCACAGCTGGGTCTCCATCCACTCTCCGCCAGAGGCTTGGCCGGTCGGGCAGGCGAGGAGAACCATCAATTTTGCGCATATACAGTGTGGATGAGCAGCGCGATGATTACAAATTCCATCTCCGCACCAATCTGGTGCAGAATATAGCGGTCACTGAGCTTTTGCGTCAGCGCCGTTACGACCCTCCAATGCCTGAAATGAGCTATGTGTCAGTGATAGTGCAACAATTGGTGTCACTTCTATCTCAATTTGGCAGTTTTTATGCTACTGAGGCTTATGACTTGTTGTGCAACAAGGGGGCCTTTGGCTTTATGACGAAGCAGGGCTTTGCTGATTTGCTCAAGCATCTTGGCAAAAAGAAAGTAATCTCACAGTTGCAAACTGGTCAATTGGTAATTGGCACTGAGGGTGAGCGAATGTTGGCACAGCGTGATTTCTATAGCGCCTTTACTACACCCAAGGATTACACCATAATTGATAGCGCCACGCACAAAACTGTAGGCAGTGTGCAATATAAGCCATATTATGGCGAAGTGTTTATCCTCGCAGGTGCGCCATGGATTGTGGATTCTGTAGAGGAAAAATCAAGTACGGTGTATGCCAGCTCCACTTTCAGCAAAGGCAAGATGATGTTTGAGGGAACTGGCATTGAAACTTCACCAGAAGTAACGCTTAAAATGCTCGACATTTATAAGAGTGATGAAAAATATCCCTATCTTGATGCTTCCACGGCCACTGCCGAGCAGCTTGAAGCCGCCCGTGCGTGGTTTCGCAAGATGGATCTTGGCAATACACCATATCTGCGACATGGCGATAGTCTCAGCTTTTTCACTTGGGGTGGAATGAGAGTCAATCGCACTATTGCGGCTTTGAGCAATCGATTGTTGCATATTAATCCACCTTACGACCATATTGCGCTCAATAATCTTGGGGTTGAAAATATTGAAGATATGTCTTTGATGACTCATGATATAGAGGATGTAGAGGCTTATGCTGCTGACCTTGCAAGTGATGTAAATCGAGTGAAGAAAGAGCGAGGCAAATGGGATCAATATCTTCCCGACAATCTTCTTAATGCAGAGTATGCGAGCACTCGTTTTGATTTGCCAACAGCACAAAAGATTTTGGGAGATGTAAACAAAAAGCGCTAATTTTGCATTATAATATCAAATGTAAGAAATCATGATAGTTAATACCGCGCGTTTCGTAATCAGTAGTCCATCCGTGGAAAAGGCTCCTAATACTGAGCTCCACGAATATGCATTTATTGGCCGCAGCAATGTGGGCAAGTCGTCTTTGATTAATATGCTTACAGGCAAGAAAGGCTTGGCCATGACTTCGGCCACTCCTGGCAAGACAATGCTGATAAATCACTTCTTGGTCAATGACAAATGGTATATTGTGGACCTGCCTGGCTATGGATTCGCTCAGCGCAGCAAGGCTGACTTGGCTAAAATCGACAAGATGATCCGTGATTATATCCTCTATCGCGAGCAGATGACTAATTTATTCTTGTTGGTGGATTCACGTCACGAACCGCAAAAGATTGACCTAAGGTTTATGGAATGGCTGGGTGAGAATGGTGTGCCATTCAGCATTGTGTTCACTAAGGTTGACAAGCTAAAGGCTGGTCAGGCCAATCAAAATGTGGCGAAATACTGTGAGAAACTCCTGGAGGAGTGGGAGGAGCTTCCACCAATTTTTGTAACCTCGAGCGAGGATGGGCGCGGACGCGATGAACTGCTCAATTATATTGAAGAACTCAACAAACTCCCCCTCGAAATTGTGGATGACACCGCAGAGGAGGAAGAAGATACTAACCAAAATTTCAATGATATGGATGAGAAAGATTTAAAGGCTGAGGAGAAAAAAGCCGAAGAGCGTCTCCCTGGCGCAGCTATTGACAAAGCTGATGATGACAAGGCTACCGAAGCCGAAGAAAAAGAGCGTACCGATGTGCTGGATTTCAATCCCCACAGTCATGGACTATGAATAATTAATAATGAACAATGGGGATGGATCATAATGGGACCTCACCAAGGAATCCCGGAGGGATTCTTCCCAATAGCTATCAGAATGCTCTCAAAAACAACAAAATCGGTGCCTTTGGCACCGATTTTGTTGGGGGAAATGGAATATTGATAACTATTGGGAATAATCCCTCTGGGATTCCTTGGCGAAATTGTAATTTGACACAACTGTATTAATTATTCATTGTATATTGCTCCGGGCAGGGGGTGCAGGTTGTATTGGCTGGCCATAGACATTCCATAGGCCCCTGCGCTTTTAATGGTGAGCAGGTCGCCGCGCTGGCTCCGAGCCAAAGTGAAATTCTCACCGAACACATCAGTTGATTCACAGGCAGTGCCTACGATTGTGTATTTTACATTTGGAGCATCGTCCGGAGCCGAAATGTTCTCTATATTGTGATAGCTGCCATAAAGGGCAGGGCGGATTAACTCGGTCATCGAAGCATCTACTATCAGTAGTCGTCGGCCAGTGGCAGTTGTCTTATTGAATAGGACTCGTGTTATCAATTCACCACATTGAGCCACAATGCTACGTCCAAACTCAAAATGCACTTCAGCATCGCCAACCTCGAGATGGTTGTGCACGATAGAGAAAAGCGAAGCGAAATTGGGTATTGGCTCATTTTCCGGCATATCGTAATTTACGCCCAAGCCGCCGCCAACATCTACCATGCGGATGAAGAAACCGTGGCCAATAAGCCATTGGTAAATGCTATTGGCTTTTCGGCACATATTTTCAAACACATGCAGCTCACGAATTTGGCTGCCGATGTGGATGTGCATTCCAATTACATTGATATTCTCAAGGCTTTTGATCCAGTCGGCTTTGTCTTGAAGCTCTTCGAAAGAAATACCGAATTTGCTGTCGGCTTGACCAGTGTCAATGCAATGGTTAGTGCGGGGGTCAATGTCAGGATTTAGACGCAGGCATACATCTACTTTGCGTGCCATTTCGCCAGCTAAAGCGTCGATTACTTCGAGTTCCTGGATTGACTCGCAGTTGATAGCCAAAAGATTCTTTTCAATGGCATACTTCAATTCCTTGTCTTTCTTGCCAACGCCTGCATAAACAATAGTCTTGGGATCGAAGCCAGCCTCGATAGCTTTCTTGATTTCACCGCCGCTGGCGCAGTCGATGCCCACTGGATACTCATGAATTATGCTTAGAATCTTCTCGTCGAAGTTCGCTTTGATGGCATAATGTATCTTATATCCATATTTCATTGCTGCTGTGCACACACTGTCGAGCGTCTCACGCAGTAAACCAATATCATACAGATATACAGGAGTCTCCACCAAAGCAAGCTTATCTACAATATTTTTGCTTAACATATTCGTTTTTTCTTTCTAATTGACCGCAAAATTAATAAAAAACTATCAAATACACAAAAAATGGGAGCCAAAGGCTCCCATTTTTACATAATAGCGTAAAATTTACTTTAGGATGAGAGTGATTATTGATTTGGCAGGCATAGTCAAGGTAAGATTGCCATTACTGATCTTAGCGCCATTGAATGGTGCAACAGAGATTTTCTCAGAACCAAAATCATTGTAATCATCAATATTGGTGCAGGTCAGGATTTCTCCCGCGACTGTCATGTTCTTCTTGCCAAGAGCTGAGAGGGGAATGTTGATATCTTGTGTGTTATCCAGGTCCACATTCACGAGTGAAATGGTGTACTGTCCATCCTTGGTTGAGGCGGTAGCGCTCACATTGGGCACAAGACGTCCGCCTTCTACTTGGCGATAGCCGCTATTGGTGCTCAGAGGCACAAATTGTGCGTTCTGGTGAGGCACATACATCTTAAATACATAATAAGTAGGAGTAAGTACCATCTGGTCGTCCTTTGTCAGAACCATCGACTGAAGCACATTGGCAAACTGAGCGATGTTGGTCATCGACACGCGCTTGGTGAACTTGTGGAAGACATTAAGTGAGAGGGCAGCAACCATGGCATCGCGCATGGTGTTCTGTTGATACAGGTGGCCAGGTACTGTGCCAGGCTCTTCGTCCCACCAGGTGCCCCACTCGTCAACGAGCAGATTCACATTGCACTTAGGATCATACTTGTCCATGATATCGCAATGCTTCTTTACCACATCTTCGATCTCAAGGCACTTGCCGAGAGTCCAGTAATAATCATCAGTGTCGAACTTTGTGGCTGCTCCTTTGCTTCCACTCCAGCCGGTCACTGTGTAATAGTGGAGCGAGATGCCATTCATCAGGCGACCAGCATTCTTCATCATCACTTCGGTCCAGTTGTAATCATAATCACTGGCACCAGAAGCAATCTTGTAGAGATGATTGCCATCGAAATCGCGACAGTAAGTCTGATAGCGACGATATACATTGGCATAGTATTCCGGCACGAAGTTGCCACCGCAACCCCAGCTCTCGTTGCCAACACCCAGGTATTTCAGATGCCATGGTTTCTCGCGGCCATTTTGCTTGCGCAGCTTGGCCATCGGACCATCCTCAGCGGTGATATATTCAACCCATTGAGCCAACTCGGCCACTGTGCCGCTGCCCACGTTGCCGCTCAGATAGGGCTCGCAACCGATTAGCTCACAGAGGTTGAAAAATTCGTTGGTGCCGAAGCTGTTGTCTTCGACGGTGCCACCCCAGTTGTTGTTGACCATTCTCGGACGGTTTTCCTTAGGACCAATGCCATCCATCCAGTGATATTCATCAGCAAAGCAACCACCTGGCCAGCGAAGCACAGGCACCTGAAGTTCGCGCATGGCACCCAGCACATCGTTGCGATAGCCATCGGTGTTAGGGATTGATGATTCGGGACCTACCCAGATGCCTCCATAGATGCATGTGCCCAGATGCTCGGCAAACTGGCCATAGATTTCCTTGGGAATCATTGGCGCATCGGGATTCGGAGCTAAAGTTACAGTTACAGCGTCGCCCTTGGCGCTGGCCGTAAGCGCTGCGGCTGCAGCGGCTAATAGGATAATATTTTTCATTTGTGGAAACGGTAAACTTTGAAGGTTTTAGCGGGAATTTCAGTGGTCCAATTCTGAGCGTTCTCTATAGCAATTTGCTCCTGCTTGGGCACGATTAACGAGGGATTTTCGCGGCTGTTTTCAGCATCGGGATTGTCGCTATGCAAGGTAATGACGGTCGCGCCATTGATGCCCTCTTTCTTCTTCATGCCAGCAAAGTTGATATTAAGTTCTTGTGCCTGGTCGCCAGTGTTGGCTACTTTTACTATATACTCACCTGTGTTTGCATCCAGGACAGCGGAGGCAAAAAGTCCGTTTTGGCCCTCTCCGCCAGTCAGGGGTTGCTTATTAGCATCGAGCAGAGGAAGCACGTTGGTACCTTTGTTGTCACTGTAAAGCTGCTGCACATAATAGCTGCAAGTGGGCCAAGATTCAAGATTGTCGTACCAGATCATGTCGGGTTGCCATTGCCAGCCATCGATGTGAGCGAACAGGGGAGCATAGGTAGCCATGTGCACGATATCTGCATTGCGTTCCAGGCCAGTCATGAAGGCTGCTTCGAGCAGAGCTGCGTTGAAATGGTTCCATTTCTTACCTTTGCCGTGGCATGCATATTCGCCAGCGAATACCTTGGGGCCTTTGCGATTGTAACCATCGTAACGTTTGCCTTGAGCCAAGAACCAGCTTTCGGGGCGGTAGAAGTGCTCGTCAACGAGGTCAGCTTTCAGGCGTGTCATTTCAGGCCAAAGGAAGTCGAATTGTTCACCCTCGCTGTCAGGACCCGACGAACCCACGAGCTTGATGTCAGGATAAGCCTGACGGATAGGAGCCAAGAAGGGTTCAAGATGTTGAGGATATATGCTATCCCATTGCTCATTGCCAATACCGAGATACTTGAGGTTGAAGGGTGCTGGGTGTCCCATATCTGCACGCACTTTGCCCCAGGTAGTAGTTTCGTCGCCATTAGCAAACTCAATCAAATCAAGCGCATCTTGAATAAAGGGTTGAATCTGATCCATCGATGGCTGTGCGTCAAGATCATTTTGGAACTGGCAAATGAGACCCACGTTGAGGATGGGGAGTGGCTCTGCGCCAATTTCCTCGCTAAGCAGGAAGTACTCATAGAATCCAAGTCCGTAGCTCTGATAATAGTCGGGGAAGAAACGATAATCAAAGGTATAATGCCAACGGTTTTCGTTGGTTGGGCGGTTCTCGACTGGGCCTACAGTATTTTTCCACTGATAGCGGCTATCCAAATCAGTGCCTTCTACGATGCAGCCGCCAGGGAATCGGAATACTCCAGGATGCAGGTCGGCCAGCTTTTGAGCCAAATCCTTGCGCATGCCATTTTCATGGCCATTCCAGGTGTCAACTGGGAAGAGTGATACATGCTCCAAATCAACGGTGTTTTCGGGTTTTCCGAGGAAAACACGCAATTTGCCTTCCTTCAAGGTCTCTTCGGGGGTTAACTCAAGGGTGTACTTCTTCCACTCCTTAGAATTGACAGTGATTTCACCTTTGGCGATGGCTTGGTGGTTTTCGCGATGTGATGGATTGATTAGCTCCACTCGCAGCTTCGAGGTGCCTCCATCTGGCACGCGAGCCCAGACGCTGAAGCGATATTTCTCTCCTTTCTCTACTGACACTCCGAAGAAGCCTTCATTTTCAAGGCCGCTCCATTTATGTGCATGGCCTGGATTGCCAAGTCGCACGTAATGTGGAGCTCTTTCGAATGGACCATCATCCTTCAGCTCCACATCGCCGAAGGTGTACCAGCCCATAAAAGCCTGAGGAAATTCAAACGAACGATTCTTGATTTTCTCAGCATACAGGCCTCCGTCGGCACCGTAGTTGATGTCCTCAAAGAAGATGCCGTACATGGTAGGTTGCACAGGAGCTCCCACCTTGTTGGTCTGCAGCGTGAGATCAGTAACGGCGCCTGCGCTAAGGCTCACAGCTGCCGCAGCAGCGGCAAGAATTAGTTGGGGTACTTTCATGTATATCTTAGTTTAAGTGTGATATTATTGGCTTATCTTTTTGCCCCAAATGGAGCGGCCATGGGAGTCGAGGCCGGTGAATAGCACTGTGGTGTTAGCTCGTTCCCAATCTTGTCCTGCAAAGATAGTTAAATTATTTATAGTTTCAGTGTTAATATTGAGCAATAAGTGTTGATTTTTTTCTTCAAATTGCCATTTCCCCTCTTTTTGCGCCAAATTTCCACCTTTTTCCAGTATTAGCCTCTCAGATTTGCATAGTTCCCCATCAAGGAGTGGTCCAGCCGGACCGCTTACCTGGCCTGCCATTAAAGAGCGGCGAGCCTCGGGTTCGTGGATGCGTACTATCTCCCACTCGCCCTCTAAATCCTCGGTGGTAAATGTGCGCTGAGCAGTGCCAGCATATCGCTCGGGTGAAATCACAGGCCAGCCATCGGGGGTGAAGAAGAGTTGGCGCAGATGCAAATCAATCTTTTCATATTCGGGTGCCAAACGTCCTTGATGACAGATAAACCAATTGCCATCTCCATCATTGAAAACTCCGCAGTGAGCCACTCCGGCCCAACCAGGATGACCCTCGAATTGGTAGGGTGCTGTAAGTATTGGCAAGTTATTGGTGGTGTCAGCCATCAGCTTGCCATTGAAGTCGTAGAATGGTCCCTCGGGCTTGTCGCTTCGGCCTACACGCACATTATAAGTGGTCATCAAGGGGTCATAACTTCCAAAGAGATAGTACTTGTTAAACTCAGGTGAGTAGATAAGCTCGGGAGCTTCCAAGTTGTCCTCTTTGTAATTGGCTCGGCGAGCCACAAGATGGCCCAGATCGCCATCTGTTTTGACAAATCCAGTGGCTGGATCCAATTCCACGCAATATATTCCTCCGAAATAGGAACCATAAATCATCCATTGCTTTCCATCAATTACATCGCTTATGGTTGGATCGATGGCATTCATTGGGGTTTCTTGGTTGGTTTTTACAACCGATCCCTGATGAGTCCAAGGGCCCAGGGGGGTTGGGGCTGTGGCCAATGCAATCATAGAGGTTTTCTCGCCAAAAGCCGACACACAGTAATAAATGCGGTAGCCATTGCCATCCGGAGCTGGCACCATATACGGAGCCCATATATTGCTGGCAGCATGGCGTTTTTTCTCACCCTCATTGTTGTCCTTAACCCACTTTACAGGCTCGGCTGGGATGCTGTCAAATGCCCAACCCATGAATTCCCAATTCACCAGGTCCTTTGAACGGCGCATCTGTAAGAACCCATGATTGGCATTAGGCCATTCACCTATCTTTTTACGGAACTCATCACGGGTCTCTTTGCCGATGTAGATGGCATCGGTAGAGTACATGTAATAATAGTCACCAACCTTGCGGCAGGCTGGATCGTGCACATTGTAGGTGCCCCAATGCGCTGAGTCGGTCGGATGGGAAAATTGCTCGTAATCGTCAACCCAAGGATTAGGACAGGGAGTCGGGTCGAATCCCGCTCCCTGTAATCCCAAGTTGCATAATGAGACAATTAGTACTAAATCAAATAGTTTCATGGTTATATAAAAGGAAATCCTAAATCGGTGCTAAGTTACAACTTTTTTTTGAGATATAGGTGAAAATTTTTATCAAAAAGGTGTACTTTTTTATCCCATTAGGCGAAATTATTCGATTTTGTCTCATTCCGCAGGAAAATACAAGGATTATAGCACGATATTTTCACCCTCAAGAGTGAAATTGTCGATAGTGTACTTTTCGGATGGTTTCATGTTGAGCATCATGGGACACTCTATGTCGATATTGCGAATCTCTATGTTGTTGACTCTTGATTTTGGCATGTCGGGTCTGTCTTCTGGTTTGTAGAATTGAGTCCAAGGCAGAAGCACTATGAAGTTCTTGGCATTGCCTCGGATGTTCTCAGCCAGGAAGTATTCATAATGTTGCGGAGTGTCGGGACGCATCTTGAACCATATAACTCGATTGGCCCCGTCCACATTGATGTCGCGAAGCACCACATTGTAATCGTGAAGGCTCTCTGATCCAAATGTGATGCATCCGTGCACAGTGCCATAATTGCAGTCACGTATCATTATGTTATAGTTGGGTCCATTATTGGGATCAAGATCAGCGTAGGTGCCTTTGCCACCTTTAAGCACCACTGCATCATCATTAACGTGCATATAGCACCCTTTGACCAACACATCGTGACATGCGTCAAGGTCGATAGCGTCAGATGATGGTGCCTTTATTCCCTCGGTAGGTGCGTAAATGGTGCAATCAAGAATCTTTACATGATGGCAGCGGTAATAATGGGATGTCCAGAATGGTGAGTTTACAAGGTTTACATCTTGAATGGTCACATTATCGCAGTTGGAAATGTAAAGGAGGCGCGGACGCATCGCCTCAAGGTTGGTGCATTGAGGATTGTACTGGCGGCGAATCCAAAATTCTTCCCAGTAGTCATGCCCATTTCCGTCGATTGTTCCGGGTCCTGTGATTGTAAAGCCAGAGAGAGAATCGGCATTCAACAGGGCACAGAAATAATTGAGAGTTTGCCCCTCCATTCGAGTAGTTTTGATTGGAAAGTGCTTGATGCGATTGCTGCCTTTTAGTCGGCCTCCTTGTTGTATGTGAAGGTGAGTGTTAGGCTTAAAGAATAGTGAACCTGAGAGGAAGGTGCCTTCAGGAATTACGATTACGCCTCCTCCTTGGTCAGCAGCCAAATCAATTACTGCCTGCAATGCCTCAGTTTGGATAAGCGTGGAATCATTATCCACCACTCCGTAATTAGTCACAATGTATTGTTTCCCAAGCGATTCCACATCAATTTTGTCTTCTTCAGCAAACCACTGGTCAATTGCTTCCCCATTAGGCCAATATTCCTGAGAGATGCTTGGATTTACGACAGTTAGGATTAAAAGGAAAGGGAAAATGAAATGCTTCATATCTGCCAATTTATAGTTTGTAAACTTCAGAGCCAGCTAATAGGAAACAGCCAGTGCCATAATCGTCGAAGTCAGGTTTTGAGTCATAGCTAACAGGTTGTCCATCTTTTGGTTCTTTGCCAGTGCCTTGCACATAACCTAAGTAACCATCAGGATGCACGGCATCGGTGACCATAGCGTTCCACGACGAAGCGATCACTGGAAGATACTCGCTGCGAGGAATTAAACCCTTATTGACCGCCCAGGCCATGCCATAAACCAACAGAGCTGTGCCAGTCAGTTCCTTGCCTCCATAGTTAGATGGATCGTGAAGCGATACATTCCAAAAGCCATCATCTCGGCGGCAGTTCTTAGCTGCTTTAAGCATGGATTTGAGATCAGATTCGTAGAGTTGGCGGTCAGGATGTTGTTCTGGCAGCTCATCAAGCACTCTAACCAAAGCCGCTACTACCCAGCCATTCCCTCGGCTCCAATAGCAATTTTTCCATTAGGCTCTTTATAGGGAGGGGTGAAATCCTTATCGCGCCACCATAGCCCGTCGGATTCATTATATAGCCCTCCTGCTAATGAATCTCGTGTCCATTGGTACATTTGCCGAGCTTTGGCATAGTATTTTTCCTCACCAGTTTCTTTGCCAAGCTTTGCCAAAAGGGGCATCCCCATCTGTATGGCGTCAATCCATGTCCAATCATCAATTTGGGGCGTATTCACCAGCATATTCATGCCAGCTTTTGTCTTGGTAAGCATTTTTGGATCGGGCGTTAGACGATAAAGGTCCACATAGGTCTGACCGCAGCAATAGTTGTCGGCATTGCGCGTGGTGGTGTCATCGCGGCGGAAGCCCCATTTGTGACCATCGGCCCAATGATAGGCATAATCGTAATATCGATTGTCGGGATAAATTCCATAAAGAGCCATTAGGCCCTCGAAATACACTCCGCGTGTCCAGATATTTGCCTCATATACCTTGTTGCGTGAGTAATAAGGGATCTTCTCAATTGGATCTGGATGCGCACGCATATATCGATCATTTACTTTGATCAATGTCTTAAGGATTTCGGATCGCTCAGGTAACACCTCTTGTCCCTTTACCGATAAGCAAGCGGCAATCACCAGCAAGGCAATAATGATTTTTCTCATGTTATTAATTTTAGGTTGGTTTGCAAAGTTAGTAAAAAATCCTAACAGAAACAAAGATTATTTGGGGAAACAAAAGATTATTTGTAAATTTGCAGTATAATAGCGATTTGCCTTGATCGTCCATGAGATATCAATCATTATTGCCTCATTATAATAATCTATTGATCAAAAACCATCATATCTATTTATTAACCCTAAATCTATTTAAAATGACAAGAAAGAAACTCTTGCTTATGGGGTCGGCTGTTGCTGCCATGTGCGTGCCTGCTGCATGGGGCCAGACTGTATATTCCTCGGAACCTGCCGAGGTTGTATGGGCATGCAACAGCGTGGACACCTACAACCAAGTGAGCAGCGTTGTGCCAGCCGACGGCTTCTCAGTCACATCGTTTGACTCGGGTGATTTGGAAGTCACGGGGTCAGCCAAACGCACTGCTGATGACCTTATCCCTGATGTTGTGTTTGTAAAGTTCAAGCCTTCAGGCGACACCCAAGCTATCACACTTTACGTGAAACCATCTAAGGGGTTGACCTTTACTCCTACGGGCGTAAGTATGTATATCCAGCGCTTTGGTACTGATGCTCAGGATGGCGTGGTGGTAACAGCTAAGAATGCTGATGGCAGTGTGGCGGAAGTCCTCGGTACTTATACTGCCCCTCGTGCCAACCATGATACTTCCACCGACAAGTACGCATCGAATGACAACTGGACCAATCAAGTAGTCATAGAAATGACTGCTGACCAACAAGCCAAGTTCGCTTCGGAAGAAGGCTTCTATATCACCGCAACCGTAGGTGTAAACTCAAACAAGGAAGGAGGCTTTTCTGACATTCATATCACTGGCTTGATCGACGGCACTCGCGAAGAAGTGGCTAAATACACTCTTAGCGCAGTCGCTGACCCAGCTCAGGCAGGCACTGTAACTTTGAATCCAGCAGCCGAGGAATATGAAGTGGGCACAGAGGTCACTGTTTCGGTAGAAAAGAATTTTGGTTACCAATTTGTAAATTGGACTGAAGCAGATGGCACTGTGGTTAGCGAAAATGAGAAATTTACCTATGTGGTAGAGAAAGATGCTGTGCTGACAGCCAATTTCAATGTCCTCAACACTTACAATCTTGCACTTGCTGTGGATGGCGGCGCCAATGATTATATGGTGACAACTTCTCCTGCGGGCACTACAGTGGATGGCAAGCTTATGTTTGAAGAGGGTACCGCTGTAAAGCTTACAGCCTCATCGAATCCTATCCTTACGTTTACCAACTGGAGCGATGGACAAAGTTCGAGTGAAATCACTGTCAATATTGATAGCGACAAGAGTTACACTGCCTCTTACAGCGCAATTGACTTTATCGTAGGTTGGGACTTCTATCTTTCGGGATCGAATGGACGCACCGCCGACTTTGCTTCTGAGGATAACGATGCAGCTCAATTGGTGCTCCGCAAAGAGGATGGCACCACAAGCTCTTGGCTTGACAAGAGCGAAGAGGCCGCTGGTGGTTACGAGGGGCGCCCGGGCGCTGTTAACTGGAAGACCGACGGTCTTGGCGCTTACTATTGGCAGACTCGCGTAAATGCCGAGGCATTTACCGATATCAGTGTGCTGGGAGCTATGGTTTACAATTACAATGCTTACACCACCTATGACTTGCAAGCATCAATCGATGGCGAGAATTGGGAGACCGTAGGTGAAATAGTAATGAGCGGTGCCAAGAATTGGAGCGATTATGAAATCACCCTGCCAAAGACCTACGACAATCAGCCTGTGCTTTACCTGCGTTGGATTGCTGACCAGGAATCTGCTATTGCTGGTACGGAATCCAACAATGACGGTGCTACCATGGGCGCCACCTATATTCTGGGCACTGCTGCGCTTGTAAACGACGGCACAGCACCTGTGCTTGTTTCTGCAATTCCAGAAGAAGGCAGCAACACAGCTTCAATCAATGGCAAAATCGTACTGACCTTTGATGAGAAGGTAGTGGTAACAGAAGATGCCGCAGCTTCTTTGGGCTCGCTTACGCTGACGCCTACTGTGAGCGGTACTACAGTGATTTTCCCATATAAGAATTTGGCTTATGCTACTGAATATACATTCTGTTTGCCGGCCAACAGCGTCAGCGACCGCACTGAAAATTACTACGATTCTGATATCATAATCAATTTCACAACCAAGACGCGTCCCGCCGTGGCCAAGGCTCTCTATGATTTTGTTGTACCTGCTGATGGCACAATGGCCGAGGCTATTGCGGCAGCTAACAGTCGCTCCGACAAGAATGTGCGCTATCGCATCTTTGTAAAGAAAGGCACTTATGCTTTGCCTTTGAGCGAAAGCAACACTATCACCAGCGACGATGGCAATGCTTATCCTTCGCCTATTACCAATATCACTGGTGCCAAGATTTCCTTCATCGGTGAAGATCGCGACGAGACCATCATCACCAATCTTCCTGACGGCTCGCCGACTTTTGCTGGCACTTACGGCACTACCTCAGTCTATGATGGCATTGGCAAGAGTGATGTGCTGCAGCTCCAAAGCTCGGCCACTGAGAACTACTTCCAGGACATCACAATTAAGAGTGGCATTGACGACGCTCTTGGGCGAAACCTCGCTGTTCAAGATAAGGCTGACCGCACAATCTATGCTAATGTTTGTCTCTACGGATACCAAGACACCTGGACTTCCAACAACTCAAGCGCTCGTTACTACTTCGAGGGAGGCGTACTGCGCGGCCGCACTGACTATCTTTGTGGCAAGGGTGATGCTTACTTCAATGGCGTGACATTGCAGAACGCTGGCACAGGAGGCTACATCGCCGTGCCTTCGGTACCTCGCATGTACGGTTACATCTTCAAGGATTGTGAGATTGTGGGTGAGAGCACTTCTAACTCAGGCAACTACACTTTGGGCCGTCCTTGGGGTCAAGGCACTCCGATTGCCGTATATATTGATACTAAGATGACCTCTCAGCCCAGCGCTATTGGTTGGTCAGAAATGAGCAATGGCTATCCCAAGCGTTTTGCTGAGTACAACTCTACCACTGCGGCTGGCACCCAGATTGACCTTTCTGGTCGCAAGACCGATTTCAATGGCATGACAGGCGTAAATGATCCAGCCCTGACTCAGGATGAAGCTGAGAACTATTTCACTTATGCCAACGCTATGGGTGGCGACGATGATTGGGATCCCGCAAGTGATGCTGAGCAGGCTCCTGCTCCCACAAATGTAGTAATCGAAGATTTGCTGCTCAGCTGGGACAACAGCGACTATGCTTCTCTGTGGGTAATCTGCTTTGATGGTCATGCTGAGATCTTTACTATCGAGCCTCAGTTTGACCTTAGCATGTTAAATTATGTTGGCACTGAAGAGGTAAGCGTAAGAGCAGCCAACGAAATGGGTGGCCTTGGCGAAGCTGTGGTTGCAGTGACCAAGACACCTGACTCTCTGTCGTCAGTTGCAAGCAATGGCACCGTAGTGAAAACTACCTATTACAATACTCAAGGCCAAATAGTAACCTCTGCAGCCAAGGGCATTGTAATCCGCATCGACACTCTCAGCGATGGCACTACTCGTGCTTCCAAGCTGGCAAAGTAAGCGCATTTTGACTAATTGATAATGGGCAGCCTTATCAGGGTTGCCCATTATTTTATTTTGAGAGGGTGAGTGGGATTAGGGAGACTTGTGAGTTAAGGCCTGAGGGAACTGTGGGCCAGTCGGCAAAGTTGACTGATTTTGCGCCATCAACTGAAGCTATGTTGGCATCTTTGAAGATGCGCCATTCTACGCCTTGGCGGTCATATTCTGCTATTCGATTGACTGGGAGGTTAGTAACACGGATTTCAAGATGATTGGCTCCGGGCTGTAAATATTCTCCTATATGCAAGGTAAAGGGCACAAAACAGGCTTTGCCTGCTTGGCGACCATTGACCCTTACCTCTGCGCTTTCACGCACGTCACCAAGATCAAGAAGCCAATCATCTGCATTGATATTTTCAGGGAGGTCAAAATCTACTGAATAAATCCCAGTGGCGAAATTCGTCTTTGCTTCGGTGATAGGGAGATCCGTCCAAGCCCTTAGTGAATCTATGGCAAAGGTTGCTGAGATTTCTGGGTCGCTTTTTTCAAAAGATAATTGCCAACCTTTGTCAATTATTATTGGCTCGCCCTGATTTTCTATATAAGCCCATGGCTTAAGGGAGGAGCCGCTAACATCGGCTCCACAGGGGCTTTGATTAGAGCCGGAAAGATAATCTTGGATTGAAGTTGCTGCTTCTCCAAAAGTTTTCAATAGCAATGATTGACCTGGCTGGAGCTGCAGTCGCACCTCGGTAGTGCTATCAGCAGTGCAGTGGCTCTGTGCTATTCCATTGCCATGCCGGAGTGGATCGAAAATTTCTACTACTGTAGATGGCACGGCAAGATTTACATAACCATTGATGGGTTCAGAACCTAAAAGAGTGATAAAATAATTGTAACCTCCAGCTTCATTGCGACGTCGAATCATCTGAATGCCATCATGCAAGCGCAGTGTTTCTGGCTTGATTCCTGTGAGATTCAGTCCCGAGGTGATAGTGGGGGCAGTAATTATTTTGCCTTTGCCAAATGAATTAACTGTGGGGTGATTTGCGGGTGAAGGAAGTTGTGAAAGCAGGGACTTAAGCTGCTGGCGTTGTCCTTCCAGATTCCCCAAGCCTGGCACATCACTTGGGAGCGTATCATTCATTACCACTGTGCTTCCCATGCGAGCAAAATCAAGCAAAAGGGATAAGGTCTCAGATGAAATGTATTTTATCTTCGGAATAATTATTCCTTTATACGAGGCTCCATCCAAGGTGTTAATCAACCCGTCAGAATCAACCCGCAGCGTTTGCAATAATGTATCGCTCACATAATCGCAGTCATAGCCAGCTTGCAAAATCTCACGCACCGCAGCTTTGACTCGCGGCATCCTTTGCTCCATCTTATGAATTTCAAACATGAAGTAGGGCGAGCCCTCTTGCTCGCTCCACAAGTCCTCTATCGGAAAGTAAAGCAAGAAGTCAGTATCGGTCTTTCCTGCCGATAGAAAGGCTTGGCAATCAGTGATGTAGTCAAATAGAAGATCGGCATCTCGCCATAAGCCACCCTTGGGCGACATGTCAATTGAAGCATAAAACATCCAGCCTGGGAAAGCTGCTTCTTTAGGAGAGTAGGGGGCACCGTGGAATAACACTCGGTTTACACCCGAGCAAAACATCTGGTCGATTTCAGGCTTGCATCGTGCAAGCGAGGTGCAGAAATGCTGAGTTAACCACGTAAGTGTCTCGGCTGATGTGTATGGCTTCCCAGTAAGATGGGAGGCAGAGGATGCGAATTTCAATACTGCGGGGTCGGCATCGCTTGGGCGCGTGGGTCCTATTTTTGCAAGTCCAGGAAGGTCAAAGTCTGTTTGGCCGAATGATTCACATTCAGGCACATCTACCTCGGCATAAAGGTCAAGGATGTTGGCTGGCGACCCATGTGCTTGATTTCGCACTGTGGCTCCATGGCTATGAGCCCACCGAGTCCAAGGGATGGTGAAATTATCACGTAGCAAACGAGCCAAGGTATAGCGATAATCTCTCACCACTCTGCTTCTAATTTCACCATGGTCTTCGCTCATTAATTCAGGCAAGTAATGCTCTAATTTATAACCATGGTCCCGCTCAAATTCCGTGAGCATAGCGGGGGTCCAATCGCTCTGATATACTTCGTAAGAGTCATTGAAAAAGCTCTCTGGCCATGGCACATTGCTATCTGAAAATGCTCGATCAAAACGCTTAAGATAATGCATTACCGCAGTGCTGTCGTAATGGTTGACTACCCAGCCTTCTCCACCTGGGGCAGCACGCTTAACCTTTTGGAGAGTACGGCCACAGAATAGAGCATATACAGTCCAATCTTTGCCCATGGGCGCAGTCCATCTAAGAATCGTATCTTCACCCACCAAATTTGTGATATCTATTCTTTCACTGTCAGAGGCCGCAATTACTCGCTCCAGTTGTGCCACAGAGCGTTGGCGCTGGTCTTCGGGCGTGATTTTTTCTTTTATTTCTGATCCTCCGCTTGCATCAAATGTTTTCATCACTCGTTTGCAAGCACTGTAGTCGGTAGTAATGTTAGGACCGCCAAATGGCCAGCCTGTGCCATTGTTCATGTCTATGCGGATGCCAAAGCGTTCTCCTTCGGCTCGCACATGGCCATACATTTCCATCCAGCGTGGAGAAAGATAATCTATATCATTGGCCTCATTACCTTTTACTCCGTAGATAGGAGTTATTTCTACTGTGCCAATTCCCTTTGCCGCCATTTCTTCCATATTCCAAGTCAGGTTGGCGGAGTCAACTGCACTGCCCAACCACCACCAACGCACACCTGGCCGATTCTCACTTATAGGTTCATACCAGTCAAATGGGCCTTGCGCTGATATGGTGACATTGAAGACAACCACAAAGATAAATATTATTCTGCGTAGGTTCATGGTCTTTGAAGAGTTATATTCATAATGCCTATTACTATGTCATTCGACAGACATTCGAGGGTCAGTGAGTCCAAATCTTTCTTGGGATTTACTGGAATGTCAATAGCTACGCCTGCGCCTCCTGGTATGCGTCGGCCATACACTTCTTTGAAATCAAATGACCGACGCATTTCAGAGCCATCGAGGGGTACTCTAAGAGGCGGTAATAGACCTGTAGGAAGAGAGAATGCTTTGCCGTCGAAAAAATAATCCTGTTCGATTGGAGCATAATTATAGGGTGGAATGATATCAGTTACATCGCTTGTGCCATCAGCATAGCGAATAGTGATTTGAGCATTGGGGATTAGGCATTGCATGTGATTGGTAGATCCAGCAACCACGATGTAGGCATTTGTGGCTTTGCCCGTTAAGGGTACAGATGCACTATCTGGATAATTATCCCAAAGTGATGTGAAAATAATGTTTTTGTGACAGCTATCATAGATGTCGGCTGAATCAAGCGGATGGCACCATTCGCCAATGCCATTGATGGGAATTTGCAAAGTGGTCACATCAGGCCTTGGTGAGATGTATATGTTTTTGAAGATGTCGGCCACATTGGCATTGTAATGGCCTGACAGATTTACTGTGTCCAACTTTTCATAGTTGATATGGTCAAATCCATTTCTGGGCACATTAAGCGTTGGTATGGAGGAAATAGAATCAACTATCCACCAGTCACTAAATCCATCATAAACTTTTCTAAAATGGAATGGTCCTTCGGTATGGGCATAGCCAGCATCCTTGGGGAGGAATTCCCTCTCTCGTTCGATTTCTATTTCAATAGGAAGATTCATGACGATGGAATCAATAGTGATTATCACCTTGGCAGAATTAATATAATCTGTGGTTTCATGATAATAGTTCGTTTCTTCACCATTAATTCTTACAGTTTTGATAGGTCCACACAGTGGAGCTATCAGATTTAGTTTGTTGTCCGAGTTGATTGGATAGTCAATTTCATATTTGTCAATATCCCCTTCTCTACAAAATGAATAGGAAATATGAGGCAGAGAAATTGAGGCATGGTCCCAATCGCTGGGGAATCCTGGCTCGATTGTAGTTTGCATTTTGGCTTTTTCTACTTTAATGCCGAAAAGTCCTTCAACAAGCGCTCGACTCCAAACTCCAATTGGGTCGGCAAAATCGCGGTAACATTCCCCTCGTGCTGCATCATATTGGCTGATTTGGCCGAAGTTAAGGGGTGATGATCCAGTATACATATTGTCCATTGTTACGCTTTTCATCAGTCGAAAAGCTTCTTCATTTCTATTGGCTTGCCAAAATGCCAAGGCTGTATGCATCACTTCAGCGATTGCCACATTGTTGATGCTCCATGCGTACGGGGTCCAAGGGGTAGAAGCCAGAGTATGGTAGGAAATGCTGTCATCCTCCACAATCACGGGGATATGAGGAATTTCGCGATCGATGTAACATGTGGCTGTGTATTTTTGAAACTTTGAGCCGATATCAGAGTCGATAGCGTGGTATATAGTCCAAAGCCCTGGATAATTATGGGTTCTTCGATTTCCAAGCCGATCTTTGAATTCTGCCCAATGGCCGTGATCGGGGAGCCATAGGGTATCCATTATTGCGCGGTATGTCTTAATGAATTCCTCTGGATTAGGAAAAAGATTTTCATAGAGCTGAGCGTTATTCATCAAAAATGATTGATATGAAACGAGATCATCACACTGCCTTAAATTTTGTAACCAAAATAAATCTTTAAGCCAAAATGACAGATCTTTATAAGTCTTACAATTATAGGCTGAAGAATGGGTTACGGCACCTCCAGAATAATATAGCGCATCGCTCGCCCAAATGCAGGCATAGGCATCATAAAGGCCATCATCGTCGGGATCGAAATTCCGTTTTTCCCAATCCAAATGGCGAGTGATTGTGGGTAGAAATTGCCTAATCACACAAGTATCGCCAGTAGCTACAAGGTATCGAATTAAGGCATCAATATAAACGAGGTTCATATCGTAGTGCGACATTTCGTCTTTCTTCCCCGGCTTGCGACAGATATAACCATTACTGTACATCGGAGTGCCCCAACGCTTTTCGGCGCGGGCAAGGTTGAGGGCAGAATCTTGACGCGGATGGTCGTAAATCTGTGGCACATCTGAAACCTGGTTGGCTGAATATGTCTCAAAGTGCTTGCGAGCACGGTCATACAATCCAAGCGCAGTGCCTGCATAAGCGCCTCGCCAACCCAGATGCTGGGTGCGCCATCCTATAGCTCCATGAAGCCAGGTCTCTCCGCTCCAGATGCCATCTGCTGCTATGGCCAAAGCCGAGCCGATGGGATTAATCCACTCATCGGGTGTATCAATCTTTACGCTATTGGCCAGAGATGCTCGCTCTTGCTCGCATTGGGCAAAAAGGGTGGGGAGGGTATGGTAAGGCTGTGCCTCGGTGCTTGGAGGAAAGTAAGCCAAATATATGGTATCAGTAATTTGGATTTTGCCATTTATGTAAGGGGCTGTTAAAGCAGCCCCAATGTTGGCTTTTGTGGGGTGGGCCTCTTGAATTTTCCAATCTCCTTTGGGGAGGGTTAGAGTGATTTTCTTCCGCTCCTTTTGGCCGTATTCTACTGTCATCCGGTCAGGGGAAATCCATTCATATACATTGCCTTCGCATCCAGCTGGATTTAAGGCAAAACAATCGGGAGGATCCACACCAAGGTCGCCATCGCGTGAGAATCTCTTATCCGACACGCACCCAAAGGTAAGGGCAAATTCTTGCGGTGAGGCGCTATGGTTGACTATGCGCCAAATAGCCAAGTCTTCGCTGCGACCTACTTGTGCTTGGATTTCAATATCGCTCTGATGGTATTCCATCTTGCCTGGTGTGTATGTGGCAGTGCAATCTCCATAAGGTAATTCAAACTTTAAATTTCCACCCATTCTTGGAAGGTATATGCCAAATTCTGGCATGTCGCTACATTCCAAACGAAAGCCGCTATGGGCACCATATAGGGCACGATTGAATTTTGTAGCTCCATTCACGCATACCACGCCCCCTTTGTTATCAGGCCGGTAATGCAATTCTCTGCCCACGCACAACAGAACCGAGGCACAATAAAATATGAGGGTAAATATTCTTTTCATTATATACTCGATTTTAAGGCAGAGGCAATAGACCCTCCCATTTTACATTCCAAGTGCCATCCTTAGGAAAGCCAGGCGTGTCCTGGGTGCAACCATCCCATCCTGCGCACATCAGTGCAACCGCTGTTAGCAGTCCGCCGTTCCCTGGAAGATAACAGCGAAGGCGCGAATCCTGGTAATTGTGCCCGTTTGGCAGGTATGTATTAGTGCGTTGATTCATCAACAGAGCATTGATGGCTTGCTCTGCCTTACCAAGTCGAACTGCACACATAGCCGTTGTCGGATAATCCCAACCCCATGTTTTGTCCCAGTTCCAATTTTGGTAAATCCAAATGAAAGTCGAGCGCATTATGTCATCATCAATCAAATCATTGTCGGGCAACACACCTAAGGCTCCCAGCACAGCCATGTGGTCGCTTGTAAATCGAATGTCATTGTAAGTGTCGGGCGCACTTTCGGCTGCCAAGTACAAGGTGTCAATTGCAGCTAAATGGGAAAGATGCATTAGCACTGTATCGGTTTTTGCATCCCGAGGCAAGCCTTTGCGCTCGCGCCACTTTTGAGCCGTCGAGAGTCCATAATGCCAATATGAAAGTTCGAGGGGCGGATTTATGGTTTCTGAAGCCTTGAGTGTTTCTTGTGCTGGAATTATGCCATGCAGAGTAAATCGGCCAAGACTATCAAGGTCGGCAAAGTCAGTCATGAACTCGGCTGTAGCCTCCACCAAGGGGAAGTATCGGTCGATTACCGTGGTGTCCCCGGCTCGGTAAAGCATTTCAGCCAAATAAATAAGGTGGGGTTGCTGCCAAATCAAAAAAGAACCCACTTTTGACGGTGCCTCCCCAGCATCGGGGTCGGTCATCTTCATCCACCTCAGGCCCTTGAAGCCCTGCCGTTGGGCAATTTTGCGTGCGTTAGGAGCTGCTTTTTCGTACCATCCAAGCGTGCGTGCCAGCTTCTTTGGGTGCCCCCATAAGGCAAATTGAGCTTGGTGCCACCATATCATCTCCAAGTGAAACTTTCCAAACCAGGAATTGTAAGTGAGACCAGTCTCTTGCGGAGGTGTAGAGCCTGCACATTGTGTAGCCAGCAGATATTGGGATAGTACCACTCTTCGTTCTAATTCCTTAGCTCTCGGATCTGTGCACCCACTAAAATCTACCGCCCCTCCTGTGGTCCAGTAATCATTCCATGCTTTTGAGGCATCTTCAATATATTGAGAGGCTTCCAAGTGGAGTGTATGAGGCATTGTTGGTGAAAATTCTACCGCAAAGCTATAATAGCTCGAACTTGGATTTAATGTAAAATAATTGGGTCCTTTCCGCTCTAATGAGGCTTCGCCATCCCAGCTAACGCTTATGCAATATGAATCATTGTCGAGTGTATGAAGCAATAAAGCGTGATTAGGCCCTTGTTCTATAATCTGTGTGAAATGTAGGGAATCGACTTCCCAATTGCAAGCATCATCAGTATGGATGCCAGTGGGATAGGGGAAGCGCAGGCAAATTGGCATGGGGCGTTGAGATTTTACTATAGCAGCTACTAAATCTTCATTAGGACTTACTGCGGTGGTTACTTCCACGCGTTCTCCTCTAAGAGAAAAATATGATTCAATCCTTCCATCCCATAGATTTAGAGTTTGGTCAATATCCGTAATGTCAGTGACACTGATTCCATCGAAGCCAATTGCACCAAGATGCAATCTATGAGGGTTTGCTCGATAATAATTGGCTGCATCTTTATGACGCCCAGGCTCGCGAGATTCTACCGAATATGGCTCTAAGCGTCCCCGGCCAAAATCATAATCAGTAAGAGTCTCAGAATGTTGGTAATTTTCTGGTTTTGGAAAGCTATGCCATCCCCATTGGCTCTGTGTGCCCAGAGGCATGCCGTTTTTATAAAGCTCTGTGAAAGTTTGCAGTCCAGTAATATCCGCTGTGAATGCAAATTCTCCATTGCCCACGGTAAGTGAGGCCAAGGTATCAATGGCGGTCACGTGGGGATTATTGCGTTGTACCAGCATTTTTCGGTCAATGGGCTCAGAGGCCTGTGAAGAAATAAAGATAACTGACAACAGAAATGCTATTAAGATTGGAGCTTTCATGGCTGTTTCTTAGGGTGAATGAAAGAAAATCTAAGATTATTGGCAAAATTACAAAAAAATACATTACTTTTGCAATGAAAACGAATAAAATTACAACAACCATGAAATTTCTCATATCATTTTTTGCGGCTTTGGCACTTCCGATTGCTATGTTGGGGCACGAGCCAAGTGACACTACCACTATCTTTACCATTGGCGACTCCACTATGGCTAATAAGCCTCTTGACAAAGAAAATCAGGAGCGTGGTTGGGGACAGATGCTGCCTATTTATCTGCAAGGACCAGTTAAAGTGGACAATCATGCAGTGAATGGTCGCAGCTCAAAGAGTTTTATCGACGAAGGCCGATGGGAAACTGTGCTCAATCTGATTCGTCAGGGCGACTATGTTATAATCCAATTTGGCCACAATGATGAGAAGATAAAGAGTCCTGACCGATACACCGAGGCTGGCACTACATTCGATGCGAATTTGGCCAAGTATGTGACCGAGGCTCGTGAAAAGGGAGCCACCCCTATCCTGATGAACTCAATCGTGCGCCGTAACTTCCCAGCTGACCAAGAAGTGGCAGAAACTGACGACCGACAAAAGACTTGGAAAGAGGGATTTGAAAATTATCCTAAGGAGGGTGAAATCTTGGTGGATACTCACGGCGCTTACCGCGAGGCTCCGAAGCATGTGGCTGACAGCTTGGGTGTGACTTTCATCGACATGAATGCCCTAACCCATGAATTGGTGCAAGAGCTGGGCCCTGAAAGGTCGAGAGAAATGTTTATGTGGATTCCTGCTAACACCTATGAGTTCTGCCCTAATGGCAAAATTGACAATACTCACCTAAATATATTAGGCGGAATCTTGGTATCTCGCCTTGCGGTGAATGCCTTGGCCGAGCAGGTGCCAGAATTGAGACAATTTATTCGCCCCGAAATCTACAACCTCAATCATTGATTATAGAGCGTTGTCCCCACCCATAGGGAGCAACGCTCTCATTTAATATTAAGGAAATGGTGGGTAAATGGGTAAATGTGGAGTATTTTTGGGTAAAAGTCGATATAGATATTTGTCATTGGAAAAATAATTATTAATTTTGACCAAAATTTACCTTCAACCAGAAAAACTGACGCATGGCAAAGAAAGTTCTGACACATTTGCTCACCTTGCTTGCAGTGTACATGGTGATGCTACCCTTAGGAGCTCGTGCAAACATCGAGTCCCCAGGCACAGCTTACGACCTTAAAGCAATTACCATGGCCGATGGCCTCCCGCATAACTATATTGACTACATGCTGCGCGACAGCCACGGCTTTATGTGGTTCGGTTTGGCAGGCGGAGGCTTGGTAAGATATGATGGCTATGGCTTTGAACGATTCGATCCAACTCTTGCTGACCGCACTCTTTCTGGTTATTTTATTGGTTGCTTTCAGGAGGATCCATGGGGGCGTCTGTGGGTAGGCACAGAACAAGGCATCAGTGTGGTGGATGCCACAGCGCTTGCATCAATCCCTCTTAAGGATTTTGGAATCGATTTTTACCCGGCTGATTGCGTAGCCATTAAGGATATGGATTTTGACAACCAAAACCGTCTGTGGATAATCGGCGTTGACAGCATCTGGATGCTTGATTTCGATGAAGACGGCTCGCCATTGGCCCTATATTCTTTGCCATTAAGTGAACAAAGGCTCAATGCTGTGTCTATAAGGAATGTGTTCGATGATGGCACTATGATATCGGCTATTGATGGCAATTTGTGCTGTGTTACATTTAGCCAGTCGGGAGGAATCTCTTTTTCACCGATAGATTGCAAGCTTGATCCCAGGCTTACAGGGTATGATGTGCTGCGGCGCGGCGATTATCTGTGGGTAGCCACCGACATGGGACTTCTTCGGTGGGATATTGCAACGCATGACCATAAAATCTATAATTTCTCTGAGAACGATCCTAAATCCATTTCTCAGAATTTTGTAAATAATCTTGCTATTGGGGGCCAGGACACTCTTTTGGTTTCTACTCTTCGCGGCCTTAACGTATATAATGATGATGAAGATAATTTCTTGCGTTACGACCTTACATTTAATAATCCGGCTCCGTCGCTTAGCAGTAACTTTTTGAATTGCCTATTGCCTGAGGGTGACAATCTATGGATAGGCACAGAGGGTGGGGGCGTATTGCTGATGGCACCCAGCCGCGCCATGGTCACTTACCATAATTTCGGTGACAATCGAGCTTCATCGAAGCCTGTCAATGCCATAATGGAGGATAACCAGCATACATTATGGATTGGTCTGATCGAAGGCGGGTTGGCTTACAAGCCAAAAAACGCTAAAAAATACACCATACTGACCACTGCCAACAGCCCACTTCCACACAATTCAGTAAGTGCTCTGGCTCTTGACTCTGAGGATGGCCTTTGGGTAGGCACATGGGGCGAAGGAGTGATAGTGCTCGACCATAATAATCCTACCACCCAGAAACTGCGTCTTGACCTTGACCCTGGCACTGGAAACCTGCGCATGTTCGTAGGTGCTCTGCAATACGATGCACTCAATCATGGCATGTGGATAGGCACAAGCGTAGGCCTTTTCTTCTATGATATGCAGCAAGGCAAGGTGATAGAGCCCTTCCCTACTGCTTTCGAAAGTGTAAAAGGCGCCATTGGAGCTGCTATTGACAGCAAAAAGCATCTTTGGCTTGGAAGCTACATGGGTCTTTACGACATTGATCTTACCAGCCGTGACGGTGACACTTGGAGTTACCGACTGCTTGAAAATAAGCTGGATAATCCCGATAGTTCGTTCAAAGAACATATCACAAGCGTGCTCGTGACGCCTGAGGGCAGTCTGTGGGTAGGATCCTCAGTAAATGGTCTTTACAAGCGACAAGTGGTGGATGGGAAGGAAGAATTTATCAACTACAATATAGATAGCGGTCTTCCGCATAATTCTGTGCGAGGAGTGCTGGAGGATTACAATGGAAAAATCTGGGTATCCACTTACAATGGAATTGCTACTTACGATCCTCAAGATCAGATATGGGAACATATCCTCCCCAACGAGCAGTCGTCGCAATTCTATTGGAATGCATATCAAAATACCAGTGATGGCCATTTGTTGTTCGGCAGTAGCGACGGTTTGGTAGATATCGACACCCGCCGGGTGCCAGGTGTGAGCGATGATTTTCAAGTACATTTCACCAGAATGATAATTGATGGCGAACCATGCTTGCTGATGCCTGAAGGCTTGGACAAAGATGGAAACGAGACTTATAATATAAAGTATAGTGAGGGAAAGCGAACCGTTACGATTGAATTTTCTGCACTTGATTATTATAATGATCCTGCTTGCTCGTATTTTTATCGCTTGAATGGCTTTGACAAGCAATGGGTGCGTCTGCCAAAGGACCGGCATGATGTCACTTATACCAATCTCTCGCCTGGCGAATATACCCTGGAGGTAGCCTACGGCAGGAATGGTGAGAATGTAAAAAGCCATGCATCAACCCTTTCGGTGAGAGTGACGCCTCTTTTCTACCATACTTGGTGGTTCCAGTTGATAGTAGTGATTCTGATTTTGATGCTTGCGTATGCTCTTTATCGTTATAAGATGGCAAGTGTGAAGCAGCAAAAGGCTGAGCTTGAAGTGGCTGTCACTGAACGCACGCGTGAAATCAATGCCCAGAAGGTAGCTCTTGAAGAACGCACTGTGCAGGTGCAAGAGCTTACGGTGGACCGTCTGTCATTCTTCACCAACATTACTCACGAATTCCGCACGCCTATCACCCTGATTCTGGGCCCTCTGAATCGTGCCCTTGAGCTCAACGACAATCCTAAGGTAGCCAAGCAACTGCAATATATCGGCCGCAATGCCAATTATCTGCTTTCGCTTGTGAATCAGCTAATGGATTTCCGCAAAATAGAGAGTGGAAAGATAGAGTTGTCACGGCGCCCGGGCAACTTTACTCACTTCCTTCGCGACACTGTCGAGGGTTTTGAGCCATTGGCACAGGATAGGCAAATTAAGATTTCCACCATAATGTCGATGCCAGATGAAAATATCTGCTTCGACAAGGAGGCTATGCGCAAGCTGGTGCATAATTTTATTAGTAATGCTCTCAAATACACTCCCGATGGGGGCTTGATCACAGTCCGCGCCGCAGTATTGCCCGAATGGTGCAATGCCAGCGGAGGGGTAAAGAAACTCTACCTTTCGGTAAGTGATACTGGCGATGGCATTGATCCGGCCGATCTCGACAAAATTTTCAATCGTTTCTATCAAGGCAAGGGCAATATAAAATATCCCAATATGGCCAGCAGCAGCGGCATTGGCCTGTATCTGTGCAAGAATATTGTGGAGGCTTATGGCGGCGAACTAAAGGTTAAGAATAATCATGGCCCTGGCTGCACTTTCCGTGTGCTTCTGCCATTGCTGAGCGAGGAAGCCGTGGAGCAGGCTCAGGACTCTATGCCTGCGGTGATGGTGGCTCCACAGCCTGAAACAACCTCAGGCGGAAAGGTAACAGTGCTCATCGTGGAGGATAATAAGGATATGCGTGATTACATAGGCGATGTGCTGGGTGAAAAATATAATGTGGTCAAAGCCGAGAATGCAATCGAGGGTCTCAACCTGCTGCAAACCGAGAATATCGATTTCATCATCAGCGACTTGATGATGCCGGGCATGGATGGCATGGAATTTGCCAAGAAGGTTAAGGACAATCTCGCAATTTCCCATATACCTATAATAATGCTTACCGCAAAGTCGAGCGACATGACTCGCCAGGAAAGTTATGAGACAGGTGTTGACGACTTCATCTCAAAGCCATTCAATCCGCAAGTATTGATGGCTCGAATTGACAATATAATGTGCAACAAGAAGCGTTACCAACGCCAATTTGCCATCAACTATGAAGTGGAGAAGGTGGAAATGCCCGAGGATTCGAGGGACAAGAAATTCTTGGCCCAAGTAATGGATGTAGTTAAGAACAACTACAAGAACTCATACTTCGAGGTGGGTGATTTCGCCGAGGCCTTGGGCGTAAGCCGAAGCTTCCTCAACAAAAAACTGCAGAGCATCATTGGCCAGAGCGCGAGCCAGCTGATGAAGAGCTATCGCATGAAGCTGGCCCACGAGCTGCTGCTGAGAAATCGCGAGACTAAGCAGTACACAATCCAGGAGATCGCTTACGACGTAGGCTTCAACGACTCGAAATATTTCACCAAATGTTTCTCCAAGGAATTCAACATTACTCCCAGCGCTCTGATGAATGCTGACCATCAACCTGAGGCGTAATTTGTAGTGAAAAATTTAATAAAATATCGATTTTTTAGCTAAAATCTATTTATACAACTATAAAAACCAATTTTACACCTCTTATTTTACGTCGAGAGTTAACTTTGCAATTGTATTGCTATAGTTGAGCAACACCTAATAATACCATAATATCCAACATTTCATGAAAAAGTCAAAACTGCTACCTTTGGCTGGGATGATGCTTGGGTTTGGAGTGACTGCCCTCACGGGGTGTGACACTTACGAACAATACATCATTGACTCTCCTGACGACCTACAGGAGAAGATCGACTCGATCTACGATGCCAACAACAAAGTTGAGGGTGACACTATCACCATCCCCATCACAGTGCCTAACTGTGGAGCTGACGATAACTCGTCAACTTGGTGGACTGAATTCTCTCAGTATTTCACCATCCCAGCAAACCGCCTGCTTCATCTTGAATTCTACAACTACGGAACAGGGGAGAACAACTGGAACAACTGGAACCTCTGCGTATGCAATGGCGAGCGCGACGGAAGCGACTATTCTGAGTACTTCGTGCTTCGCTCAGATGCTTACGGCTGGGGCAACACCGATTACAATGGAGCTATGATCCACACCGACTATGCCGACGTGCTCGAAGGCGATGATATGTGGACTACATTCCGTGAGAAGATGCAGGGCGCATACGTGTATATGGACATCGACCATTCGCGCACTGGCAACTGCTATGTTACTGCTACCCACGTGGCAACCGATGGCACCACCTTTGTAGAAACATACGAGCAGCCTGTTTCATCAACTGCTGATATAAATGCTTTCCTTGTTTGTGATGCCAGTCACTTCACTGTCAAGACAGCTTATACCATCACCTCTAAGGTGCAGGCTGTTGACGACGAAGATGCAGTGCTACTTACAATCTCTGGTACTCCTGAGGCTCTTGAACTCGGTGCTACCGAAGAAGAAATCTGGGGCGATGCTGTTGCCACTGTTACTTTCGCTGATGGCTCTACCACCACTGCCGATTATGCTGATCTTACCTTTACAATGCCCGACCTGACCACGGCTGGCACAAAGACAGTGATCGTATCTTATAGCAAGACCAAACTTGGCAATTACGGCACACCCGTGGCTGCATATTATAATGTAGTGCTCAACAATGCCATGTCAGGCATGAAGGTCGTAACTATGCCTTATGTCACTACATATTATTTCTATGATGGAGTGATTTCACCTGTTATTCCTGATGGATTGGAACTTTCGGGTGTTTACACCGATGGCACCGAAGGCAATGTGCCTCTGAGCACTGTTACATTCTCAAGCCTCAATCCAGTGGCTGGCACCCAGGATGTAACTGTTACCTATGATGGCGGTTCGTCAGTTACTACTACTACTTTCCAAGTTGAGGTGAAGGAGGGTACTGGCGTAGTTGGCGCAATGGACTTCCTCAATGGCTGGTGGACCACCTTCTCAGATGATTATGTAGTAGCAGCTGGCGCAAGCCACACATTCAAGATGTCGGTTTACAGCGACAACCTTGGCAACTGGCACAGCCCATGCACTATCCTGCGCAAGGCAGACCTTACCGAGTACGCTGTACTTCGCCAGGACAATTATGGCTGGGGCGATGGCTATGGCACAGCTATCCTGGATTGCGACTGGGATTGGGATACCTTCATGGACAACATCAATGGATCCGAAGTTACAATCACAGTGACTAATAATGGCGACAACACTGCCAATGTAGATTACGACGTGGTTTATGCCAATGGCGAGGTTCACTACCAGCACTACACTGGCATTACCGTGGACAGTGCTGATTTGCAGACAGCCCTCGTAACTGAGGAATCATGCCTAATCTTACATGATTAATTCAAATAGCAAGCATCTATGAAATCATCAATCATATATTTGGCACTGTGCGGTGGCATTATGGGCGGTGTGCCCACAGCCATGGCAAATACTGTGCCGGCTGAACAAACAGCCAACCAGGCCGAAATCATTGTCAACGGCCAGGTAATCGACCCAGAAGGCGAGCCTCTTATTGGAGCAGCCGTCAATGCTGGCACCACTGGCATTGCAACCATCACCGATATTGATGGCAATTTCGCGCTGAAAGTGCCTGCCGACGCCGTGCTTACAATCTCTTATGTAGGCATGCAGCAAAAGACCATCCGTGTCAACGGTCAGACTGACCTTGGCATAATCAAGATGGACAACAATGCCACCACCCTTGACCAGGTAGTTGTCGTGGGTTATGGTACACAAAAGAAAGTTGACCTTACGGGCTCGGTTGCTATCGTTGATGCCGACGAGGTAAAGCGTGTGTCCAACTCCAACATTTCTACAATGCTCGAAGGCAAGGTCCCTGGCGTGACTATTACCAGCGACGGTCAGCCTGGCGCTGACCCATCGGTGCGCATCCGTGGTATCGGTAGTTTCGGCGACACCAGCCCTCTCTATGTTATCGACGGTGTGCCTATGGGTACTACTATCCGCGACTTCTCGCCTAACGATATCGAGACCATCCAAATCCTCAAGGATGCATCTGCAGCTGCTATCTATGGTAGCCGCGCTGCCAACGGTGTGGTAATTATCACCACCAAGAATGGTAGCAATAATCAGCCTACCAAGGTTGAATACTCAGGCTATGTAGGTTTCGACCGCATCAAGAAGGGTGTTTACAAGGTAATGAATTCAGAGCAATTCGGTGAATACACCCGCCGCATCTATGCAGATTACGGTATGGAAGCTCCTTCAGGCTATCAGATTGGCAATGCCAACTATATCGATCCTAAGGTAGTGGATACTGACTGGTACGACGAGTGCTTCAAGACTGGTTTCCGCCAAAACCACAATATCAACATCTCGGGTGGTGGCAATGCTTCTACTTACAACATCGCTCTTGACTATTTCAGCCAGAAGGGTACCATCGAAGGTGCGGGTCCTAACTACGAGCGCTACACCGCACGCTTCAACAACACGATGGATGTGAAGTTTATCAAGTTGCGCACCAGCGTTACCTATAGCCACAGCGACCAGGACAACATGTCGCTTTCGAATGCCAGCGAATATGTGCAGGGTCTCTACGGTACTCAGTATCCTATTATGGCTGCTGTGTTGCTGATGCAACCCACCATCAAGGCTTATGACAGCAGCACATGGTGCCTCGACGACAAAATTGCCGCTGCAGCCAACTACAGCTACGACAGCTACGGTTATGGCACATACTACGACAATATCCATGGCGACATCCGTGTGACCAACCCATTGCTCACCAACAACCTGCTTACTCGCAACACCAAGGTTAACCGCATCCTGCTCAATGGTTCGGCTGTCGTTGACTTCTTCGATATGTTCAACCGCAAGAACAAGAACCACTCGCTGACCTATACGCTTAACCTTTCGTACAGCTACACCAACTGCAACGACAAGACCTTTATCCCCAGCTATATCCAATCAACCACCAACTACCTTGCAAAAGAGAATGAAAAGCTGGAGAAAGACAACCGCGTATATACCGACGGCCTCGTTGAAAACTACATCACCTATACTGGCAACTTCAACGATGAGCATCACGTGAACGTAATGGTGGGTTACACCTACGAGCGCGAAACCACTGCTACTCAGGCTTCGATTGGTACTACTCTTACCGAGCCTTACTTCCTGCAGGTGCAGAACTCATCTACCACCAGTGCCAACAGCTATGAATATGAGCACGTGCTGAACTCAATCATCGGCCGTTTGACCTATGACTTCCGTGGCAAGTACCTCTTCTCAGCAACAGCTCGTCGAGATGGCAGCAGCCGCCTTTCAAGTGACGACCGCTGGGATTGGTTCCCATCATTCTCACTGGGCTGGCGTCTCGACAAGGAAAGCTTCCTTCACATCAATCCTCAGACCATCAACCTGCTCAAGGTTCGTGCCAGCTATGGTGTGATTGGTAATGAGAACATCGGTGAGTATCAGTACATGGACCTCATGAGCCGTGGCAACTACACCTATAGCTTCAACAATACCAAGGTTACTGGCTCGGCTATCTCCAACTATGTAAATACTGGTATCGCTTGGGAAAAGAAGAAGACTTGGGACGTTGGTGTTGACCTGTCACTCTTCAACAACTCTATCGAAATCAATGCTGATTGGTATCGCGCTACTTCAGAAGACCTGCTTTACTCAGTGGCAGTGCCTGCAGAAGCTGGTGCAACCAACGAGACTGTAACTATGAACGCAGCCACAATGCGCAACACTGGTCTTGAACTTGGCGTAACTTACCGCAACTACAAGAACCCCCTCAAGTTCCAAATCTCAGCCAACGTATCACACAACTCTAACAAGGTTATCTCGCTTGGCATTGGCAATGAGCAGCGCATCGATGGTTACTGCTACACCAAGGTGGGCCAGGAGGTAGGTCGCTTCTATGGCTATGTAGCCGAGGGCATCTATCAGAGCCAGCAGGAAATTGACACTCGCGTCAACGACAATGGCGTTGTAATCGTGCAAGACGGTGCCCAGCCTGGCGATATTGCTTACAAGGATGTAAACGGCGATGGTAAGATTACAGATGAGGACCGCACTGACCTTGGCAGTGGTCTGCCTAAGCTCAACTTCGGCCTATCATTCCACCTCGAATGGAAGGGCTTCGACCTCAGCTGCTCTACCTACGGTGCAACTGGCTTCAAGGTGCTCGACTTCGTTGACATGACGCTCCGCTCAAGCTACGGCACAACTAACAAGAGCGTTGACCTGCTCAATGCTTGGACTGCTGAGAATCCCAGCACTACAATTCCTCGTTCATCGTATGCCTCGACTGCTTCGATCAACAACGACGCATTCAGCCAGCGCTTCCTGCAAAATGGCAACTATTGGAAAATTGCTAACGTAGAGCTTGGCTACAACCTCAAGGACAAGTGGTTCCACAACGTAATCAGCAATGTTCGCGTTTACGTCTCGGCTCAGAACCTCCACACCTTCACCAAGTACAAGGGCTACAACATCGACTTCGCTGGTGGCACATTCACCCCGGGCTACAACTACTGCTCGTATCCGACCCCGATTTCATTCATGTTCGGTCTGCGCTTGGCTTACTAATGGCTCAATCCTCTAAATTGAAACTACAATGAAAAGTATCAATATAATCTTAGCTTCATTGGCTCTGGCTGGCGGCCTTACTTCTTGCGCCGACAAACTTGATGTGCAGAACATCAACAACCAGACCACCTATGATTTCGGTAACACCAAGAGCGACCTCGAGGAGGCCGTGATTGCCTGCTACAACCGCATCCGCCTTGAGGGTACTTTCGCTCGCGTAGGCTATACAATGGATCCTACTCGCGGCGACGAGGTGTGGAATGCTTCGCAGCAGTGGTATCTGCCCTATGATAACCTGAATGTATCGGCCACCGATGAAATCGGTTGCCAATGGATTTGGCGTGACTGCTACCATGTGGTCAATCGCACCAATTTCGTGCTCAGCAAGGTTGATGGTGTCAACCTCAGCACCGATGACTACAATCAGATCAAGGGCCAAGCCCTCTTCCTCCGCTCATTGGCTTACTACACGCTGACCACATACTATCAGACCGTGCCTCTGTTCTTGAACTACAGCGATTACAGCGACATCAATACCATGTACGCTGCCAACTCAACCCAGGATGAGGTGTTCGACCAGATTGAGAGCGATCTCCAAGAGGCCATGAATATGCTTCCCAGCCGCGACAAGGGTGGGGAATGGGCAGGTGGCCGTGCTACCTGCGGCGCTGCAGCTGGTTATTTGGCTCGCTGCTACATGTTCCGCCACAAATTCAGCCAAGCTTATGATGTGCTGAAGAAAATCATCGCTGGCAACTATGGCAAATATGAACTGATGGCCGACTATGGCTACAACTTCCGCGAAGATACCGAGAACAATGCAGAAAGCCTCTTTGAAGTTCAGTTCATGGACTATGGCACCGGTGGCACCGATGAGGAATGGACTCCTGTCAACATCAGCGTTGAGGCTACCCAGGGCCACGCCGTAGAGAGCAACTATGCTTCTGGCCTGCTCGGCTCATGGGGCGACTTGGCTGGCTCGCCTTGGCTTTACAATCTGTACAAAGCTGAGAATTGCACCGATGGCACGCTCGACCCACGCCTCTATTGGACTCTCGTTACTTACGAGCCAGAATATAGTGTTTACACTGGTGCCAAGACTGCAGCTTATCCCGATGGCGATCCTCGCAGCAATGTGGTTTATCAGCAGGAAATCTCCAGCACCTATGATGCAATGTCCAACTCGGGCAACGGCGGCATCTCGATTGCCAAGTACACCAATGCTCGCAACAATATCTACAATGCAATCACCACTGGTCTTCACTGCGGTATCAACCTGCGACTGATGCGTTATGTAGATGTGCTGCTTCTTGCTGCTGAGTGCGAGAATGAGCTTAATGGTCCCACACAGACTGCTATCGATTACATCAATCAAGTGCGTCGCCGCGTGGCCCTGGCTGACCTCAAGCTTAGCGACTTCCCTTCAGCTGATGCCCTGTTTGAGCAGATTGCCAACGTAGAACGTCCAAAGGAACTCGGTTGTGAGAATGGACGTGGCATCGACTTGATTCGCTGGGGATTCTTCTACAGCAGCGACCGTATGCAGCAGCTTGTTGAGCATGGTCGTTATCTTCTCGATAACAACCCCGACAACAATAGTATCTGCGACGACCTCAGCAACCGCTCGGATGCTCCCTCATCGTTCAGTTATTACATCACTGGCCACGAATATTTCCCAATCGCCACTTCTACTCTCGATGAGAATCCTAACCTTACTGGCAATTGCGCCAATAAGCAGGAGGACAATGGCACTTGGTTCAAGGCACAAGGCTGGAGCGTTCGCCCACGCGTCAACTTGTAATCGTAACTAATATTTACGGCGCAGGGAGCCACCGGCTTCCTGTGCCTTATTTCCTAAATCGCTACCAAATATACCCCATTTATGAAAATTAAGCACCTTTTGATTCTTTCTACAGCAGTGTTGCCGCTGATGTATTCATGCTCAGGCTATGAAGATTTCACAGGCATGAAATTTGGCAATGGCACATCGAATGTAGACCCGGATCCCGAACCCGACCCAGATCCAGAAGACCCATCTGAATCTACCGATCCTACGCTTGAAGACGTAAAAACTATGTTGGTCCTACGTATGCTGACGACTATTTGTCGGTCAACGACTGGTCAACTCGCAGCCAGTGGAACCTCGCCAACGTGCATGACCCCTCGGTAATGCTTGCTGACGATGGTTATTATTATATGTTCCAGACCGATGCAAGCTATGGCAACGTGCATGTGGGCCATGGCCATTTCCACTGCCGCCGCTCAAAAGATTTGGTCAACTGGGAATATATGGGCAGCACAATGGATGCCGCTCCATCATGGGTGAAAGAGACTCTCAATGAGTACCGCGCAGAGGTGGGCCTGGCTCCCATCACCAGCCCCAGCTATGGATATTGGGCACCTGTGGCTCGCAATATGGGCGATGGCACATATCGCATGTATTACTCAATTGTTATTGATGACCTGATCACAACCAACAGCCTTTGGGGTGAGCGTGCCTTCATCGGCATGATGGAAACCACCAATCCCAGCGACAATTATAGCTGGGAAGACAAGGGCATGGTCGTTTGCTCTTCGTCAGACCAAGGCACCAACTGGTTCGGTGCGCAATGGGAGGGCGCCTATTTCCGCTACAATGCGATTGATCCATCTTATATTGTAACACCCGAGGGTGAGCACTGGCTCGTATATGGCAGTTGGCACAGCGGCTTGGTGGCATTGCAAATCAATCCCGCGACAGGCATGCCTCTCAACGAGCTTAGCAAGCCCTGGGGAAGCAGCGAAGAAGCCATCTCCAGCTACGGCACTCGCATTGCCACCCGCAATAAGAGTAGTCGTTGGCAGGGAAGCGAGGGCCCCGAGATTGTGTACCGCAATGGTTACCTTTTGACTATTTCATCAATATGAGATTCATCTTGGGTTTATCCTCACATTATACAAACCAATCATCGCCTTTTAACATCAACTTCTTTTACTTTAAACTAACCAACCATCTAATGAAAACAGAACTACGGACATCAGGCATTGGCTTGGCTCTCGGAGCGGCCATGCTGATCGGTGCCACCGGATGTAACGACGACTGGGGACAGAAGGACCCAGAGGCGGGCAATCAGGTGTATCCGACACTGCAAACTGTGGCGACGTATGCGTTCGAGGATGAAGAAGGTGAGCCATCCCTGCAAGGGTGGACGCTCTACAACCTTGGCGCTGACCCAGCCTCAGATGCCCTGGTGGATGAGATTGTGGCAAGCCCGGTACTGTCGCTCGACAACGCCTATGCCTCAATCGAAAATCCGCTCAATTCAGTTACCTGCCAGGCTGCGGCTTGCGTTACATTTTGGATGAAGCAGCCCATTGCCTACGATGAAGAGGGCAATGCGCTCACTTCGCAGGACATCAACACTCCGCTCATCGCATTTGTCAATCCCTACATCGATGGCTCAGTATATAGCCGCGATGAGGATGGCGAGGTCGTTGACATCCCTGTCAGCGACGATGCTGTGTATGGCAGCCTTGCGTTCACTGCCAACGGCATGATTCATTACGATGCCACTGATGGCGAATTTACCGACAATGACCCCGATGAATATAAGACGGGGTACTTCACTCCCGACGAATGGCACTATGTGGCCCTTGTAATCCGCAGCGACGGCTATGGGATCTATGTGGATGGCATGCGCAAGGTTGACAAGGTGGTGCCAAAGTTCGATTGCATGAAGATGGTCGAATTTATGAACAATGCATCGAAGGTTTACCTCAACTACAACACCTCGGAGGCTCCCGCATTGCTTATCGACGACCTTACTTTCTATCGCAACGAAATCACCAGCAAGCAGATTGCATCGCCTAAGAAGGGCAATGCTGGCGGCGGTAGCACTGGCGGTGAAGAAGAGGAAGACACTACCAACTGGGTAATGGTAGGTCTCGAAGACAACACCACTGGCTGGTGGAGCGCTTGGTCGGAATCGGTCAACCTCACTGGCGATGGCACTATCCACTTTGACTTCATCAACTATACCAACCAGGCAGCCAACTGGGACAACTGGTTGCTGGTGCTTACTCCCACCGGCTACTCGCCCAACGATGGCGACAAGTACGGCGAAGAGCTATTAGTGCTTCGCAGCGATGCTTACGGCTGGGGTACATATTATAATGGTGACAACATCACCCACGATTACAATTGGGATACCTTCACCAGCGATATGCAGGGCGCTCACGTGGTAATAGATGTGACTCGCTCAGGCTCCACAGTGACCATGAAGGCAGTAACCACTACTGCAGATGGCCAAACTTTCAACTATGGTTACACCTTTGAATATGATGGTGGCAACCTGATTGGGGCATTCCTTACTGTAGAGGGTGGTCACCTGATGGTTTATGGCGACGAAGTATTTGTTGGACAGACATATTCAAGCAAGCAATATGTGCTTGGTAACGAGGACTTCAGCAACACATTCTGGAGCTGCTGGACCCCGATGGTGAAGATGGAAACACCGTTCAAGAATTATGGCTTCCAGTTTGTGAACCATTCAGCTTGCGGTGGCAACTGGCAATTCTGGAACTTTGTCTGCACCAATGGTATGCAGTCAGGCCTTGGCGAAGACGGATATTATGAATATTACTATCTGCGTTGCGACGCTTACGGATGGGGCGACCTCTATGGCTCATCAGAAATGACAGCCAATTTCGATTGGGACACCTTCATCAGCGACATGAATGGTGCAACCAGCCGCATCTATTTCACCTACGAGAATGGCACGCTCACCTTGGTGGCTCGCCAGAATCGTGCTGATGGCACCGAAATACCCGAGTATCGCTTCGTAACTCCTGGCGTAAGTCTGCCGGTAGGCTTGATATTCACCTGCGAGGGCTCGTGGCTCGACTTCCAGAAGGTAGGTTACTTCCCCTGGGCCGATCTCACTCCCAAGGCAACTGAGTAATAACTTAAATCTAACTCTGAAGAAAAATGAATCATCCTAAACAATACGCAAGTAGCCAACGGAGCCATAGGCTCCTTGGCTTGCTGGCTGCGCTAATGGTAATGCTTGGCTTTGCCACAGCATCGGCGCAGACGCAAGTGCGAGGCACGGTGACAGATACCACTGGCGAGCCTCTGATCGGCGCAAGCGTCATCGAAAAGGGCAAGCAGACAGGTGTGATCACCGACTACGATGGCAACTTTGTAATCGTGGTGCAGGACCCCGTGACTGCAGTGCTTACTGTATCATATATTGGCTATGATCCTAAAGAGGTTAAGGTAGAGGGTCGCAGTGTGGTTGATATCGTCCTCAGCGACAATTCTACTGCCCTTGAAGAGGTGGTAGTCGTAGGTTACGGCCAACAGAAGAAAGAATCGGTGATTGGCGCCATCTCGCAGGTAGGGTCAAGCGACCTGCTTGAGACCCCAGCAGCCAACATCTCTCAGGCCTTGGCTGGCAAGGTCACAGGTGTGATTACCACCCAGGCTTCAGGTATGCCTGGTGCCGATGATGCCAGCATCTACATTCGCGGTCGCGCCACATTCGCTGGCGATTCACAGCCTCTGGTGCTCGTGGATGGTGTTGAGCGTTCGTTCTCTCAAATCGCTCCTGATGATATCGAGACTATTTCAATCCTCAAGGATGCATCGGCTACTGCAGTTTATGGTGTGCGAGGTGCGAATGGCGTAATGCTTATCACCACCAAGCGCGGTAAAGAGCAAAAGCCGGTGGTTAACCTTACTGCTAACTGGCAGTGGCAATCGCCTACACGCAAGGATACCTATCTCGACAGCTACCAGTCAGTGGTGCTGCTCGAAGAAGCCCTTGCTAATGATATGCTGCCTTCGCAATTCTCAAGCACCGACATCTCAATGTTCCAGCAGTCAGTTTCGGGCCAGCTCAACGGCCTCGACCAACTGCTTTATCCCAATGTTGACTGGTATGACGAGTTGCTCAAAAGCTCTTCACCAGCTCAACGCTACAATGCAAGCATCCGAGGCGGCACAAAGCGTATGCGCTACTATGCTTCGCTTGAGTACTACGACCAAGGCTCTCTGTTCAAGAATCTGAGCGAGGACGAATATGGCAACTCCAGCTCGATTGGTTACAAACGCTATGGCTTCCGCGCCAATGCTGACTTCTTCATGACTAAGGATCTCACTGTAAGCATCAACTTTGGCACACGCTTCGAGGAGCGCAAAGGTCCTAACTCATCTGAAAGCTCAAGCTACAGCAATCTCTTCTATCAGATGAACCACATGCCGGGTTGGCTCTTTCCCGTGGCCTATACCGTGGAGAATGGCGAAAGCACCAAGACGCTTTATGCAGGCACTTCGCAGTATCAGAGCAATCCATATGCCACTCTGGCTGTTGGCGGATATTACAAGGGTATCAATACTATCAATGAAACCAACCTCATCGCAGAATACAAGCTTGACTGCGTGACAAAGGGCCTTTCGGCAAGGGCAATGGCATCGTTCGACTACGAGAACTACCATAAGAATCTCTACACCAAGAATTTTGCCACCTACGAGCTCATTGATCGCAACAATTACACCAGTGCTGACGCATACAATAAGTTCAACACCGACGAGCCTATGACCTCAGGGTATGAGTCTTACTCAGTGTATAAGCTTTATCTTGAAGCTCAGCTCAACTATGCGCGCGTGTTCAACCAGATTCACGATGTGACAGCCATGGTACTCTACATGCAGAATGACTACCGTTACGAATCGGAGCTGGCTCAGCGCTACCAAGGTATCGTTGGTCGTATCACTTATGGTTACGATGGCAAGTATCTGGCTGAGTTCAACGTAGGTTACAACGGCTCGGAGAACTTCCAGAAGGGTCACCGCTTCGGTTTCTTCCCAGCATTCTCAATCGGTTGGCGCCTCACCGAGGAAAAATTTATGCAATCCACTCGCAAGTGGCTCAACAACTTGAAGATTCGTGCAAGTTACGGCCAGGTAGGTAACGACAATTACACTGTGAATGGAGTGAAGCAGCGCTTCCTGTATGAGCAGAAGTGGAGCCAGATTAGCAATGACTACTATTTTGGCACATCGGGCGCTACTGGTATCTATGAGCAGCAATATCCTAATTATGGTGTAACCTGGGAGCGCGCTCACAAGTACAATGCTGGTATCGAGTTTGGATTCCTCAACAGCAGTCTCACTGGTAACATCGACCTCTTCTATGAGAAGCGCAACGACATCCTCTGCGAATATCAGACACGCCCGTTGTGGTTTGGTGTTACTTCAGCTGTCGGCAACCTTGGTGAGACAAGCAACAAGGGCTTTGAAATCGAGCTGCATTACAACAATTCGATTGGCAAAGATTTCCAATATAATATAGGTGCCAACTTCTCGCACGCTAAGAATAACATCAAGCGCAAAGATGAGGCTCCTGGCATGACCAGCTACCGCAAAGAAGAGGGTCTGCCTATCGACCAGTACTTTGGCCTCGTATGCGAGGGCTTCGTTACAGCTGCCGACCTTGCCGACCCCAACTTCCCCCAGTCAACATTTGGCACCGTGCAAGTGGGCGACCTTAAGTATAAGGATATGAATGGCGACGGCTTTATTGATGACCGCGATATTACCGCCATCGGTTACAGCTCAATCCCTGAGAACACCTATTCAGTTTCTCTCGGTGCTAACTGGAAGGGGCTCGGCTTCTCAGTGATGTTCCAGGGTGTTGACCACGTTAGCCGCTACTACGATGCAGAGGCTATGTACGCTTTCGTTAGCGGTGGCAAGGTCAAGGAGCACCATCTTGGCCGTTGGCAGCCAAATCAGACTGAGGCTTGGAACTTGGCCAACGCCACTTATCCTCTGCTTCACTATGATAGCTACGGAGACCACAACCAGCGCCAGAACTCATTCTTCTTGAAGAATGGTTCGTTCTGCCGCCTCAAGAATGTTGAGATATACTACATGCTCCCCGAGAAATGGATCAAGCATGCATGCATGAGCCAAGCTAAGATCTATGTCAATGGCAACAACCTAATCACCTGGGATCATCTCGGTGGACTGGTTGACCCCGAGAGCAACGGCTCTAACACGTATCCCATCTGCAAGACTATCAATGTCGGCGTTAACATCCAATTCTAACCACCATGGGAATTATGAAAAAAACAAGCAAATATTTCACATTGGCAGTCATTGGAGCTGCTGCAATGGCCATGAGCTCGTGCAGCGACTTCCTCGACAAGCAGCCCTCGGCTGACCTTACCGAGGACAAGACCCTTGCCGACTGGAACATGTTCTGGTACTTCCATACTGACACATACAACTTCCTGCGCCACGGTGCAGCCTGCATGAACAATAGCTGGCAAGATGCTGCCACTGACTTGGCCGAGACATCATTCTCCACCGGAGGCGCACGCACTTCGTTCAACATAGGCAACTACTATGCCAGCGGTGGTTATCGTGAGCTCGAGGATACTTGGGAGAGCCGATATCGTGGCATCCGCAAGTGCAATTGGGTGCTGGCCAAGATGGATTCAGTGCCTTACGACATCACCAAGACCAATGAGGAGAATGAGACGTTGCGCTCCATCACTCGCGCTGAGGCTCGCACATTCCGCGCTTACTTCTATTGGGAAATGTTCCTGCGCTTTGGCGCAATTCCAATCATCGAAGATGTGCTCGACCCTGAGGAGGATATGATCACTCCTTACACGGCACGCCCTACAACCAAGGAGTATGTGGATTTCATCATTAGCGAGCTTGAGGCCGCTTATCCCGACCTGCTCAGCTATGATGACGCTTACCTCAACAACAACTACGTAGGTCGTCTGGGGCAGCCAGTAGCCTTGGGTCTGCTCTCGCGCATTAAGCTCTACATGGCTTCGCCTCGTTTCTCGGCAGAGAGCGGAATCACCTGGCAGGATGCAGCCGATGCAGCCAAGCGCTTCATTGATGCCTATGGCGATAAGTTTACACTCTATGTTGACAACAGCCATGAGGCTGGCACCGATGCTGCCCATAACTACTATTATGCTCTGTTGCGCGTTCCTCACGGCAATGCCAATCAAGAGACTATCTTCTTCCGCAACGACCCCGTGATCTATTGGTCAGGAATCTCAATGGACACCCCAGTAGGCGAGGGCGGTAGCGGTGGCAACTGTCCCAGCCAGAATCTGGTGGATATGTACGACATGATCGACGGCAGCAGTCCATTCGCAAGCTATGATGCAACAGGCGCCCCAGTTTACGATGCTAATGGCAATCCTACCATCAACCCAGCCAGTGGCTATGTTGAGGGCAGTGCCAGCATGTGGGCTAACCGCGACAGTCGCCTCGACGGCACCGTGCTGTATCAAGGTGTGGAATGGGGCTCGACACGCGAAGACAACCGCATCAACGTGATTGCCGGCCAAGCCGACAACCCCACAGGCAATGCCAATTCTACTCCCACGGGCTACTACATGAAGAAGTATATCCCTGAGACAATCCTCAGCTCAAACCATGGTGGCTCGGCTTATCGCTTGTGGACCATTCAGCGCTATGCTGAGATTCTGCTCAATTATGCTGAGGCTCTCAATGAGGTGGGCGGACATCATCAAGAGGTGTGCGATCTGCTCGACCAAGTGCGTCATCGTGCTGGCATCACAGGCAACTGCGCTGACCGCGCCGATTTGACCAGCCAAAGCGCAATGCGCAACTTTATCCACAAGGAGCGCACTGTGGAGTTTGCCTACGAGGAGCACCGTGCCTGGGACGTTCGCCGCTGGAATGTGGCTGTAGAGGCCCTTAGCCGCCCAATCTACGGCGTTGAAGTGTACAGCGATGGCACTGTGGCACGTAAGGTGGCTCAGCAGCGTGTTTTCGAAGAGAAGATGTATCTCTACCCTGTTCCTGAAACGGAAGTGTGGAAGACTGGCATTGCCAATAATCCTGGGTGGAACTAATACCTAAAAGCAAGATACAATGAAAAATATAGCAACATATATCAATAGCCATAGTCGCAGCCTGATGACGGCCCTTATCATGGGAGCTGCCGTCACAATGGCTGCTGCTCCTGGCGGCCGCGAGCTCAAGGGCCGCGTCACCGACCCCCAAGGCAATCCGATTGCTGGGGCATTGGTGAACCTTGCCGAACAGAGCCGCCTTATATACACCGATGCTGATGGCAACTTCACAATTCCCGACGTCACCGTGGATGATGAGGTGAATGCTTCATGCGTTGGTTACAAGAACCAAATTGACAAGGTAGAGGATATCAATAAGCCCATGGTAATTATCCTGCAGCCCGACGACGACCTCTACGAGCATCTGCGCAATGTGCCTTTTGGCAAGAAGAAGGGTAAATTCATGACCGAGGCCACATCAATGGTTACTGGCCAAGAGCTGCAGCGCTATCCCGTGACTGTGCTTCAGAATGCGTTCAACTCTACTGTGAATGGCGTGCAGACTTATGAGGTGGCATCTGAGCCCGGTTGGTCAGAGACCAAGCTGTATATCCGTGGTGTGCGCACCATGAACTCGAGTGCTCGCAATCCTATCATCATCGTTGATGGCCAGGAGCGTGACATTTCGTTCCTCGATGCATTTCCAATCGAAGATGTAACCATCCTCAAGGATGCTTCGGCTACTGCTATCTATGGTATGCGTGGTGCCAACGGTGTGGTACTGGTGACCACTAAGCGTGGCGAAGCTGGTCGAGCCCATATCGATTTCACTCAGGAAATCGGTTTCCAGACCCTTACTGGCAAGGTTGAGAATCAGAACTCGTACAACCACGCTCTTACAGTGAACCAAGTGCGCTATCTCGATGGCCAAGACCCGCTCTACACAGCCGAGCAGCTTGAGAAATACCGCCGCGTATGCAATGGAGAGACCCTTGAGGGCATGGATCAGTACCGCTATTTCAACACCAACTGGTTTGATCAGCTCTATCGTGAGACTGCTCCCGTGTATAAGACCAACCTGCAGATTTCGGGTGGTAGCAGCCGCGCTCGCTACTATGTGTCGTTCTCATATCTCCGTCAGGAAGGCATGTGGAATACCGAGGGTACCAATTACAACGATAACTTCAACACTCAGCATGTGCTCAATCGTTGGAACCTTCGCTCCAACCTCGATATCACTGTCAACGAATATCTCAAGGTAGGTCTTGACCTCGGTGGCCGTATCGACAATATTCTGCAGCCCACCACGGGTGTATTCAACCTTACGACCTTCGGTGCTGTTGAGGCTGACCCAATGCGCCCTGTGTATTGCCCCAATGGCGAACTGTATGTTGACGGCAATGCCAGCAACCCAATCTACCTGCTCGGCTCGTCGGGCCAGGAGAAGAACCGTCGCCGTCAGCTGTATTCAACCCTCAATATCGAGGGCGACCTCAGTCCTATTACCAAAGGCCTTGGTGTAGAAGCAGTGGTTTCATTCGATGCCTACGATGGCTTCCAATCGACTCAGACCAACTCCATCAACTCGTACAGCTACGACTATACCAATACCGATGTAACAAGCGTTGATCAGTTTACTTACACACAGACCAATCGCTATAGCGAACTTACCAACCCAACGGCTAATGAGCGTGACAACTCATGGACTCTCAACCTGCGTGGCGGATTCAGTTACGACCGCAACTTTGGCAAGCACCACATCGATGCTCGTGCTTTTGTGCGCAGCTACATGAAGCGTCTCAATCGTGGTCCCCACTCAGCCAACTGGTATCATCTGTCATCGAATCGCTATCTGAGCTACAATGGCGTGGCCACTTATATATTCGACAACCGCTATATCCTGAATGGCAGCATCTCGCGCATGGGTTCGGATAACTTCGATCCCGATAATCGCTGGGGCACATTCTGGGGCGTGGGCGCTGGTTGGGTTGCAAGCGAGGAGAAATTCTTGCGCGACACTGCAGTTGACCTGCTCAAGCTTCGCATCAGCTATGGCAAGACAGGTATGAATGATACTGGCGCAAGCCGTTATCCTTACCAATCTACTTATGCTGCCAGCAATGGCTACTCGTTTGGCCAGAATGCTACTTGGGTTACTGGCTATGCAGAAAGTGTGGCTGGATCGAGCAACAGTCGCTGGGAGGTTTCAAAAATGGTTAACCTCGGTCTCGACTGGGATTTCTGGGGCAAGCGCTTGTATGGTAACGTAGATTTCTGGAAGGAATGGCGCAGCGATATCTTGATTGACCGCTCTACCATCCCCTCAGTGCTCGGTATCACTTTCGCTAAGGACAGCTACGGCAAGGTAGAGAGCAAGGGTTTTGAGCTGGTGCTTGGCCATGCCAACAAGATTGGCAAGGTGGAATACTCAGTAGAGGGTATGCTCAGCTACAATATCAATAAGATTACTGAAATGGACGAAACCACTCCTCAAGTGCCTTGGCAGGCTAAGACTGGCGACCGCATCCGCGACTATTCTGAGGTGGCCACCATCTATGAGAGCGGCAATGCCGATGTGATTGGCGGTTGGAACATGTATCAGTTTGTGAAGTGGGCATCGGATCCCGACCTTATTTCCACTTCGCAACAAGATGCTATTGACCATCCCGAAAAATACCCTTACAACAGTTTCTCCAACGGCGGTCAAAAACTTGGTACAGCTGTGTTCAAGGATGTCAACGGCGACCGTGTGATTGACTCTAAGGATATGGTGCCTATGGGATACACTTTGCTGCCTGACTGGACACCATCAGTGGCAGTGAATGTGAACTATGCCGGCTTCGACCTGCGCGTGGTTGCTACTGCCTATCTCAACCGCACAGTATTCCTGTCACCTTCATTGACATATTCTGAGTGGGGCTCTAACAACTCTACCCATGAGGTTGTCAACGCTTGGGGTTACTACACCGACGATCCTAACGATCCGCGCAACATCAATGCTAAGTATCCCCGCCTGAGCTCAAGCTTCAACGCTGAGGATTCAGCTCGTGGCAGTACCACATCAAGCTACAACAATGATATTTGGCTTGTAAATGGTGATTATCTGTCGCTTCGCAATATTGAATTTGGCTATACTTTGCCTCAGAAGCTGACCGCCAAGGCTTACATCAGCCGTCTGCGTTTCTATTTCAGCGCCTACAACGTATGCACCTGGAGTCACCTCCCCAAGGGATTTGACCCCGAGAAACCTATGTCGTACTGCTGGTGGTATCCCAAGACCCGAATCTTCAACTTCGGTATCAACCTCTCATTCTAAAAATCGTTTTAAGTTTTACGTTTTGAGTTTTAAGAAATAGATTTTGTTATCGAACTTTAGAATTTTCAAAAATTTAAAGGAATGAAACTATTTCTTAAAACGGAAAACGGAAAACGAAAAACCAAATGACATTCTTATGATTATTAAAAGAATATTCCTGTATGCAGCAGCCGGAGCGGCCACAATGGTGGCCAGCTCCTGCAGCGACTACCTTGACAAGGAGGTGGACCTTACGCTGCAAGCCGACAACGTATTCGCCGACTACGACATGAGCCGCGGACATCAGGCTAAGGCTTACGAATATCTGCCCGATGCTTTCGAAGGTTACAATGATACTCAATATCGCCTAAGCAATGACTGCATGACCGACAATGCCGTGGACTTTTGGGGCGTAGCGCGTTATCACGCAATCAATGCTGATAGCTATGATGCCACCAACCACTGGTTTGCCGACCATTACTATGAGAATCGCGTGACTGGTATCCGTCATTGCAACCAATTCTTGAAGAACGCGCGAGCCGATGTGATTGGCAACGCCGAGAAGAGTGGCGATGACAACCGCCTCTACGACCGCTGGATGGCTGAGGTGCGCGCAATTCGTGCTATCCTGCATTTTGACATGATTTGCTGGTTTGGCGACATTCCAATCATCGGCGACGATGAGAATGGCGTGCCTCTGATTCTTGAGCCCAGCACTGGCTGGCCTGATCGCAGCGACAAGGAAGAAGCGTTGCAGTGGGTGATTAGCGAGTGTGATGCGATTAAGGACGACCTCCCATTCCGCTACACCAATGAGGCTGAGAATTGGGGCCGCGTAAATGGCGCTGCCGTATATGCACTAAAGAGTCGTGCCACCCTGTATTTGGCTTCTGCCTTATATAATAGCAAAAGCGATAACAGCCGCTGGAGTGCTGCCGCTACAGCCGCAACCGACTTCATCTCGAAGAACAGCTCTAACAGCAACCCTTACGTGCTGTACACTGTAAAGAGTTCGAGTACCGATCCCTATGGCGAACTTGGCAACTACTACGAGTGCTTCGCAACCGACCCAGTTTACAACAACGAGTTCATTCTGAGCCGCTCGGTATGGTCAACCTTGCAGCTTGAGTATTTCAATGCTCCTTGCGGATTCACTGGCTCGATCAGTGCCACTGGCTATTGCAATCCTACTCAGAATTTGGTTGATGCCTATGAAACTATCAATGGCAAGCCAATCGATCAGGATGCCACATACAATGCTCAGAATCCTTACGCTAACCGTGATCCTCGCTTGGCTCAGACCATTTTCTATCATGGCATGACCTGGGGCGATGGTGATGAGGCTCGTCAGCTCGATATGAACAATGACGACTCTCGCGTGGGTTCTGACTACGCACGCGGCAATGGTGGCACAGCCACTGGATACTACTGCAAGAAGTATGTTTACAACATTCGTTGGGACGGTACTATCAGCAGCCAGAAGCATGCGTGCCCCATCTTCCGTTATGCCGAGATTCTGCTCAATGCCGCAGAGGCTCTTAATGAGAGTGGCAACAGCAGCCAAGCCTTGACTTATGTGAATCAAGTGCGGGCACGCGCCGGAATGCCAGGCTTGAGCAGTAGCCTTAGCCAAAGCGAACTTCGCGAGAGAATTCGCAACGAGCGCCGCATCGAACTCTGCTTCGAGGACCATCGATATTTTGATATGCGTCGTTGGAAGCTTCATGAAGCTAACGGCAGTGCAAGCGCCGAGACATCGAAACCGCGCTATCAGCAAGTTTATAACCTCTATGGCGTAGATATCCGCGAGGGTGTGGATGCAGCTAATCCGTTCGTGTACGGCGCAAGCCGCGTTGACCCAAAGGTGGCATTCACTGCTCCAAAGAATTACTTCTTCCCCATCATGTATGATGAAATAGTAAAGACTGGCTGGAGCCAAACTCCAGGTTGGTAATATTAGGTAGTGATGGGCTCTTGGAGCTATGGCTCCAAGAGCCTTTTTTAAATACGAAATACGAAATACGAAATACGAAATACGAAATACGAAATACGAGTGGGAAGTGCGTTAGCTATTTCGTTCGTTTATCCGCTTTCCCGCTTTTCCGAAAACGTAACACGTAAAACGTAAAACGCAAGAATAATTATGAACAGGTATTGGAAAATATTGATGTGCGTGCCTTTGGCAATTGGATTATGGGCATGCGACGATGATGACGACAACGTTTATATTGAGGAAGGTGTTACACCCTATGTTTCAGTGGGTACCCCTGACCTCACAGCTCTATCGGGGTCGCAGATTTTGGCTACCGCAGAAGTTGGGGCAGAGAATGTGGATGTGCTTTCCACTGGTTTCTGCTGCGCAAGGCACGAGAAGCCAACTATTGACGATATTAAATGCTATGCTGAAGATAAGACCGGTACCGTAAGTGGTACGTTGAAAAATCTTTCGGTAGAAACCACCTACTATGTGAGGGCTTATGTGCTGTTGGCCGATAAGATTTATTATTCCCCTGTGGCTACTGTTACCACGCTTGAGGGCACTTATGAGGTGCCAGTGGAAATCACTTCGTATGTTGGTCCAACCAACCCCGACCATTATGTGGATGTGTCAGGCTGGGCCGACCGCGACAAATGGAATCTCGCAAATGTGCATGACCCATCTGTGATGCTCGCCGACGACGGATATTATTATATGTACCAGACAGATGCCAGCTATGGCAATGCCCACGATGGCCATGGCCACTTCCACGGGCGCCGCTCGCAAGACTTGGTAAATTGGGAATATCTTGGGGGCACTATGGCAGCTTGTCCATCTTGGGTTAAGGAAAAGCTGAATGAATACCGTGCTGCGGTGGGGCTTGCACCTATTCAGAATCCTGACTATGGATATTGGGCACCGGTAGTGCGCAATTGCGGCAATGGGCTTTATCGCATGTACTATGCAATAGTTGTTACTGACTTGATCACATCAACCAGCAATTGGGGCGAACGTGCTTTCATCGGCTTGATGGAAACCACTAACCCCGCCGACAATGACAGTTGGGAGGATAAGGGCTTTGTGGTTTGTTCGGCATCAGATCAAGGCACCAATTGGTATGGAGACCTGTGGGAAGGAGCCTACTTCCGCTACAATGCTATCGACCCCACTTATATTATCACCCCCGAGGGTGAGCATTGGCTGATCTATGGCAGTTGGCATTATGGCTTTGCTGGATTGCAAATCGACCCCGACACTGGCAAGAGCCTCAATCCGCTTAGCATGCCTTGGGGCACCAGCGCTGATGCTATTTCCAGCTACGGGCAGTTTATCCAATCGCGTTATCTTGGCAGCCGCTGGCAGGCCAGCGAGGGTCCCGAGGTAGTTTACCGTAATGGTTACTATTATCTGTTTATGGCTTACGATGGCTTAGCGGTGCCTTACAATACTCGCGTGGTGCGCAGCACCTCGATTACTGGTCCGTATGTAGGCATGGATGGCACGGATGTCACCAATAATGGCGGTGAGGCTTATCCTATCGTGACCCATCCTTACAAATTCCAAGGCGATTACGGTTGGGTCGGCATCAGCCACTGCGCAGTGTTCAGCGATGACAACGACAATTGGTACTTCTCGTCGCAGGGTCGCCTGCCCGAGGGAGCTTATGGCAATGATTATGCCAATGCCATCATGCTGGGTCAGATCCGCAGCATTCGCTGGACTACTGATGGCTGGCCAGTGGTGATGCCTGAGCGCTATGGCGCAGTGCCTAAGATTGCCATTGACGAATCGGAAGTTGCAGGCAACTGGGAAAATATCGACATCCAATACGAATATGGTGTGCAGCGCGAATCGGCATCTCTCGTCCTTGCCGATGATCACACTGTGACCGCTGGTATCTGGGAAGGCAAGACTTGGAACTTCGATGCAGCCCAGCAAATCCTCACCATCGGAGGCATCAACCTTTATCTGCAGCGAGAATGTGATTGGGAAGCCTCGGGGCGTCCCGCCACTATCGTCTATGCCGGCTACTCCACCGACGGCCACACCACCTACTGGGGCAAAAAGAACTAATTCCCTACACTAAAAAATAGGGATGTGTCATAATTAACTTTTATCAAGGAACTCCGTAGGAGCATTCTATATTA
>JAJBUG010000041.1:24176-43725 GCA_020860515.1 Bacteroidales bacterium | reverse complement strand
TTACAAATAGAAAATATTTGATTAATTTTGCCCTACCATTTTACAATTAATCTTAAAATTTACATAAAAGTTGAGTTTTATTTGTCTACAATTGAGAAATTCACTACCTTTGTAGCCAAATAAAACGATACTTTTTATGGAGAAGATAATAGGAAGAAAAAAAGAAATAGCTGAAATACAACGACTTTACCACAGTGGCAAAGCAGAGCTATTAGCCATATATGGGCGTAGACGAGTTGGCAAGACTTTTTTGGTCGATGAAAGCCTTAAGAATCGTATCACATTCAGGCATGCTGGATTGTCTCCTATTGACAAAGACAACCACAAAAACGACATGAAATCCCAACTTAAGCAATTCTTTTTCTCACTTAAACTCCATGGTCACAAAGGCAGAAGCACCCCAAAATCGTGGATGGACGCTTTCTATCTGCTGGAACAGCTATTAATATCCAACGACAATGGCCAACGCCAAGTGGTTTTTTTGGACGAATTGCCCTGGATGGATACACCTCGTTCAGGTTTTCTTACGGCTTTTGAAGGATTTTGGAACTCCTGGGCGTGCCACCGCGACAACCTCATGCTTGTTGTATGCGGCAGTGCCAACTCTTGGATTCTCGATAATCTAATCAACAGCCGGGGAGGATTGTACGGTCGCACTACTTATGAAATACACCTTGCTCCATTCACGTTGTCAGAGTGTAAAGCTTTTTACAAATCACGCAAGATAGAATGGTCTGACTATGACATCCTACAAAGTTACATGATCTTAGGAGGCATTCCTTACTATATGGGTTATATCGACCGAGAATTAAGTCTTGCACAAAATATTAATGATTTCTTTTGGAGTAAAGAAGCCAGGCTCCGTGATGAATTTAACCGTTTGTTCGAATCTGCATTTGATTCTCCTGAAGTAATAAAGCGAATCGTTAGATTTATAGGGAAGCGGCACATTGGCTTTACTCGTAATGAAATCATCGAAGGATTAGATATCCCCAATGGAGGATTGTTTACAAAACGCATGAGAGCCTTAGTGGCCAGCAATTATGTAACCGAATATATACCATTTGGTTTGGGGAAAAGAGAACTTCATTATAAACTTTCTGATCCATTTTGCCTCTTTTCCATTCATTTCCTCGACGATAAGACAAAACGTGGAAATAATTGGTGGATACGCAATATAAATTCTCCCTCAATAGGGAGTTGGCGAGGAATTGCCTTTGAGGAAGTTTGTTTTAATCATATTCCACAAATCAAAGCAGCCATTGGCATAACGGACGTAGCCTCAGAGGAATCAGCTTGGCAAGTTATTGGAAATAACGAAGAAAAGGGACTTCAGATTGATCTTCTTATTATCCGAAATGATAATGTGGTTAATATGTGTGAACTGAAATTTTATAGTGATGAATTTACAGTGACCAAGGATTATGATCTCACAATCCGAGGACGAATTAATGCAGTCGCATCTCAGTTGCCTAAAAAATTCAGCATACAACCCACGGCAATCACAACCTTTGGGCTCAAGCCTGGAATATATCGAGATGTTTTTGTCAAACAACTAACTATAAATGAGTTGTTTACATAGTTTTTACTTCTAAATAGCAATATAAAAGCAATGTTTTATCTGTCTACAATTGGGGGAAATATTTGATTGTAGACAAATAAAAATGATATCCGCACCCTTACATAATGGAGGGTTTATCTCTTAAAGATAAGAATTCCCTAATTCATTATGTAAGTTTCTCCTATTCATCACAAACTCGGTTTAAGGGATTCGTCGAGATAATTAAATATTGTGGCAGGAATTGCTGGGGACATTTCGCGCCACGTGCGCCAGTATCTCAACGACCCTGACCTGATGCTCCGCAGATTCAGATACAAGATTAAGGAAACCGAAGTCAAGGACGATGAGGGAAACGTAATCGGCAAAGAGATAGTTTGGGGCAAAAAGTGGAAGAAAGCCTACAGAGACGATGAGGGGAGATTGAGATTCAAAGACTACGACAAAGACGATTGCCCAAAAATCTTCAAATTTGAGGGCTGGCATCCGCAGTGCTTCTGCTTTGTCACTCCCATACTCGTTGACGAGGACGAAATGGCGAAAATGACCGAGGCTGCTCTCAACGGCGAGGAATACAAGCCGCAGGGCGAGGCGGTCTATGACTATCCACAGGCATACAAGGATTGGGTCAAGGATAACGCTGACACGATAGAGCAGAGGTGGAGCGAGGGCAAGATGAACCCCTATTTCATTGAGCATAACAAGGAGGTATATGGCAAAATCATCAAAGGCTATGATTTCAGCAATGACATAAAAGACCCATCAGTTGATTACATTGCCAATACCTTAGACCGAATCAAGAATCTCAGCCCAAAGCAGATGACATTCTGCTCATTTGAGCCATTCTCGCCGATTATCGCTCAGATGTACCAGAATCTCAAAACCGCAAGAGAAAAGGAGAGATTGTTTGAATCTGTGTTCAACCACTCATCAATGGTTGCCGACACCAAAGAGCCTAATGTGGTTATACATTCAAAGCATAAGACCAACGGCAACTGGGAGCAGGCAAAAGATATGGCTCGGCACATCGTAAAGAATCAGAAAAACAAGGTGGCATTCCTGCCCGAATCTGATTCCGTAACCAATGCCGATGCAATTGTTCTGGTCGATGGAAAATGGAGGATTGCGGACTTCAAATATTGCATATCAACTAAGGCCAACACTATTCAGATTGACTTGTCAAAGGCTTTTGAGCAAGGTGATATGGCGGTGATACAATTGGCAAAGGCGGACTCAAGCAAATTAATTGAGGCGATAAACTACATAAAGAGAAACGACCTACCACTGGGAGAAATTTTGGTACTGAACAAGATGGGAGATTATATTCATATAACAAAACGAGATTTAAGATACAATCGACACAACAAAAAAATAAGAGGTTTCCTATAAAACCTCTTATCACATCGCAAGCCTATAGCCGCATTGATGTCGGTAGCTTATTCAGCTACGCAAAATTACAACTTATTTTTGAATCCACAAAATAAAAATTTATGAATTTCACAATTGACGATTTCGAGGCTGGCAAGGCCTACATCGTAGAATGGCGATACGTTGCCAGTGCCTTTTTCCCTGTGGATGTATGGCTTGACAGAAATCAACGACATGAGTCGGTAGTCGTCCGCACAAGCGGTGTTGTATTGAAAAAGACAGACCACGAACTGGTGATGGCTATGTCGGCCATAATGAGTAAGGAATACAAATTTAAAATGGCCATGGATATACAGACCGTACCAATACCATTGATTGAAAGGGTTATTCCAATGCCCTCTGCCATAGAGGAATTCAATCATCCCAATTCAGACAAGCATTACGCTATTTCAGACGACTTGTTTTCTTTTCCGAAACGCCAACAATCACTAATCATCGAGGATTTTATCACTGAATAGCAGAATGTGCTTACAACTCGGACAAACAGCGACGACAGCTGTCAATGGATAAGTACGACCATATTCGAATTTAGCACTGACCTTCCCATTCTTGTACTGTCTATTGAGACATAGAAAGTCTATTGGAGATTCGAATATTTCAAAATCCCCTGAAAATCCACAATGAGTACATTTGCAGGGGTTAATTTTTACGAAAGCACGATGTTTTTCATCTTTGGACAAACACATAATATTTATAGTTTTTGTCAAATTATCAACAGCAATCGCACCAAATTGAGCAAGCAAAAGCAAATTGTTGATTTTCTCCAAATAAAAACAAGGTTTTCCGTCCAAGCATTAGCGGAAAACCTTGTAAGTAGATTTTAACAAATAATTTAAGCAACATCACATCAGCCATTTCCCAATGTCAGGATGCAACGGGATTGTTTAGCATCTCAAAGTTACGAAAAGAATTTGAGATTAGCAAATCTAATTCTTTTTCTCTTTTCTGATTATCTTTCCTTTCTTGATTACGGCCTTGCCAGTGTTGCCCGCCCACCAAATGTGGTCAGTCGGATTGTTCTTTGCCCAGTTCATATTTCTTCTGCTTTTTCGTCACAACCTGTGCCTTGCGGATTATGGCCTTTCCAGTGTCGAGATTGTAGCCGCTCTTGGCGAACACGCACCGAAGCCTCGCCAGCGAGATTCCCACAACCTCTTTCGTCAGCCGCTCGTAGATGGCGGCCAGAGAGCCGAAGAAGAAGTCTGTCTCGCCATCGAAAGGCTCTTTGAGCCGCAGGTGGACTTTCCCCTCTTGTTTCACAATTATCTTCGTTGTAGCCATAGCGCGAAGAAGCGATCATAGACTGTGTAAGTGTCTTGGTCGCGATAAAGGAAATCTTTTTCCACTAACAACTTCGCAGTAGATGAAACGGAGCTCTGCGACGGCAGATGATACTTCTTTATAAAGGCGGCGCTTGTGATTGCATGAGCTTTCCCTTCGTGTGCAATAGCAAGCATCAAATCTCGTTGTCTTTGACTCATTTGATAAAGCATCGATGTATATGCATCCGCGCTGGTGTCGATGAGTCTATCTATGGCTGAGTCAATATTGGCAATATGGCATGTCGCGCCCTCGGGCGTCATAGCAAAGAGTTCGTTCATAACTTTCTGCATGTAGAGAGTCACACCATCGAGGCGCTCATACACAACTTTTGCAACTCCTGGGTCAATATTTTTATTGCCCCAGCGGAACATTCTTTGACAAAATTCAGCGTACACATCCGATTTCAACAAAGGCAGTCCAAACAATGTGGCCGACTGGAAGAAAGGCCTTGAAGCTGACAAAAACATTTCGGCCATCAAATGCCGATGGGAGCCAGAAAACACAAAGCGAGCATTATGACATCGCTGGATATAGGTGCGAAGAAGAGCCTCCACGCTTGATGACCGAGGGTAGTAGTTGATTTGCTGGAACTCGTCAATTGCAATAAGGCACGGCCGATCCGACGCTTCTATGTAATTGAATATTTCATCAAGCGTAACTTCAGGTTTAGGATTGTAATTTAAGCCTACTCCCCACACAGGTATTCCCATGTTATCGAAAGTGAACTCAGATCGCACAGAATACAGGAAATTCACAAATGCATCTACAAAAGCTTTGCCACGCGAGCGCAACGCCTCGGTGATGGCTTTGCCTAAATTTGATACCATCTCAGCCATTGAATGGGTAGAATAAATATCTACTATAATAGGGATGTATCTCTTCTTTATTTCTTCTTGATTAAAAAGATGGTATATGAGATTGGTTTTCCCCACTCTGCGAGGAGCCGAAAGCACTACATTGTTGCCATTAGTGATCAGTTGCACTAATCTTGCGGTTTCTTCGGCTCGGTCGCAAAAGAAATCTTCACCCTCGTACTCACCTATCACAAAGGGATTGGTAATTTCATCAGCCATATCTTTTTGCCTTAATTATAATTCTTCACAAAATTATAAATTATAAATCAAATTACCAAATTTCCGCTACGATTTTTCGGTAATGAATGTTTTATCACCGAAAATCTTCTTTTCAGGGAATTTTTTAGTAACTTTGCGGTGCAGATGTGTGGCGAGAGGGGCAGGCTAACCTTTCTCAAAACCACAAAAATTGAGTTCGGAAACTATTTATATTCTTTAACCTCCATGAAAAAGAAGAAATCGACTTTTTAGGCCTAATTTCTCGATTCAAATCGACTTTTTAGGCCTAATTTCTCGATTCAAATCGACTTTCTCGGCCTAATTTCTCGATTCAAATCGACTTTCTCGGCTTAATTTCTCGATTCAAATCGACTTTCTCGGCTTATTTTGTCGATTCAAATCGACTTTCTCGGCTTATTTTGTCGATTCAAATCGACTTTTTCCGCCTAAATTCTTGGATAGTTCAAAAAAAAATCTTACTTTTGCAGGGTAATTAAATTAATGATTCCTCATGATACATCGAGATATAAAGCATCAGATTCTCCACGACTTTAACAAAAATAAGATTATTGTGGTTTTAGGTCCTCGGCAGGTCGGAAAAACGACTTTGCTCAATGATCTCGTAACGTCCGACAGGAAAATCTTATTTCTAAATTGTGATGACTATGACGATGCTGCTCAGCTTGAGAACAAAACTTCGACACAGTTGCGTCAACTGCTAAAAGGATATGACTTGGCTTTCATTGACGAGGCCCAGCGAGTGGCTGACATAGGGCTGACCTTGAAAAAAATAGGTGATATGAAGCTTCCCACTAAGGTAGTGGTTACAGGATCGGCCTCTCTTGATATCGCATCAAAAGTGAATGAGCCGGCCACTGGGCGTCTTATAGAGTATAATCTCTTTCCTTTCTCCTTAGGAGAGCTCGCCGCAGACACCTCAGAGAAGGAGCAGACTCGGCTCCTGTCTGAGCGAATGATTTATGGATTCTATCCAGAGATTGTTACCGATCCTGCCTATGCCAAGCGAACACTTGTCAACCTTGCCAATAATTATCTCTATAAAGATATATTCACTTACCAAGGGATAAAAAAGCCTGAGGTGCTGCAAAAGCTGGTGAGAGCACTGGCTCTTCAGGTAGGAAGCGAGGTGTCGTACGACGAGCTGGCCCAGCTCATTAGTATCGACAGGGCCACTGTAGAGAAATACATTGGCCTGCTTGAGAAATGTTTCATTGTATTTCGTCTTAACTCATTCTGTACTAACCAACGCAATGAGATTAAGAAAGGGAAAAAAGTCTATTTCTACGATAACGGCATACGCAATGCCATCATCTCTAATTTCGCGCCTCTTGAGCTTCGGAATGATACGGGCGCATTATGGGAGAATTTAATTGTAAGCGAGAGGATAAAGCGCAATGCCTACACTGGCAGTTACGCTCAGTTATTCTTTTGGCGCAACACCAATCAGCAAGAGATTGATCTCATTGAGGATTGTGATGGGCAGCTTCACGCCTTTGAATTCAAATTCAATCCCAAAAAGGCGAAAGCACATGCCCCTAAGGCATTCGCCGAGCTCTATCCTGAGCATACCTTCAAATGCATAACTCCAACCAACTTTTGGCCTTTTGTTGCATTGCATTAAAAAGCAATACAGTTACATGTCTTATTCCTCCTCGGTAACTGCGATGGAAGTGAAAAACATCGTTTTATTTGTCTACAATTGAGAAATATATTTGATTGTAGACAAATAAAGTGATATTAAACTCTAAATTTCCGTATTAAGAAGCCCTTTTCACCCTGAACGGCTACGTCGATCGTAGTTCGCTTATTCTGCTCCACTATAATCAAAATAATTGATTAATTCCCTTAAAGTTTTGGATTTTAATGTTTTTATTAGTAATTTTGCGGTATAACTAACTTAAACCCAAAATTATGTGCACAGAAAGATACATAGACCCCTTTACCGACTTTGGATTCAAAAGAATGTTTGGTTCTGAAAGATGCAAAGCTTATCTAATCAATTTCTTGAATTCCTTATTTGTTGATGAGGAAAAGATTGTTGATATCACATACAGAAACACTGAGCAATTAGGGTTGCTTCCTGGCGACCGAAATGCCATTTATGACCTCTACTGTACCACTGACACTGGAGGACACATCATTGTGGAAATGCAAAACTCTCGTCAAAAGTATTTTGTGGATAGAACTATTTATTATTCCACATATCCTATTCAAAGAGCAGCCGAGCCAGGCAGTGAATGGAACTACCAATTACCCAAGGTTTACATGGTAGCTTTTCTAAACTTTGTAATGAGTGATTATGCTGAAAATCCAAATTATAAGCATGATGTCAAACTGGTTGATATTGCCACCAATGAAGTCTTTTATCCTAAATTAAACTATATTTTTTTAGAGATGTCCAAGTTCGTTAAGAGAGAGGAAGAACTTGAGGATCGGAAAGAAGACTGGCTCTACGTTATTAAGAATTTGGCTAAATTGCCCAATGTGCCCAAGCGCATGGGAGATGAACTCTTCCATAGTTTTTTCCAGTTGGCAGAAGTCAGTAATCTCTCTCCAGAAGAGTACGAGGCCTATGAGATGAGCCTTAAACGGCAGCGTGATAACTACAACATTGTAGCTACGGCTCGTGAAGAAGGAGGCCGTGAACGCGATATTCAGCGAGCCCAAAAGATGAAAATCGATGGACTGCCCATTGATTCAATTATACGTTACACGGGGTTAACTCCTGAAGAAATCGACGAGCTATAGAAACACAAAACCATGAATATTATAGTTGAAAATCTTCCATTTCAGAGAAATTTTTAGTAACTTTGCGGTGCAGATGCGCGGCGAGAGGGCTGCGCTGTGCTGCAGGCAGTTGAGGCGTGGCCTTGGCTGCACATTTAAATCAAGCCCTTTTCACACTGAACGGCAACGTCGATCGTAGTTCACTTGTGTAGGTGTGGCGGGGCTTAATTTTTATTCATACTTATTCTAAAAGTAAAATAGGGGCATTAATAGCCCCTAAGTGCGCAGGCCTATAGCCTCATCAGCGCTGGTAGCTTATTCAGCTACGCAAAATTAACCAAAATTCTTGAATTATAATCAAAAATACAAATAAATCTGTGATATAGATTTTGATAATCGAAAGGAAATTCATACCTTTGGGTATTTTTAAAGCGATATAAAAATGGAACCCAAAATTGGAACTTTGATGAAATTATCACCTGAGGCTACTGGCCTTGACCATTGGGTTACGGGTGAAGTGATCGATGTCGAGCATAACCCTTTTCGTGGATTAGTAATAGCTATTCGTGATAACGACGGCCGCATCTATTTTGACCAAGCCAAATACTTTTCCATAGCTTAATATTTTTATGGGAATACCCATACTTCATTTGGTAAATCGAGATTTTATTTGTACATTTGCATTGTAAGAAAAAAGATAAATAAAAAGCAGGCAATTTATGCCTGCTCTATGAGGTAGGGAGGTAAGTCTAACTCCGGAACGTACGTTCTCCAAAGAGAAAGGTTCGCTCCCTTCTTTTGTCTTAAAACAATTTTTTCATTGCAAAGATAGGAATATTTTTTCTAATTTCAAAGAATTTAACTATAAATTAACAACTGTTAACATGGATAAACGTGATTTTCAAGACTATTTCATAAAAAGAATGGTTGAAATCAACGATAAATGGACTCTTGACTCCTATAGGATTCGTTCCAATAATGTAATGTCATTATTAATAGAGCTTGATATCCTTTGTGAAGGTTGGTTACAAAAACGAATCAAAAGTTTCGATACGGTTATAAATACAGTAAAAGAATTAAGTTCGGCTTTAAAGCATGATAATTGTTTAGACTTAACTTTTTACCCTATAAACGCTCTTATAAATCTGTTTAATGAGTATTCTCAGAAAGGGGGGAAGGACCCTAAATTAGGGAAAACAATTCAATATCTTATAAAAGACATAATCAATAGAAATACAGAAAAATACTTAGACAACTTAACCTCTAAGATTGATTCTTTTCTGTTTAAAACTAATTCTTATGGAGAAGAAGAATTTTTGAAAAATCTCCACGAGTTTGATACTTTTCTTTTGGCATGGTCATGTGAAATCGTTAGAAAAGGACATTCAAAAACTTATTTGTATTTCAAAATTAGGGATTTAGCTAATGAAATATAGAGGGACTTTGTAGCAATTTACGTTATTATCTCCTTTTCTCCTTAACACAAATGATCAATTCTTTTTATATGAAGAGTGAAATACGAGAACCTGTTTGGATAGATGAGTTCTTTTATGAATATCAATTAATCGATAAACGAATTTCATGCGATCCAACAATGAAATCTCTAATCGATGTACCTTTGCAGTCAATTTTAGTGATATAGGAATAAAAATACTCAAGTTCTGGAACAGGAAAGGTATTTTAATTCTTGCAAAATTGTAGTTTTCAGAGAAATTTTTAGTAACTTTGCGGTGCAGATGCGCGGCGAGAGGGCTGCGCTGTGCTGCAGGCAGTTGAGGCGCGGCCTTGGCTGCACCCTTACATAATGGAGCGTTTATCTGAACGCTTTTCTCTTGACTCCAAGAAACTTCGCAACTTTCAGAGCCGTCAAGGAGAAGCGCAACGATGAATGCTCACGGTTGGTATCAGTATCAGCCGTGCGAACCAGCGTAGGCTGGCGCATGGTGTTGCTATACCCATACGTGGGCTTCTGCGTTGCCTGTCTCGACAGTGTGGGCAATGCGAAGGCCTCTTAGGGTGGGACAGGCAACAAGATGAGGATCCCACGTATTTCCGCTATATAAGGGCCATGGATAACTAACAATAAACCAACACGATAATCTAATTCCGGGATTCAATTAGCAAGGGTCAGTGGTGACTAAGGATTAATCCGTTAAATCTGTTTAATCCGTAGTTTTTCACCACTGCCCAAAGAGCATAGAATCCCCATGAGAGAGCCTAAGCAGTTCAATAATGTCACCGCTCGAGTAATCGACGACCTCCGACAGTCAGTTGCGCCCCACAGCCGACTGGCCATTGCTGCCGCCAGCTTCTCAATCTATGCCTACCAGGCTCTAAAATCCGAATTAGAGCAAATCGACGAGCTCAGATTCATCTTCACCTCGCCCACCTTCAACACCGAAAAGATTAACAAGCAAAAGCGAGAGTTCTATATCCCCAAGCTGGGTCGCGAACGCACCCTCTTCGGCTCGGACTTTGAAATCAGATTAAGAAACCAACTTACCCAAAAAGCCATTGCCCGTGAGTGCGCAGACTGGATTCGCCGCAAAGTGCGGTTTGAATCCAACGTCACCCAAGGCACCCTTTCATCATTTCTCAATGTAGCCACCCCGGAAGGAACCTACACCTACATGCCATTCAACGAGTTCACCACCACCGAACTCGGCCTTGACCGTGGCGACAACATGTGTCCCATGATTGTTGGCCTCCCTGCCACGCAGGAAACAGATATGTTTCTGCGCAACTTCAACGAGCTGTGGCGCGACACCGAGCGATTCAACGATGTCACCAACATCGTGCTCGAAAACATTGAAAATGTATATCGTGAAAATTCACCCGACTTCATATATTTCGTCACCCTTTACAACATCTTCAACGAGTTTCTTGAAGATGTATCCGAGGACGTGCTGCCCAACGAGGCCACAGGCTTCAAAAGCAGTGTAATCTGGAACCGGCTCTACAACTTCCAGCGCGATGCGGCCCTTGCCATTATCAATAAGCTCGAAAAATACAATGGTTGCATCCTTGCCGACAGCGTAGGACTGGGCAAAACATTTACCGCCTTGGCCGTAATCAAGTACTACGAGAATCGCAATAAGTCGGTACTCGTCCTTTGTCCAAAGAAGCTCAATGACAACTGGCAGACCTTCCGCAGCAATTACAAAAACAATCCCATCGCTGCCGACCGTCTCAGATACGACATCCTATTCCACACCGACCTTAGCCGCGACCGAGGCGAAAGCAATGGCCTCGACCTTGAGCGAATCAATTGGGGCAATTACGACCTGATTGTAATCGACGAGAGCCATAATTTCCGCAACGGAGGTCAGTGGGAAAGCGATGACGAGGAAGATACCAACCCTAAGGAAAATCGCTATGCCCGACTGATGAACCGTGTAATCCGCCAAGGCGTAAAGACCAAGGTGCTAATGCTCTCGGCCACTCCTGTCAACAACCGGTTCAACGACCTCAAAAATCAGCTCCAGTTGGCTTACGAGGGCAAGGCTCATCAATTCAATGCCCTTCTCGAAAGCAAAAAGAGCATCGACCAGATATTCCGTGAGGCGCAGTCGGCCTACAGCAAATGGGCAAAGTTAGAGCTCTCCGAGCGCACTACACAGCGATTGCTCGACGCGCTCAGTTTCGACTTCTTCCAAGTGCTCGATGCTGTGACCATTGCCCGCAGTCGCAGCCACATCATAAAATATTACGATACTGCCGACATCGGCCAATTCCCTACGAGGTTGGCACCGATAAGTCGCCGACCCAAGCTTACCGACCTTGGCAATGCCATTACCTTTGAGGACATCTCCGAGCAATTAGCCCAGCTCAATCTCAGCATCTACACTCCATCGCTCTTCCTGCTCGAAAGCAAGAAGGAGGGCTATGGCATTATCATGGAGGGCAGCGGCATATCGGTATTGGGGCGAGAGACTGGTCTTCGCAAACTGATGGCTACCAACCTGCTCAAGCGATTGGAGAGCAGCGTAAATTCTTTCCGCCTTACCATATCTCGCATCCTCGACTTCATCGAGCGCACAATGGCTGCGATTGACAAATACCAAAAGACTCAACAGGGCACCGTGGAGGTGAGCGGTCGCATGGCAGCCGACATCGAAGAAGATTGGGATATCGACATCGATCCTATCCTCAACCGAAAGGCCGAAATCAACCTTGCTGACATGGACTATATCTCTTGGTATCGTGATTTAAAATCCGACCAAGAGGCATTGCAATTGCTCCTTTGGATGCTCGATGATATTACACCAGAGCATGACCTGAAACTGCAGCAGCTGATATCCGATATAAAGGCCAAGATTTCCAATCCCATAAATCCAGGCAATAAGAAAATCATCATCTTCACCGCCTTTGCCGATACTGCGAATTACCTTTACGAGCAATTGGCTCCGCTTCTGCTATCTGATTGTGGCATCAATACTGCCTTAATCACTGGCAGCAACGAGGGCCGATGCACTCTGCCTCGTTATAAGTGTTCGTTCAATGGTTTGCTTACGATGTTCTCTCCCGTATCCAAGGACCGTGCCTTGCTCGACCCCACGGAAAAACGCAATATCGACATCCTGATTGCCACCGACTGCATCAGCGAGGGCCAGAATCTGCAGGATTGCGACTACCTGATCAATTACGATATTCATTGGAATCCCGTGCGCATTATCCAGCGATTTGGCAGAATCGATCGCATTGGCAGTCAAAACTCAGTGATCCAGCTCGTAAATTATTGGCCCGATATGGAGCTCGACGATTATATCCAGCTCAAAGGGCGCGTGGAGAGCCGAATGAAAGCCACTGTGCTCACATCTACTGGCGACGACAACCTGCTGTCGGCCACCGAAAAAGGCGACCTTGAATATCGACGCAACCAGTTGATGCGACTGCAAAGCGAAGTGGTGGATATCGAGGAGATGGACACTGGCATCAATATCATGGATTTGGGTCTGAATGAGTTCCGCCTCGACTTACTTGCCTATATGAAGGAGGGGCACGACATCGAGCACTCGCCCAATGGCATGAGCGCTGTGGTGGCAGCTGACCGATTAGCCGAACCAGGCGTGATTTACATCCTGAAAAACCGTCGCAACGAGGTAAATATTGGCCGCAGCAATCTGCTGCACCCATTCTATATGGTCTATCTTAACGACAATGGCGATGTTGTTTGCGACCATCTCAAGCCAAAGAAATTGCTCGATGCCATGCGCCATCTGTGCAAGGGCAAGACCGAACCAATAAAATCCCTATGCAAGCAAGTGAAGCAAGCCACTCGCGATGGCCACAATATGCGGCATTACAACGAATTGCTGCAAGCTGCCATCTCGAGCATCGTGACGGTAAAGAGCAACAATGATATTGAAAGCCTTTTCGACGAGGGCGAAACCACTGCCCTGCATGGAGAAATCCAAGGCCTCGACGACTTCGAACTAATAACATTCTTGATAATAAAGCCCCCAAACCCCCGCAGCGGGGGCTTAGAGTAGGATGCCCAAATCCCCGCAACGGGGGCTTAAAGTAGAAAAGTTTACTGAAAACTGAAAATTAAGATGGAGAATGTGTTGAAATTGCCACAGAGCACCGTGGTGGATAAGCAGGTGCCAAAGTCGAGCTTCTTCAGGCACGCGCCTGAGGGAGGCAAGGCTGCCATGGAGCGATGGTTGACCGCTGAGTTCGAGTCGATCATCTGGCTCTACAAGCTCACTGGCGCCACGCTCAATATCGCCGACGGCGCAGCTGTGCATGAAATTGACATATTCTATTGCAAGATGCGGGGCGACAGCTACAGCATCAATCCTTTCTGCGGATTGGATAAGTTGCTCCCCCGCCATACGCTTTTCATTATCGAATATGGAGGCCATTTCGACATCTTAATGCACCATAAGCAGGCAATCACTGCCAAGGGCGAGACCCGCTGGGAGTGCGGCGTGACGGAACTGATACGAGGCATCCCTCCCGAAAACCTTGCCTTGAAATTGGAAGGCTTGACTATGGATGCTGTTTACAGCGGATTGTTGAGCCAAGTGTCGGGTCTTATTGCCACCGACGAAAACGATTATCAACTAAAAACTGAGCTGCGAGAGAAGATAAAGAAAACCGAAAAACAAATTGCTGACTTGCAAAAGAAAATAAGAACCGAGCGGCAATTCAATCGCCAAATCGAAATGAATCGTGAGGTAAAAACTCTTAAAGAGAAAGTTAATGAATTAAAGACGAAAATAAACGAATAAACGAAAATAAACGAATAAACGAAAATAAACGAATAACGAAAATAAACGAATAAACGAAAATAAACGAATAAACGAAAATAAACGAATAACGAAAATAAACGAATAAACGAAAATCAACGAAATAACGAAAATAAACGAAATAAATGGAAATTAAACGCTTAGAACGGCAATCGGCTGATGGGGCGGAGCTGAATCTGGAGGCTCTGTATCGGATTGCGCCTTCGTGTTTTACCGAGGTGGCGGATCCGGCAACGGGCGAGCTGCGTCATGTGGTCGATTTCAAGGTATTGCGTCAACTGCTTGGCGACAATGCCGTGGAAGATGCCGACGAGATGTATCAGTTTACATGGCCCGGCAAGCAGAAGGCTCGTCTTGAGGCTGCTCGTCCAATCGACAAGACCCTGCGTCCTGTGCCCGAAGATTCCCTGAATTGGGACACCACCCAAAACCTCTATATCGAGGGTGACAACTTGGAAGTACTCAAGCTTCTCCAAAACTCCTATATGGGCAAGGTGAAGATGATCTACATCGACCCTCCATATAACACTGGCAACGATTTCGTCTATAATGACGATTTCTCACAGTCTGCTGACGATTACGCCCAAGCCTCTGGCGATATTGACGATCTTGGCAATCGCTACCGCAAAAACACCGATAGCAATGGCCGTTTCCATTCTGATTGGTGTTCTATGATATATCCACGATTACTCATTGCTCGCTCATTGTTATCAGAAGATGGAGCCATATTTATTTCGGCAGACGATTACGAAATTGAAAATCTTACAAAGATTTGTAATGAGATTTTTGGAGAAACTAATTTCATTGCAACCATAGTTTGGCAACGTACATATGCGCCCATTAGTCTAAAAAAATTCTTTTCAGAAAATCATGAATATTGCGTAGTCTATTGTCGTAATATTGAATGTTTTCAAATGAATTTATTGCCTCGATCAGAAAAGCAAAATAAAGATTACAAAAATCCAGATAATGATCCTCGAGGCCCCTGGAAAGTAGGTAATTTGACAGTAGGACCGGCAGTTGAAAAACAAATCTACCCAATTATAGGTCCAACAGGAAAAACATTTTATCCTCCAAGTGGATATTGTTGGCGTTTTTCAAAAGAAAAACTTGAAGAGATGAGAAAAGACAATCGCATTTGGTTCGGGCCGGAAGGTAAAGGCTCCCCAACTCCTAAATTATTCTTATCGGAGGTTCAAGATGGCGTTACTCCAATGACATTGTGGACATATGATGAAGTAGGGCATGGGCAAGAGGCAACTCGAGATCTACGTGATTTAATGGGGAAAGCAGTTTTCACAAGTCCTAAGCCTCTCAGATACATTTCTCGTTTTCTAACTATAGGTCTTGGCAAGGATGATATTGTATTGGACTATTTTAGTGGTTCAGCGACTACGGCTCATGCTGTAATGCAATTAAATGCCAAGGATGGTGGAAATAGAAAATATATTTTAATGCAGCTTCCCGAAGAAACAGAGGATGGCAGCGAGGCTCGTAAGGCTGGCTATAAAAATATCTGCGAGATAGGTAAGGAGCGTATCCGCCGGGCTGGGAAGAAGATAAAGGAGGAGAATCCGCTGATGACGCAGGATTTGGATGTGGGCTTTAGAGTATTCCGTTGCGATAGCAGCAACTTCGAGGATGTAAAGAAGTCGCCACAGGCCTTCCAGCAAGGTTCGCTCGACCTGCTGATTGACAACGTAAAGGCTGATCGCACCGACCTGGACTTGCTCTTTGGAGCAATGCTCAGTTGGGGCGTAGAGCTGTCACTGCCGATGGAAACCATCGATGTTAACGGCATGAAAATCTATAATGTCAACGATGGCGACCTTGTAGCTTGCTTTGCGCCTGACGTGACCGAGGAGGTAATCAACCACATGGCCGACTTGCACCCAATGAGAGTGCTCTTCCGTGACAGCTGCTTCAGCCGCGACGACCAGAAAATCAATCTCTTCGAGACCTTCAAGCAGCGCCTCGACTGGAGCGAAGAAACCGCCATCAACAGCATCCGTGTGATATGAAACTAAAATACAAGCATCAGCGGTTTCAGGCAGATGCCGCAAAGAGCGTGGTTGACATCTTCCGTGGCCAGCCCTACAAGGACGGCGTGGAGCACATTATCGACCCTGGCAAAACCAAGGGTCCAGCCCAACTTGCAGGCCTCGGTGTCGAGCTTGGCTTTGGCAACCATCCCCTGCTTATCTCCCAGCCCCAGATGGTAAAGAACATTCGCGAGACACAGATGCAATGGGACCTCAAGCCCATCGAACATCTGCAAGGGCCTAAGGACCACCCGATGTTCACCATCGAAATGGAGACTGGCACAGGCAAGACCTACACCTATATCAAGACCATGTACGAACTTAACCGCCACTATGGCTGGAGCAAGTTCGTAATCATAGTGCCATCTATTGCAATCCGCGAGGGAGTACTTAAAAGCTTTGAGACCATGCAGGAGCATTTCGCCTCAGAGTACGGCAAGCGCATGCAATATTTTGTGTACAACTCCAAGCAGCTCAGCAAAATCGACGGCTTTGCCCAGGACAATGGGTTGCATGTGATGATTATCAACACCCAAGCCTTCAACTCATCATTGAAAGAGGGTGCCAACAACGAGGCTGCCCGCATTATCTTTTCGCGTCGTGATGAATTTGGCAGCCGCCGACCAATCGACATCATTGCCAAAACCAATCCCATCGTCATTATCGACGAACCCCAAAGCGTGCTCGGTGCCGACAAAAACAATGCCACACGCCTTGGCATACAGCTTTTCAATCCTCTCTTCCATCTGCTCTACAGCGCCACTCACCGCCAGGACGATAAGCACAATATGGTTTATCGTCTCGATGCCATGGATGCTTACAATAAGAAACTCGTAAAGAAAATCGAGGTGGTGGGCATCACACAGATTGGCAGCACTGCCACCAACAGCTTTGTGCATCTCGATGAGATTGTGGTTGGCCAGGGAAATCCTCGCGCCCGACTATCGTTCGATGTAAAGACAGCCACTGGGTTGCGTCAAACCACTCGTCTCGTCGGCGAGGGATTTGACCTTTACGAGCAGAGCGGTCGCTTGGAAGAATACCGCGACAAATACATTGTTGAGCGCATCGACGGCAAGAATGGTTTCATAAGATTTCTCAATGGCATTCAGCTCAGCGAGCACGACCTTATCGGCAAGGTCAACGATGATTTTATGCGTCGCCAACAAATCCGCGAGACAATACGTGTGCATCTTGAACGCGAACGCCAGCTTTTCAGTAAAGGCATCAAAGTGCTTAGCTTATTCTTTATCGATGAGGTAGCCAATTACCGTTCGCCCGACGGCTCGACTAATGGCAAGTTCGCCGAAATGTTTGAGCAGGAATATCAAGAAGAGCTTAAGCGAGTGCTCCCTACATTCTCCGACGAGGCTTATCTGCGCTATCTCAGTCGCTGGGATGCCAAGCGGGTGCACCAAGGCTATTTTGCACAGGACAAGAAGGGCAACTCTGTTGATACCAAATTGAAAAAAGGAGAGGATAGCAGCAATGATGAGAATGCACTGCGAGCCTACGACCTGATTATGAAGGACAAGGAGCGATTGCTTAGCTTCGAGGAACCAGTGCGATTCATCTTCTCCCATTCAGCATTGAAGGAAGGTTGGGACAATCCCAATGTGTTCCAGATATGCACCCTTAAGGATACCAGCAATGAGATAAAGAAGCGCCAGGAAGTAGGCCGAGGGATGCGACTTTGCGTAAACAAGAATGGCGAGCGCCAGGATCAAGATGTGCTTGGCGATGGAGTGTTCGATACAAACGTGCTCACAGTGATTGCCAGCGAAAGTTATGAGGATTTCGCCAAAGCTTTGCAAAAGGATATTGCAGAGAGCATAGGCGATAGGCCAACCGAGGTAACTGCCACACTGTTTGAACCCAAATTTGGGCATTCTAACGCTCTTGCCATAATGGACGCACTGGTTAAGCGGGAATATGTGGCTTTAGGCAAGCCTACAATGAAATATTATGATGATAAGAAAGATGGCAAGATCGATCTTGGCATTGATCTTAATCCTATAAAGGAGGATGTAATCCGACTAATTGCCACAATCTATAATCCTCAAAGCATCAACATCTCCAATGGTCGCGAAACTAAGGATGCTCATTTCAAGCAGGATGCTTTCTATAAGAAAGAGTTTCAGGAGTTATGGAAGCGAATCAATGTCAAAACCTACTACAAAGTTGATTTTGACACTGATGAATTAGTAGAGAAATGCATCGACGCTATCAATAAGAAGTTGACTGTTACCGAGATTCGCCTTGTTGTAACCAAGGGTGCTTTGGAAGAAATTCGTGACAAGGAAAGTCTAATGGAAGGTGAGGCCATGACTGATGGCAAATCTAACACGCTCAACGTAGGCGAGGGTATAGCCACAAATATCACTTACGACCTGATTGGCCAGTTGGTAGAAAATACTGGCCTTACGCGTCGTACTATAGTTAGGATTCTTACAGGAATGGCTTCTGCGAGGTTCTATATGTTCCGAGTCAATCCTGAGGAATTTATCATCAAGGTCAGCAATATCATCAATGATGAGAAGGCTATGGCGGTAATCCAAAAGATCGCTTACGAAAAGACCAACCAGACCTACGATGCGGATGTGTTTACAAAGAGTACTCTCCGTGGCAAACTCGGCATCAATGCCATTGAAAGCATCAAGAGCCTATATGACCTTGTGGTGGTTGACAGTGCTGGCATCGAGAAGAATTTCGCCGAGGAATTGGAGCATCAGGAGGATGTGGTGGTTTATACCAAGCTGCCGCGTGATTTCTATATCAACACTCCGATGGGCAAGTACAATCCCGACTGGGCGGTTTGCTTCCGCGAAGGCACGGTGAAGCATATCTATTTCATTGCCGAGACCAAGGGCAACGATTGGCAAAATTCACAGCTTCGTGGAGCGGAGCAGGCGAAAATCGAGTGCGCAGCAAGGCATTTCCGGGCTATCAGCAACAGCCAGGTCACCTATGATGTGGTGCGCGACTACCAATCGCTCTACAACAAAGTCATGCATTGAAACGAGAATCTACGAGAAAACGAAAATCAACGGGGAAAAACGAGAATTTACGAGATAACGAAAATCTACGATAAAAAATATTCGTTGATTCTCGTCTATTCGTTGA
>JAJBUG010000041.1:0-24076 GCA_020860515.1 Bacteroidales bacterium | reverse complement strand
TTTTCGTCCTAAGAAAAATATTCGTTGATTTTCGTCTATTCGTTGATTTTCGTCCTAAGAAAAATATTCGTTGATTTTCGTCTATTCGTTGATTTTCGTCCGGATATAAGAGCAGAAGCGGTAGCGGACTGCGGAGCGGGGGTCGGTGTGCCATTCCCCTACTTCGGTTTGATGCCAAATGGCAGGGTCAATCGTTGGGAAATGGGTATCGGCATCGGGTACCTCTGCGTCAATTTCGGTGATTTCAAGGCGGTCAGCCATGGGCATTGCTTGGCGGTAAATTTCCCCGCCACCTATCACCATAGCATCAGGCGAGGCGCCAAGGGCAGCGTCGAGGCTGTCGTAAACCTCGATGCCGTCGCGCTGATAGTCAGGATTGCGAGTAATTACGCAGTTGCGCCGTCCAGGCAGGGGCCCCTTCGGGAATGATTCAAAGGTCTTGCGCCCCATCACCAGCGGATGGCCCATAGTAAGAGCTTTGAAGCGCTTTAGGTCGTCGGAGATATGGTAAAGCATATCTCCCCCTCGGCCAAGGCCGTAATCCTTGGTTATAGCAGCTATTATAGTTATCATATTTTTTTATAATCCATGCCCTTTGGGCATTCCATTGATAAGGATCATTACAAATCCCGGCACTCGCTGCGCTCATACCGGGTTACGCACAAATCATGCCCTTCGGGCATGATACCGGGTTACGCACAAATCATGCCCTTTGGGCATTATACCGGGTTACGCACAAATCATGCCCTTTGGGCATTCTGGCTTATACCGAGACTTGGGCGGCGATGTGGGGATGAGGATCATAGCCTTCGAGGCGGAAATCTTCGTATTTGAAATCAAAGATATTCTTTACTTCAGGGTTAAGAATCATTTTGGGCAGCGGTCGCGGTTCGCGCGTGAGCTGAAGCTTCACTTGCTCGATATGGTTGTTGTAGATATGGGTGTCGCCAAGGGTATGGACAAACTCGCCTGGCTCCAAGCCAGTGACCTGAGCCACCATCATAAGCAGCAACGCATACGATGCGATATTGAACGGCACGCCCAAGAATGAGTCGGCGCTGCGCTGGTACATCTGCAGGCTTAGCTTTCCATTGGCCACATAGAACTGGAAGAACATGTGGCACGGGGGCAGATTCATATTATCAAGGTCGCCAACATTCCATGAGTTAACGATTATGCGGCGTGAATTTGGATTTTCCTTGATGTCGCGGATTGCATCCGATATCTGGTCGATATGACCGCCGTTGTAGTCGGGCCACGAACGCCACTGATAGCCGTAGATATGGCCCAAGCTGCCATCGGCATCAGCCCATTCGTTCCAAATGCGCACACCATGCTCCTGCAGATAATGCACATTGGTGTCGCCCTTGAGGAACCACAGCAATTCGTAGATAATCGATTTCAAATGTAGCTTTTTGGTGGTCAGCAAAGGAAAGCCTTTCGACAGATCAAAACGCATCTGATAACCAAAAACTGAGCGTGTGCCGGTGCCTGTACGGTCACCCTTTTCCACGCCATGGTCAAGTATATGTTGTAAAAGGTCAAGATACTGCTTCATCTTATTATTTATTTCACCACAGAGACACGGAGTACACGGAGACTTTATTTACTTTCCGTAATCTCTGTGGCAGATTCAAAATTATCTGAGTTTCCGCATTGCATCGCGCGGCGCATCAGAGGGGTGGATAGGCGGTATTTGCCACGGCGAATGGTGATGGCGTCGTTAGGGCAAATCTCACAGCAATTCATGCACATCACGCATCGGGTGTTGTCAACTACGCAGGTACGCAGATTGATGCACTCGCTCTTGCACACATCCTCGCACTTGCCGCAATGTATGCACTTATCGGTGTTAATATCCACTCGGTATATAGGGTTGCGGCTCAGCAGACCCAACAGACCGCCTATTGGGCAGAGAGTGTTACAAATCAAGCGTCCGCGCCAAAACGAAACTGCCGTCAGGCCCAGGAAGGCAATTATGGCGGCCAAGAGGCTGCCGAGGGCAATGGTGGTGACATGCAGAGCTGCAAACCACATCTTATTATAGATGTATAATGGGTCAGTGCAAACCACCACCGTGGTAAAGCCCAAAAAAAGGCAGATGCCCACGATAATAGGAATTGGCAAGCGCTTGGCGTTCACTGATGGATGATAGCGATAGCGGCGTTTATCCCGGGGCTTGCACCTTACTCCAAGCCATGCCGAGGCATCCTGCATGGTGCCAAGCGGACACACTGTGCTGCAATAAATGCGTCCAAACGAAAGCGTGAGCACTACCCACAGCACTATCCACCCGACGGCTCCCACGAGGATAGCTGTGACAAGCTGGGTCTCCACCAGCAATTTTCCCACAAACGTTACCCCGAAGCGCACATCAAGAATGGCCAACGTCAGCAACACAAGGAATGTGAGCGACGTTATTACTCGCAATCGCTTGAGCTGCTTATACATTATTTCTTCTTTACATGGAATTGATCCTTGATGGCATCTACCACATTGATGATATAGTCGCCAGTCTTCTCCAAATTGCCCACCATATCCATATAGTAAATGCCAGCCTGATACTCATAGTGGTGCTCGTTGATATTGGGCACGTTGGCTGCGCGGTACTGGTTGCGCAGGTTGTTGATTTCACGCTCTTTGTTGTAGCTGTCGATAATTGCGCGCTCCTGCACATTCTCCACATCCACCAGCATTTGCACCATCATGTCGGCTGCCTGCTCTACATATTTGAACAGTACGTCGATATTGGTGTAAATCTCTTCGTTGAACTGCACATTGCTCTCAATCTTGCGAGTCAAGATCTTGCCAATGCCGTAGCAGCAGTCGGCTATGCTCTCAATCTCGCTGATGATGCCCAGCATGGCAGCCACGCGCAGCTTACCTTCGTCGGAGAGGCGACCCTGGGCCACACGGTTAAGGTAGTTGGCAATCTCAATTTCCATGCGGTCGCTGATATCCTCGTACTTCTCGATACGGCTAAGCAACTGTGTAAACTCTTCGCTCTTTTCCTTGGTGTGCACCAAGTCCTGGCCCATTTTGATCATGCGGCTGACTCGCTCGGCATACACCCCAATTTCCTTTTCGGCCTGGGCAATGTTGAGTTCGGATGCGCTAAGGATACCCGATGAGATGAACTTGAGGCTGAATTCTTCTTCCTCCTTGTGCTTGGCAGGAACCAGCTTTTCAACAATCTTCACATAGAGATTGCAGAACCATATCATGATCAGCACATTCACAATGTTGAAGGTGGTATGGAAGATTGATAGGCCGAACGACACGCTGGTCTGCATCACGCCGATTTGCTTGATCACATCGTGACCCTCGGGCAGCGAGTTGTCGAAGAGGTGGTTGTAAAGGTCGGGGTTGGAAACTTCAAGATTCGACACAAAGCCATAGAGAGCCTCGGGATTGCCCTGCCCTATTTCTTCGGTGAGCCAGGCATTGAACGATGCGAAGGGCACAAACACGCAGAGGCACCAGATGGTGCCCAACACATTGAATAGCAAGTGGCCCATTGCTGTTCGCTTGGCTGCCACATTTCCGCTCATAGCGGCAAGCATAGGGGTGATGGTGGTACCGATGTTGCTGCCCAGCACCACGGCGCAGGCGAGGTCGAATGTAATCCAGCCCTTTGTACACATAATCAGCACGATGGCGAATGTGGCTGCCGAGCTCTGTATAATAATAGTCAAAACCAAGCCCACCAACAAGAATATAATTACCGACCAATAGCCCAGTGAGGCATATCGGCGCAGATAAGCGAAAATTTCGGGATTGCTCTGCAAGTCAGGCACATACTTGCTAATCATGCTCAAGCCCATGAAAAGGAAGCTAAAACCTATGATGAATTCACCAATGCTCTTGGTTTTGCCTTTCTTACTGAATAGCAGCGGGATGGCACACCCGATTAGCGGCAGCACGAATATCGACACATCTACCTTGAAGCCGAATAGCGCAATTACCCACGCTGTGAATGTGGTACCCACATTGGCACCCATTATCACTGCCATTGATTGCGCCAGCGTCATCAGGCCGGCGTTGACAAAGCTGACGACCATCACCGTGGATGCCGATGAGCTCTGGATAAGCGCTGTGATGCCGAAGCCCGTCATCAAGCCAGAAAAGCGGTTGCGGGTCATTGCCCCTAAGATGTTGCGAAGGCGGTCGCCCGCTGCTTTTTGCAAGCCTTCGCTCATCACCTTCATGCCGTAAAGGAACAGTCCCACTGCACCCAACAGGCTTAAGAAATCGAGTATACTATAGTCCATCGATACGTGTATGTGAAATGCTACTGCAAAGTTAGCACATTTTCACTGATTTCCACCAATCTTTCCGCACTTTTGTAAAAAAATTCCCAAACTCATGGGATTGGAGGCAGGCTATTGGGTGTGGAAAGAGGTTGGGGGCTCGGAATGGTATTCGGTGCGCAAGGTTTTCATATCATCCAACGACAAGCCCAGGCTTTCACGCAGGAATGACAATTGTGACGCCTGCTCATCGCGCAATGCCTCGAGTACTTGCTGAGTGAGATTGTGCTCAATCATATACAATTGCAACTCTGGGTCATCGAGCATCTCTTCCACCGCATCAATTACCGAAACCTTAAGCTGATCCCAATTTTGAGTTATGTGCTTTTTATATAGGCCTCGCCTTATGGTTTGATCTTCATCAAAGAGTGATTTAAAAGTCTTATTATTAGCAAAGGCATTGCCAAGAGTTTCGATTTCGCTGGGAGCATCAAGAGTCAGCCATATCTCGAGCGAACTATTGAACACATCCTCAGAATCAGAATTTTCACGAGTTACATTTTTCTGCCCCAAAGCATTAATGAATTGCACACAAGTGGACACATCCAGAGAATCCCCGTCATATTCTGCTCTTACAACTCGAAATAAAGAATCACGCTGCGACACCTGCTCAAGATTATCCTCCATAGCGCTAAAATAGTCGTGCAATGAAATCATCGAGATCTCCACCACACGCCGCGCCTTTGCCTTCTGGTCACACCGCTGCACCCAAGCATCAGTGCCCAGAGTGACCACAATGCCGCAAACAGTGGCCCAAAACGCTACAGCCCATTCGCGCCACCAAGCTTTATCCTTTATCCATTTTAGAATTTGTTTCATGTAAATGCAAAGTTAGAAATAAAATTTCATTTTCTGACCAATTTATGATAAAATCTACAAAATTTTGAGACTTAAGAATATAACAAGACGGCCCCGATGTCACATCGAAGCCGTCAAGAATCTAGATATTGGGATATTACTAGATTTTATTGGGGGAATGTAAAATTTCCCCCATCCATCTCACCATGTTACTTCACATCAGGATCGACGCCCCATTGCTGCTTGGCGAGGCGACGATAGTTGTTGTAGCGCCACATAGCGTTGGCCTTGGCCTGGTCAAAGAGCTCGCCTGCAATCTGCGGATATTGCTTGAGCATCGATGCATAGCGAACCTCGCCCTTAAGGAAGTCCATGAACTTCGACCAATCGGGCTCTTTCGAATCGAGGGTGAATGGGTTCTTGCCCTCGAGTTCAAGCTGAGGATTGTAACGCCACAGGTGCCAGTAACCGCACTCGACGGCGCGCTTCTGCTCGGCCTGTGCATGACCCATGCCAGCCTTGAGGCCGTGGTTGATGCAAGGCGAATAAGCAATCAGCAGTGATGGACCATCATAAGCCTCAGCCTCGCGGAATGCCTTGAGAGTCTGATTCATGTCGGCACCCATAGCCACCTGAGCTACATATACATAGCCGTAGGTGCTGGCGATGAGGCCAAGATCCTTCTTGCGGACGCGCTTGCCGGCAGCGGCAAACTTGGCGATGGCAGCCACAGGGGTAGCCTTAGAGGCCTGGCCGCCAGTATTTGAGTAAACCTCGGTGTCGAGCACAAGCACATTGACATTGCGGCCGCAAGCCAGCACGTGGTCGAGGCCACCGAAGCCGATATCGTAGGCAGCACCGTCGCCAGCAATAATCCACTGGCTGCGCGATGCGATATAGTCCTTGTGCTCGATGATGCCCTTGCAGATGTCGCATGAGCAAGCCTCGCACAGAGGCACTATCTTGTCGGCAACTTCGCGAGTTACCTCATAATTGTTCTGATTGTCGAGCCACTTCTGAGCCAGAGCCTTGATTTCATCGCTGCAGCAGTCGCAGGCAAGAGCCTTTGTGAAGAGGTCGGCTACGCGCTCGCGCAGCTTGTCGACGCCGATTTTCATGCCATAGCCATATTCAGCGAAGTCCTCGAAGAGCGAGTTAGCCCATGCTGGACCACGGCCATTCTCATCCTTGCAGTAAGGTGTAGAAGGCACTGATGCTGAATAGATCGACGAGCAACCAGTAGCGTTGGATGCCATCTGGTGATTGCCGATAAGCTGAGTGATAAGCTTGACATAAGGAGTTTCACCGCAGCCTGAGCAAGCGCCTGAGAACTCAAACAGAGGCTGCACAAACTGAGTATTCTTCACTGTAGCCTTAGCATCGACGAGCGACGACTTAGTCTTCACTTCTGCTACGCAGTAATCCCAATCCTTCTGCAGGTCAAGCTGGGTCTCGAGAGGCTTCATCACGAGAGCCTTATTGCCCTTCTTGCCCGGGCAGACGTCAACGCAATTGCCGCAGCCAAGGCAGTCGAGCTCGTCAACAGCCTGGATGAAGCGCATGCCAGCAAAGGTCTTGCCAAGAGCGGGCAGAGTAGCGTCCTCTTTGAACGGAGCCTTTGCCATTTCGTCAGCTGTGAGCACGAACGGACGAATTGCAGCGTGAGGACAAACATAGGCGCAGAAGTTGCACTGGATACAGTTGTTGAGATCCCATTCAGGCACGAAAGCAGCCACGCCGCGCTTCTCATAAGCAGCGGTGCCCTGCATCCAAGTGCCGTCAGCGTTCTCAACGAATGCGCTAACCTTGAGAGAATCGCCATTCTGAGCATTGATCGGGCGAACTACCTCCTCGATAAACTTGGGTTCGTCGCGCTCAACCTTAGGCTCATCTTCGAGCTGAGCCCATGCGGGATCAATAGCAAGCTCGTGGTATTCTCCGCCACGGTCAACAGCAGCCCAGTTCTTATCCACTACATCCTGGCCCTTCTTGCCGTAGCTCTTCACGATGAATTTCTTCATCTGCTCTACAGCCAAGTCAACGGGGATAACCTCGGTGATGCGGAAGAATGCGCTTTGCAGGATGGTGTTGGTGCGGTTGCCAAGGCCAATTTCCTGAGCAATCTTGGTGGCATTGATGTAGTACACCTTAATATTATGCTCAGCGAAATAGCGCTTAACGTGGTTAGGCAGATTTGCTGCCAGGGTGTCGCCCTCCCAGATGGTGTTGAGCAGGAATGTGCCGTTGTCGCGCAGACCGCGGGTCACGTCGTACATGCGCAGGTAAGCCTGTACGTGGCAAGCCACGAAGTTGGGAGTGTTTACGAAATAAGTAGAGCGGATAGGCACATCGCCGAAGCGGAGGTGCGAGCAGGTGAAACCGCCGCTCTTCTTCGAGTCGTACTCGAAGTATGCCTGGCAATATTTATTGGTGTTGTCACCGATAATCTTAACAGAGTTCTTATTGGCACCTACAGTACCGTCAGCACCAAGGCCGTAGAACTTAGCCTCGAAGGTCGAAGGATCGCCGAGTGAGAATTCCTTGGGCAGAGGCAGCGAGGTGAATGTGACATCGTCAACGATGCTGATGGTGAAGCCATTCTTAGGCTCGGGCAGGTCGAGATTCTCGAACACGCCAATGATCTGAGCGGGAGTGGTGTCCTTTGACGACAAGCCGTAGCGACCACCAACAACGAGCGGAGCATTTTCCTTGCCGTAGAACGCCATCTTCACATCCATGTAGAGAGGCTCGCCATTCGAGCCGGGCTCCTTGGTGCGGTCGAGCACAGCGATGCGCTTGCAAGTAGCAGGCACAGCAGCCAGCAGGTGCTTTACGCTGAAGGGGCGATAGAGGTGCACAATCACCATACCTACCTTCTTGCCCTGGGCGCGCAGATAGTCGATTGCCTCCTCGGCAGCCTGTGTGACACTGCCCATGGCGATGAGCACGTGCTCAGCCTCGGGATCACCATAATAATTAAAGAGACCATAGTTGCGGCCAGTGATGCGGCTGATTTCTTTCATGTATTCCTCTACGATTCCAGGCACTGCATCGTAGTACTTGTTGCAAGCCTCGCGGTGCTGGAAGAATACGTCGCCATTCTCAGCGGTGCCGCGAGCCACGGGGCGCTCGGGATTGAGTGCGTTGGCACGGAAGCGAGCCAATGCGTCGCGGTCGATAAGAGCTGCCAACTCGTCCTGGTCAATCTCCTCGATCTTCTGGATTTCGTGAGATGTGCGGAAACCGTCGAAGAAGTTGACAAAAGGCACGCGGCTCTTTATTGTAGCCAAGTGGGCCACGCCTGCCAAGTCCATAACCTCCTGCACTGAGCCCTCAGCCAGCATTGCGAAGCCAGTCTGGCGCACCGACATTACGTCCTGGTGGTCACCGAAGATAGAGAGAGCATGAGATGCCAGGGTGCGAGCCGATACGTGGAACACGCATGGCAGCAATTCGCCAGCAATCTTGTACATATTGGGGATCATCAGCAGCAAGCCCTGCGAAGCGGTGTAGGTGGTGGTAAGAGCGCCAGCCTGCAGCGAGCCATGCACGGCTCCGGCAGCACCGCCCTCTGACTGCATCTCCTGCACCAATACGGTCTCACCGAAGATGTTTTTGCGTCCGGCAGCAGCCCATTCGTCGACATATTCAGCCATCGTCGACGACGGGGTGATGGGATAGATGGCTGCAACCTCCGAGAACATGTAGCTGACATGCGCAGCGGCCTGGTTGCCGTCACAAGTAAGGAATTTCTTTTCTTTACTCATAGTGTTTTATCATTGTTTTTTAAATCTACTGTAGCTATGGTGTATTGGCCTGATTTTATACATGGTCACACAAAAAATCACGCAAAGGTACAAATTTTTGACAATATATCCAAATCATTACCACCTTTATAATTATTTTAAACAAATTTTCCATTTTTTAACCTATTCTAACAAATCATGCATGGAGGCACATTGGCCGTTTTTCGTGTTTTGTTTGCCAAATTTGCAAAGATTATTTAATTAAGGTAATTTTGTTTAACATTTGCGATTATTACATCGAACAAATTTTGTAATTTTGCGTTGTATTTCTAAGGTTAATAGAGAACATTCAGAAACCAACATATTTTAATCACGATTTTATCATGAGTAAGATTGAAGAAATCAAGAAAGCACGTATTGCTGACATCAAGGCCGACCTTGAGAAGCGCGGCATCAAGGATGTGCAAGAAGTAGTGTATAACCCCACCTACGAACAACTCTTCAAGGATGAGACCCTCCCCAGCCTCGAAGGCTACGAGAAGGGCGTTGTGACTGAGCTCGATGCTGTCAACGTGATGACTGGTGTCTACACCGGCCGCTCGCCTAAGGACAAGTTCATCGTTATGGACGAGACTTCAAAGGACACCGTATGGTGGACTACCCCCGAATACAAGAACGACAACAAGCCCGCAACCGAAGAGGCTTGGACAGCATGCAAGGATCTGGCTCTCTCAGAGCTCTCTGGCAAGAAGCTTTATGTAGTTGACGGTTTCTGCGGCACCAACAAGGATTCACGCATGGCAGTGCGCTTCATCATGGAAGTTGCATGGCAGGCTCACTTCGTGACAAACATGTTTATCCGCCCCAACGCTGAGGATCTGGAGAACTTCAAGCCCGACTTCGTAGTTTACAACGCCAGCAAAGCAAAACTCGACAACTATAAAGAACTCGGTCTCAACTCAGAGACTGCCGTTGTGTTCAACCTCACCTCACGCGAGCAGGTGATCATCAACACCTGGTACGGCGGCGAAATGAAGAAGGGTATGTTCTCAATGATGAACTATTACCTGCCTCTGCGCGGCATCGCTTCGATGCACTGCTCAGCCAACACCGACCTTAACGGCAAGAACACCGCTATCTTCTTCGGTCTCTCTGGCACCGGCAAGACCACTCTTTCTACCGATCCTAAGCGCCTCCTCATCGGCGACGACGAGCACGGCTGGGACGACGAAGGCGTGTTTAACTTCGAGGGTGGCTGCTATGCCAAGGTTATCAACCTCGACAAGGAGAGTGAGCCCGACATCTACAATGCTATCAAGCGCAACGCCCTGCTTGAGAACGTCACCGTTGACAAGGATGGCAACATCGACTTCAAAGACAAGACCGTAACTGAGAATACCCGCGTATCTTATCCTATCGACCACATCGAGAAGATCGTAGGCCCTGTATCAGCTGGCCCCGCCGCCAAGAATGTAATCTTCCTGAGTGCCGACGCATTTGGCGTGCTGCCTCCCGTATCAATCTTGACTCCTGAGCAGTGCAAGTACTACTTCCTGAGCGGCTTCACCGCCAAGCTGGCTGGTACCGAGCGCGGCATCACCGAGCCTACCCCCACCTTCTCGGCTTGCTTCGGCCAGGCATTCCTGGAGCTCCACCCCACCAAGTATGCTGAGGAGCTGGTTAAGCGCATGGAGCAGAGCGGTGCTAAGGCTTATCTGGTCAACACTGGCTGGAACGGCACAGGCAAGCGCATCTCAATCCGCGACACCCGTGGCATCATCGACGCCATCCTGGAGGGCAAGATTCTGAACGCTCCTACCAAGAAGCTCCCGATCTTCGACTTCGAGATTCCTACCGAGCTTGAGGGCGTAGATCCTAAGATCCTTGATCCTCGCGACACCTACGCTAACGTAGAGGATTGGAACAAGAAGGCTGAGGATCTGGCTGGCCGCTTCATCAAGAACTTCACCAAGTACACCAACAACGAAGCAGGCAAGGCACTGGTAGCCGCTGGTCCAAAGCTCTAAGGAAGTACTAAATACAAAGTACAAAGCAAGGACCCAATCATTTGACTTGATTATATGCACCGACAGGGGCCGCGTCTATCGACACGGCCCCTGCTTTATGTCTTATTATATAAAAATGGGTAATATTTGGTGAAAAAAAGTTAATATTGTAACATTTTTCTTAGCAATCCTTTGTCATGTCATAAAAAAGGTGTACTTTTGTACGTGTGTTTTTCATAGTATTAGATTAAGATAAAGGTTTAAAGAAAAAGTGATGTCGTGAGACATCACTTTTTTATTTTCAGACGAGAGATACGAATTACGAGAGATACGAATTACGAGAGATACGAAAAAATAAATTCGTATCTCTCGTAATTCGTATCTCTCGTAAAGGACTTAGTCGATTTTTCCGAATGGGACTTCGTGGCGCAGATTGTAATGGTTGCGCTGAGCCTCGAAAGTTTCGGGATGGGTCTTAAGCTCGGCGGTGTCAACCAGTGGATCATAGCTGCGCAGGATGGCATTGGGATTGACCGATGGCGATGCGCCAGCTGGCACGTGCTGCTCCATTTCAATTTGTGGCAAGCCGAAATGGCGACTGATCGCATCAAGTGACATGCGTGTGCCACGCACTTTACCCTCGAAACTATAGCCTGCGATATGAGGCGTGGCCACAGCCGCCGCCTCAAGCAACTCACTGCTAATTTTTGGCTCCCCCTCCCAGCAGTCGATCACTGCATGATGCACGTGGCCAGCTTTTAGAGCATCCACCAGAGCAACATTGTCAACCACAGGCCCTCGCGCTGCATTTATCACTATAGGTGCGCGGCGCAGCGAGGCAAAGAACTTAGAATTGGCAAGATGCTGGGTGGTGGCATCGAGGGGAGTATGAAAGGTGATTATATCAGCTTTTTCAGCTATTTCTTCCAATGTGCTCCACTGGACACCTCCCTCAGCTGCTTGGCGCGGTGGGTCGTTGAGCAGCACTGTCATGTCGAGCTGTCGAGCCCACTGCTCCACGATTTTGCCTACATGCCCCACCCCAACTATTCCAATGACATACTGCGAGAGCGGGCGATTGCTCAGAGCAAGCAATGAAGCAAACACATATTGCGCCACAGCGGGCGCATTGCACCCTGCGGCATTGGCCACCTCAATGCCTCGATTACGACAATAATCCAAGTCTATATGGTCAGTTCCGATGGTGGCTGTTGCGATTAGGCTTACTTTCGAGCCGTCAAGGAGAGCAGCATTGCATTTGGTGCGAGTGCGCACGACCAGGCAATCAGCATCGTGCACTGTGTCGGGGATAATATCCTCGTTGGCAAGATATTCCACCTCGCCGTAGGGCTCGAGGAGACCCTTTATAAAAGGTATGTTTTGTTCTACGATAAATTTCATAATTGGGGGGCAATGTATAAAGAGGAAAGGAGGAAAGGGGGAAAGGAGAACAAGGGAGAAAGGGTGAGGGGGGCCTATAGGAAACAGAGGATTAGGCGCCAAGCGTAGAGGCCAAGATAAATGAGAATTATGCCTATGACGGCCATCCAACTGCGGCCTTGAGTATAAATCACACCAAAGAGATGACCCACAAAGAGAGCCACTGTGCAGTTGAGCAGCGGTATAAACACACTCACATGGGCGAAATCCACAGCCGAGGCCACAATCGTCATCAGCATCACCACTGTGACAATGCTAATCTGAGCGCGAGCCTGGGTGTTGTAGCTTATAATCTTGATAAAGCCCTGCATCCATGCGCTTAAGCCCAAGAATACAGTGAACGCGGCAGTAGCCAACATGGCTGTGAAGCCAGAATAATTGAATATGTTGTTCTGGCCCCAGAATTGCGGCAGACGCAAATCATCAATCTCCACTATTCCCAAACCCAAAAATATAATCCATGGGGTAAGGAGGCCCATCAGAGATGCCAATACCGAGCGCAAATTCATAATTCTCATCTGCGCCAATCCAAGCCAGAATACTGGCAGGAACAATGCAAACCCATAATCAATGGCTGTGCCAGCTGAAAGCAATAGGAATGCGGCAAACACATTTCTCTGGCTTTCGGGCTTAGCAAAGCTATCAATCATAAACCATAATGCTATCAGCACTACCAAGCACAAGATAAGACCTGGATAGAGATTATCGAGCAGCGAGGGAGTGGCAAGCATCATGCACCCAAAGAGGGCCCCGGGAAGCTTGGTATTGTTGCGGATAAGGTTGTATTTGCGAGATATAATAGCGATCAGCAAGCCAATAAGCATCACAGTGCCCACGCCTGCATAGAGGTTAGCCTCGCGGTCGTAGATCCACTGACCGCTCCAGCCGGCCACTATGCCGCTCTCGCATGGAGGGAAAGGCGGTGATCCGAACCACCAGTATAAAAAAGATAGAGCGGCAACAAGGATTGCTGCCACTACTATCATATACCGGGAGTGTACGAACGAGTTCACGCGCCTACATCTTTGCCGATGTCGCGGCGATAATATTTGCCATCGAAGTTGATATCTTCGACTGCCTTATAGCTTTTTCCCAAGGCTTCAGTCAAATCCTTGCCATAGCTGGTGGCTGCAATCACGCGACCTCCGCTTGTCACCAGGGTGCCATCGGGCAGCTTCTTAGTGCCGGCATGGAACAGGATAGTGCCCTCGGGGTTAAGCTCACCTGATATTTCAATTCCTTTCTTGTAGCTACCAGGATAGCCTCCGCTCACCACCATTACTGTAGCAGCAGCCTCAGGGCGTGCTTCAGCCGGAATGTCGGCCAAATTTCCCTTGGCGGCACCTTCCATCAGGTCAACAAGGTCCGACGCCAAGCGCGGCATCACCACCTCAGTCTCGGGGTCGCCCATGCGCACATTGTATTCGATTACCATCGGGTCGCCATCCACATTGATAAGCCCTAAGAAGATGAAGCCGCGATAGTCAATGTTTTCATTGATAAGGCCTTGGATTGTAGGCTTTACTATGCGGTCCTCGACTTTCTGCATGAATTCCTTGTCAGCGAATGGCACGGGGCTTACGGCTCCCATGCCCCCAGTGTTGAGTCCAGTATCGCCTTCGCCAATGCGCTTGTAATCCTTAGCCTCGGGGAGGATGCGATAGCCGCCATTGCCGTCGGTGAGCACGAATACAGAAAGCTCGATGCCCTTGAGAAACTCCTCGATTACCACAGTGGCTGAGGACTTGCCGAACATTCCACCAAGCATCTCGCGCAGGCTCTTCTTTGCCTCGTCCAAATCGTCGATGATAAGCACGCCCTTGCCAGCAGCCAAGCCGTCGGCCTTTAGCACGTAGGGGGGCTTAAGGCTTTCGAGGAAATCGTCGGCCATATCTATGTTGTCGGCTGTGTAGCTGTTGTAGCGCGCCGTAGGTATGCCATGTCGCTCCATAAAGTGCTTGGCGAAATCCTTGCTCCCTTCCAACTGGGCGCCATTGAGATCAGGTCCTACAACAAGCAGATGCTTGTGAAGCGACTCCAGATAGTTGCGGATGCCTGCCACCAATGGGTCTTCGTTGCCCACGACCACCATATCCACCTTATTATCCTTTACGAATTCTGAGATGCCAGCAAAGTCCATTGGCGAGAGGGCTACATTCTTGCCATACTGGTCGGTGCCGCCATTTCCAGGGGCAATCCACAATGCCTCGCAGCGAGGGCTTTCACTAATTTTGCGGGCTATTGCACATTCGCGGCCGCCCGAGCCTAACAGCAGTATTTTCATCCTATTCGGTATTCGGCTTTCAAAAAGCTGGATAGTGCCAGCTTATTACTATTCATTAATTATTAACTATTCATTGCTTTTTGCGCCATCCACGGCTGCGCATGATCGGGCCTTTGGCCTCGGGCAGCGAGGGTTGCTTGTTTTGCAGCATTTTCAGAGCCTCGGGATTGCGACGCTTGAAGAGCGGATTTTCTGATTCGGGTTCTTGTGCCTCGGCATCACGGTCGCGATAGTTGCGGCGCTCGGCTCTGCGGTCATCGCGGTCGCCTCGCTTGAAGTCACGACGCTTGTCATCACGGTCGCCTCGCTTAAAGTCACCTTTCTTGAAATCGCGTCGGTCGCCATCCTTGCGGTCTCCCTTCTTGAAATCTCCACGCTTGAAATCGCGACGGTCGCCGTCTTTTCGGTCTCGGCGTTCCCCTTCGCGGCGGTCGCGCTTGAACTCACGCTTCTCTTCCCTGCCCCTTCGGTCGGGGGTGCCGCCACGGCTGCGCTCGCGACGCTCACCCTTGGTGTATCCTCGGTCATCTTCGTCGTCATCATCGTGATGCTTAAGTTTGCCACCCGAGGCTAAGAACGACTTCTTATCACCCTCGAATATCACATATTCACGCAGTTCACATTCGAGCTGACCATTGTAAAGATCTATCTTTTGGCTTGGAGCCAAACCTATTTTGGCGAAATAATCATCCTTATATCCAATAATCCAAGCATGATAGCCCTTGAACACATTTTTCAACCTATTGCCAATCATCTCGTAGAGGCCTTCCATATCCTCTACCTTGATGCGCTGGCCATAAGGCGGATTGGTAACCAACACGCCTGCTGGCTCGGGAGCTTCCTCCCAATTGGCTATGGGCCGATGCTCCAGGGTAATGTATTTGGCCACGCCTGCGCTCTGCGCATTGCGAAGGCTGATGTCAAGGGCCACCTTAGATATATCAGCTCCGATTATGGGGAAATATGGGGTACGCTCCTGGCTGTCGTCTTCGTAAAGCTCCTCGAATAGATCTGCATCATAATCAGGCCAGCTCTGGAACGCAAAACTTTGGCGATAAATTCCCGGATTGATATTGGCGGCAATCAGGGCAGCCTCAATCAAAAATGTGCCTGAGCCGCACATAGGATCCACAAAAGGCTCATCGCCTCGCCACCCAGTCATCAATATAATGCCGGCTGCCAGCACCTCGTTGATAGGCGCTTCGTTCTGAGCCACTCGGTATCCGCGCTTATGCAAGGATTCGCCCGAAGAGTCGAGCGACAATGTGACGTTGCCGCCAGCTATGTGCACATTAATCATAATGTCGGCGTCCTGCAAGCGCACTCCGGGGCGCTTGCCCTCGCCAAGTCGATCCTGGAACCAGTCGCAGATAGCATCCTTGACGCGGTAGGTCACATATTGCGAGTGTGTGAAGTCCTCGCTGTACACTACTGTATCAATGCAGAATGTCTTGTCGGGTGCTAAAATCGACCCCCAATCGTACTCCTTAGCCTTTTCGTAAAGCTCATCGGGGGTGCTTGCGGTGAATTTATAGAAGGGTTTCAACACGCGCAGGGCTGTGCGGCAGCAGAGATTAGCCTTGTAGAGCATGGCAAGGTCGCCCTGGAACGACACCATACGCCGACCCGGCTCTACATTCTCTGCGCCAAGATTGCGCAACTCCTCTGCCAGGACTTCTTCGAGCCCAGCAAGGGTCTTAGCCACCATTTCAAATTTTTCCATCTCGGTGTGTAAGATTCAATTCAGTTACAAAGATACAAAATAGTTTTCAGTTTTATGTGTACGTATTCCGTTTTTTTATAACAAACTTTCATTTCTCCTGGTTTTTAAGCAAATTTATTAAAAGTAGGTTGATTTTAATTACGATTGATAATCAGCGGGTTATAAAAGGTTTAATCGAAAAAGTGCAATTTTATGCAATTTTTTTTTGTCAGTAAAGAAAAAAGCCGTAAATTTGCATCGTTTTTGAAGCAATAAATAATTTGTTTTACTATTTAATCAAACAAACGAAATGAAAAAGTTAGTTTATCTCGTAGCTGTTGCCTTCGTTGCATCGATGGCTGCTTGCTCAAGCTCAGAGAAGAAGGCCGAAGAGGCTGCTGCCGCTGAAGAAGCTCCCGTAGTTGAAGAGGTAGTTGAGGAAGTCGCAGTTGACAGCGTTGCTCCCGATTCAGTTGCCGTTGACGCTGCTGCTGCTGAGGAAGTTGCCGCTCCCGCTGCTGAATAATTCAGCCACAACACACATTGAAGCTCCAATAAAGCTCCATAAAGAAATAGGCACCGCCCTGAGGGCGGTGCCTATTTCTTTATGGTTTACATTCATTCTTTGGTTTCCTCCATCGCCTTTGGGCGATAGATTACTGTGGCAGGTGCATGGTCGATAAAGATGTCCTTAGCGGTGGAGGCAATGTCCTCAAGGGTTAGGCTGCGGTATCGAGGCACTATTTCATTGATATCCTCTCCATGGTACACCGCCTGGGCCAGATTTTGCGCACGGCTCAGCAGAGCTACATTGTCAAAGGTGAATGTGCTTTCGTAGCGATTCTTGGTGCGTTCGAGTTCGTAATCGCTTACATTGCCCTCCTCGGCAAGCTGGCGCGCTTGAGCCAGAAGCATCTCCTGGGCTTGCTCAATCGACTCATCATCGTCGCGCGTAATCATGCCCATCAGAATCACAAAGCCCGAATGTTCAGCACCGGTAATCGATGCCTCGGCCAGTGTGAAAAGGTCGGTGCCCATGACCAAGCGCTGGAAAAAGCGCGAACTCTGGCCCGCAGCCAATATGTCAGTAATCGCATCAGCGGCAAAATACCCCTTGGTGCCATATTCATCCATGCGAAATCCTATAGCCACCATTGTCTGCGGCACATTATCGTAAACCACCTCGCGTTGGGCGATCGTGGGCCAAGGGTCATCTACCAGCTTACGAGCCTCCACATGCCGATTTGGAATTGAGCCATACCATTTCTCTGCCAATTCGCGAGTGCACTCAAGGGTAATATTGCCCACTACGGCCAAAGTGGCATTGTTGGGGGCATAATGGCTGTAAAACCACTTGCGCACATCTTCGAGCGTAACACGCTCCACATGCTCTGGATCAATGCCAATCACAGGCCAGCGATAAGGATGCTCCTTATATAATAGAGGGCGCATGTGGTGCATGAGTGTGCCGTAGGGACGGTTGAGGCATACCTCTTTGAACTCTTCCACCACCACATGCTGCTGTACCTCCAAGCCCTTTTGGCTGAAAGCAAGCTGGAGCATGCGGTCGCTTTCGAGATAGAAGGCAGTCTCGGCATTCTGTGCCGGCACCACCTCGTAGAATACCGTAAAGTCATTGCCAGTGGCCGCATTGGTGCGCCCACCAGCCAGCTCCATGTGGCGGTCAAACGATGGCACATTTACCGAGCCTCCGAACATCAGATGCTCAAACAAATGAGCCACGCCGGTAAGCGTAGGCATTTCATCGCGCGCCCCAGTATCATAGAGAGTATTGAGCACCACCATGGCGCTCTCCGGGTCGTAGCTGTGCACTACGCGCAAGCCATTATTTAGATTAAGGTAGAATAAGGTATCATTTAGGCTTAAGGGGTTTAGGTTTAAGGGTTAAGGTCTAAGCCTAATGCCTTATTCCAAAACTTTCATCGAAAGGATGCGCACATCCTCCAATGGTCGGTCATTGCGGTCGCGAGCCACCTTTTCGATTTTTTCAATAGTGTCCATGCCGGAGATTACTTCGCCGAACACAGTGTATTGGCCATCAAGGTGCGGAGCGCCACCAACAGTAGTGTATGCATCGATCATCTCCTTAGTAAAGGGGCCTTTGCCCTCGGCTATGATTTTCTTAGCCTCGAGCACAAGCGAATCTTGCAGAGCCATCAGGCCTTGGCGGTTGCCTGCGGTGTAGAGCTCCTGGATTTTATTCATGTTTTCTTTGGCCATCTGATCCATAAGCAAGTTGATTTGCATATTGTCAACCTGTGCGCTGTCGAGCACCGAACCGGTGACTACATAGAACTGCGAACCGCTCGATTTGCGCTCGGGATTGATAGCATCGCCAGTGCGGGCAGCAGCCAAGGCCCCGCGCTTGTGGAAATGCTTTGGAAACACGATTTCCGCGTCAATCTCATATCCAGGATCACCCTCGCCCAGCATTGTGCCCGGGGCAGCGTGCTTTGAGTTGGGGTCGCCGGCTTGCACCATGAAATTTTCAATCACGCGGTGAAAAAGGAGGCTGTCGTAAAAATTCTCAGCCACCAGCTTCAGGAAGTTGTCGCGATGCTTGGGAGTGTCGCCATAGAGCAAAAGTGTAAAATTGCCAAGCGTGGTCTTTACCTCTACCTTGGCTGGCTCGGTGTTAGTCATTTCTTCTTGTGAGTTTTGGTCATTTTCATTCTGGGCCTCTGCCTTGCTGCCGCTGCACGAAGCTGCGAGCAAGCTCATGGCAATCACTGCCATGGATAGTAATTTTTTTATCATATCGGTTGAGTTGGGAAAAGACGCTTGTAGATGCGGCGGAAATTGTTGTCAGTGGCCATCAGTTCGTCGGCGCGCTTCTCGTAGTCGGGACCATAAATGCCCTGCAAGATATCGCTCAGGTAGCGATGCTCGCGGTCGCGGTCGATGCAGGCAGTCACCAACGACTGAATTTGAGTTGCAAATCTCTCGGGATTGATTGCATGGAGATAGCGGGCAGCGCTTGCCAGGAATTGACCTGATAAATCAACTCTGGCCATGTTGGCAATCACCTCGTCGATATCCTCAAGGGGAGTCTCTATGTTGTTGGCAATGTATTCGTATGATTTGAGTCCATCGGCATCAGCCGCCAGCTCTTTGCGTTCTGCTTCGGTCATATTGCTCTTGCTTTAATTTTAGCTATAACATGCATTATAAAGTGACAGTTTTCACTTTAGCCCACAAATTTAATAATAATTTCTTAACTATGACCTAACTTTACCCTTTCTTCATTTTTTTTTGCATAAAGTTACTATATCAAAATGCAATAAAATAGTGTATGCAATTAAATCTGTGACATTATCTTCCGATAAATTGGCCAATTAGTCGGCTTCATGGTACCGCGTTTCGTTATATTTATTAATTTTGCAAAAGTCCCTTTAAGGGACAAACATTGAGAGTTTGCCCGAGGGATGGATTATAAACCATAGTTGCAGCGTGGTTGTTATTATTACAAACACACACCTTCAACTTTTAAGATTATGAACCGAGATGAAAAGCCTTTATACTTATTTGACGATTACTCTATTATGGAGCGTCTGCCTCATCGGCCACGCGTATCCCTCAGATATTTCCGAAGCGGAAGACGCAGTGGCAGCTGAAAGCGCTACCACTGCTGCTGGCACGGAGCAAAATCCGGAATTCCATTCTACACTCCCCCAGGCGCCCAAGCCGCTGCCTGTGCGCCCCGAGCCACTGCCTCGGCACCAAATCGCACCCGAAAGCTACAGCATAGCTGAGATGCAATTAGTAGAAGTAGAAATGCCAGCCCAGGGGATTGCTGGAATCGACACCACATCGCTCGCTTGGGCCGAGGCTCACATACATCCGCGCGTGCCATTATGCATCTATTCGCTGCCATATTCACTCACCCTTAACGAGCCCGATTGGAAACGCTTGTGGACCAACACTGCCGTGCTCGGCGGCGCATACGTGACCGCAATGGGTGTGCTGGAATGTCTGCCCGAGGGCTCAACCAACTGGAATAAGAAAGAAATACAAAGCGTTCCATTCTACAAGCGGTGGTGGCGCCATGTGATCAAGGAGGGCCCCGAATGGGACGGCGACAGCTGGATTTTCAACTATTTGCTTCACCCCTATGCAGGGGCCGTGTATTTCATGGCAGCCCGCAGCAATGGGTTCAACTTCTACCGCTCATTGCTGTATTCGGCGTGTGTCAGCACAATTGGCTGGGAATTTGGCGTCGAGGGCATCATGGAACGCCCATCTATTCAGGATATCTTCATTACCCCGCTGATCGGTTCGCTCTTTGGCGAGGGCTTTTACCGTATCAAGCGCCATATCGTCAGTCACGGCTATGAGCTATGGGGATCGAAGTTACTGGGCAATGTGGTGGCCTTCATGGTTGACCCTGTAAATGAAGTGGTAGGCCTGTTCAATGGCAATCCTGCCCGAAAATATGCGGCCCAGCTGAGCCTTACGCCAACCGTCACGGCACATCAAGTAGGATTCTCGCTTTTGGCCACTTTTTAGGTGAGCTGACGCCAGTTTTCACACTCCAAACGTTACAAAATCTGAAAAAGCAAACTGTTTTTTTGGAAATTGGGATAATTTTCGTAACTTTGCGTGTTATAAGCATAACCACTTACATAATACGATGCGAGTAAAGATACATCATGAAGGCACCAACATATTGATAATCGGATTCATAGCCATGGCCATTATCAATATTCCGCTATGGTTGTGGGTGCGACCGCTGGCTATCGCCATCGTGTGCACCTCAGTTTGCGCCGTGCTATACCTGCTCGTCGTCAACTTTTTCCGTTCGCCCAAGCGCAGATTTCCCGGCAACCCAGTGAATGCCGTGGTATCGAGCGCCGATGGCGAGGTGGTAGCCTTGGAACGCGTGTACGAGCCCGAATACCTGAAATGCGAATGTATGCAGGTGTCGGTGTTCATGACTGTGCTCAATGTGCATGCCAATTGGTTTCCAGTAGATGGCGAGGTTGTTTATGTGAAGCACCACCCAGGGCGATTTTTGGCTGCCTATCTGCCAAAGTCAAGCACTGAGAATGAGCGCAGCACTGTGGTAATCCGCACCCCCGAGGGGCAGCTGGTGCTCATGCGCCAAGTGGCGGGAGCCATGGCGCGTCGCATCGTCACCTATGCCCATCCCGGAGTAGAAGCCTCGATTGAGGACCACATGGGTTTCATTAAGTTCGGTTCGCGAATCGATCTCTTCCTCCCCCTCAGCACAGAAATATTTGTAAAGATTGGCGACAAGACTACGGGCGGCATCACCGAGATTGGCCGTCTGCGCCCTGGCAAGGCTTGACGCCTATACTACCCTTTAAGACAACACACCTTATATGAACCAAATGCGATCAAACACGCCCAACCTGATAACCTGCCTTAACCTCCTGGCCGGCTGCGTGGCAGTGGTTATGGCATTCAACCTCGATACCGAGATTTATGGCATCGATGGGCGAATGTGGTTCTACATTTGCGTGGGAGCAGCAGCTCTCTTCGACTTTTGCGATGGCTTCTCAGCGCGGATGTTGAAAGCCTACTCTCCCATGGGCAAGGAGCTCGACAGCCTCAGCGATTTGGTAAGCTTCGGCGTGGCCCCTGGCATGCTGATGCTTAGCACCATCCTGGAGCACGCCAGTTCCACTGCTGGCATCTGGGGCGCAGGCATTGCACTGATGATCCCTGTGTGCGGAGCCATCAGGCTGGCAAAATTCAATGTAGATGATTCGCAGACTACCTCATTTCTGGGTCTTCCGATACCAGCGAATGCCCTATTTTGGATTGGCGCCAGCGATTGGATTGCTCGACACGGCTATCCCAACTACTGGATTATCTTCGGAGTCATCATAGTGATGTCGCTTGCCATGATTTGCAATGTGAGGATGTTCTCGCTCAAATTCAAGACCTTTAACTTTATTGACAATATCAAGCGCTGGGCTATCTTGCTGGCAGCTGTGGCATTTATCAGCTTCTACGGCATCGAGGGCTTGGCCTGGACTATCATTCTCTACATCTTAATCTCAGCCTTTACTCGCGAAAAAGACGATTAACGACTAATGACTACACTACTTCTATTCATACTAATCGTATGGCTTGTGTATTATTTGGCCAAGACGTTCTTCCCCCGCATCGTAATGTGGGGGCTCAATCGCCACATCCGCCGCAAATATGGCCAAGCCTACGACCAATTCAACAACCAATATGGGCGCCAGCAACAGCAGCGCCAGCGCACATCTCCATTCTCCCGCTCATCGAAGAAGAAAAAACCTCAGCGCCGCTCAGGCAAAATCATTCCCAATGATGTGGGCGAATACGTGGAATTCGAAGATATCCCCACATATAACGATGGGAAATCGACCATCGACAATGTGGAGGCGACGGACACTAAGAAATACAAGGACGAACCCCAAGTCAGCGATGCCGACTGGGAAGAAATAAAATAGGAGAAAACAAAAGTTTTCTCCTATTTTATTTATTTATGTGAAAACTTTTCACTAATTTTGTGCCAAATATACAATTTACATTTTAACCTAATATCTAATGGACCAAATGAAAGAGACGTGCCTCCACGACCGCCATGTGGCACTGGGCGCCCTGATGAGCCCCTTTGGAGGTTTTGACATGCCTATCCAGTACAAAGGCATTGTCGAAGAGCATAACGCAGTGCGCAACGAGGTGGGTGTGTTTGATGTTTCTCACATGGGCGAGGTGCTCATTACTGGCGATGATGCCGAGAAATTCATCAACTATATCTTCACCAATGACCTCACAGGCGCTCCCGACTACAAGATTTACTATGGCATGATGCTCAATCCCCAAGGCGGATGCGTGGACGATTGCCTGGTTTACAAGCGCAACGACAAGGAATTTTTCATGGTGCCCAATGCAGCCAATATCGACAAGGATATAGCTTGGATTCGCGAGCAAGCCAAGAAGTTCAACGTGCATGTAAATCACATGAGCCACCTCTACGGCGAGCTCGCCGTGCAAGGTCCCAAGGCTGAAGACACCCTGCGCGAAGTGCTGGGTGTTGACTGCAGCGACTTGGAGTTCTATACCTTCAAGGATGTGGTGATGGATGGCGAGGATGTAATCATCAGCCGCACAGGCTACACTGGAGAGGACGGATTTGAAATCTACGCTTCGCACACACTGACTCAGAAGCTATGGGACAAGCTGATGGCCGCTGGTGTGCAACCATGCGGACTTGGCTGCCGCGACACCCTGCGCTTCGAGGCTGGCCTCCCACTCTACGGCGACGAACTCACCGACGATATTACCCCCATTGAGGCTGGATTTGGAATGTTTGTCAAGCTTGACAAGCCTGATTTCATTGGCAAGGATGTCAATGCCAAGCAAAAGGCCGAAGGTCCCGCTCGCAAATTGGTAGGTCTTGAGGTACAAGGTCAGGCCATTCCGCGCCACGGCTATGAAGTGCTCAACCAGGACGATGAGGTAATCGGTGAAATCACTACAGGCTACCACTCAATCACCCTCGACAAGAACCTTGCTTTCGCCCTTGTCAAGGCCGAATACAGCAAGCTTGGCACCGAGCTAAAAGTGAAAGTGCGCCGCAAAACCTTCCCCGCCATCGTAGTGAAGAAGCGCTTCTACACCCCAAATTACAAAAAGTGATTTGGTGACTGGGTGATTTGGTGATTTAGTGACTGAGTGACTTGGTGATTTGGGGACTGGGTGATTTGGTGACTGAGTGACTTGGTGACACCAAATCACCAACCCACCAACCCACCAACCCACCAAAACAC
>JAJBUG010000010.1:37750-45673 GCA_020860515.1 Bacteroidales bacterium | reverse complement strand
CTCTGAAAAAATATTCATTTTGGGGCTTTATTTTTTGGTCAAAAAGTTGCATTTACTATTAGAACTTAAATTTTATATTTCTATAATCCATGGAATATTTTGCACAAGCAAAAATATTAATTTTGCATCGATATAAAAATATTATTCCTATCTTTGCAAATCAATCACCATATTAATGCTCAATCAATGAATAAAAAGAAACCATGGATACCTGCGAAGCATAGCAAAGGACGCAGAGCTAAACATCATAATTATCGAATGCCCGGAATTTATCTTATAACTATTGTGACCAAAAATCGGTTTCCGCTTTTGGGTAGATTGGTAACGGATACAATTCCGTATATTGAATTTACCCCACTGGGAAAGACAATAGCTTATAATGAAATTCCTCGTATCCAATATATCTATCCCATGGTTGAGGTTTATCGCTATTGCATCATGCCCGATCATATTCATCTTATAATCCGAGTGAATGCGGAACTTCCCAAAAAATCTCATCTTGGTAAAATCATAGGAGGTTTTAAGCAAGGATGTAACCATGTTTTTTGGAATAATGTGCAAAATGATGGCCAATCAATATTTGAACCGAGATATAACGACCGTATTTTATATAAATATGAGATGTTGGGGACATGGAAAAAATATTTGCGTGACAACCCAAGACGGCTTGCAGTGAAGAGAGCACATCCCGAACTATTTCGAGCAGTTTATAATATGGAAATAGCGGGATATCGCTGTCAAATTTATGGTAATAGGTATTTGTTGGAAAATCCTGATAAGGTTGCTGTGATTGTACATAATGACGATGATGATGAGGTTTATAAGAAGAAAATTCGTGAATGGTTGTCTTGTGGTGAACGTGGAGGTGTGATTATAGGGACTGCAATTTCCGTGCGGGAGAGGTGGGTAATGAACGAGGCATTCATTCGTGGCTACTCAGTGATTCAGCTTTGTCAACAGGGATTTGATTCTTTTTACAAACCAAAGGGAGTGAAATTTGATGCCTGCGCTCAAGGACAATTGTTGCTTGTAAGTCCTTGGGATTATAATCCCAATCAACCAAAGTTGACACGGATACAATGCCAATATCTTAATAGAATGGGAGAGGCAATTGTGGCTGCAGGGCAATCCTCAGCGCCCGAAGCGCGGAGGCAGTAACCGCCATCCGGGTTGGCTCGGCGCCAGAAGCGCGGAGGCAGTAACCGCCATCCGGGTTAGCTCGGCGCCCGAAGCGCGGAGGCAGTAACCGCCATCCGGGTTCCAGATAGGGGAGCCGGATGGCGGTTACTGGCGAGGTGCTTAGGGCACTTGCTTGTTGATAGGAGGTAAGGATAGGCTAAAGGGCTGGAGAGACTTGGGTTAGCCAATTGGCTTGACGAGGCAGGTGAGCCATACCATCAGGGCTAAGCAGAGGGAATAGCCGATGAAGATTAGCACGCTGCGGCGCCGATCAGGGATGTTATGGTCGTTCCACTTTAAGATGCAATAGATGATAATTGCGATGTAGGCAATACCCCAACAAATCCATGCTATCCAGAATGGGATGGGGCTTATGATTGCCATGAATGCGCCAATGGCAGTGCCTACGGAACAAATATAACTGAGTATTCTATCTGTTGTCATATCTCAATAAATTTATTTTATAGAAAAAACAATTTTAATCGAAATATTGCTTACCTTTGCTATAGGTAAACCGACAATCAAACCAATAAATAAGCAATATGGAATTTAAGAAAGTAATTGCTGAGCGCTATTCGTGCAAGCATTATGATGGGCGCCGTGCTGACCGCGACCAGCTAATGGCGGTTCTTGAGGCCGGGAGATTGGCTCCTACGGCAAAGAATCTGCAGGAGCAGCATGTGTATGTGATAGAATCGGAAGAGGGGCTGAGCAAGATCGACCAAGTGACCCGTTCGCGCTATGGCGCAGCCACATGCTTGGTGGTGACATGGGACAAGAATAACATGTACACCTATCCTGGTAGCGACCGCACAAGCGGCTGCGAGGATGCCACCATTGTGGCCACCCACATGGTGCTGGCTGCAAAGGATGCGGGCCTTGACAGCTGCTGGGTCAACAATTTCAACCCCGACAAGCTGCACGAGCTGCTTGGGCTGCCCGAAAACGAGGAGATACTGATGATTCTTGACCTTGGCTATCCAGCCGAGGGCGCCGGGCCGCTGCCCAATCATTTCAGCCGTAAACCGCTTGAAGAGACAGTAACATACATGTAAAAATAAAAGAGAGCCCCCAATCGGGAGGCTCTCTTTCATTGTATAGGCAAGTGAAGATTTACTTAACGAAGACGGTAGTGGCCTTGCTGCCTACGCGCTTTACGAAGATGCCGTTTTCGGGATTGTCAACGCGGATGCCCTGCAGGTTGTAGTAAACAGCCTCAGCATCAGTGTCAGCAGCTACGCTTGCGATGCCAGAGGTGCTGATTTGGAGAGTCTTATTCTCATAATTGAAAATGAAGGTAACATCCTCAAAATCCTGAGCTACGGTGCAATTGCTGCCTTGTTTGGTCAGTTCATATACTACACCGGCTTCCATATTAGATGCGCCGCCGTAATCGATTGTGCTCCAGTTAGCATCAGCTACCTTGAATTCGTCGCCTACAGATACGCTTACGCCTGAGAGGGTGTAAACGATGCCGTCGGAAGAAGAGAACATGTAGTTAGGATCTGCACTCCAGTTGTTCATGGTGCCAAGGAGATAAATCTCATAGATTTCACCCTTAGGCTCTTCAGTAAGAATTGTAACATCCATCCAAGGATTATCAGGAATGTCAAGCTGCACCTCGAACTGATAGTCGCCTACATAAGGAAGCACGTTGTTGGCGTCGCCCTGTACGAGAGGATAGGAAAAGATTTCACCTACATCGAAGGATTCAACTCCACCGTCAACATAGTATGCTGCTGCATTGAACTCATCCCAGCTGGTGGTTTCAACGGTTGAGAACTTGAAGCTGGAAGCATTGGTGAGCTTGAAGCTGTAGATGCCGTTTGTGCCAGGAACCTCCATGCCAGGAAGATTCCAAGTAAGTCCGTCGGCATCACCAACTACATAGATGGCAGGTGCATATTCAACGCCAGGCTCTGAACCAGCCGGGATAACCTCAACCTTAGTAATAGTGGTGTTGTCACCAACAATCATAACTGACTGGATGCCTGACTTGATAAGAGCTGCATCCTCAGCATTGATAACGAATGAAAGCACGCCAGCCTCATAGAATGTAAGCACGCCTTCCTCTACATTCTCTTGATCAGAATATGAAGTGAAGTAGGTCTGAGTCCAATCAGAATTCAAGCTTTGGAGCTTGAAGCAACCATACTCGCCAGCTGTGGTCATCTGATAGCTAACCTTCATGGTAGCGCCCTCTACGGCTTGGCTCAACGAAGCAACTTGAAGCTGTACGGCATTACTCCACCAGTCAATAGCCTGCTCGCCTTCCCAGATTACAGGATCGTAATCCATACCACCAACGAGGTAAGCAGCCTTAAGTACGAGTGTGGGATTTTCGGTAAGGCTTGAGCACTGGATGTAGATTTGCATTACATTTTCGCTGTAATCGAGGTTGAAGAGAGCAACAGCTTCAGAATCACCTTGTGAGAAGCTTGCAGACTCATTAATCTCATTGCCCTCAGCATCCTTGTATTGGATTACAATTTGTCCGCCAATGTTGCATTCTTCGAATTCAATGTTAACGGTATCGTAATCGCTGAGATCAACGCCGCCGAGCCACCAGCCACGACCAGTCCAATCACCTTCGTAGGTGATTGTATGAGTGGCAGCATCATAGGTTGAGCTCCAACCCGAGCCGAGATCGTCAAGGCCCAGGTCAAGCTTTGTCTCTGCGCTTGCGCCCAGAGCCATAGCGGCAACAGCCGCAGTCATGAGTAGATTTTTAACCATACAGAAAGTGTATTAAGGTGTAAATAATTGGTTAGTTGAAAAGTGAAGGTTAGACCCACTTTTCGACCACAAAATTAGATATTTTTTGTCAATCTTCCAAATAAATTTGAAGAAGAAGAAAATAAAACCCACAAACTTGCCAATTTGGCAAATCAGGGGAATTTGAGGCTATAAATAAAGAATGATACTTTTTTATCAAAAAATGGGTAATAGAATACTTTTTGGCAACAATTGAAGAAAAATTTTTGGTCTAATAAAAGATAATTAGTATTTTTGTGGTCAAATTACACAGTCTTACAACAAAAGAAAGACTAACGTTTTAACTAACCATTATATTTACCTTAAAAAATTACCGTATGATCAAAAATTTACTTATGACCGCAGCGGTGGCAGCCATGGCTCTGAGCGCAAGCGCAGAGACACAGGTTAACATCCTCGACTCATTCGGCACATCAGGCTGGAGCTCAAGCTATGATGCTGACACAAAGACTATCACTTACGAAGGTGACTGGACAGGCCGCGGCTGGTGGCTCGGCGGTGTTGATTACAGCGAATATGACAAGGTTGTGATCGAGTTCGCAGAATGTAACTTGGCAGGTCAAGTTGTGATCCAATATGCTGATGATGTAAATGAAACCACATCGTTTGCCCTTGGAGCAGAAAGCGTAGAGGCCCTCTTCAATCCAGACTATAGCAGCAATGTGCAGCAAATCTACATACAGTGTGCAAGCCTAACTGAGAATCCTACAATCGTGCTCAAGGATGCTTATCTTGTAAGTGGCGTTGAATACAATCCGGTAATCTGGGAAGGCTCACAGGCCATCGACTGGTGGAGCAATGCAGTTTATCTTTCAGTTGCATCGCTCAGCGAAGCAGTTGAGGGCGCTACCATGGCCGTAACTTACGAACTTCCAGCAGGTGCACAGTATGGCAATCTTAAGATTCAAAGCTTGAATGCAGATTGGAGCCAGACTTACTTCACTTCGTATGCAGATCAAGAGAGTGTAGAGGAGGGCGTGCTCACATTCACCGAGAGCGGTGTGCTTTCATTTGTTATTAATGCTGAAGATGTTGCTCTTATCAAGTCAGGCATCCAGTCAGTTATGCTTGTTGGTAGCGACTGCACAATAACAAAGGTTGAGGTTATCCCCGCAGAGGCAGAGCCACAATACATCTATGTAGTAGGTGACTTCCAGGGCTGGGATTTGGCCAATGCACTTGTAGTTGAGGGTGTTGATAATGTTTATGGCTTTGAGGCAGAAGGCATCAGCGCATTCAAATTCTCAACAGTTTATGATGGCGACAATTGGGAATTATTCAATTCTGGTGCATATACTCTCAACACAAATGCCGTTATTGGTGAAAATGCACTCGTTCCTGGCGATTGGAACATTGCACTCCCATGGGCAGGTGACTATACCATCGTGATTGACCTGAACAATATGATTATCGAACTTGCTACCGATACCCCCGAGCCAGTTGTTGACACCACTATCTACCTCCGTGGTTATATGAACGATTGGGGCGCTGATGAGGCTTATGCATTCACTGAGGGTGAAGATGGTCTCTACACTCTTACTCTTAGCATGGTAGAAGAAGGCGTTGAGTTCAAGTTTGCTACAGAAGACTGGGAAACTGTAGATATGGGTGGTGTACTGGATATGCTCCCCGGCATAGTTTATACACTTACCTGGCATGAAGCCTCAAACTGCAGTCTTGCTCGCACTCTTTATGATGTAACCTTTACCCTTGATGTAGATGCTTCGACTGTTATTGTTGACGGTACCACTGGCATCGAGAGCATCGCAGCTGACGCTGAGAATGCAGTTTACTACAACTTGCAGGGCGTACGCGTGGCTAATCCCGAGCGTGGCACATTCGTAAAGGTTGTCAATGGCAAGGCTACAAAGGTAGCATTTTAGGATTAAGGGTTAAGGATCCTTTTATCCTTTCACCCTTCTATCCTTTCAAGATAAAATCGGATGGCCAAGTGGCCATCCGATTTTTATTTTGTACTTATAGGGAAAATTGCTAACTTTGCCACATCAATAGGAAATCAATTAAATCAACCTCATTAGCACCTAATAAAATGAATCAATGTTTACCCTTTGCAGCAATTGCCTCGATGCTATTTGCTCCTATGCTATATGCCGATGAACCGCTCACTGGCACAGTGATTGGCACGCAGCTATGCTACGACTATGAGCATTATCGGCAGTCAATCTCAATCAACACTGCCAAGAATCTCTTCGATGGCGATCCAGAGACTTTCTTTGCCACCTACGAGCGTAGCTATACTTGGGCTGGGCTTGACTTGGGTGAGCCGCATGTGATTACACGTGTGGGCTGGATGCCTCGCAATGATACTAACGGACCCAAGCGAGTGGTACTTGGAATGTTTCAAGGCGCAAACCGTGAAGATTTTCTTGATGCTGTGCCAATATTTTTGAATACGCAGAAGGGGACTGTAGGGCAGATGGACTATGCTGATGTGGACTGCTCGCGAGGATTCCGCTATGTACGCTATGTGGGGCCAAGCGATTCACGGTGCAACTTGGCGGAGCTTGAATTTTATGGATATCCAGCCGAGGGCGATGATTCAGCGCTTTATCAAATCACCAATCTCCCAACCGTAATTGTAAATACCGTAGATGCAGAGGAGCCTTACGACAAAGAGCATGAAATCTCAGGCAACATTATCATAATAAGCGACAATGGCACCAGTATCCTTGACAAGGAAGGTGGAATCCGCGAGCGAGGCAACGGTTCGCGTGTATTTCCCAAGAAGCCATGGCGCATAAAATTCAGCAAGAAGCAGAATGTGCTCGATGCTCCAGCCAAAGCTAAAAAGTGGACGCTTATCAACAATTATGGCGACAAGACCCTAATGCGCAATAAGCTGGCATTTGACATCGCCGAGAAGATAGGCATGGAGTGGGTGCCTTACTGCACATTTGTAGATGTGGTGCTCAATGGCGAGTATAAGGGATGTTATCAGCTCTGTGATCAGGTAGAAGTGAACGAGTGTCGCCTTGAAATTGAAGAAATGACTCCTGAGGATAACGAAGGAGAAGCCCTTACGGGAGGCTATTTCGTAGAGGTTGATGCTTACGCTTACGATGAAGAATCTTGGTTTGAAACTCCTAAGTATTATCTGCCTATTACCATAAAGAGTCCTGACGAGGATGAAATCACTGATGAGCAGTACGAATATATTAGCGATTACTTTGCTGAACTCGAAGCCTTGGTAAAGGATAAGAATTTTAGTGATCCTGAGGCGGGTTACCGGCAGATGTTCGACACTCGCTCGTTTATCCAGCACATGCTGGTCAACGAGGTGGCCGGAAATACCGATTGCTACTGGAGCACCTACATGTACAAGCGGCGTGGCAATCCGATAATTTATACAGGACCAGTATGGGATTTCGACCTTGGTTTTGACAATGATAATCGTACCTATCACAGCTATAATAAGAAGGGTTATCTTTGGAACAATTCCACCGCTTCATCAGCCACGGGCATGCGCTCGTTTGCTAACCGTATCTTGCTTAGCGATGCAGGCACCAAGGCTGAGACCAAGGCCATGTGGCAGGAAGTGCGCGACAATGGCCTTACGCCAGAATGGCTGAAGGGTCAGGTTGACAAGTATGCTGAAGAATTGGACGCTTCGCAGCAGCTCAACTTCATGCGTTGGCCCATCTTGTCGAGTTATGTTCATCAGAATCCAGTGGCCCTTGGCAGTTACGAGGCTGAGGTGAAGCGTGTGAAAGATTTCATTGAAAAGGAATTTGCTCATCTTGACGATTATATTGGCTATGAGGCCAATGGCATTTCATCGACATTGACCGATGAAAATGCCCCGGTGGAGTATTACACCATCCAGGGCATCAAAGTTCTCAATCCTCAGCAAGGCCAGCTTTATATCAAGCGACAGGGCAGAAAGGCACGTGTGGTTTTTAGTCTTTAGTCTTTAGTTTTTAGTCTTTAGTCTTTGGTCTTTAGTCTTTG
>JAJBUG010000010.1:0-37650 GCA_020860515.1 Bacteroidales bacterium | reverse complement strand
GTCTTTAGTCTTTGTAATAGACGTTTATTGCCAGATATCAATTTGGGGAGCCTTAGGGGCTTCCTTTTCTTTTTCTGAGATTAACAGCAGCACATCTCCGGGGAGCAGCGTAAGGGTGCCATTGGGAATGATGTGCTGGTCGCCTCGGCGAATCATCATCACCAAGGTTCCCTTGGGCAGCGACATGTCGCGCAGGGTATTTCCCTTGGCGAGGTCGCTTTCGGTGAGCAGCATCGTGTGCAGGGCTGTAGGCGAGGACTCTGCAATTTCAACGCCGAATTCCTCTTCATCGATAGGCGGATTCTCGGTCAGGCCAAGTTTGCGTGACGCGGATATCACAGTAGTGCCTTGAATTATGAGTGAGAGCAGGGTTACGAAGAATACAATATTGAAAATCTGAGAAGCACCCTCCACGCCTGCTACCACTGGATAAGTGGCAAAGATGATTGGCACTGCTCCGCGCAAGCCTACCCATGACACAAAGCATTTGGCCTTGAAGGTCATTTTGCGGAATGGGAGAAGGCAGAGGAATACGCTCAGCGGACGGCCCAAAATGATCATGAACACGCCAATCAATAGCGACACAGCAGCTACCCCGAGCATCTCATGAGGATTCACGAGCAAGCCAAGCATCAAGAACACGATGATTTGGCATAGCCAGCTGATGCCGCTCATAAAGCGCGACATGCCGCGCTTGAATGGGGCAGCTGAATTGCCAAGCACAATGCCGCAGATGTACACTGCCAAATAACCATTGCCATTGAAAATATCAGCCAAGGCAAATGCCAAGAAAGCGCTGCCAAGAGCCAAGATGGCAACCATCGACGAGGCCTGGCCCTCATCTTCAGTGTCATGCTCGCCACCCAAGCGCTTGTAGGTCTTAATCAGCCATTCCGAGAATTTGCCGATAGCGAAGCCGGCGAGCCCGCCGATGGCAAATTGCTGCACTAACTGCACCAACAGCACCCCCACTGTAAGCTTTCCTCCGAGCTGGATGGTCTCAATCAGAATCAGAGTGAGCATATAGGCCATGGGGTCGTTGGAGCCGCTCTCCAGCTCCAATGTGGGTCGCAGATTTTCTTTCAGCCCTACCTTTTGCGAGCCAAGGATGCCGAATACGGAGGCTGAATCAGTAGAGGCCATAGTAGCTGCCAGCAAGAGCGAAGGCAGCAGGGCGAAATGGATGTTGGTCCATGGCATCCCCGACAGCCACCACACGAATATGCCAGTAAGCAGCGCGGTGAGCAATACCCCCAGAGTGCTAAGCACCAAGCCTTGAGCCAACACGGGTCGGATTGATGAATACTTGGTGTCGAGACCACCGGAAAACAAGATTACGCACAATGCCACCATGCCGATGAATTGGGCAGTATGCATGTCGCTGAACTGCACGCCCAGCCCATCCACGCCGAAGCCCATGCCCACCAGCAGGAACACAAGCAGCAGGGGGAGGCCCATGCGATAACTGAATTTTCCAAACAACACGCCGGCTATCAATAGCACGGCTCCAATCAAGATAATGTTCTCCGAAGTGAAAACCATGTAGGCTAATGCACTCATAAGATAAGGGTTAGATGGTTAGTGATGTTGATAATAACAAAAAGCCTAAAAATAGGCTTTTTGTTAACTATATTTAATACAATTTAATGTGCGCCTTGGTTCATCGAAATCGCTATCGATTTTTGTACATATCCTCGTAATACTTCTCGTATTCGCCCGATGTGATGCGATCCATCCACTCCTGGTTGTCGAGGTACCAGCGGACAGTGCGCTCAATGCCCTCCTCGAATTGGAGGCTTGGCTCCCAGCCAAGTTCGGCTTGAAGCTTGCGACTGTCGATGGCATATCGCATATCGTGGCCAGCACGGTCGGTGACGAAGGTAATAAGATCCAGGTCTTCACCTTCCTTGCGGCCCAGCAGGCGGTCGACGGTGTTGATTACTACGCGGATGATGTCGATATTCTTCCACTCGTTGAAGCCGCCGATATTGTAGGTCTCAGCAACTTTGCCCTCGTGGAAAATCTGGTCAATGGCGCGGGCATGATCCTCAACAAAGAGCCAGTCGCGCACGTTCTCGCCTTTGCCGTACACAGGCAGAGGCTTGCGGTGACGGATATTGTTGATGAAGAGAGGGATCAGCTTTTCGGGGAACTGATAAGGACCATAATTGTTGCTGCAATTGGTCACGATAGTAGGCAGCCCGTAGGTGTCGTGATATGCGCGTACAAAATGGTCGCTGCTGGCCTTAGAGGCCGAGTAGGGGGAATGAGGATTGTACTTGGTAGTCTCCAAGAAGAACTCTTCGCCGTATGCTTCATGATGCTGGCCGGATGAGGCCTTGGTGGTGAAGGGAGGCTCAAGACCCTCTGGGTGTGTGAGCTCAAGTGCGCCGTAAACCTCATCAGTCGAGATATGATAGAAGCGCTTGCCTTCGTATTTCTCGGGCTTGCTATCCCAATACACTTTTGCTGCTTGCAATAAGCTGAGAGTGCCCATTACATTGGTGCGGGCAAAAGTGAAAGGATCCTTGATGCTGCGGTCAACATGGCTCTCGGCAGCGAGGTGGATTACGCCATCCACATCATATTGACGCATCAGCTCCAGCATCTTGTCGTAATCACAGATGTCGGCCTTGACAAATGTGTAGTTGGGCTTGTCCTCGATGTCAACTAAGTTGGCAAGATTGCCAGCATAGGTGAGCTTGTCAACATTGATTATGCGATAATCGGGGTACTTGTTTACAAACAGGCGCACCACATGGCTGCCAATGAAACCGGCCCCGCCGGTGATGATGATATTGCGTTTCATTTCTTTTAGGCTGTGAAGGTGAAAGGTGACTCAAAATCTTTAAGCAGGGGATGGCGAGTGTCTTTCTCACTGAGGATTGCCTCTGCGGTGGGTATGCGCCAGTCGATGCCCAAGTCGGGGTCGAGGATCGAGATGCCTGCATCAGCGGCAGGAGCATAGTAGTTGTCGCACTTGTACTGAAACACAGCCCTTTCGCTTAGCACAGCAAAGCCGTGGGCAAAGCCTCGGGGCACAAAGAACTGGCGATGGTTCTCAGCTGTGAGCTCCACGGCCACATGTTGGCCGTAGGTAGGGGAGCCTTTGCGGATGTCAACAGCCACATCAAGGACTGCGCCTTCGACGCAGCGCACCAGCTTGGCTTGGGTGTGAGGCGGGAGCTGGAAATGCAGACCGCGCATTACACCGCGACTGCTGCAGCTCTGGTTGTCTTGCACGAACTCTACGTTGGCCACCTTTTCGCTGAAGTCGCGATGGTTGTAACTCTCGAAGAAGTAGCCGCGTGGGTCATAGAAGATGCGGGGTTCGATGATTACCACGCCGGGGATTGCGGTTTGTATTACATTCATTTTAATAGTAGGCTGGCACTGCCTTATGGGGCAGCACCTTTGAAATGGGACAAAAACATGATTTGCAATTGCAAAGTTACGATTTTTCCGTGAAAAAACCAAATTAAGGGACAAATGGATGAAAAGATGAAAGGATTAGGAAAAAAGGGATAAATGGATTAGGGATTGCCCCAGCGTTGTTGTTGGCGCTGTGCCAAAGTGGCTTCGGCTGGATTGTCGCATGGCTGCCAGAGACGAGTACCCAGCAGCGAGTCGGGTAGGAATTGCTGCTTTACGAAATTGCCGGGATAATCGTGAGCATATTTGTAGTTGGCGCCGTAGCCAAGATCTTTCATTAGTGATGTGGGCGCATTGCGGATGTGAAGCGGCACTGGCTGATTGCCCGTCTTTTCCACCAGGGCCAAGGCATTGTTGATGGCCATGTATGCTGAGTTGCTTTTTGCGCTGGTTGCTAAGTAGATGGTACATTCAGCCAAGGGGATGCGCCCTTCGGGCATTCCAATCTTATGAATAGTATCAAAGCAAGCATTTGCCAAGAGCAACGCATTGGGATTGGCTAAGCCAATATCCTCAGCAGCCAAAATCACCAGGCGCCGGGCAATAAATTCGGGATCTTCGCCTCCAGCAATCATTCGCGCAAGCCAGTAGATGGCCGCATCGGGGTCGCTCCCCCTTACGCTTTTGATAAAAGCTGAGATGATGTCATAATGCATTTCCCCTTGCTTGTCGTAAGCCATCGGATTCTCTTGCAAGCTGTTGACTACCACTTCATCATTGATGATCATCGGTTGGCCATGAGGGGTGGAATGTTCGATGAGTTCGAGAATATTGAGCAGTTTGCGTGCATCGCCTCCTGAGAATCGGAAGAGTGCATCTGTGCCTTGCACCTGCACATTGCGCTGCTTCAAGATTTCGTCGGTGGTAATGGCTCGATCAAGGAGGGTTTGCAACTGTGGAGCTTCGAGAGGCTTTAGGGTATAGACTTGAGCGCGCGATAGCAGCGGACGGATTACCTCGAACGAAGGGTTTTCAGTAGTAGCTCCGATCAGAGTTACAATTCCGCTTTCTACGGCTCCAAGCAGGCTGTCTTGCTGGCTCTTGCTGAATCGGTGAATTTCGTCGATGAATAGGATGGGCCTGCCAGCATTGAACATGCTCTCAGCCTCGCGCTTGCATTGGTCAAGCACTTCGCGCACATCCTTTACACCGCTCGAAACAGCCGAGAGGGTGAAGAATTTGCTCTTGGTGCTGTTGGCGATGATGCGGGCAATAGTGGTTTTGCCAACCCCCGGAGGCCCCCATAGGATAAACGACGAGACAGTGCCCGACTCAATCATGCGTCGGAGTATGCCGCCAGCACCTACCAGGTGCTCTTGCCCTATGTATTCGTCGAGCGTACGTGGGCGAAGTCGCTCAGCCAAAGGAGGGGTCAAGAGGGTTTTACGTTTTACGTTTTACGTTTTAGGTTTTACGTTTTACGTTTAATGAAATACTATTTTATATAGACCAAAGGCTAAAGGCTAAAGGCTAAAGACTAAAGACTAAAGGCCAAAGACTATAGACTAAAGACCAAAGTCTTGTCGCGGAGGCCGTTGAGGAAGGCGGTGTCGAGCATTGGTCGCTTGCCTTGGGGCTGGAGCTCAAGGATGCGAATCAACATGCCGTCGCCAGCGGTGGCGTATAGCTCTTTGCCATTTACTATAACACATTCCCCAGGCTTAGAGTTTCCAGGTGCAGGCCTGTCGGCGATAGCTGTGCGAAGGATTTTTATGCTGTCGCCGTTGAGGGTGGTCCAGGCAGCTGGGTAGGGTGAAAGACCGCGTACCAGATTGTGTATGCTTTTTGCTGATTTTTCCCAATCGATGCGGCAAGTATCTTTAAAAATCTTAGGGGCAGGTGTAGGCTGGGCGCCTTGAAGCAATTCCTCCTGAGGCTGAGGCTTTAGGTCTTCAGCCAAAATGTGTTTTACGGTGTCGAGGGTAAGTTCGGCTCCGAGGTGCATAAGGCGATCATGCACGCTTTCGAGAGTTTCATCTGGGCCTATTTCAATAGCTTCCTGACGCAATATGTCGCCAGTGTCGATTTCGTGCTTGAGGAAGAAGGTGGTTACTCCAGTGCGAGAGTCGCCATTTATGATAGCCCAGTTGATAGGAGCGGCACCTCGGTATTTAGGCAGCAATGAAGCATGCAGGTTGAAGGTGCCAAGCCTTGGCATCTGCCACACTACCTCGGGGAGCATACGGAAAGCAATCACGATGAATAGGTCGGCATGAAGGCTGCGCAATTCTTCTACAAAAGCTGGGTCTTTGAGATTGGTAGGTTGTAGCAGTTTTAGGCCATGCTCCAAGGCATATTTCTTTATGGGCGAGTACAGGAGCTTGTGTCCGCGACCAGCAGGCTTGTCGGGCATAGTGATTACTCCTACGATATTGTAGCCGTGACTATGGAGGGCATCAAGGCTTTCTACTGCAAAATCGGGGGTGCCGAGGAATACTATTTTCAGGTCTTCTTTTTTCATAAATGAAATTACAAGTTACAAATTACAAATTACAAACTAATACAATTTCCTGTAAAAATAACTATTAACTTGTCATTTGCAATTTGTCATTTGTCATTTTTTCAAAAGCTTTCCATAGCGGATCATCGGGCACGGGGGCAGTGATGTCGATTTCTTTTCCGCTTACGGGGTGGGTAAATTGTATTCGGCGAGCTAAGAGCGAAATGCTGCCGTCGGGGTTGCTTCTGCGATCGCCATATTTCAGATCGCCCTTGACTGGGCAGTCAATTGCAGAGAGCTGTACTCGAATTTGGTGTTTTCGGCCTGTCATCAGATTCACTTCAATCAGATGATAATGGTCGCTGTGAGCAATCACTCGGTATCTGAGTTGAGCTAATTTCGCTCCATCCTTAGGCACAGGCGAGGCATAGCTCCTATTGTTCTTTTCTGTTGAGGTAATATAATGGGTAAGCAAATCGGCTGGTTTCTCGGGACAATTGCGTGAAATGGCCCAATAAGTCTTATGAATGTCGCCATTGCGAAACATTTGGTTAAGTCGCGCCAGAGCCTTAGATGTCTTGGCGAATACCACTATGCCTCCCACAGGGCGGTCAAGCCTGTGAGCGACGCCCAAGAAAACATTTCCAGGCTTTTGATGCTTCTCTTTGATCCATTCTTTTACAATTTCACTCAGAGGTTTGTCACCGGATTTGTCACCTTGCACGATTTCGCCAGGCTCTTTGTTGACGATTATAATATGATTATCTTCGTAAAGTACTGTCATAATTATAATGACAAATTACAAGTGACAAATGACAAGTTACCATCTTGATGGCAACTTGTCATTTGTAATTTGTCGTTTGCGATTGATTAGAGGTTGGGGTTAATGTCCTTCCAGTTTTCGATTGCTGGGAGCACACCCATGCCAATTACTTGGTCGCGGAGAGCGCAGAGGTGACCATAGCTCTTTTCAAGGTCAGCCATTTCCTCAGGAGTACCAGTGACGATCTTGGTGTACACACCATCGTTGGTCAGGCGCGAAGGCATGGCCATCATGATGTGGTGGTACTTCTCGCTGGCTACATAGCAGCCAACAGGCCATTGGAACTCAGCGCCGCCCATAGCAGCAGCAATCATCTCAACTGAGAGATACGACGGGCTCTGGAATGAGCTGCGGCCGCGGAGCTTGATGATGGCGGCTCCGCCTTGGGTTACAGCCTTCTTCATGTCGGCCCATTGCTCTGCGGTGAGCTCTACGCCATTGACCTTCTTGCCTGTGCCGATAATGTCGAGCAGCGGAGTGCCGTCGATGGTAACGGGACTGGCGAATACTGCCATTTGTTCGCCGTGGCCGCCGAATGTGCAGCAGTTGCGAACCTTAAATTGGTCGATGCCGAAGTGCTTAGCCAAAGCGCTTTGCAGACGTGTGCTGTCGAGAGCAGCGAGGGTGGTGAGCTGGTTGGGCTTGATGCCAGAGTAGAGCAGGGTAACCAGGCCAGTGATATCGGCGGGGTTAAATATGATTACGACATGCTTAACATCGGGGCAGTACTTCTTGATGTTCTCGCCCAGTTCCTTAGCCACAGCTGCGTTGCCAGCCAGGAGATCTTCACGGGTCATGCCTTCCTTACGGGGAGCGCCGCCTGATGAGATCACATACTTTGCATCCTTGAAAGCAACCTCAGGATCGGTAGTAGCGGTGATGTTGACATGAGCAAAACCGCACTGACGGAGTTCCTCGGCTACACCTTCGGGTGAGAATACGTCATAGAGGCAGATGTTGGGGGTAAGGCCCATCATGCAAGCGCATTGAGCCATGTTGGATCCGATCATGCCAGCTGCGCCGACGATGGTCAATTTGTCGTTAGTTAGAAATTCCATATCTTTGATTTAAAAAAGATTGATATATTTTATATGAGGCAGTTAAGGCCATTAAGGTCATTAAGGGCTTTAAGGTCTTTAAGGTCTTTAAGGTCTTTAAGGTCTTTAAGGTCATTAAGGGCTTTAAGGCCATTAAGGTCATTAAGGGCTTTAAGGTCATTAAGGGCTTTAAGGGCCTTAGGGGAGGTTAGATTCCGAGGTCTTTCTTGATGACTTCGATCTTGGCCTCAGCCTTCTTGCAGAGCTCGTCGTACTTGTCGGCGCTTGGCAGAGTGTCGTGCACCTCGATGTAGAACTTAATCTTAGGCTCTGTGCCTGAGGGGCGGATGCTGATCTTGGTGCCATCGGCAGTGAAATACTGCAGCACATTGCTGGTGACAGGCATGTCCATCTTATCCACGCGGCCAGTGGGCACGTCGGTGACGTTGAGGTCGGCATAGTCCTTGATGGTGCACACGAGGCTTCCACCCAGAGTCTTGGGAGGATTGGCACGGAAGTCGCGCATCATCTTCTGTATTTCATCAGCTCCAGTCTTGCCGGGGCGCACTACTGAAATGCCCTTTTCCATCGAATAGCCATTCTTTACGTAGATATCCTTGAGCATAGCCATGTAGTCGAGACCGCGATCCTTGGCCCATGCTGCAACCTCGGCCATCAGCGATACAGCTGACACAGCGTCCTTGTCGCGAACCCAGTCTTCAGCCAGGAAGCCGTAGCTCTCTTCGCCGCCGCCAATGTAGCGCATACGGCCTTCGAGGTCGCGGATTACGGCTGCGATCCACTTGAAGCCAGTGTAGCAGTCGTACATGCGGATATTGTTATTCTCAGCGATGGCGCGGATGGTCTCGGTGGTAACGATGGTCTTTACGATGAATTCGTTGCCCAGGAGGCGACCCATCTCGCGGTTGCGCACCATGATGTAGTTGAGCAGAATCATCACGATTTGATTGCCGTTGAGCAACTGGTATTCGCCATTCTCCAGACGTACTACGCAGCCAATGCGGTCAGCATCGGGGTCGCTGGCGAAAATCACGTCGGCATTGACTTCCTTGGCTTTCTCGATAGCCATAGCCATAGCTGAGGGCACCTCGGGATTGGGGCTTGCCACGGTGGGGAAGTTGCCGTCAGGAATGTCTTGCTCGGGCACGTGGATGATATTGGTGAATCCGAAATTGCGCAGCGATTCGGGAATCAGTTTCACGCCTGTGCCATGGATAGGGGTGTACACGATCTTCAGATCGTTGTATTTCTTGATTACCTCGGGGTCAAGGCTGAGAGTCTTGATGTCGGCCAGGTATTGCTTGTCGATTTCTTCGCCAATGATTTGGAGCTTGCTGGGATCGCCCTTGAACTTCACCTCGCTTACGCTCTTGATGCGGTTGACATGGTCGATGATGTTGGTGTCGTGGGGAGCGATGATCTGAGCGCCATCTGACCAATAGGCCTTGTAGCCATTGTATTCTTTGGGATTGTGGCTTGCTGTGATGTTGACGCCGCTTTGGCAGCCCAGCTTGCGGATAGCGTAGCTCAGTTCGGGAGTTGGGCGGAAGCTATCGAAAAGATAAGCCTTGATGCCGTTGGCTGTGAAGATGTCAGCCACGATTTCAGCATAGTGTCGGCTATTGTTGCGCACGTCGTGACCCACGACTACCGAGATTTCGGGGAGATCTTTGAAGGCCTCCTTCAGGTAGTTGGCGAGGCCTTGGGTAGCAGCACCTACGGTGTAGATGTTCATGCGGTTGGTGCCAGCGCCCATGATTCCGCGCAGACCGCCTGTGCCAAATTCCAGGTCGCGATAGAATGCATCGATAAGGTCGGTTTTGTCATCAGCCTCGAGCATGCGCTTCACTTCGGCGCGGGTCTCGGGATCGTAGCTGTCGGTGAGCCATGCTTCGGCGCGCCGTGTCACTTCTTGCACTAAATCGTTTTGTTCCATGATATGTTAAAAATATGGTAAATTTTGTTATTGGCAAATGTTAAAGCAAAGATAAAGGTTTATGTTCAAAAAAACAAGAATTTCCTAAAAAAGTTTTGCTTTTTTAGGAAATTTAAGGTTTAAATATGCTTAATATGGGTTAAAGCGTCACTGCAAAGAAAAAGTAGAGCAGTGTGAATGGAGCCACGAATAGCAGAGAATCAATTCGGTCGAGTATGCCACCGTGGCCAGGAATCAAGTGTCCAGAATCTTTTACGCCGAGCGATCGCTTCATCAAGCTTTCGAATAGGTCGCCCCAAGTAGAGAATACTCCGATGAGTAGGCCTAAGAATATCCATGCAATCAAGCTCAGAGGCAGCACATCACGGAAAATGAAGTAGCCTCCCACAGCCGATGCGCCAGTGAGCAGGATGCCACCAACCAGGCCTTCCCATGTCTTTTTGGGGGACAGGCGAGGGCTCATCTTATGCTTGCCAAATAGGCTGCCGCAGCAGAAAGCTCCGGTGTCGTTGATCCAAATCATGGCGAACATCGAGATTACTAACTGCCATCCAGCATTGGCGTAAAGGAAATTGAGGCAGAGCAGAGGGAGGCCCAAATACACTACCGAAGCCATCGACATCATGGCGCTGCTGAATGCCGTGGGCCGAATGTCGTAGAGCGCAGTGGTGGTGCGTATGATAAAGCAAGCTGGAATAAAGCACAGGCAGCAATACAGCACCAATGTGCCCTCGGGAATCATGGCGCTAAGCGGCAATGCAACCAATGAAACTGCTCCCAGGGCATCAATCAGCGTGAGTGTGCCGATCATGGGCTTGTTGAGCAGCGACGACAACTCCAAAATGCCCAGCACGGCAAACAAGCAACAAAGCCCTGTGAAGTACCAGGGGCCTAACAGCAGAGCTGCTACGATAATGGCAATATATGCAATGCCAGATATGGAGCGGGTGATAACATTTTTCATGCGGTTGAGAGAACTTGAATTTTAGTTAATTTCGCTCAGCTCGCGCATCTCGTCGTATTCAGCCCATTCGGGGTCGTTCTCTGCTGAGATTTCCAGAGGGAGTAGGGGGAGTGAGGCGAGTGCAGAGTTGAGCTTTTTGTTGAAGATATTAGTGCTGGCGGTGTAGAATACCATATCGCGGCGCCCAGCACCTGTGTAAAGGCCAGTAAGCACAGCCACAGGGTCCTGGTGAAGCTCAGCCTGCATAAGGTCCACGATTTGCTCGAGTTGCTCGGCAGCTTCGCGCCGAGGCATTCCTTGGGCGTCGGCATCATAAGGCAGTGACACTGTGACACGGATATTGAATCGAGGATTATTGCGGAACTTCTCAATGTCGCCACGGCCAGTGACCATGATACGGTTGCCATCCTCGTCCTCCAGGGGTGATGTCCACCATTCGGAATGGTCTTCTGGTCTTTGGTCTTCTGTCCTTTGGTTTTTGGTTTTTGGTTTTTGGTCTTTGGTCGCCATCTGGAGGCAGGATAAAATAATTTTTAAGAATAAAAAAGGGATCTGCGTGTAAGCCAGGTTATGTGGTAGGGGCATTATCAGCCATTCGGCAGAAAGCGCCCCTTGCCGTCCGTCATTTATCTATGCGGTCTACCCTCCTGCAAGAGCGAGCAGCCCTTATGCGCAGGTTTACATGACCTTGCAACGCGTCAGGCGTGCGGCACGCCATATCGCTGTGGCGCCCGGTGGGCTCTTACCCCGCCTTTTCACCCTTGCCAGCATGGGAGCTGGCGGTTGTTTTCTGTCACGCTACTCGACCGTCACCGACCGCTCTCCTTTCGAGAGGTACGCTGCTCTGTGTTGCCCGGACTTTCCTCACGGCGCTCATTCGTCGCCGCGCGACGGACCAGCAGATCCCAGTATAATTACAAGTTGCCAATTACAAATTACAAATTACCATCCTGAGGAATTTGTCATTTGCCACTTGCCATTTGTCATTTACCTGTTGTATCCTCGGATTATGCCACGCTTGCTGTTCTTTACGAACTCAATGATGCGGTCTCGCTCGATCGATTGAGGCATCTCACGCTCGATTCGCTTCACGGCATCCGTGAAGTTGAGGCCTGAGAGATACAGCATGCGGTAGATATCTTGGATTTCTTCGATTGTCTGGTTATCAAACCCTTTGCGGCGGAGGCCAATCACATTGATACCAGCAAAAGCGATTGGTTCGTGGGCTGCTAACACGTAGGGGGGAATGTCCTTATTGATAAGTGCTCCGCCTTGAATCATCACATTTCGGCCGATATGGCAGAACTGGTGAATCAGGGTGCCACCGCCCACGATGGCGAAGTCGTCGATTTCTACCTCACCAGCTATCTGGGTTGCATTCGACATTACCACATTATTGCCCACCACGCAGTCGTGAGCCACATGCGAGTAAGCCATAATCAGGCAATTGCTGCCCACAATGGTCTTGCCCTTCGATGCGGTGCCGCGATGCACAGTCACACATTCGCGCAGGGTAGTGTTGTCGCCAATGATGGCCACAGTTTCTTCGCCTTTGAATTTGAGATCCTGAGGTTCTCCCCCAACTACTGCGCCTGGAAACACGCGGCAATTCTTGCCTAAGCGGGCTCCCCACATCACAGTAGCATTGCCATAAATATGGGTGCCCTCGTCGATTTCCACGTTGGCTTCGATGGTGGCAAATGGCTCAATCACAACGCTCGGATGAATCTTGGCGTCGGGATGTACGTTGGCTAAGGGATAGTTCATCTTACTTGTTTTTTTACGATTTGTGCCATGAATTCACACTCGGTAACTACCTTCTCGCCCACGAAGGCAAGGCCTTTCATCACTGCGCAGCCTCGGCGGAGCTCAGTCATGAACGACACATGGAAAATCAAGGTATCGCCAGGCACCACCTTTTGGCGGAACTTCACGTTGTCGATCTTCATGAAATAGGTCGAATATTTTTCAGGCTCGTCAACCATGCTGAGCACCAGCAAACCGCCGGTCTGAGCCATAGCTTCGATCTGAAGCACGCCAGGCATCACTGGTTCCTGAGGGAAGTGTCCTTGGAAGAATGGCTCATTGGTGGTGACATTGGTCACACCCACGATATAATTCTTGCCTATGTCGATAATCTTGTCAACGAGCAGGAAGGGGTAGCGATGAGGCAGGAATTCGCGGATGCGAACATTGTCCATCACTGGGGGCACATTTGGATTATACACAGGTGCCTGCACATTCTGACGCACGATTTCGCGGCGAATCATCTTGGCGAAGCGTGTGTTGATTGTATGGCCAGGGCGCGTAGCAATGATTTTGCCCTTGAGCGGACGGCCAATCAGAGCCACATCGCCTACGATGTCGAGCAGTTTGTGCCGAGCGGGCTCATTGCTTGCATGGAGCTCAAAATCGTTGATGTAGCCGTACTTGCCCACTTCGCGATGAGGCACTCCCATCAGGTCGGCCAGATGGTCAAGCTCCTCCTGTGTCATAGGCGAGTCATGGATTACGATTGCGTTCTCCAAATCTCCGCCCTTGATGAGGTTGGCTTTGAGCAGAGGCTCGATTTCACGCAGGAACACGAATGTGCGCGAAGGAGCGATTTCTGCGGCAAACTCCGACAGATGCTCCAAACTGGCAAATTGATTCTCGAGAACGGGAGAATTGTAGCTAACCTTTACTTCAACCGAAAATTCTTCGTCGGGAAGCACCATGATTTTTGAGCCAGTGGCCTCGTCGGCCAGCTCAATCTTATGCTTTACCACATAATAATCCTTGTCAGCGTCCTGCTCCACGATGCCAGCGGCTTGGATAGCCTCTACATACTTGATCGAGCTTCCATCCAGGATTGGGAGCTCGGGGGCATTTACCTTGATTAGCACGTTGTCGAGCCCCATGGCATAGAGGGCAGCCATCGCATGCTCGATTGTGGAAACTTGGGCTTGGCCATTACCTACAACGGTGCCTCGGTTGCTTTCGATTACATTCTCAGCTAAGGCATTGATTATTGGCTGGTCAGGCAGGTCAACGCGCTGGAATTTATAACCATGGTTGATGGGCGCAGGGCAAAATTCAGCCTCGATGTTGAGGCCAGTATGGAGGCCCTTGCCCTTGAAAGTGAATGATTGGTTGAGAGTCTGTTGCTTCATCTTAATATTTTCGGAGAGGATTCGATATTTTTTAAGGATAAAAGGAAGAAAGGATAAAAGGAATAAAGGGGAAAGGAATCTTTAGGGGTTGACCTTCTTTTCCAGTTCACGCACGCGGTCGAAGAGATCGCCGAGGCGCTTGAGCCGTGCGCATTGCAGGGCGAAATCGCGGCCAGGGATTGCAGGACTGCCAATGATGGCGCTGCCAGGCTTCACGCTGTTGGGGATGCCAGCCTGAGCGCCCACTTGTGTGCCATCGCCCACGGTGATATGGCCAGCAATTCCTACTTGGCCTCCCATCATGCAGCGGCTGCCGATTTTGGCGCTGCCAGCCACGCCAACCTGCGAAGCCATCACAGTGTCATGGCCCACCTCTACATTGTGGGCTATTTGAATCAGATTGTCGAGCTTCACACCATGGCGGATGCGCGTGGCTCCCATCATAGCACGGTCGATAGTAGTGTTGGCTCCGATTTCCACGTCATCCTCGATTTCAACGATGCCTGTTTGGGGGATTTTGTCGTAAGATCCATCTTCTTTGGGGGCAAAGCCGAAGCCATCGGCTCCGATTACTGCGCCGCTGTGGATTATGCAGCGGGCGCCAATCTTGCAACCTTTGTAGATTTTTACTCCAGGATAGATGATAGTGCCATCGCCAATCTCAACACCGGGCCCAACGTAGGCCTGGGGATAAATTTTAGCTTCTTGGCCTATCTTGGCTCCATGGCCAATATATGTGAAAGTCCCCACATAAGCGTTGGCTGGTATTTCCACACCCTCAGCAATATGGCATGGCTGCTCTATGCCAGTGGGGTGCTGCTGTGTCATGGAAGTGACCATTTGCAGAAGCTGTGCCACAGTCTCATAGGCATTCTTTACGCGGATGAGAGTGGTGCTGATGGGTTGCTCTGGCTCGAAGTCCTCATTTACGAGCACGATTGACGAGCCTGTGTTGTAAATGTAGTGTGCATATTTGGGGTTGGCAAGGAAAGAAAGAGCGCCGGGATGGCCCTCTTCGATCTTGGCAAAGGTGCTAACCACGGCATTGGGGTCACCCTCCACTTTGCCGCCTACGATTGATGCTATTTGGCTGGCTGTAAATTCCATTTTCTCGAGTTTTCGGTGCCTTAAAGATAAGACACGACAAAATATAGTGCAAATTTGCAAAAAAATTTCCACATTTGCACTATAAAAATGAAAAAAAGTGATAAATTAGTCTAAATCTGTGCAATCTTAGGCTCATAAAGCCTTGATTGAATCGGCGAGAAGTTCAATTCTGTGTTCTTTATAGAGCTTACCAAGCGCTTTTTTGAAATCTTTCTTAGAACAGTGGAATCGATCGCGAATCTCGTCGGGGTCAGATTTGTCGCTGAACGGAAGTTCGCCTCCCGCCTGCTGCAACTGGTCAAGGATTTCGTCGGCTGTGTCGCGAGTGCGAATGCGCGAGCAGTCGCCTACAGTGAGGTCGATTTTGCCATCTTCGCGCACCTGCTTCACATAGGCTTTTATGGTAGTTTCTAATTCAAGCGGCTGAAACAGTTCGTTCTGGTATATCAATCCATAATGTAGATTATCGACTATGCATCGGTAGCCCAGCGCATTGTGTTGGAATACCAGGGCTTTCACCTCGTCGCCGCGCTTATAGTGGGGCAACACATTGCCCAGATATTTCTCGATTTTGGATGAGCCCACGATGCGCTTGGTGGTGTCGTCGAGATAAACATACACCAGATAAATGCAGCCAGGATTCATCTTCAGCTTTTGTTCGCTGAATGGCACCAGAAGTTGTTTGGCTTGCAGCCCCCAGTCCATAAATGCGCCCACTTTATTGACATCGGCTACTTGCAGATATGCAAACTCGCCCACTTCGGCAAAGGGATGCTCGGTGGTGGCCACAAGCCGGTCTTCGGAGTCGGTGTACACAAACACATCTACTTCATCGCCAGGCTGAATGTCAGGATCCATATATTTTGCAGGCATCAGTATTTCGTGGTCATCGCCCGCATCAAGGTAAGCGCCAAAATCGACAAGCCGATTTACGCGCAGGTGGTTGTATCGTCCAATTTTAAGCATAGTCGTTTTTATTTTAATACGTTTTCGAGGCGCATATGGTTTTTTCCTTTGCAAAATTAAAAATAAATCATGAATTATTCGTAAATTTGCCATAGAAATAATAATTAATGAGTAAATGAAACCAATCTTATTGACAATTATGGCAGCAAGCGCATTGATGTCAAATGCCGACGAGATGAAGATAGCCGAGGTGGATTACTTTGGCCCAGTGCCAATGCCAGTGTGGCTTGACGTGGCCGACAAGGCTCCCGAGGCCCAGCATCTCCTGAAGGGTGTAGTCAATCCGGGGCGCGAGCAATTCAGCAAAATCCAGCTAAGCCAGATACCAGCGGCACCCGGGCTGCATGTCGTTGCGTTCGACATTGAAAATCGTGATTTCACCAAGGGTGAGATATTAGTCGATGGAGTGGAAAATTATGAGGTGACAGTGGATGGCATCCAGGCCAAAGGAGAGCAAGCATTTACTCCAGCCACTCATCGAGTGGTGGTGAGATATGCCTCAGCCGATGGCGTCAGTGCGCCCAGCATAGCAGTGAAGAGCACTAAGGATGGAGCCTTCAAGGTGGTCACGGATGGCACACGCATGTTCACGCTCGACGATGTGATGTTTGGCACTCGCATTGTTGGCGTCAGTCTTTCGCCTGCTGGAGCCTGGTTGATTGCTGACTATGAGGATACAGACTCGGATGGAAAAGCCACGCGTTACCAGCGGCTTTATGATGCCAGCACCAATCAGGTGCGGGGCCGCTTGGCGGAGCAAGCCACATGGATGCCACGCTCAGATAAATATTATATTACTCATAAAAGTTATGCCAATGGCCGCGAATTAGTGGTTGTGGACCCTGCCACTGGCTCGGAATCTACTCTTGCAACTAATCTCCCTGAAGGAGATTTCATAGTGGCGCCTACCGAGGATTATCTTGTGTTTGACCTCGTGAAAGAGGGCAGAAAAGAGAATCCTAAAGCATATCAGGTGCTTGAGCCTGAAGATCGCATTCCTGGCTGGCGCGACCGTCATTATCCTGCCATAATGAAGCTTGATGGCAAAAACACTCTGCAGCCACTGGGCTCGGGAAAGAACGATCTAAAGCTTCTGGATATTAGCCAGGATGGCAGCAAACTGCTGCTAAGCACATTCCGCAGTTGCTATGAGCAAATGAGGCCTACTACAGTGCACACGTTAATGGTGATAGATGTCAATACCTTGGAGGCCGATACTATCGTAAAGGACCAAGGTTTTCTTGAGGTGGATGGCATAGCAGCAAGCGCTATGTTCTCGCCCGATGGCAAGCAGGTGCTGATAAAGGGTACTCCTGAGGCATTCGACCGCATCGGGTGCACACTGCCTGAGGACAAGACACCGAGCATGACAGAAAACGAACTCTTTATTGTGGACCTGGCATCGCGCAAGGTAGCTCCAATCACTCGCGACTTCGATCCGAGCGTTGAAGACGCCATCTGGAGCAAGAATGATGGCAAGATATATGTAAAGGTAGAAGACCACGCACTATATCATATTTATCAGATCGACCCATCAACATGCGCCTACAAGTTGGTTGAGCTGCCTGAGAATCTGGTAAAGGGCTTTGCAGTTAGTCCGGGAGCAGCCATGCTGGCATGGTATGGCCAAAGCGACAGCAATCCTGATGGGCTTTATCTTACGAATCTTCGCACTGGCAAGACCTCGGACCTTGATCATCCTTCGGCTGACCGCTTGCGCGACGTGCGCCTTGGAAAATACCAGGAGTGGAGCTTCACCAACAGCAAAGGCGACACAGTGGAGGGAGCATTTTATCTGCCCGACAACTTTGACCCTAATAAGAAATATCCGCTGATAGTAAATTATTATGGTGGATGCAGTCCCAGCCAGCCTCTATTTGAGAGCCGCTATCCCAAGCATGTTTATACTGAGCTTGAATATGTGGTGCTGGTGCTTCAGCCAAGCGGAGCCACAGGCTACGGACAAGAATGGGCAAGCCGACATGTCAACACAGCTGGCGAGGGTCCAGCTGAGGATATAATTGAGGGCCTTGACAAATTCTTGGATGAGCATCCTTATGTTGATGGCAGCAAGGTAGGCTGCATTGGGGCCAGCTACGGCGGCTTCATGACCATGTATTTGCAATCAGTCACAGATAAGTTTGCGTGCGCTATTTCCCACGCGGGCATCAGCGACCATGCCAGCTATTGGGGTGAAGGATATTGGGGCTATACCTACAGCCAGGTGTCGATGGCCAACAATTATCCCTGGACCAACCCCGATTTGTATGTAAAGCAAAGTCCGCTTTTCCGCGCTGACAAGATGCATACTCCGCTGCTTCTGCTACATGGTGATGGCGACACCAATGTGCCTCCAGGCGAGAGCATACAGATGTTTGCCGCCTTAAATCTGGTGGGTTGCCCCACGGCTTTGGTGGAGATAGAAAAGCAGGATCACCATATTAAAGATGTGGAAAAGCGCCGCCTGTGGCAGGACACGATTTTCGCTTGGTTCGCTAAATATCTCAAGGATGAACCCGCATGGTGGGATTACATGTATCACGGCCTGGAAGTGCCTGAATAAAGGACGATAGCTTTAATCCGGATGGCGGTTATTGTCGAGGCAATTCTGTTGCCATGGTCTCCTCCGTTTCTAAAATTTATGACAATGAATTCCGAAATTATATACAAATATTTCCCAGACCTCTCCGAGCACCAGCACGAACAGATAGAAGCCCTTGGCACGCTCTATTCTGACTGGAACGCCAAAATCAATGTGATCAGCCGCAAGGATATAGACAATCTCTACGAGAACCACGTGCTCCATTCTTTGGTTCTGGCCAAATTCCTGGGCGAACTGAGGTCTGGCACTACATTCCTCGACATGGGCACTGGTGGTGGCTTCCCCGGAGTGCCATTGGCCATCATTTACCCAGATTGCCAATTTCACCTTCTCGACCGCATTGGCAAGAAAGTGCGTGTAGCTCAGGAAATCTCAGAAGCTATCGGGCTTAAGAATGTGACCTTCCAACATGGAGATATTGGCGAATGTCGCAACCGCTACGATTATGTGGTAAGCCGCGCAGTGATGAGCCTTGACGCCTTGGTGCCCCTAATTGTGAAAAATATCGCCAAGAAGCAGCCTGGCAACCGCTATGGAAATGGCTTAGTGTGCCTCAAAGGCGGTGATTTGGCAGAGGAAATCTCAGGGGTAAAATACCCAGTGGTGGAGTTTCCAGTCACTGAGTTTATATCCGAGCCTCACTTCGAGGAAAAATTCGTAATTTACGTGCCTATTTAGAAAGGATAACGGCCTTGATATACTGAGTTGTCAACTGGGATTATGTTGCCGTAGAGTATGGCTCGTCCGCTGCGGAAGGTACTGTTGATGTTTGCCACACAGCGGGCACTGTTGGAATACATCGTGATTGACACCTCGCATGATCCCACTGGCGCCCCAAGATGGAAACTGATTACGATGTCGCCATTTTTACGCTCAGTCACTTTGTAATTCGACACTGAGCCGTCAACCGTAAAGCCCCCAACTCCGTTGGGTCCACCGCTGAAAGCTGGAGATACCTGCACTGCCCCCTTGTCGCCATTGACCTGGATGAAGTTGGTGCTGCTGTTGATATTAGGGAAATTGTAGTTTTTGATAGTTAGTCGAGACCCTTTCAGCAAGAAAGTCTGTTGGTCCACGATTTCTCGCGCTATGATTCCAGCAATCGAATCCTGCTGTGAGTCATTGGCCATGGCTTCCTTGTAAGATTTGCATCCGCCCAGGCTGCCAAGAGCGATTGCCACAACCGCCAATATGATAGTAAAAATTACGCCCTTTCTCATAATCGTAGTCTTTAAGTGTTTCCACCTAATAAACGCACAAATCCCCGATTTAGTTTGTCATTTCCTGTCGTGATGTCATTTCCAGTTGAGGGTGGCGAAGTCCTCGGTGATGGTGAGGGTTACGGGGGAGTTTAGGATTAGGGGGTAGTTGATGTCGCCGTGGCCTGAGGGCATTTCGAAGAGGATGGGAAAGTCGTCGAGCTCGTAGTAGCCCCATTCTTTGAGCCAGTAGTGAATCATATCCTCGATGGTTTCAAAATCTTTGGTGGCTTTATAGTCGGTGAATTCGCCAATTATAAGGCCCTTTAGTTTACTCAGAGCTCTACTCTGATGCAGACGCATCAGCATGCGCTCTACAGCATGGATTCGTTCGCCCACCTCCTCAATGTAGAGGATAATGCCTTCGCTGGCAGGGAGGTTGAGGATGTCGTACTCACTCTCGGCCAAACCATTGATTGTAATAAAATTGCCGCCAACGAGTGTGCCATTGGCTATGCCAAGATTATTGTAGGGATGCGCAGGCAAGGTGTAAGTCCAACCCTCGGGCTGTTGAAGCATTTGTAACAAGTAGGCAGTGGAGAGTGAATCGGCTTTTTCATCGCCAAGATGTCCGCACATAGGGCCGTGAATCGATTGGACACCAGCATGAAACATCAGAGCATGGAGGTCGCTGATATCGCTGTAGCCGATGAGCCATTTGGGATTTTGGGCTATTACATCAGCATCGAGCAGGGGGAGGAGGCGTACCAAGCCGTAACCCCCTCGGGTGCACATTATGGCATCGATTTCGGGGTCGGCGAAGGCTGACATCAAATCTTGGGCTCGCAGGGTGTCATTGGCAGGAAATGTGCCATAGTGGCGACCGAAGGCATGGGGGTAGGGCACGGGCTCATAGCCTTGGGCTTCGAGCAATTCCATGGCGTGGACCACTGGCATGCTGTCAGTGGCCGATGCAGGGGTGACGATGGCAATTCGCGCGCCTGGCTCCAAAGCGTGAGGCCTTTTAAAGTCTTTGGCGGAGCTGGCTATGACGGCCAGCGCAAACATCAATATATATGTAAGTTTTCTAACCATATTATTGTTATTTTTCAAATCGTTCAAACCATTTTGGTCAAACCATTCAAATGGGTTTTGTTATAGAGTGCAAAGGTACGAAATTTATGCAATAATTGGGGTCAGTTTTCGTTTTTAATTGACTAAAAACGCATAATAATGAACCAAAAATCACTCTATATAATACTTCTCCCCCTGATGGCTTTGCTGATTGGATGTATCGAGGACGGATACACAACCAGCCCCAGCGACCAGCCATATTTCTCGGTAGATACTCTCGACCTCGGCTTGGTGTATACAGCCGAAATCACTACCACCTCGCGCATGACGGTGCACAATCCTCACGACAAAGGCTTGAATATTTCACAAGTTAGCCTATCGGGCGAAGGTGCAGGATATTTCCGTGTGAATGTTGATGGCATGAGCGGCACCACTTTCCGCGACATTGAAATCCGCGCTAACGACTCAATTTATGTATTCGTTGAGGCAAATATCCCTGAAAATGGCACATTGTTGCCAGTGGATATCAAGGCTAATCTCGACTTCTTGGTCAACGGCGTGACATCGAGCGTGGTGCTTGCTGCACAGGGTCAAGATATCATTAGGCTTAACGGCGCATTGATCAATGAAGACACAACTTTCGAAGCAGGTAAGCCTATCCAAGTGAAGGATTCGCTCGTAGTGGCCGAGGGGGCACAGCTCACAATTGAAGCGGGCGCCAAACTGTTGATGCACGACAGGAGCTACATTCGCATTTATGGCAGCCTGGTGGCCGATGGCACGCCTGAGGCTCTTGTGACTATCACTGGCGACCGCACTGGCGAATTACTGCCCGATGTATCGTTCGACATCATGTCGCGCCAATGGGACGGGCTGGAGTTTATGGCTTCGAGCCATGACAATTCGCTTGCTTATACCGAAGTTAGCAACACCAGCTATGGAGTGGCTCTTTATGGCGACGGCACCGAAACCGCGTCTCCCAAACTTGTGATGGAGCGTTGCCGTCTGCGCAACTCGGGCGACAATGTCTTCACAGCCATTGGTGCGTCAGTAGAGGCTTATGGCTGCGAATTTGCCGAGGGGGCTTACAACTTGGCCTATTTGGTGGGTGGCAAGCACCGCTTTGAGCAATGCACCTTTGCCAATTATTATCTCTACGTGGCTCCCAGCTCTCCAGCCATGTATTTTGAGACAGCCGAAGATGTGGAAGCAGAATATGGCAGGGTGGAGGCTGAGGTGGTGAATTGTATTATCTATGGCTTGAGCCCAGACATGTATCCAGGGGAATTGGACGGATATGAAATATATGTGCGTCATTGCCTGCTGAAGAGCGATGGCACCGATGACAACAATTTCCTCGACTGCCTATGGAATCAAGATCCACTATATTATACCGTGCGCAACGATTACTACTTTGATTATCGCTTGCAAGAAGAATCTCCAGCCATCGGGGTGGCTTGGCCGTCGCTCAACACCCGCGAGTACGGGCAGAATTTCTATGGCGAAGCTTACGCTGGCAACTTAGGAGCATACTAAAAATTGGCGGAAAAATGGCAATTTTTAAGGATTCGTAGATAAATTTTACGAATTTATATAAAATTATTTGGAAATTTAGATAAATTATATTAACTTTGCAACGTGATTCAAGGAAAGCCTTGACCACATCAAGAATGATTAAAGGCACAGTCCTTGCTTCTTGACTGCTGATGAAGAATAATGGGTAAAAATTATATAAAATTGAGTGCTTAGTATAGAACATACACTAAGGGAAGAGCAGCGCTGATGTGAATCAGTGCTGCTTTTTTTGTACCCATTGACTGAAAAGGGAGCTGGTCAGTGACCAGCTCCCTTTTCAGTCAATGCTTTTCGGGATCGAGGGGGATGTCGTTTTTCTTTTCCAAGGGAGGCAGAATGCCGTCGCGGCGCAGCAGGGCGTCGATGGTGGGATCCTGGCCACGGAAGCGGCGATAGAGTTCAGCTGGATTTTCAGTGCCACCGCGCTCAAGCACGTTCTCGCGGAACGACTTGGCAGTCTCAGGATCGAAAATGCCGTTTTCTTGGAACTTAGCAAAGGCATCAGCATCGAGTACCTCTGCCCATTTGTAGCTATAGTATCCAGCAGCATAGCCTCCGCTGAAGATATGGCTAAAGCGCGTGGAAGTCATGGTGCCTGGCACATCGGGGAACATGGCCACAGACTCGTAGGCCTTGCGCTCGAACTCTACCGGATCCTCTACATCCTCCTTAATGGTATGCCATGCCATATCGATGTAGCCAAACATCAACTGGCGCAGACATGCATAGGCAGCACCATAGCGGTCGGAGGCCACAAGTCGGTCGATTTGCTCCTGAGGAATAGGCTCGCCAGTTTTGTAGTGCTTTGCGAAGCCATCGAGAAATTCCTTTTGCGTAAGATAATTTTCGTTGAACTGCGATGGCAGCTCCACAAAATCCTGATAAACCGAAGTGCCAGAGATTCCCTCGTAATTGCACTGAGTAAGGAGCCCATGAAGCGAATGTCCAAACTCATGGAGGAATGTGTTGACTTCGTAGGGAGAAAGAAGCGAAGGGGTATCAGCCGTAGGCTTGGTGAAATTCATTACGATTGATACGAGCGGACGCGAATTGGTGCCGTCAGGCTCAGTCCACTGCTCCTTGAATGATGTCATCCAGGCTCCCTGACGCTTTGTAGCACGTGGGAAGAAATCGGTATAGAGCAAGCCCAAGTAAGAGCCATCCTTATCGATGACTTTGTAAACAGTGACATCAGGATGATACACATCCACATTGTCAACTTTCTCGAATGTAACGCCATATAGCTTTGTGGCCAGTCCGAATACGCCGTCGATTACCTGATTGAGTGGGAAATAAGGGCGCAAAGCTTCCTCGTCGAATGAGTACTTCTCTTGCTTTAGCTTATTGCTATAATAGCTATAATCCCAGGGGTTGATTTTCTGTCCAGCGAATGTCTCAAGTTCGACCATTTCAGCCAATTCAGCAGGACGGTAGGCATCGCGCAACTGGTTCAACAGGTTATAGACTGCCTCGGGAGTTTGGGCCATGGTATCTTGCAGTTGTTGGTCGGCAAATGTGTCAAATCCGAGCAGATTGGCAATTTGGCGACGCAAGCTTGATATTTGCTTGATGATTTCCAGATTGTTGTATTCGCCCGAGGTATTGCAGGTCTGCGACATCATATACAGTTTTTCGCGCAGGTCGGCTCGGTCGCTATTCTGCATGAACGGTCCATAGCTGGGGTATGCAAGAGTGACTAAGTATTCGCCTTCGCGCCCCTTTTCCTTAGCTGCTTCGGCTATGCCTGTGATATAATTTTCAGGAAGGCCCGATAGGTCGTCCTTGGTAAGCCAAAGCTCCTTGGTGTTTGACTCTTTCAGCACGTTCTGTCCAAAGAGAGTGGTGAGTTGTGAAAGCTGGGCAGATAGCTGCTTAAACTTTTCTCGATCATCGCCTTGAAGGTTGGCGCCAGAATTGGCAAAGGAATCGTAGGTCTTTTTCAGCAGGGTTTTTTGCTCAGGAGTAAGTGTGAGCTGGTCGCGGGTGTCATACACAGCCTTTACTCTTTGCCAAAGGCCAGGATTCAGGATAATGTCGGTGGAATAGTCGCTAAGCTTCTGTGAAGCTTCGATTGACATCTCCATCATCTCATCGTTGACATCGGCCGAGAGAAGGTTGAAAAACACGTTGATTACTCGGTTCAGGTCGCGGCCAGCTCGGTCGAGGGCTACCACTGTATTTTCAAATGTGGGAGCCTCGGGATTGTTGACTATAGCGTCGATATCAGCGCGAGCCAGCTCAATGCCTCGGTCGATGGCCGGCATGTAGTGCTCGTTTTTGATTTTTGAGAATGGCACCGATCCATAAGGGGTGTCAAACTCTTGGAAGAAGGGATTGTCAGTTTGAGCCATAGCGGTAGCGGATAAAAGCATTGCTGAAGCGGCAAGAATTGCTTTTTTCATTATTCATCGTTAATTATTCATTATTCATTGAATTGGCTTGATGGTCGCGGGCAATCTGCAGCTGGCGCTCAAGCTTTTCACGCACGATGCGCGCTTGGCGATTGCGCAGCTTGGAATTGGCAAAGCGATAAACGGTGCCGAACGAGGCTGCTTGCTTTGCATTGAGCTTCACGGGCACATTCCCGGTGGTGCCATTGATCACGGCACCCTTCACATCATTGTCGGCTGCCCAGGCTCCGAGCTCGGTCACCTCTTCGGGAAGGAACGATGCCAGTTCTCCGCCCTCTACTGTCTGCAAGCGTGCAGTGCCAGCTGGCAATGGCTGCGATGAGAATTCTGATGTGGCGGTGTTCAGCGTGATTTGTCTGATTCCTATAGCTTTGCCTTTGTTTTGAGCCACAATGTAATAGTTAAAGTCGACATCATTGACACGTGGCTCCACGCCTGTGGAGTTGATGAAATCTGCCTTGTAGGCATCCGCTACCACATAGTAGCCTTCCAGGTCATCGCCAGGGATATGCTTCATCAGCGGCTCCAATTGCTCGGATTCGAGCTGGGTGGCAGCAATCAGGCTGTCGGTAGTGGCGATTTGCTTCAGCGTGAGCTGCTCCATTGCCTGTGCTCGCATGGTGGTCACTTGCTTGCGGGCCTCGATTTGTGTAGGGCACCGCTTGTCGATGCTGTCCATCCAGGCCATGGCTAAAGTGTAGTCGCCACCGTCGATGGCGTTGGTGACTTGCAGCATGTAATCCTTGGCAAGGGCCTCTTCGGGATTCTTGTCGGAGCAAGCCGTCAAGCTGGCTCCGATCAAGGCTAAAATCAGAAACTTATTATTCATTATTTGTCATTTGTAATTTGTCATTTGAAATTTAATTGCTTCGCTGCACATCTTTCACGCCCTTTACAGTCTTGAGCTTTTTGATAAGATTGTCGAGGGCCTTGGTATCGTTGACACCGACTACGAGATAGCCTTGGAACAGGCCATCGTTGCTGGTAATCGATATGCTGCGCAGGCTCGAATCCTTCTCTTTGTTGATAATAGAGGTGATGTTAGTCACGATGCCAATATCGTCGCGACCGACCACGCGCAGTGTGGCAGCAAACTGTCCGCCCAGTTTTCCGCTCCATTGGGTGCGGATGATGCGGTAAGGATATTTCAGCTTGATGTTAGCGGCATTGGGGCAGTCGCAGCGGTGAATCTTCACCACGCCCTCCGATGAAACGAATCCAAACACATCATCGCCATAGATGGGATTGCAACATTTGGCGAATTTGAAATTCATGCCCTTCACGTTGTTGTCGATCACCAACACTTCGCTGGGCGAAGATTCTTGATCGGCAGTTGGCGGCTGCAATTTGTAGGTCTCGGCAGAAATGCGTGCTGTTTCCTCCTGCTCCTTGCGCTGCATATCCACATACCCGTCGATCGCTGTGGTAATATCCAGGTCTTCCTTGCCGAGGGCATCATAGAAGTCGGTGGCTGTCTTATAGCCCATCTTCTTTACGAGGCGTGCCAATGTGGCTTCGTCGATATCGATTTTGCGGTTCTTAAGGCGTCGATGCAGCAGCTCGCGGCCAACCTCAGCCAAGCCTCCAGCCTGCTCCTTAAGCGAGAGTCGGATTTTGTTGCGGGCCTTGGAGGTGACAGTGAAGTTAAGCCAGTCCATCTTAGGCTTCTGCGAGTTGCTGGTAAGCACCTCCACAGTGTCGCCTGTGCGCAGCTTGTAATTGATTTTTTGATTGCGACCGTTGACCTTTCCTCCGGTGCAACGGCAGCCCAGATTACTGTGGATGTTGAAGGCAAAGTCGAGCACCGACGCTCCTTGCGGCAGCTTGTAAAGGTCGCCTCGCGGGGTGAACACAAACACCTCCTTGTCATAGACATCCATCGAGAAATTCTTCATCAGCTCCATTGGGCCGGTCTCAGCAGTCTCAAGGATGTCGCGCACGTTGTTCATCCACTTGTCCAGGTCGTTTTCGCTCTTGATGCCCTTGTATTTCCAATGGGCAGCCAGGCCTTTTTCGGCTATCTCGTCCATGCGTCGTGTGCGGATTTGCACTTCCACCCAGCGGTCGTTGGGTCCGTACACGGTGATGTGGAGGCTTTCATAACCGTTGCTCTTGGGTATTGAAATCCAATCCTTCATGCGCGCAGGATTGGGGCGATACATGTCAGTAATGATTGAGTACACAAACCAACACATAGCCTTCTCCTTCTCGGGGGGCACATTCAGGATGATGCGTATGGCGAAAAGGTCGAAGATGTCGCCAACGTCGTTTTTCTGTTTGCGCATCTTGTTCCAGATCGAGTAAATCGATTTGGTGCGCCCTTTCAGTTCAAAATCTACGCCCTCCTGTGTCAGTCGTTCTTGGATAGGCTTGATAAAGGCAGCAATGTAGGCCTCACGTTCTACTTTCTTTTGATTGAGCTTGTGGGCTATGTCAGTGTACATCTCGCGGTCGGTGTACTTGAGCGACATATCCTCGAGCTCGCTCTTGATGGCATACAGACCAAGGCGATGAGCCAATGGGGCGTACAGGTAGTTGGCCTCGTAGGCCACGTCATGCACGAATTTGTCGTTGGGGTGGTGATTGATGGCTCGCATCAGCGCCAAGCGGTCGACAATCATAATGATGATTACACGGATATCCTTGGCGAATGTGAGCAAAAGCTTGCGGAAATTGTCGCTCTCCACGGCAGCTTGCTTTGAGTATAGCACAGCCACTTTGCTAAGGCCAGAGATGAGCTTTGCCACATCGTCGCCCCAGTCCTTGGCAATGGTCTCGGGGGTTACCACCTGAGCCTTGATGAGATTGAAAAGCAGCACAGCCAGCACCATATTTCGGTCTGGACTGACCTTTTCGCAGAGCAGGGCGGCTGTCTGCATGTTATGAAACACGGGATTGATGCCATAGCGGTCGCGCTGGCAATGTCCATGAGCCACAGCTTGTGAGATAAGCGCCTTCACGCGACGCATGTCGTCGGGCATGCTGATGTCGCGCACGCTGTGGAGCAAGCTGCGGCAAAGAGAGAGGATTTCGCTGCGTTCTTTCTCGTTGAAGTATCCTGTATCCATAGTCACGCAATTTTTAACCTACAAAATTACAAATTTTTTTCCAAGTAAGTGTGAAATATCCTTTTTATTTGCTATAACTTAACTAAAATGATTTGACTGCATAAAAAGTTGTGAGAAAATTTCGTAAATTTGTAATTTATTTCAGATAATAAACCCTTATAACCATTATTTAACCCGAATTAACCCAAAACCTAATGTCACGAAATCTCTTTTTCCTTGCTCTGATGAGCTTGATTATGATGGGGTGTTCCAATCAAAGCGATGGATTGCCCAAGCCCTCGCAGGCACAGAAAGATTGGTTCGACATGGAGCGATATGCCTTTGTGCATTTCTCCATCAACACTTACACTGACCAAGAGTGGGGCTTCGGCAACGAGAGTCCTGAGCTCTTCAATCCCGACAGCCTTGATTGCCGCCAATGGGCCAAGACCTGCCACGATGCCGGCTTCACTGGCATCATCGTCACTGCTAAGCACCATGCAGGCTTTTGCCTGTGGCCATCGGAATACACTGATTATTCTGTAAAGAATTCGCCATGGAAGGATGGCAAGGGCGACGTGCTGCAAGAGCTTCGCGAAGCCTGCGACGAATATGGCTTGAAACTGGGAATGTATCTATCGCCATGGGATCGCAACCGCGCCGACTACGGCGAACCAAGCTACATAGAATATTTCCGCAATCAACTCACTGAGCTTCTCACCAATTATGGCGATATATTTGAGGTGTGGTTCGATGGCGCAAACGGCGGAAATGGCTACTATGGAGGAGCTAATGAAAACCGTAATATCGACCGTGCCACTTACTACGACTGGCCAGGAACCATCGAATTGGTGCGTGAATTGCAGCCAAATTGCATTATTTGGAATGAGATAGGTCCCGATGCCCGTTGGTGCGGCAATGAAAAGGGCTCAGTAGGCGAGACTAATTGGAATCGCTACGATTACAATGGCCATATACCAGGCGCACCTGGAAACAAGGAATCGTTAAGAGAGGGTGAAATTGATGGTCCTGACTTTGTGGCAGCCGAAGTGAATGTTTCTACTCGCCCAGGCTGGTTCTATCACGAATTTGAGGACATGAAGGTAAAGTCGCTCAAAAAGCTTTTCGACATCTATCTGAGTTCGGTGGGCCGAGGCGCTACCTGGCTTCTGAATTTCCCCATTGATACCCACGGCAAAATCCATCAGAATGATGTAGATGCTGTGCTTCAGCTCAATGATTATCTCAAGGAAACATTCACTACTGACTTGGCCCAAGGGGGCAAGCTGAAAAAAAAGGGTAATAAGCTGATTATGACCCTCCCCTCGGCAGTGGAATTTAATCTGGTGGATTTGCGTGAAGATATGGCTGATGGCCAGACTATAGATTCATTCACTGTATTGGCAGATGGCGACACTATAGCCAGCGGCACCACTGTGGGCAACCGACGTATTCTACAAGTGCCAAACACCAAGGCAACCGAGATTCAGGTTGTGGTAACTACCATCGATGGCAAAAAGCATCTGCCATCTCTCGCGCTCTATCTTGCGCCAGAAATCCCTGGTGATTCTGCTCAGGAAGTGTATCAACTCGACCGCAGCAAATGGACCGTGGTAGCGCCCGCTGGGGATGACACGCGCCTGATGCTCGACGGCGACAAATCCACCATGTGGCAAGGCGATGGTCTGCCCACGGATGTGGTGATTGACTTAGGCGATACTTATAAATTCACTGGGTTCCGATATCTCCCCGACCAGGGCGATTATCATCTTCGTGGAATAATCACCAATTATGAGTTTGAGGTATCTCAAGATGGCCAGAAATGGCAGCGTGCCAGCAGTGGCGAGTTCTCAAATATTGCCAATAATCCGCTGTGGCAGGTTGTGAAATTTAGCAAACCTCAGCAGGGGCGCTATATCCGATTCCGTGGGTTGAAGAATCACCGCAATACCTCAGAGATTGGAATTGCCGAATTTGATGTTTTGACAGATTAAGAAATATAAAAAAGGCGGCTGGCGCTCAGGGGTGTCAGCCGCTTTTAGATTTATAGGTTGGTATTATGCTTGTGCTTTGCTGTGGTCGCGGAGCTTTTGCGACAGGTGCTCGGCCCCTTCGGCGCTCGCATGGAGCAAATCAGCAAGTTTTTCTTCGGCGTAAGCCTTGAATCCCTTTTCGTGGATTTGATCCATCTGTTCGTTGTAAGCGTTCTTTACGTCGCCAGCCACATCCTTGGCTGCATCAACGGCTGCATGAGCAGCGACCTTGGCACTCTGAGCTGCCTGAGCGGCGGCTTCCTGGCTAATTTGGGCATTGGTCTTTACCTGTGCCTCAGCTTCTTTCATTTCATCTTGTGTGTCCATAATATATGATTTTTGATATTCAATTATGAAGTTATAACAATTGAAACTTATTTTTGATTATTTGATGTAGTATCTGGGATTACAGGTGTGCCATCGTCGTTGAGCGGAGTGACCTTAGCTTCTTTGCTGGTGACATAGAAGATAAAGCTGCGGCATTTGACAAAGCCCCATACCAATACGCCTAACAGGATGAATCCATTCAGGATGTAGGGGAAGTTGATGGTGGAGCAATGGAATATGTCGGCACAGCCTCCAACCACGAATGGAACCAGGGCTATCGCAATGTAATTGCCAGTAAGGGTATAGCCAAAGTATTCTGTTGACTTTTGGCTGTCCGGGGCAATCTGCGAAGTCTTGTCATATACGATTGGCTGGATGATGCCATAGCCCAATCCGATGATAAGACAGCCAATGATATACATCCAATAGTGGTGGATGCAGCCCATTCCGAATAGGCCAATGATACAAACCATAATGGCCACGTATGGTGTAAGACGCTGCAGATATTTGATCACTGGCGTAAGGGCGAAGCCAGCCATTGTGGCTCCGAAATAGAATAGGGCTGTGGCGATGCCAGCTTGAGCTGTGCCAAGGTGGTAGTGGTCCATGGTATAGGAAAGATAATCACCAATGGCCATTGCGCCGTAGGTCATGGAAATATACACTCCGATCAGGCCCAACAGCAATATCAATCCATGCTTCTTGGTGAAGCTAAAATGCGGAGGCTCGGGAATGGGCACTGGGCTTGGCTTGGCATCCTCCTTAGCTTGCTCCTTGCTGGCTACCTTGGCAGCCACCATATTGGTATCAGTTACTTCTTGGGTTACTACACGCTCGGTTATTATCTCGGGGATGCGATATTTATCGATGAACTTGCGCGTCATGAATGGCACCAGGCACAAGGGAATAAGCGGCACCAAATACACCAGGAATGCAAGATGCCAGCCAGCCTTGGCTATCCAGCCCACAAAGAGAGTGGCCACGATAACCATGAAATTGCTTGTGCCCGACTTCCAGCCAAGCTGCTTGGTGCGCGACTTACCATCGAAATTCTGCGCGATCAAGCTGGCCGCCAGGGGAATCACCAGGCCGCAGCCTACGCCAAGGCAGCAGCTGAGGATAATCAGCTCGATCATGCTGTCGGCGAACAGGAAAAGGAGGCCCGAAACAGTGTATATAACCAGGCCGATTACAAGCACTGTAATCTGATTTTTCATATTGCATAGCTTGCCCGACCACAGAATGAAGGGAATTATCACAAGGTTGGGGAGGGTTACAAGTAGCTGTGTCTCCAATTCTGTGACGTGGGGGAATACTGAGTCGAGCTTGTCCAAAAGGGGAGATATGGCCAATCCTGGCAAATTTACTGTCAGTGATATCGATAGGATCCCAATAAGTGTAATTAGTGGTATTTTACCACATCCCGAATCTACATATTTCATAGCAGTAGGGTATAAATAGTGAAAAAACATGTGTCCCAAGTAGTAATTACTCGGTCTATAAATTCAACACTTTTGGAAGTTGAATTGTTGTAAAAACATATTAACATAACCAACTATTCAACTATCTCGATTATGAAAACCACGTTTACCCTTATGATGGCGCTTTGTGTTGGCACAGCCGCAGTGGCTCAGTCGCCTCACTCCCTATCAATCGTGCGCACATCTGCCGAAGATTCAGTAATCCTTGCCGCTGACCGCCCATCGGGCCCTCACGAGATTCCTGTGCCTAAATTCACAGTAAAGTCGCAGGATCGCAGCTTCTTCATGACTATTGGCGGTCAGATCAACACAATCATGGGCGTTGACCTTGGCAACAACCTATATAATGTGGATGGCGCTGGCATCAACTTTGTGACCCAGCTCATCCCCGTGCCAGCAACCAAGGGCCACAAGGGCGACTATTATATCAACCCTCTCAATGCCGACGTTGACTTCCAGATTGTTGGCTTGGCTGGGTCCGCCGACCAAATCACAGGTTATGTAAAATTCGGTACCAATGGCATCAACAATACCCTGAAACTGAAGAAAGCTTACGTTACATGGCGCGGATTCACCGCTGGTGAAAAGAATACTCTTATTCAGGATGGCGATGCCATGCAGCCGCCGACAATCGATCCTCAGGGCCCCAGCGGATGCTTGGCTACCACCGTGTATGAAGTCAGCTATAAGTCGAAGAATTACAATGGATTCCAGTTTGCCCTCGGTCTTGACATGCCATCGTGGAACTCGAGCAACGGCGTATATCGCGGCAAGGACTATCCAACATTCGATGGAAAGCAAGTAGCCGATTATGGCGATGCCGAGCAGATGGTGCCTGATATCCCAATGTGGATTCAGTATGGGACTGACCAGAACCGTCTGCGTATTTCGGGTATTATCCGTAACTTCAGCTATCGCGACCTGATTGCCGACAAGACACGTCACTTGGTAGGCTGGGGCGTAATGGCTTCGGGCAATCTGGGTCCCAAGAATGGCAGCGTGATATTCTACTATCAGGCAGCTTATGGCCAAGGCATCGGCGCTTACTTGCAGGATATTGCTGGAATGCCCCTGTCGTTCGTTCCCGACAATGCAAAGCCTGGCAAGATGAAAGCTTCTCCGATGATGGGTCTCAACTTTGGCTTTACATTTAACCTCAACTCAAAGTGGCAGGTTAATGTAATGGGTTCGGAATCTCGCATCTGGAAAGTATCTGACTATGCGACCAGCGAGGATGGAGCCAATTACAAATATGCCCTTTATGGCGCTGCCAATATATTCTACAACATCACCCCCTATCTGCAGTGGGGCATTGAATACCTCTATGGCAAGCATCAAACTTGGAACATGGGCTCGGGTCACGACAACCGTATCCAGACTCAAATCATGTTTACTCTTTAAGCACTCTATCTATATAACAGCGAAAAAGCCGCGCATTGCGCGGCTTTTCTTATGGTTGGGATACTGATGATATGAATAATTCCAGGGCAGGGATTGAGGTTTCTTCTAAATCTTCCCTTAATATATAGCCTCGCACATTGAGCGAATGGGCGCAGGCTGCAAGAGCCTTGCCGAATGGCCATATAAATTCACTAAGCATACATTCAAACCCAGCAAGAGTGCGAATTTCGTGCTCGGCTGTCATGCACAGCTGGTCCAGCTTTTCGCCTGTGATTCCAGGAATTGCCATTCGCGCAAATAGTGGTGTCAATGACTTGATTGAATTGCGCAAGATAGGGCAATTATTGCCAAGGCTGGCATATTGGTCAGCTGCCTTGATAGCCATTTTGCCATGTGCCTGGGTCAATGCTTGGCATGCAGCATGGGCCAGTACATAGGGCCGAGAGCCAGGAGCCAAGAATGGCCAGATGGTATGCAGCACATTTTCGTGCATCGCTTTGCGCACTCGCGAGGCGCTGATAGGCAAGTTGCCGCTTTCGATGCGCGGAATCTCCACCACCTCAAGTGGCAGGAGCTCTTTCATCAGCGCATTGTAGCGATTGGTGAGTGGATCCTTGGGCTCAGAGCCTACGAATCGCACAGTTGCTCCCAGGGCCGGGGCAATATGGTTGGCAAAGAGGTTGCAATCGAGATTGATATGGGTATCGGCGATATGCGACGCTTCCTTGATAAAATAAGTGGGGAAGGTGGCAGCCGAAATAACATAGCGGCTCCCCTTGAGCACATGCACATTGTCGAGCTTGAACTCAAGGCTAAGCAGCATCAATCGGCGCTCAGCATAGGAGAACTCCGACTGATTTTCCATTACGGGTATAATGAACAGATGGTCCACCTGGCGCGCCACAGTCTCCACCAAATATGCGTGGCCCATGGTCAGCGGATTGGCATTCATTACAATCACGCCTTTCTTGCCCTTGTATTTCTGGCTCTCTTCGCGCAGGTAGTTCACATAAGCATCGAGCCCTGTAGGCTGGGCCTCAAGCAGCACAGCCTTGGGGGCCTGTGCCAGAGGCTTCATGCCAAGGTACATGAATAGGCGCTTATATTCGGGCTTGGTGAAAATCATCACGCTGCCTACGCCGCCTTTCTCGCGGGCGTATTTGATGAGATGAGAAATTAGTTTGATGGGGAAGGCCAAGTCGCGAGTCTTAGGATCCACGGCCACCCCCTTGATTACATAGCCGTCGAGGCCAGCGCATGCCACGAGCCGATCACTGGCATCAAATATGCCCACACAGTAGGGAGAAATCTGCGGCTGCAGATTGCATTTCTCCAACAGGGCGGTTACCGCAGTTCGTTGCTGCTCGGTAGTGATTTGCCGAAGTTCATACTCGGGTTTCATGCCATAGGTGTTGTGTTTGTGTTATGCAAATGTAGCTATTTTAAATTTATTAACAAATTATTTGGTGAAATTTTTTTCGATAATCAGGAAATTTTTTCGTCAACTGAATTTATTAGCATTATTTTTTGAAGATTTGGGGTGAATCTGAAATTTAAGTCGTATCTTTGCAAAAGAAATCAAGAAAAATTCTGAAGATATGACAGCTGCACAACGACTCGAAGCACTGGTGGCTCATATGCACACCAACGTGAAGGCCCTGGCCGACCTCTGCGGATACGAGCGTCCGCAGGCATTCTATGATATATTAAAGGGCAAGACGCGCAATATCTCGCCTACGGTGTGCGACCGCCTCACGGCAGTGTTTCCGCGCATCAGCCGCGTATGGCTCATGACTGGCGAGGGCCAGATGATTGAAGAACCCAGCGACAGCCCGGAGGAGCGCGACCGGGACTTGGCGCACAGCAACACCGACCTGAGGGAGAACTCCATGCCTCGCACCAATGTCAAGTTGGTCCCGCTGGTTGAACTCACAGCTTCAGCGGGGCCAATCGCCACATATTATGAAAGCGGAGTGGAATTGTCGGAATGTCCCAAAATCGTTTCGCCAAATCCCCAGGCTGATTTGGCCGTGCCAGTGTCGGGCGATTCGATGGAGCCTCTTTTCCCCGATGGGGCCATCCTGTTTATCAAAAGGATCAACGAGGCCTCGTTCATTCCTTGGGGCCATGCTATGGTGCTTGACACGGAGAATGGAGTGTTCGTAAAGAAGGTGATGCCCGATGCGGAGAACGACACTTATGTATGGGCCGAAAGCATCAACCCCAAATACCCCAAGATGCATGTGCCCAAGGTGGCGATTTATGCCCTCTACAGAGTACTGAGCTATAACAAGCCATTCTTTGCTCAGTGATGCCTGTGGCGTGAACAAAGAGGGCAGGAAAAATGTAATAATTGGTGAGATATTTTGTCAATCTCAATTTAAAGTGCTAAATTTGCAGTGCAACTGTGAATCTGTTCGCTAAGTTGAAACAAATATTTTAAATCATACCGATATGATTACAAGCAAACGTGACCTGAAAAAACACATCGACCGCATTGAGGACGAGGTGGTGCAGGTGGTAGTGCCCGCAGCCGTATATGCTGGCCTTCTCACCGAGGAAAAAGCAACCGAGCTGCTGAGCAAGCTCGCCGGTCTAACCCAGCAAGCCAAGGAGCGCCTTTCGATTAATTTCGACAAGAGCCCCGACGCATTCGATTCGCATCAAGCCTTCAAACTGGCTCGCACCCAATATTTCAAAGCAGCCTACAACAAAGCCCTGAGCGAATATGAGGCAGAGGTGCAAAAGCTGATCGACCCCATCAACGAAGCAGCAAAAGCCAATAAATAAAAAGAATCGAGGCTCCCAGCTGGGAGCCTCGATTCTTTTTATGGTGTATGTGCCAGCATCTCCAGTTTTCGGAAATCGAGGGGCTGGAAGCCGCTTTCGTGAAGCGACACTCCCTCGTTGTAGTCGTTGATGTAGAGCCTAACTGGGTCGGCGTAGGCCTTGTTGGCAAGTGATTTCGATGGATAGAAATATGGCGATGTGATGCCTGCGATATCGAGCATGGTGTGGAAGGCTGATTCGCTGCTATCCACTTGGCCCAGACGATGACGCAGGGTGAAACGATACTTTTCAGGATACTTTTCGATATATGCAGGGCTCATCCAAGCTATCATGGGCACATGCAGCTGATAGAACGTAGGGGTAGGCGAGGCGTGGAGGAATCGGCCGCGCTGGTCGTCGAATATATCCTCGCCATGGTCGCTGAGATAAACCAATGCTGCAGGCACGCCAGTATCTTCCAATTCATCACAAATGTCGTTGAGGAATGAATCAGTATAGAGAATCGAATTGTCGTAGGCATTTATCAGCTCATCGCGATATTTAGCTTGAGCGCTAAGGTAATCGCAGGGTTGAAATTGGGCGAATTGCTCGGGATAGCGGTCAGTGTAATTGAAATGCGATCCATAGCTGTGAAGCACGATAAAGAGCTTGTCGGCTTTCGCGGTATCGATAAAGCATTTGAGATGGGGCATCAGGTAATCGTCCTTCTGGGGGTCGCCGTTCTCCACAATAAATTCCCAAGCATCAGCCTCTTCGCCGAAGTAGTCGATGAACGAATGGTTGCGCCTTTGGGCCGAGAAGAAGGCTGTGCAGTAGCCAGCATCCTTGAAAGCAGAGACAATGCCCTTGGTATGGTGGATAGAGTCGCCAAAATTGCGAGCGTTGAGATACGATAGGATAATAGGCACGCTCTTATGGGTGGTATTTGACTCAGACATAGCCCTCGGAAAAGCTACCAGTCCGCTGCGCTGGATTAGCTTGGGATTGGTGGGGCGGTCATATCCCATAAGCTGCCAGTTGTCGGCCCGGGCTGTTTCGCCAATTACCATTACATACACTTCCTTTTCGTCGGCTGGTCGGGTTGAGGTAGCTCGGTAAGAGAAGTTGGCTGAGGTCTCGGGGTAATGATTGGTGCGGACTGTGCGATTAGCAGCCTCCATAGTATTGCACACTACATTGAGCGGAAACAGATGCTTGCGTGCATCGAAGTTGGGGTACATAAAGTAGCACAGAGCCAAAAAAACCAGGCCTGCGCCCACGAGAGTCCAGCCAGCCAAGCGCGGCATAAACAGCGCATCACGCGAGGTGCGCTTCTTTTTGACAATGGCATAAATGGCCCAGATCAGTGGAGGCAGATACAGGATAAACACAGTGCCCATGGCCAATTTCAGATTGCGCAGCAATTCGGTGGCTTCGGTGAAATTGGTCGTGGCCACATTGACAAACATATCGATTGCAATAATACCACCGTCGTAGAGGTAAAGCAGCACTATCTGAAAGGCGCTGTAAAAGATGAATGGAAAACAAAGGATGATCATCCATCCGATGTTGCGAGTGAGCGATATTACCACCAAGAATGCTCCGAATGCCAATGCTATATCTGTGATTTTATACAGTAGGGGCCAGCCCTCGGTGAAGGCCAACAGCACATTTGGCACCACTAACAACAAAGGGACAATCCAAAGAGCTAAGTTCGGTATGTCGTGATTAACGTGTCTCATTTACATTATAACAATCAAAATGTGTTAAGTGTTACGTTTTTAGTTTTACGTTTTTAGTTTTACGTTTTACGTTTTACGTTTTTAGTTTTACGTTTTTAGTTTTACGTTTTT
>JAJBUG010000075.1 GCA_020860515.1 Bacteroidales bacterium | reverse complement strand
GAGTTAGAAAGTGTAAAATTTTACACTTTCTAACTCCCTGATTTTCAATTACGAAGAGTTTAAACTGTAAAGAAATTTTTATCTAAAATATTTTGACTTTAAATAATCTTAATATAATTTTGCATTACAAAATTTAATACCCATAGAATGAAAAAGTATTTATTAACTTTCGGACTTATACTGAGTGTGGCAATAAGCCCAGAGTTTATCGCATTGGCTGATTCGGAACAGTCCGGAGGCCCCCAGATGATTGCTGTTGGTCAAACTACGAGCAATCGTGACTCAAGACCCAAGGCGCCTTCGCGCCAGTCCATCTACTGCTACTATGATGGCAGCAGCCTCTACTTCTCCTTCGCCTACTCCGAGGGAGATTGCGACCTCACTGTATCCTCTGCTTCAGGAATACAGTTCTACACCTTCAGTTCTGATGCTCCAGAATCGGTATTCATTGGTGCTGTAAGCGGTGCATCCATCACAATCCTCACCGAAGCCGGCAACACATACGTCGGCGAAATCGAGTAATTTCTAAAACTACTAATCTCCAACATCATGAAAAAATTTATTTCGTTAATCCTCCCTTGCTTCATCGCACCAGCAATGGGATTCGCTCAAATTGAGCTGAAATCTGATGACCAATCCACAGTGATTTTATTCGGAAAGAATGATGAATCCTCCTGAATTTTAACGTGTTTTTAGAATATTTAATCACAAATCATAATAATTTAATCGATGCAATCCATTATGAGAACTTTTACATTAGCAGCCATATCTGTGGCAGCAATTATTGGCGCGGCGGCTCAGGAGAGCCAGTACACGCCGCTGGTGCGCGAGGGCGTGGAGTGGGGCTACGTCGAGGAGCTTAACGCTCCTTACGGCCACGTAACCTACAACAGGCTCCAGTTCTACGGCTCCGCAGAAATCGATGGCAAAGAGTACAAGCCCCTCTACATGTACACCACCCACAAGCTCTCTATCCCCTTCCTCGGCACCACCACCCCCGCGGCCTGGATGCGTGAGGAAGACCGGAGGGTTTACGCGGTTTACAACCCCGACTACGCCGCCGTGGCACATGCCCACAGCGACATGCTGTCGTTAGAGTTTGCCGGCGAGGAAATCCTCCTCTACGACTTCAATGTCAGCGCCGGGGATACATATTACATAGGTCCCGAAAACCAGGACACCGGATACAGGATCGGGATGCAGTGCCTCTCAGTCGAGGAAATCCAGTGCGGCGAAGGCGCCAGGAAGCTCTACACTTTCATGCAGGAAGACTTCAGATCCGAGGTGAAGATCCTCGAGGGGGCAGGCCCCTACGACCAGGCCTCATTCGGCAAGGAAATCGGATCGTTCCTGTATCCGTTCCATGTCATGACCACCAGCATCCCCTCGACCGAGGTACAGGACATCCTGCTCTACGAGAGGCGGCTGGAAAGCGAGGATACTGAAGGGTGGGAATGGATCGGGCCGATAGTGGCGAAATACCCGTCGTTTGACTATTACGGGCCCCACGACCCCACGGTATGGGCTTGGTACAAGAGCATGGAGATAGACTCCGCTCCCGCATTGTCGGCAGCGGCAGAAGGCGTGAAAATCAGCCAGAGCCAGGGCTTGGTCACCATTGAGGGGACTGATTCGGAAATAGCCAGCGTGGAGCTTTTCGAACCCACGGGCTATTTGCTGAAAACCCTGAAGCCTCACAGCAGCCGCGCGCAGCTGAGCGTTGATTCGCATGCGGGAGAGCTGCTGATTCTGCGCGTGAAGCTGGCCGACGGCACATCACTGTCGCGCAAAATCATTGCAAGGTAATTGGCTGCCCATCTAATAAAATTTCAGATTCTACCCCAGCTAAGCACTCGTTTGTCTCTGCGCGCGACGTGCACTTTTGGTTATAACATTAGGATTGCCAGGGCCGACGGTCGGCCCTGGCTTTTTTAAACTTTCTTTTCGATGATTAGCTGGGGCGGATCCATCCTGTGGCCTCGGAACAGGACCGATATGCCATGGAGGGTGCAGCCCTCTATGGCGCGCAAAAGACGGCGGTCCGACGCATACTTTTCAATCTGAGCCCTGGCCTCGGCCAGCTTTTTAGCCGCCTCGCTGTCGCTGGCCTCGGAGTTTACGTACTTCAGCTCTATGATGTAGCAGTGCTTTGCTTGCGGATCGTGGTGCCGCAAAGGCATCATTACGAAATCACTGTATCCATAATTGAGTTCTAATTCTGGGCATAATACACTGAAATCACATACTCCAAGCCATGCCTTGAAGAAGCCCTGCACGTTGTGCTCGCCCCCAATGGAGTCACGAATCGAAGATGCCTCGGTGAATGCATTACCGATTTTTTCAATTATTGGTAGCCATTCCCCATCGTAAACCATGGCTTGGTACTCCTTCTCGAGGGGCTTGATGGCCATTGGATAAATTTTTGAATACAGATTTACCATGAAGTGCCAGTACTGCTGGCGCACGGTCTCGTTGGGGATGATCATGCGCAGAAGGCCGCGGTCCACTCCGCCTATGGAGAGCAATCCATAATAATAGACCAACGAAAGGAAATTTTCCTCCTCCAGAAGTGACATAGCTGGAAACGAGGTCTTAAGCCGCATTTCCACATATCCGCTATTGGCAATCTGCTCAATATCGGCGATTCGCTCCTTGCGTCGGATGCCACGGTCCAGATCTACAAGCATCTGAAGCTTGGAATAATCTATCATGATGTTTTTGTCGATCATGGTTTTCGGCGGCTTTCCTGTTTTAATAAGGGGATCAATGTAATAGAGAGCAAGGTCGCAATTGTAAAGAGTCTCGTGACCATAGCACTCCTCGGCGAAGCAGTAGTTGTCGTACCAGGGCTTCATGTCACCTATTATTTCTTCTATATCCCCTGGGATGCTGGCTTTTTCTTTGTAATATTGCAGCATCTCCCTAACATCCTTCTCTTCAAAGCCGAGCATGGCATTGAATTTTGGGGAATTGGAGATGTTCCAGTCGATGTTGTAACCGCTGGTGAGGTCATCAAGGGTTACAGGCGAGATGCCAAGCATTAATATCCTCTCAAATGCGCCCTTGAAGAGCTTGAAAAAGCGGCGGTAGAAGCCCTCGGCTCTGGTGAGTTTTTCGAATGTCTCATGTCCGTGGCTTGCAAGCACGTCGTTGGTGAAATTGTCATATTCGTCGATTATCAGGTAAAGGCGGTATTCCAACCTATTCGCCTCGTCAACGATAATGTTTAGCTTGGTCTCAGCGTTTTCTGTTGTGAGGACTCGGTTCACTATCCAGTCATCGTAAAAACGGCTGTAGGTGCGTATAAAAGCGTTAAGCCTTTCACTGCAGTAGCTTCTGAATTGATTTTCCAGCTCATTTAAAGATCCGCCCGTGCGAGAAAAATCAAGCCGCATCACTTGGAATTGGTTGGCCAAGGGCGTTGGATTTTTCCCTGCATACAATTCACCAAACAATTCCTGGAACCGCTCCTTCATGTTGACATCGTAATAAGCCTCCATCATGCTAAGGAAGAGGCTCTTGCCAAAACGACGTGGACGTATCATCAAGAGATAGCTGTTTTCATCCTCGAGCTTCTGCAGGTACATAGTCTTATCGACATAATACATGTCATCACGTCGAATGCGCTTGAAGTCGGATATTCCGTAGGGCAGCTTTTTCATTTCTGTTTTTAAAGATTACATGCAAAGTTACTAATATTCTGTGAAAAAGAAAAATTCTTTTCTGAGTGAGGGAGGAAGATAGGAGGGAATTTTGTAACTTTCTGAGGGAAAAGTGATGAAATTAGGGCCTTGTGGTTAGGCATTGAGCTTATCCACGAAGGCGTAGCCGAGGCCGTAGCGGTTGATGAGGTATTTGCCGCTTTCGCCAAGCTTTTTGCGGAGGCGCGATATGTTAGTGTCAACGATGCGCTCGTTGGTGCCGGCCTCTTCTTTCCATACCTCTTGACAAATCTCACTTCGTGAGAAGAATGAATTTTGGTTTTTAAGCAAGAACAGCAGAATGGAATATTCAGTTTTGGTCAACGGCAACACCATTCCATCTTCTATCACACGCTGACTCACAGTGTCGATTTGCAAATTCAACGAAGGCACGCTCAGAGTGGTCTGCTGGCGGTGACGGTCGTCCACGGCAGCGCGCAGCGGATGGCGGCGCAGCACGGCTTTGATGCGAGCTATCAGTTCGCGCAGCGAGAATGGTTTGGTTATGAAGTCATCGGCCCCCAGGTCGAAAGCCTCAAGCAATGCATCCTCAGCATCGCTGCCAGTGCATATAATCACAGGGATAGGCTCGGTGTAGGGGTCGGACTTAATCTTTTCAAGCAAATCAAAACCAGTGAAATCCTGATTCATCGCATCGCAGATGACAAGGCGCACGTCAGCGAGAGCCCTGACATCCACGTCGGCAGCCTTTGCCACTACGCGGACAGCAAAGCCCTCCGAGCTCAAATTGAATTTGAGCAAGTCGGATATGTTGGTGTCGTCGTCAACCAACAATACCATCCCCAGAGGTCCCGTTGAGTACATTTTCTTACTGAATTTGAAATTTTCAATGCAAATTAACGAAAAATTTTGAAAATATGAAATAGGTGTAATCATTTTGTTTCAAAACCGTCACCAAAATTACATAAAATTTCGACGAATCTTTTGCTCAGATTCACTTTTTTGCCGTAATTTTGCATAAAAATCAAACAAAACGACAGACATAATATAAAACCACGACCATGAAAATTAAGTTGCTTGCAGTTATGATGATGGCCGCATCGCTAAAATTAGCCGCCATAACCACAGATGATATGCGGCAGGTCACTGACCCGCCGCTCCAAAATACATCTGCCATAACCATAGATGATATGCGGCAGGTCACTGACCCGCCGCTCCATTCTCCGAAGGCCACAGCTGAGGATTACCGACGCGCTGCGGAAATCAGCAAGCGCTACAGCATCGACAAGGTGACGCGCAGCGGAGTTGAGCCTCGATGGCTGGGGGAGTCGAACTGCTTCTGGTACAGCTGCCGCACTCGCGAGGGTCGCGATTATGTAATGGTGGATGCTGCCAAGCAAAAGCGCACGCCGCTATTCGATAAGAAAACCCTGGCTCGGCAATTATCGGCAAGCATTGGCAAGGAGGTCAACGCCGACTCATTGGTGCTCAGTTTTCTCGAAGTAAGCGCTACGGCTGACACCTTGACTTTCGGCTACGACGGCAAAAACTGGCAATATTCCCAAAAGAAAAAATTCCTCACCGAGCAGCCAGCCCATCCGTGCCAAAGAGTGCGCCCTGAGAGGCATTGGATGGAGGAAGACGATGAGCGAGGCGGAGGCGACTTCAACGGCATCGCCACTTGGGACGGCTTTGACCCCAATATGGAGCCAGAAGTGGCAGAAGAAACCATCGTGAGTCCCGATGGGAAATACGAAGCCTATACCAAAAACAGCAATGTGTATGTGCGCAATCTGGCCACGGGCCAAGAGCGCCAGCTCAGCCTCGACGGCACTCTCGGCAACTATTATTCGCGCTACATCCAATGGTCGCCCGACAGCCGCAAAGTAGTTGCTACCAAAATCAAGCCAGTGGAAAAGCGATATGCCTACTACGTGGAATCATCGCCTGAGAGCCAGCTACAGCCAATCCTGCATAAGCAAGAATATGCCAAGCCGGGCGACGAACTGCCATTCCGCATACCCTGCATCTTCGATGTAGCCACTGGCAAGGCTGCCATTCCCAGCACCGAGCTGTTTGCAAGCCAATATTATGTCACTGCTCCTCAATGGGATGCTGACTCCAAGGGCGTGACATTTGAATTCAACGAGCGAGGCCATAAGAATTACCGATTGCTGGCACTCGACACACTGGGCAATATCACTACAGTGATTGATGAGAGCCACCCCAAATATGTGAATTATCCCCGCATATTCCGCCACCACCTGCGCGATGGCAAGCGCATACTGTGGACCAGCGAACGCGACAATTACAACCATCTTTACCTCTACACTCGCGGCAGCGACAAGCCCCAGCAAATCACCAAGGGCGAATGGTACGTGCGCGACATTGTGGATGTTGACGAGGACAACGGCACGATCATCTTCACAGCCAACGGCGTGGACAAAGACATTGACCCCTATCTTATCAAATATTATCGCATAAATCTCGACGGCTCGGGTATGCAATGCCTAACACCTGAAGAAGGCACACATCGAGCCTCATTATCAGCCGATAAGAAATACCTGGCGGATGTGTATTCGGCTGTTGACAAAGCTCCAGTGGCAACATTGCGCAGTGCAATTGACGGCTCACTGCTGATGACCCTCGAAGAAGCCGACATATCAGCCCTGCTGGCCGAGGGCTGGAAGGCACCCGAGGTGTTTGTGGCTCCAGGGCGCGACGGCACCACTCCGATGTGGGGCCTGATACAGCGGCCAAGCAACTTCGACCCCTCGAAGAGCTATCCCATCATCGAATACATCTACCAAGGTCCAGGCGACCAGTATGTGCCCAAGTATTTTATCCCCTGCAATCGGTATATGACTTGCTTGGCCGAGCTGGGCTTTATCGTGGTGATGGTGGATGGCATGGGCACATCTTACCGCAGCAGGGATTTTGAGAACATTTGCTATAAGAATCTCAAAGATGCGGCCCTGCCCGACCATATAGCATGGCTAAAGGCAGCAGCTGAAAAATACCCGTACATGGATATTGACCGCGTAGGCATCTATGGCTGTTCGGCTGGAGGCCAGGAATCAACGGCAGCTGTGCTGTTCCACCCCGAATTTTACAAATGCGCCTACTCGGCTTGCGGCTGCCACGACAACCGCATGGACAAGATATGGTGGAACGAGCTATGGATGGGCTATCCAGTGGACGGGTCATATTCCGAGTGCAGCAACGTGGACAATGCCCATCTGCTGACGCGGCCACTGATGCTGGTAGTGGGCGAACTCGACGACAATGTGGATCCAGCCTCCACGATGCAGGTGGCAGCAGCCCTGATCAAGGCCAACAAAGACTTTGAATTGGTGGTGATTCCCGGCGCACACCACACCGTGGGCGAAGCCTTCGGCGAACGCAAAAGATACGACTTCTTTGTCAAACATCTTCAAAATGCAACACCGCCCGCCTGGGAATGAATTATTTTTTGTAACTTTGCGCTGAAAATTTGTGAGAAATTATGGGCAGCGTAAAGAGTTTGGCAAAGGATACGGCGATTTACGGACTGAGCAGCATTGTGGGCAGGTTCCTCAATTGGTGCTTGGTCCCGCTATATACCATCATGTTCCCTGCCGCTGAGTACGGTATCGTGACTTATGTTTACTCGGTGATAGCCATTGTGCTGATAGTGCTTACCTACGGCATGGAGACCGGCTTCTTCCGCTTCGCCAACCACGAGCGGTGGAAGGATCCTATGCAGGTGTATAGCACCACGCTTATCTCACTGGCTGTCAGCAGTACAGCCTTCGTGCTGTTGGTATTGGCATTTATCAAGCCTGTTACCCATTGGATGGAGTGTGACGGCCACGAAAGCTATACCTGGATGATGGCGGTGTGCGTGGCGGTGGATGCCTTCACGGCAATTCCGTTCAGCTATCTGCGCTTCCGTTGCCGCCCCATAAGGTTTGCCTTCCTGAAGCTGATAAACATTGGCATCAATATCGGCCTCAACGTGTTCTTCATCTTAAGCTGTCCTTGGCTGATGAAGCATGCGCCCAGCACGGTCAGCTGGTTCTACAATCCCGACTTCAGCATCGGCTATATCTTCCTGTCCAACCTAATCGCCAGCATTACCACCCTGATAATGCTGCTGCCCGAGCTCCACGGATTCAAATGGGATTTCTGTGCCAAGCTGTGGCGCGAGATGCTACGGTATTCGGCTCCGCTATTGGTGCTTGGCGTAGCAGGCATCATGAACCAGACCCTTGACAAAATCCTCTTCCCAAGCCTCTACAGACAGCCCGATGCCATGGCTCAGCTCGGTATCTATGGCGCCAATTACAAAATAGCCATCGTGATGGTGATGTTTATCCAGGCCTTCCGCTTCGCTTACGAGCCATTTATCTTCGCCCAGAACAAAAAGGAGGGTCATGGGGCTGAACGCAGCTATGCCGACGCCATGAAGTATTTCATTATAATGGCTCTGTTTATCTTTATGTTTGTGATGTTCTATCTCGACATCCTGCGTTATTTCATCTCGCCCAAGTATTTCAGCGGATTGGCAGTAGTGCCGATTGTGATGCTGGCGGAGCTGTTTTTTGGCATATTCTTCAATCTCTCGGTGTGGTACAAGCTGACCGATAAGACCATCTGGGGAGCGTGGTTCTCGCTCCTGGGCTTGTCCATGACCATAGGCTTCAACGCAGCCTTGGTGCCAACGTGGGGCTACATGGGTTGCGCCTGGGCTGCTTTCAGCTGCTACGCCTTGATGATGATATCGAGCTTCATCGTGGGCCAGATCAAATATCCAATCGCATATCCATTGAAGCGGATTGGTCTGTACACTCTGATTGCCGCCGCGCTATACTGCGTGGGCGAGTATGCGATTGCCACGCATGTACATTGGATCAATTGGATAGTGCGATTCGTGCTGCTCAGCATATATGTGCTGGCTGTGATAAAGATTGAGAAAATCCACCCCAAGCAGCTGTTGCGACCAATTCTTAGCAAAGTAGGCCTATGAATGTGACGATTCTTAACCATAGCGACAGCAAAGGCGGAGCATCGGTGGTGACGGTGCGGCTGCTGCAAGCCCTCAACACGCTTGGCGTGCACACTCGCCTGCTGGTGGTTGACGAATCTACCCACAACATGCGCATCGAAAGGCTGAAGCCCCAATGGCTAATCAAGGTAAATTTCTTAGCCGAACATGCCCAGCTATTCTTGGCCAATGGCTGCTCCAAGAAAAATATTTTCAAGCTTTCCACTGGCGCATGGGGCATGCCTGTACACGACCATCCTTGGGTGAAGGATGCCGACATTGTGGTGCTCGGTTGGGTCAACCAGGGGATGCTCAGCCTTGATGAAATCAGCAAGATCAAAGCCCCGGTGGTGTGGATAATGCACGATATGTGGAATCTTACTGGCATCTGCCACCATGCCGCCGATTGCGAGCGATTCAGGGAGGAATGTGGCAATTGCCCGCAGTTGCGTCATCCACGACCCAAGGACTTGTCCAGGAGAGTGTGGGAAAATAAGCATGAGCTGTATCAAGAGAAAGAAATTTATTTCGTGGCTGTAAGCACTTGGCTTAAGCACAAGGGCGAAGCCAGCGGTTTGCTTTACAGTCAACATATCTGCGTGATACCCAACCCGTTCCCCGTGGAACAATTTGGATTGACGCCAAAACACGAACGCCAACGATACCACCTCCCGGCAGATAAAAAATTGATTGTGATGGGAGCGGCGCGCCTCGATGATCCCATCAAGGGCCTTGACTTGGCTATCGATGCGCTAAATCAACTCGATCCGCAGGAGGTGTGCGCCGTGCTGTTTGGCGACATTCGCGACCGCAGCTTGCTGGAAAGATTAAGAATACCGCATGTGTGGCTTGGCTCGGTGTCAAAGCCTGAGATAATCAGCGATATTTATGCGCATGGCGATGTGGTGATGTCGAGCAGCCATTACGAAACTTTGCCTACCACGCTGATTGAGGGCATGGCCAGCGGATGCGTGCCTGTGTGCTTCGACCAAGGCGGCCAAGCCGATATTGTGGACCACCTGCGCACTGGATACATTGCTCATCACCCAGATGCCAGCGATTTGGCTGCTGGGCTGAAATGGGCATTGGCCAAGCCCGTCGAACCAGAGCTGCTGCGCAAGGAAATAGAAGAAAAATTCGATTCACTGACAGTAGCAAAACGCTACATAGAATTGTTTGAAAAACTGACAATATGAAATAGGTTTTAAGTTTTAAGTTTTAAGTTTTAAGAAATAGGTTTTAGGTTTTAAGTTTTACGTTTTAAGAAATAGGTTTTAGGTTTTAAGTTTTACGTTTTAAGTTTTAAGAAATAGATTTTTTGATTGTCGTAAAACTAAAAACGAAAAACGTAAAACGTAAAACTTAAAACGTAAAACGTAAACGAAAAACCAAAAACGTAAAACG
>JAJBUG010000048.1 GCA_020860515.1 Bacteroidales bacterium | reverse complement strand
TATATAGACTCAAAAACAAACCTATGGTTTAAATTCAAACTGAACATTTACTTATTATACTTAATTAATTGAATTTTATGTTGAGGCCCGCTTGGATGGTGGCACGAGGCATTGGGAGGCCTGAGATGAGTTCGTAGCGCTGGGCCAAGAGGTTTTCTCCACGCACCCAAAACGAGACCGCAGTGACTGGCGCATAACGCACAATGGCATCGAGCAGAGTGGCATTTTCTTTCTTGGACTCCGTAAGGAAATAGCCTGCGAGCTGCATCAAGCCCGCTGACGCCGACCATCTGCCCGATTGCCATGATGCGCCAAGATAGCCCTTGTATTCTGGCGCGCCTATGATATGGTGCTGCATGTGGAGGATGCTATGATTGGTATTGAGGGATACATGCCGACTAATCACCCATGATGCCTCAGCCTCAAAACCCCAATTCTCAATCTTTCCAGTGTTGATATTGCGTGTGACCTGGCTGCCGTCTGCCTCTGTAACTGTGCCAGTGACAATCATATTGTTGCCATGCATATAGTAGGCATTTAGGCCGTAAGAAAATGACCCCACGCTCTGGCTCCAAGCCAATTCATAAGCAATAAGATTCTCCGGGTCGAGGGCAGAGTTGGCGGTACCGTACATATACAGCTCCTTATACGTTGGATTGCGGAAACCCTTGCTGACAGTGCCTTTAAGCTGGCTCCAAGCATTGGGATTATAGGCTATGCCACCCATCGGCACTACCTGCCCATGAGTCACGCTGTGCCAGTCATAGCGGATGCCAGCCTCGATAGTAAGGTGTTGATTGAACACCTGGCGCAGGTCAACATATCCAGCCCACTCATTGGCATGGCCATGAGCGCTCTGCATAAGGCGGCGCTGAGTGGTGACCACCTCGCCAGTCTCACGATTGGTATAATAAGCGCGTCCATAAATATGCTGATAGTCCAGGCCGAGAGTCATAGTGCTCCCCTGCCAGGGATGGAATGCCTGCCATGCATTGAAGCCAGCCAAGGCATCGCGGCTGCGGAAATAATCTGTCTGAGGCGTGCCACCATCAATCTTATATCCATCGTTGATCTTGTGTCGGCCAAAATTGCAATATGCGCTGATACCGCCCATCGTGGAACCATAATTATTGTCGATTGACACCTGAGCCACGCCGCGAGTAATCCAGCGCAGAGCCTCGAGCATCGGAGCATCCACAGTGCCAGGATATTGGCTATTGAAATGAGTGATATCGGCGGTGGCAGAAGCGCGCCACTGCTTGCTCAGCTTGTATCCGAGATTCAGGTAGCCGCCATATTGCTCAAAGCCCATGTGCGGACGATGATTATCGGTGCGGCCATAGCGGGCGGTAAGCATCGACGAGAAGCGCGGGCCATGGTATTGGCCCGATGCCTCTGCCTCGACTGTGCCATAGCTGCCAGCGCTCAATGTGGCTGCGCCCGATGCGCCTGGACGATGAGCCTGACGAGTGACAATGTTGATTACTCCACCCATGGCATTGCCGCCATAGATTACCGAGGCTGGTGTGCGCACCACCTCCACCCGGTCGGCCATCATGGTCTGATAGCTGTCGCTGATGGGATGTGAGTACACGCCATTGTACTGCGGATGTCCGTCGATCAGCACCATCACTCGTCCATCGCTTCCGTTAAGTCCTCGGATATTGATGCCGCCAGCCGACCCCGATGCCACATCGCTTCCCATGATGCCGCGCTGAGTAACCATCACACCCGGCGACTGCTGCACAATCGTGGGCAGTAGGCTCGACTGCTGCTTCTCGGTGAGCCGGGCACTGTCGAGTACCGTCACCGACAGTGGCAATCGCGATGTCTCAACCGGCGCACGAGTGCCAGTGACCACCACTTCGTGCAGATTATGGTTGGCCTCAGTATCAACTTGCCCAAGTACACTTATCGGGACGAAAAAGAGTAACAGATAGCAATATTTCATAACGATAATTTACGAATCAACGAAAATTTACGATTCTCGTTTATTCGTTGATTCTCGTTTATTCGTTGATTTTCGTTTTTCGTTGATTTTCGTTAGGGAAGTGTTACGATTTTGTATTTGGTAGAGCCGAGGCCGATTTGCTCGCTGTAAGGGAGAATGTACTCGCCGTGACGGCTTGTTACGCGCTCAACCAATGGAGCATTGTTGCTGCCCTCCTTAGGTGTGTAGTTGCGCACCTTGTCCCAGCAAGCTTGGTCCAGAGCCACAGGGTCGAGGCTGGCAAGGATGCCCATATCCTCAATTTCGGGCGCTGCAGGATGTCCGTCGCAGTCGCAGTCAACGCTCATATTGTTCATCACATCGATGTAAACCACGCGCGGTGTACCATCGGCGCTCTTACCATTCATATAATTATGCACGCCCTGGGCAGCTGCTGCCATGCTTTCGATGAAATCGTTCTGCTCGGCAATATTATCCCAAAGCACATTTGGGTCAGTGGTAGAGCCAGCTGAATGGATATAGCATTTCCCTCCAGTAGAAGCCACGCCAATCGAAGCATTCTTCAGCACGCCTCCAAAGCCTCCCATTTGATGTCCCTTGAAATGTGCCAGGTTAATCATAAAGTCATAATTGGCCAGATGTTCGCCTACGAGGTCAAATCTCAGGTGTGTGGTATCGGCCACTGGGATTTGCATTTCGCCAAACTCATCCATGATGTCAACCTTGGCAATCGTGTCAAAGCCATGGTCCTTGATAGTCTGCCAATGCAGCTTGGGGTCCTGGCGGCTGCCACCGTAAGCGGTGCAACATTCTACAATAGTGCCATCGACCTTCTTTACAAGGTCGCCAATGAGAGCAGGTTTTAGATAATGGCCATTGCCGCTCTCGCCAGTGCTAATCTTCACGCATACATTGCCAGTGGGTTCTACGCCCAGGGCCTCGAATATTTTCACAAGTGACTCGGGAGTGATATCCTCGGTGAAGTACACCACGCTCAGGCTATCGGCCTCAGCCTCTGATGCCTCGGCTTGGGCGGCTTGGCTCTTGCTGCATCCTGTCATCAACAAGGCGGCAGCTGCAGCTGCCATGAAAAGAGATGTTTTCATAATGATCGGTATTTGCTAACTATGCTGCAAAATTAATGCTTTTTTTCAATGTTTATGTTTTTCACAGGCTCAAAAACATAGGCTCGACACCAAATTTTGATATCGAGCCCACATTGACAGAAATTTCGATGCCCTTGGCGGAAGTTGCCGCTGAGACTCCGGAGCATCACGCCAGGGATCGAAATCTGCTATTAATGTGGAAAAAATACCAAAAAGTAACCCACGAACAAGAAAAAATGAGTATTTTTGCACGTGAATTTGATAAAAAGGATGTCGCGAATTTTCTCCATACTAATCTTCTTTGCCTGCATCTTATCGATGAACGGGCAGCAACGGCGCACCTTGGTGATAGGCCTGGGAGAATACGAGCATCCTGGCTGGAGCAAAATCCATGGCGATAATGATGTGCCACTGATTACCGACTTGCTAAGGCATTGCAGCTACCAATCCATCGCAACTCTCACAAACTCCCAAGCCACCAAGCAAGCCATCATCGACCAATTTAATCAATTGGTGCGGCAATCCCACGTGGGCGACACTGCTTATATCCATTTCTCTGGCCACGGCCAACTGGTGACCGACCTAAATGGTGATGAGGACGATGGCTACGATGAGGCTTGGATTCCTTACGATGCCAAGCCCGAATATACGACCGATTATCATGGTCAAAATCATTTGATTGATGATGAGATAGTCCTGCTGTTGCAAGAACTGCGAAGCGCCGTAGGCCCCTCAGGGCAAATCATAGTGGTGGTGGATGCCTGCCATAGTGGCGATTCCACTCGACTGCCTGATGATGACAATGATATTTTTATCCGTGGCATTGCACAGCCATTTGAAATTCCATTGGACTCCGCTGACGGCAAAAAGACAGAAAAGGCAAAAGAGGAATGGACCACCTTGACCGCTTGTAAGAACTACCAGGCCAACTTTGAATCAAAAGCGGCAAATGGGCAGCATTGCGGCGCGCTAAGCTTAGCCCTGAGCCAAAATTATAAAAACTTCGCACATAAAGACAATCCATCAATACGCGCAATCCTGGAAAATTCAATAAAGCGCATGGGTCCCCGCTACAGCATGACCCCCACCCTAACGGGTGATAACGCCCCTCTGTCAACCCTCTTTACATCCTCCACAAAATGAAACATCTATTTGCCTTCTTCCTTACGATAATCGCAAGCTGCCTGCTAATCCAAGCTGGGCCGCAACAGCTCGACTTCGATGCCCTGTGGGACAGCGGCAAACGAGCCTTCGACAACGGCGAATACGCCATCGCCGAGAAAGCCTTCACCGAAGCTCGACAAACTGCCAAAGCACAAAATAATATCCCAGGCGAAGTAAAATCACTGCTCCGACTGAAACGAATCAAAGAAGCGCAAGGAGATTACTACGCTGCCATTGAATTTGTAAAGGAGAGCATCACGCTGGCCAAGCAATTGCCCGACTACACCGCCGAAGACCAACTATTGGATGTGGGAGATTTGCCCGACTTGTATAGCCAAGTGCAAGACAGGGAAAATGCTATGGCTGCCCTCGATGAAATGGAGCAATGCGCCAAAGAGCTAAATACCGACTTCGGATATGGTTATTACAATTATATCCGGGCTATCACTCTTTACCGATTCAAGCAATACAGCGAGGCAGCTGATGCCTGCATCCTGGCAGATGAGTACATGGCCAAGAGCGATGACCCATTTGCCAAGGAGTTTATCAGCGGTCCGCAACTGGCATCAAACTACCTTTATCTTGCAAACCGATTAGAGGAAGCTTACAAGAAAAGCCAAGAAGCCTGCCGACTTGCAAAGGATGAGATTGGCACTAAATCATTAGAATACGCCAAAGCATTGTCTTACCTGGCCAACATCGAAGGGCTATTAGGATTATTCGAGGATGGCAAATCGCACTATATCGAGGCTTGGGAAACTCTTCGCGAAATAACCCTACAGGATTTGAAAATGTTGCCAGCCAATGCACGCGCAAACTATTGGGATAATGTCAACGCCATGGTTTGGCGCATGGCACCATACGCAATTGCAGGCGAATTCAACGAAGATGAGTTTACTGCCAAAGCCTACGAAGCTCTCAATTTCAGCAAGGGGCTGATGCTTGCCGTTGAAAAATCTACAGGGCAGATCATCCAAGAAAGCGGAAATGAGGAAATGCTCAGCCTATTTGCAAAAGAGGCGAAACTGCGCAACGATGTGGCCCGTTTCCAAGCCGAAAAAGACGGCCAGGCTGTGGCCCGAGCCTATGCCAGCCTTGACTCAATTGACCATCAGCTCGCAAGACTCATGGACCAGGCCAATCTGGAACCCGTGGTGCCTTTAGCAACTGCCCAGCAGCTGAGCTCAGCACTTAAGGCAAATGAAGCTCTGATTGATTTCACAGATTATACAAAATCGGATGGCACCCACGCCTACTGCGCCTTTGTGATTAAAAATGGCCAAGACAGTCCAAAAATAATCGAGGCATTTTACCAAGCCGCCGTTGACTCGATTTTTGAGGCCAGTTCTCACAACCCCGACCTGATTTACGGCCCTGAAGCCCAAGCGCTCAGCCATGCAGTTTGGCACAATATAGAGCCTGAGCTTGATGGGATTTCCACTGTTTACATGGTGCCCTCCGGGCTTATACATCAACTCGCAGTGGAGACTTTGGCACCAAAGAAAGTGGTAAGGCTGTCATCGGCTCGACAGTTGCTCAATCAAAAGGCATTAACCCGTATCGATAATCCCACGACGGCTGTGCTTTACGGTGGGCTCAATTATGATATGAGCGCCGACGAAATGATGGCTGAGGCCTCGGCTTACTCTAATCTGCCGATGCTATCCTTGCGAGGCCTTGAGATCGAGCGCGGAGATTCTCTGTTTCATGCTCTGCCCTATTCCAAAAGCGAGGTGGAGGAAACAGGCAAGATACTTGCAAGCAAAGGAATGAATGTGAAAATCCTCACTGGCAACAGCGGCACTGAAGAGTCATTCGTATGCCTAAGCGGAGACAGCCCTGCTATCCTGCTGCTTTCCACTCACGGCTTTTATTACTCGCCTGAGAGGGTGCCATCATGGTCATCGCTCCAAGGCTATGACGATGCCATGCGCCTGACCGGCATCGTGCTATCTGGCGGAAATGCCGAATGGATGGGGCGCACAATTCCCGACGGAGTGATGGGTGGCATCCTTACCAGTGCCGACATTGCCAACCTCGACCTCAGCGGCACTGAACTGGCCGTGCTTTCGGCTTGCAACACTGCCCTGGGCCGAGTAAGCAACGAAGGCGTGTTCGGTCTCCAGCGAGCTTTCAAAAAGGCAGGTGTGCAAACCCTGGTGATGAGCCTTTGGCCAGTCAACGACCAAGCCGCCAAGGACTTTATGGTAGAATTTTACCGCAATCTTGCCGACAACGGCTGGAACAAACGACAAGCCTTTGATGCAGCCCGCAGCTGCATCAAAGAGAAATATCCCGAACCCAGCAACTGGGCTGCATTTATAATGCTTGACTGATGGCTCGGCTATTCCGACATAAAAGCCTCTCGGATCTGGAAATCGTGACAGGTTTGCAGATGGGTGACGCCGAAGTGGAAAAGGCATTTTTCGACCGATGCTACGCCTATTTCCGCCAACATTACAGCTCGGTGATTACAAATGCCGAATCCAGAGCTGTGACAGAGAATGATGTGTTTCAGGAGACATTCGTAAAGGTATGGATGGAAATAACATCCCACAAAATATTTATTCGTGACAATCAACTCTGGCGCACTGACACTCAAGGTCGGCCACGACGGTTCACCGCCAGCTTGCTTACCTATCTGATGGCTGTGGCAAAATACAGCAACTATGAGATGGAGCGGCAAGAGGCAATATATGTGGATCAGGCGGCAAGCCGAGATCAAGAACCGTCGGATGAATTGCCCGACCTAACGGCTGAGCAGATCGTGGAGCAATGCGTCAACTCGATGCCGCCACGATGCCGCGAAATCCTTACTCTATTCTACTTCGAGGGCAAAAGCCTGGACGAAATCATGGCTCTGCGCAAGGAGAATCATACTTACAATGGCACAAAAACAGCCAAGGCTAAATGCCTGGCTCAACTCAAAAGCCGAATCTTGTACCAATTCAAAAAACACAAAATCAACACTCGCCCTTATGCCTAATACTCACACCGACTCATTAGATAAACGATTGGAAAAAATGATTGCCTCGGCCCTGGTCGACAGGCAAGCGAAATTTGCACGCGTGCGACAAATGCAGGCTCAGTCCTCATTCCTCGACCGCTTCCCTCGCCTATGGCGCAACCTGGCCATCGGCCTCAGCGCTGCGGCTTGCTTGGCAGTGGCATTTTTTGTAGTCAAGATAATTGTGCACAATTCCTCGCATCCTCAATTCGTGATGCCTGAATTTGAGACCGCCTATGTGCGCGGCGGCGTTGACCCATGCCAGTCGCTGGATTCTTTCATCACCCAGCGGAATTATGACAAGGCCTTGGCTTTGGCCGACTCTCTCACCTTATCGCTACAAAGCCAGATAGCTACTCTAAATCTGTCATCTCAACTTCCCATGGACTCTATGCTCACGCCCCAACTCAGAATGCAGCTGGCCGAAGAGGCGCAGTACAAACTCGAAGTGGCTCAAGCCGACCTCTATGAAGTGACCTGGCGACGCATCAACCTGCTTATGGCTCTTGACAGCGCCAAAGTAGCTCGTGCCCTACTCGTAAATTTCCGCACTGCTTCGGGTCCCTACCAAGCAGCCGCAGATTCCCTATATTCCACGATTAAATAGGCGGGTCACTTGGGCCTTATCTGCCCATTGCCTGAAATCAGCCATTTGTAAGTGGTGATTTCGGCCAGGCCCATCGGCCCCCGGGCATGAAGCTTCTGGGTGGATATGCCTATTTCGGCTCCCAAGCCGAATTGGGCTCCATCAGTGAAGGAGGTAGGAGCATTGTGATAGACGCACGCGGCATCTACCATCTGTTGGAATTTGAGAGCCGCCTCAGTGTCATCGGCAATGATAGCTTCGCTGTGGCCTGAGCCATACTTGGCTATATGCTCAAGAGCCTGATCAATGTTATCCACAGTGCGGATAGCCATCTTATAGTCCATAAACTCTGTACCAAAGATTTCTTCATCGTGGGCATATTCCAAGAAAGGGTATTTATCCTTAAGTGCATTATTGGCCAAGTCATCGGCATAGATGACGACCTGGCTTTTAGCCAACGGTGCGCAGAGCTTAGACAAATCATTTAAGCGGTCTCTATGGATTATCAGGCAATCGAGGGCATTGCATACGCTCACTCGGCGTGTCTTGGCATTGTTGATTATAGCTTTGCCCATTTCCAAATCGCCACTGGCATCGAAATATGTGTGGCACACGCCTGCGCCTGTCTCAATAACAGGCACCTTGGCATTTTCTCGCACATAATCAATAAGCTTTCGTCCGCCACGCGGAATAATCACATCTACCAATCCTCGGGCATCAAGCATTTGGCGGGTCACCTCGTGATCGCCCGTAAGCAAAGTGACCGCATCCTCTGGAAAGCGTTCTCGAATGAGAACATTTTTTATCAAGTCCACGGCTGCCCTATTGGAATTCATGGCATCACTGCCGCCCTTGAGCACGCAAGCACTGCCTGCCTTGACGCAAAGGCCGAACACATCGAAGGTGACATTCGGGCGAGCCTCATAAATCACTCCTATCACCCCAAATGGCACGGAGACTCGCTGCAAATGCAGTCCGTTGGGCAAAGTGCGATCCTGCTGCACAACACCCAAGGGTGATGGCAACTCTGCCACATGGCGCATGTCATTAGCAATGCCTCGCAAGCGGTCAGGAGTAAGCTTAAGTCTGTCATATTTTGGGTCGGCAGGATCCATTCGCTCTAAGTCCTTGGCATTGGCCTCCAATAAGGTGTCGATATTCGCCTCTATCTCATCAGCCACTTTCAGCAGCAGACTATTAATTTGCTTATCAGAATAATTAAGCAGCTGCCTTGCAGCCGCCTTTGCCAAAATCAAATCATTCATACTTTTATTATTTTCCTTAAAATTCATCAGGCTTACCTATTTAGGAGCCGCGGGTCAGTGACCTGCGGCACATCAACCTTTCTAATTTCCATGACCTGTGGCACATCAACCACAAAGAAATCTGGTGCATACCACATCCTTCTCAGGATGCAGTATCAAATCAGTCAACACTCCATCGCGCTTGCCATTGGCTATAGTCACCGCTATGCCATGGTTGGCCACTTGCCGGGCTATATTGTATTTGGTGACCATTCCTCCTCGGCCCGCTCCTGACTTAGTGGACTGTATGTATTCGCTCAAATCTTTACCCGGAGCAACTTCTCGAATCACCTTAGCTCCAGGCTGGGCAGGGTTTCCATCATAAATACCATCGATGTTGCTCAGGATAATCAAGGCATCAACCTCCATCATCTCAGCTATAAGGCCTGATAGCTCGTCGTTGTCGGTGAACATCAGTTCGGTGATAGCCACGGTGTCGTTTTCGTTTACGATTGGCACCACCCCATTGTGGAGCATCACCGAGATGCAATTCTTCTGATTTTGGCAGTGGAGGGGCGATGAGAAGTTTTCCTTCATTGTCAGCACCTGGCCTACATGTAGCCCATGTTCGCGAAACAGCTCATAATATCGATCTATGAGCTTAGCTTGACCTACGGCTGAAAAGAGCTGACGCTCACCCACCTCGTCCATCTCTGCCAAGGGGAGATGGCGGAGTTCGCTTCGGCCGCTGGCTACAGCGCCCGATGAGATCATTATCACTTCGATGCCGCTGCGACGCAAGTCGGCCACTTGGTCGACCAGGCATGACATTCGCGTCACATCCAGGGTGCCGTCAGCGCGCGTAAGCACATTGCTGCCAATCTTTACTGCTATTCGGTGAGGTTTATTCATAAAATATAGGTTATGTTCACCGTCTTCGACGGTGATCCATTGTGGGGTTATCCCTATTCACCGTCTTCGACGGTTTTTCACGATTGCAAATTTATACATTATTTGTCACATGTTCAAATAAAAATCAAGAAAAAAGTCATAAAATTTAATTTTTTAAAGAAAATTGGTGCAAAATTTGGTTAAGTGAATATTTATTTGTTACTTTGCAGTGTCTAACCGTGGCAAATTTCTTTCGTTTGCCGCCAATAGGTAGACATTTGTCGGATGTGAATCCCATCAAGTGTCAAATTTCTAAGGTTTTATTATATATTTTTAGGTACAATTTAAGTTTGCAACTATGACAGTAAAAGGTAGAAAGATCCAAATGGGATGGCTGGCGCTCTTCATCGTCATGCTTGGGTTCAGTATTCTGGGCCTCTTCGCCACCCCGAGAGCCGGTCAGTTTGACATGGCCAACGAGCATCTCTACGCCAATGTGGCGTGGATGATCACAGCCACTATCTTCGTGTTGATGATGACCCCAGGTCTGTCGTTCTTCTATGGCGGCATGGTCAAGGTAAAGAATGTGATTTCCACCATGCTGCAAAGCTTCATAGTGATGGGCTTCGTGAGCGTGATTTGGGTAGTGTTTGGCTTTGGACTGGCCTTCGGAAATGATGTGTGGCATATTATTGGCAATCCGGCCGACTTCTTTATGTTCGACCACGTGGGCGTTGACAACGTTACCAATCCTGACAATCCTGCACTGTCGCAGATAGGCTTGGCTACTACTACGATTCCCTTGGCTCTGTTCGCCCTGTTTCAGATGAAATTCGCCATCATCACCCCTTCGCTTATCACTGGCTCGTTTGCTGAGCGCGTGCGTTTTTCGGCCTACTTGCTGTTCATGGCTTTGTGGGTTGTAGTGGTATATTGCCCATTGGCCCACTGCACGTGGCATCCCGAGGGCCTCTTTGGCATGATGGATGTGCATGATTTTGCTGGTGGCATTGTGGTGCATGCGGCTTCGGGTATTGCAGCCTTGGCTGGCGCACTATTCTTAGGCAAGCGTCGCCCCAGCAAGGATGCGGCCAAACCGGCCAATGTGCCTTATGTGCTGCTTGGAGCTGCTCTGCTTTGGCTCGGCTGGTTCGGATTCAATGGCGGCAGCTCGCTGGCAGCCGACGGCATCGCCGTTTCGGCATTCCTCAACACTAACACTGCGGCTGCCACCGCAATGATTACCTGGGTAGTGATTGATGCCATGCGCGGCCACAAGCCTTCGGCCATGGGTGCTGCCATCGGCGCAGTGGTTGGCTTGGTTGCCATTACCCCCTGTGCGGGCTGGGTAACTGTGGGCCAAAGCATTTTCATATCGTTCGCAATCACTATTTGCTGCAATTTGGCCGTGGCTTGGAAGGGCTATTCTCACATGCTCGACGATGCTCTCGACGTATTCCCTACCCACGGTCTGGGTGGCATTCTCGGCACAGTGCTCACTGGCATCTTTGCTTATGATTTCTTTGCCAGTCAAAATCCTGACATCATCTCGCACTGGCATTTCTTCTGGAACCATATTATCGTGCTGCTCATAGTGTTTGCCTACACCTTCGGCATGAGTTACGCTCTGTATTGGATTACCAATAAGATTATCCCGATGCGTGTGTCGCGCCACAGCGAAGAGGTCGGCCTCGACAAGAGCCAGCACGACGAAGAATACGGCCCTGAAGCCGGCACCGGCATCGTAGAAGACGATTCAATGTCAATTTCCGACTGGTACCGCAAAATGGAATAAATCTTTCCCCGTTACACCAAGCAGGCTGAGGCTCCGCCCCAGCCTGCTTTTTATACCCATAAAAGACTCTAATAAATTTTGTGTTTGTTTATGAAATAAAATGTTGCTTGGGCTGCTGGTCAGTGAAAAGGGCTACTTTTGTTCCAAAAGTTAAGAATTGAGTATTTATTGATTACAACATTGGGGGGCGAGTGTTGTAATTTTGCATCGTGAAAAATCATTATCACGCGAATCATTATCATGAAGGCATTATCATGAAGAAGAGTATTCATTTCTGCAAAAGTAAAATAGTTGTTCCGATGACCATCATCCTGGGTGTGCTGGGAGGTGTGGCCCAAACCAGCCTTTACGATGGGTTCGCCAACCCGCCGCAGGAGGCTCGCCCCAGGGTATGGTGGCATTGGATGAATGGCAATGTCACCCGAGATGGCATTCGCAAGGACCTGATGTGGATGCATCGAGCAGGCATAGGCGGATTCCATGCCTTTGATGCAGGCACGGTATCGCCTCAGATTGTTGAAAAACGGTTGATTTATATGGACGAGGGCTGGAAGGACGCCTTTCGCTACGCTACCGACTTGGCCGATTCGCTGGGCATGGAAATGGCTGTGGCCAGTGCGCCCGGCTGGAGCAACACTGGCGGCCCTTGGGTCAAGCCTGAGCAAGCCATGAAAAAGCTGACTTGGCGTGAAATGGATGTCAAGAGCAATGGCAAGAAGCAAAAAATCAAGCTCCCCGAGCCTTACCGCGCTACTGGTTTCTTCCAAAATGTGCCGCCGGCTGATAACGCCACCGAGTTCTCCGCCGCTGACATAAGCCAGCAGTGGTACCGCGACATTGCCGTGGTGGCACTGCACCTGCCTGATGCCGAAGTCTCGCTGGCCCAGTTAGGGGCCAAGGTGACATCGAGTGGCGGCAATTTTACCCTTGAGCAGCTGACCGACGGCAATCTGGTAAACTCTGCTGACCTGCCCGCTCGTGCCAGCGAGGGAAATGCTTGGATTCAATATGAATTTCCGCAGCCTGTGACTATGCGCTCGATGGCTGTGGTTGACGGCAATGTACGCAATGAATGGGCCTGTGAGGATGCCGAGGTCCTTAAGCACCTCTATGCCAGTCAGGACGGCGAGAAGTTTGATTTCATTTGCGACATACCGCATGGCGGCACATATAGGCAAACCATTGATTTCCCTGCCACTACGGCTCGATATTTCCGCCTGGTGGTTGACAATCCCACGGCCAATGCCCTGTATGATGAATTTTATGGAATCAAGCCAAAGCAGGCTACTCCGATTGCCGAATGGGAGCTATATACGGTGGCAAAAATAAACCATGCCGAAGAGAAGGCTGGATTTGCCACCCCTCACGACATGATGGACAATCTCACCCCCGACGAGGCCAGCTGTGCAGCTTTGGCTGACATAATTGACCTTACTGACCAGGTTGATGCCAAGGGTGTGCTGCATTGGCAGGCTCCACAGGGCAATTGGCGGATTTACCGCTTTGGCTACTCGCTCACTGGCAAGAAAAACCATCCCGCGCCGCCCGAGGCTACTGGCTTGGAGGTGTCAAAAATCGACCCAAAGGCCGTAAGCGACTATATTAGCCATTATCTTGACATGTACGCCGATGCTACCGATGGCAAGATGGGTGACAAAGGCCTCCAATATCTGCTCATTGACAGCTATGAGGCCGGCTGGGAAACTTGGTGCCACGACATGCAGCAGCAATTCCGCGCACGCCGAGGCTATGACCTGCTGCCCTGGCTGCCGGTACTAACAGGCCAGATAGTAGAGTCGAGCCAAAAGAGCGAACAATTCCTCAAAGACTGGCGACAGACAATAGGCGAAATGATTGCCGAAGGCATATATGACGGCATAGCCGAGGCTGTGCACCAGCATGGCATGAAGACATATTTCGAGAGCCATGAGAATGGACGAATGTACCTGGCCGACGGTATGAGGGTGAAGAAGAATACCGACATTCCAATGGCCGCAATGTGGGCCTTGGAGGGCGCTGGCGGCGCCAACCACACCATGAGCGAGTGCGACATCCGCGAGTCGGCAGCGGTGGCACATATATACGGCCAAAATCTGGTGGCTTTGGAATCGTTCACCTCGAATGGCCTGGCCAACCGCGCCTATTCTTTCGCTCCGAGCAATCTCAAGCCCGTGGCCGACCTGGCGATGAGCTGCGGAGTCAACAGATTTGTCGTTCATGAGTCGGCTCACCAGCCCGTTGATGACAAGAAGCCCGGCCTGGGACTGCTGATTTTCGGCCAGTGGTTCAACCGCCATGACACCTGGGCCGAGCAGGCCAAGGCTTGGACCGACTACCTGGCTCGCAGCAGCTATATGCTGCAGCAAGGCCGCAACGTGGCCGACATCCTGTATTATTACGGTGATGACAATAGCATTACAGGCTTGTTTGCCAACGGTCTGCCTGAAATCCCGGCTGGGTATAATTTCGATTACGTTAACACTGATGCGCTGGTCAACGCCATTGAGGCTAAGGGTGGCGTGATGACCGCGCCCAGTGGCAATGCATACCGCGTCCTTGTGCTTGATGACAATGCCAAGTCGCTATCGGCCGAGGCCGCAGCTAAGATTGAGGCTCTGGCCCAGGCTGGCGTGCCGGTTGTGCGCGATGCCAAGTATCTTGCGGCTCGGCTCAAAGACCTGGGAATTGTGCCCGATTGCTCTGCTGAGGGGCTGAGGTTTGTGCACCGAAGCACGCCCAGCCAGGAAATCTATTGGCTGTCGAATCGCAGCAACCAGTCTAAGCAATTGTTGGCCAAGATGCGCGTCAATGGGCTAAAGCCGATGCTGTGGCATCCTGAAACTGGCGTAGCTGAGGAGATTTCATACTATCAGACACCCACCGGCACAGTGGTGGATTTGGACTTGGTGCCCAATGATGCCGTGTTCATCGTATTCGAGGGTGAGGGGGCAGAGGCCTATCAGGCTCCGAAAATGCAAGAACGCATGGCAGCGCAGCTCTATGGCGCTTGGAACGTTGTTTTCACTGACCCATTCGGCGAGAAATTCGAGCGTGAGTTCGCTGACTTGAAATCCTGGACTGAGTCAGAGGATGCGAACGTGAAATATTTTTCAGGAACTGCCTCTTATTCCCAGAAATTCAGTCTGGTAAAGGCTGAAACAGGAAAATATGTGCTCGATTTGGGCAGTGTTGGCCAAATCGCCGAGGTTTGGGTCAATGGCCAGTCTTGCGGCACGGTCTGGAAGACGCCGTACCGAGTTGACATTACTGATGCCTTGGCCAATGGCAACAATGATATCGAGGTGCGCGTGACCAACGTGTGGGCCAACAGCCTAATTGGCGATAAGGTGCAAGGCGATGGCAAGGCATTCCCGGCCTTTGACTTTTTCAGCGCAGAATCGCCACTGCATCCCTCGGGCCTGATGTCTGTGCCGCAGATAATGCATCTCGACAAGCCTCGATACACGTCAATCCGCCCCGGTGCAGAATGGCTTGACACCGATGGCAAGCCAATCCAGGCGCATGGATTCTCAGTGATTTACAGCCCACAGGACAAGTGCTATTACTGGTATGGCGAGGATAAGGAGCGCACCGTAGAGGGTAGCAACGTGTGGACATACGGGGTGCGATGCTACCGCTCGACGGATTTCTACAATTGGGAGGATATGGGGCATCTCATCATGCCGGACACAGCCGATGTGCATTCCCCACTCCATTATTCCCAGGGCCTCGACCGCCCGCATATCATTCGCAATCCGCGTACAGGCAAATGGGTGTGCTGGATTAAGAACTTGAGTGATGAGACACAATTCTACACCATCCTGCAGGCCGACCGGTTCATAGGTCCATACACGGTGGTGAATCCGGGTTACAAGCCCAACGGCTACGAGGGGGGAGACTTCGACATGTACGTTGACCCTAAAACTGGCAAAGGCTACATTTGGTGGGAGCGTCCGCACTGGGAGCTGATGACCGCCGAGCTTAACCGTGACTTCACTGCGGTGTCTGACAAAATGGCCCATAATTATGTGGGACAGATACCACCCTATACGCGCGAGGCACCAACACATTTCGAGCGCAAGGGCAGGCATTACCTGTTTAGCTCAGGTACCTCGGGCTATTATCCTAACGAATCGTTGCTATCCATTTTTACAGATTATTTAGGTAAGTATGACAGTCTGGGCAATCCGCATCCATCCGATTCCACTCACACCTCTTTCTTCTCTCAGATAACCGATGTTGTCAAGATTCCAGGGAAGAAGGATCTGTATGTCGCGTGTGCCGATCGGTGGATGCCCCAGATTGTTGACACCCATGAGGCCGAGGGCGAGTGGCAGAGAATCTCCGACCGCTTCGTCGGCCATCAGCCCAATGAAATCAACCACAATCCAGTAGAGATTATGGACCGCAGCGCCATTGTGCGCGAGGGCTGGGATGTGACCCGAGGCGCTCGCTATGTGTGGCTTCCAATACGCTTCGACGGCGATATGCCCGTGATTGAATGGCTTGATGAATGGAAACTTGAGGATTATGAATAAGAAAATAGCAATATTCGCAGCTGCCTTGGTCTGGTGCGGGGGTGCTTGGTCCCAATCGAGCGACAACGGCGACGGCACCTTTACAAACCCCGTGATTTGGGGCGATTTCCCCGACCCTGACGTGATAATGGTTGATGACACGTATTACTTTGTGTCAACATCAATGCACTATTTCCCCGGCGTAACTATTTTGCAGTCCAAAGACTTGGTCAACTGGGAAATCGCGGCAAATGTGGTTGACGAGTTCAAGGAGCATCCTGGCTACGACCTGGCTCAGGGCCAGAATCGATATGCCCAGGGGCAGTGGGCGACATCGCTGCGTCATCTCAATGGCAAATTCCTGGTGCTGTTCAACACCAATAGCGAGGGAACATATCTCTACTCTTCACCGACAATCGACGGGCCGTGGAGTCAAACCAAGATAGAGGGGCATCAGCTTTACGACCCTGGCATGTTGGTTGATGATGACGGGCGCCTGTATGTGGTGCATGGAAACACTGACATATTTGTGACCGAGCTTGACACCGTGACCTATCAGGAGAAAGGCCCGGCCCAGCAGATTTACCGGGCACACCGGGGCGGTCTGGAGGGCAATCGCGCATATCGCATTGGTGACTATTATTACATCTATTGCACTTACGGCGGCGATCAGTCGGGCCAGACCTGTTTGCGCAGCCGCAGCCTCTATGGTCCGTATGAGGAGCGCGAGGTGATGTTCGAGGCCGGCAACCGCGCCGAGCGGAATTTGCACCAGGCATGCATGATACCCGTGGGCGACAAATGGTGGAGCGTGATTTTTCAGGACCGCGACGGTCTGGGCCGCATACCCTGGCTTATTCCTATTTACTGGGTCAACGACTGGCCCATTATGGGCAATCCCACCGATGGCATCCTTACGATGAGCAAACCCATAACTGGCGCTCCCGAGCCCCTCGGCGAGGCCTATCGAACATTGGCGGGAAGCGATGATTTTTCCGGCCCCGAATTGGCTCTGAAATGGCAATTCAATCACAATCCCGATAAGAGCAAATATTCTCTGACCGAAAGGCCCGGATATCTGCGCCTGCGTGCTGCTACGGTGACCGACTCGCTGGTCAAGGCTCGCAATACCATTACCCAGCGCATTTTCGGCCCTTATAGCCAGGCCACAGCTAAGATTGACTTTTCGCATCTGCGCCGAGGCGACCGTGCTGGCTTGGTGATACTGGCCAAGCCGTTTGCTACGCTCACCTACCAGGATGGACGCTTGGCAATGACGGTTGACGAGGCAGAAAAGGCCTCGGTACCAGTGAAATCCAAGGTGTTTTGGCTCCGTGCGCAGGTAGATGGCCTAACGGATATGGTTAGGCTCTATTATAGTGAAAATGGTATTGATTTTCAGGAATTGGGCTGCCCGTTCCACATGGAATTTACCAATAAGTATTTCTGCGGCAATCGTTATGGTCTCTTTTGCTATGCCACGCAGAGCTTGGGGGGATACATCGATGTTGACGGTATTGAGGTAGAGCAAACACCTCTGTTCTCACGTGCTGTTAATCGTGGCGATGTATTGCAAGCCGAATGGGCTGACTATTGGTGTAACACCGAGCCGCGATTGTTGGAGGCCACGGCTGAGGAATTGCGCCAGACTGTAGCCTTTGTGCGCGACGGGGGTATGATTGGATTCCATGACTTGGAGTTCCCGCTCAATATAAACTCGCTTACATTCCGCGTGCGCAATCATGATGCACATAATGTGATGCTTGAGGCTAAAGACAATGCTACCGGCCACGTGTTAGGCAAGGTGGCTCTGCCTGAGTCAGCAGATGATTATATTGATGTGAATATGCCCTTGATTGAGGCCTTGCCCTCAGGCACGCGCCTTGAGTTCAGGGTGTGGAACCGCGATTGGAACCAGCCGTCGATGGGACGAGTTGACATCGACGCAATAACATTTAATGATTGAGACGTGAATTTTTTGACGAAATTTACGAATAGACGAAATATTTAGACGAAATTTACGAATATACGAAATTGACGAAAAGATATGAGGAAAGAATGCATGTATTTAGCAGGAATGCTGGCGATGATGGGCTGCGAATCATCAAAGCAGCCGAGCGACAAGGCTTTGTTTTCACATTTTGAGTACCAAGGGCATGATCTCATGTATGAACACAATCCATTATTGTCGGAATCGCAAGCTTACAATCCAATTCTGCCGGGATGGCATAGCGACCCCAGCGTTTGCGCTGATGGCAAGGGCAATTATTATCTGGTGACCTCTACGTTCGGCTTGTACCCCGGCGTGTCTATGCACCATAGCAATGACCTGATGAATTGGCGCCAATGCCGCAGCATACTTACGCGTCCGCAGCAGTTGCCGCTCGCCGGCCAGAATATTGGCAAGGAGGGTATCTATGCTGCATCAATGTTCTACAATCCGGCCAATGCTACATATTACATGATTACCACCAATATGGGCCGCATGACGCATGAATACAAGCCTGGCACATTTGTGGTGAAAGCCTCTGACCCTGAGGGCGATTGGAGCGATCCTATTTACTTGGATAACATGGGCGGCATTGACCCGTCGATGTTTTTCGACGAGGACGGCAAGGCCTATGTGCTGTATTGCCGCATGCACAATACTGATTATCCGGGCCATAACAGCATAGTCATGCAAGAATACGACTTGGTGGCTGACACGGTAAAAACATCAACAGCCCAAGTGATTGCCGACAAGGGGGCAAAGCCAGCTGAGAATCCGATGTGCCTCGAGGGACCGCATCTTTACAAAATCAATGGAATATATTATCTGCTTTGCGCCGAGGGCGGTACAGAACTGGGCCACTCAGAGGTGGTATTCCGCAGCGACAACTTGTGGGGCCCGTACCAAGCATGGTCGGAAAATCCGATTCTTACCCAGCGAGACCTTCCAGAGCGTGAGAATGGTGTATATTGCACGGGTCATGCCGATATATTCCAGGATGGAGAGGGCAAATGGTGGAGTGTGTTTTTAGGCACACGCATGATTGATGGCCAATATGAAAATCTGGGCCGTGAAACATTCCTGCTGCCTGTGCAGTGGACTGCTGATGGCTGGCCCCGCATCTTAGAGCCAGGACAGCCAGTGCCAATGGTGGTGGACATTCCTGGCGCTGTGAGGGGCGACAATTTATCATTTGGCAATTTCACCGTAGTCGAAGATTTCAATGGGCCGGAATTGGCCAATTATTGGATGACAGTGCGCAGCAATGCGAAGGACAAGTATTCGTTGACTCAAAATCCGGGGTATCTCACACTAAAATGCGACTCGGTTACAGCCTCGGATGTCAATGGCGTGCCAGCCTTTGTGGGGCGCAAGCTGCAGCACCACAGTTTCGATGCCTCGGTCAAATTGAATTTCTACCCTCAGGGCGACCAAAAAGCCGGTTTGCTTCTTCTCAAAAGCGAGGATCACCAGTATTTCTTTGCCTTGGCTGATGAAGACGGCACCTGTGCTTTGCAAGTGATAAAGATTGGTGAGGGCGGCGCCCCTGAGGTTTTGGCTTCTTCGCCAGTTGAAGCCGGAGAATTAGTACTAAAAGTGTCGTCGGCCGATGGCCGCGCCTTTGATTTCTCGTACTCTCCTGATGGCGAGCAATGGACCAATGTGGCCTCAGGCATTCCAGCTTCATACCTCGCCACCGACGTTCACGGCACAGCCTCGTCCTATACCGGCACCCTAATCGGCCCATACGCCACATGCCTCAAAAATTAGCCTATAATTAGAATACTGAATATAAGAATACTGAATATAAGAATACTGAATATGAGATTACTTAAACTACTGCCTTTATTGGGCTTAAGCTGCATTAGCCTGACTGCGGCTCCGAAAACTGTCGATGCCAACCAAATGAATAGTTTCATTGACCAATTAATGGGCCAAATGACAATCGAGGAAAAGATTGGCCAAATCAATTTGTCGTCTGGCAATACGGGGGTGGCGGTGCTCACCGGGGGCGAAGGTCTGCTTGATGAGATACGCCAAGGACGCATCGGGGCTACGGGCGGCATGTCGTTTGAGGCTGTAAAGAATATGCAGGAAGCCTCGCAGCAGTCGCGCCTCAAAATCCCATTGCTCATAGGCCTGGATGTGATTCATGGCCTTAACACTGTGTTTCCCATTCCCTTGGCCTTGTCGTGCTCGTTTGATACGGCCTTGATTGCGGAGAGCGCCCGCATTGCAGCTCGCGAGGCTGCGGCAAACGGCGTAAATTGGACTTACTCGCCTATGGTCGATATCAGCCGCGACCCGCGTTGGGGTCGCGTGAGCGAGGGCAATGGCGAAGATCCCTGGTGGGGGAGCCAAGTGGCTCGCGCCATGGTGCGCGGATACCAAGGTGATGACCTGGCCGCAGACAGCACTATCATGGCTTGTGTCAAGCATTTTGCCTTGTATGGAGCATCCGAGGCCGGCCGCGATTACAACACCGTGGATATGAGCCGCCAGCAGATGCTGAATGATTACCTGCCTCCGTATCAGGCTGCATTCCAGGCTGGGGCTGGCAGTGGAATGTCCTCGTTTAATCTTGTTGACGGCATTCCTGCCACGGGCAACCGATGGCTGATGACCGACCTGCTGCGCGGCGACTGGAATTGGGACGGCTTTATTGTAACAGACTTTAACGCAATCAATGAAATGATGGCTCATGGCATGGGCGACAGCCTCATGGTGGCAGTGAATTCGTTGAAAGCAGGCATTGACATGGATATGCAAAGCCTCGCTTACGAGAAATATGTAAAGGCTGCCATTGAGAAGGGGCTTCTCGCTATGGAGGACTTGGACACTGCTTGCCGACGGGTGCTTGAGGCCAAATACAAGCTTGGGCTCTTCGACAACCCTTACCTCTATCTCGACCAGCAAAAGAATGCTTCCGAACCTGCCAGCCGTGAGAATTTGGAAGCCGCTCGGCGCATAGCTGCCCGCTCAATGGTGCTGCTGAAGAATGACAGACTGTTGAAGAGTGATAAAAATGTGCTCCCGCTGAAGAAGCAAGGCAAGATTGCGGTGGTTGGCCCTCTGGCCGAGGCAACAGGCGACTTGTTGGGGGCATGGGTGATGAAGCGCGACAAGACTCACATGATTTCAATAGCCGACGCTATCCGCCAGGCTTGTGGCTCAGAAGCCGAAGTGGTGACCGCGTTTGGCGCCAATGTAACAGATGAGCCTTATCTTTTGGCCAGTCTCAAATCTCCGTTTGCCATGTTCATGGGCGAGCCTCTTAAGCAAGATGACCGATCGGCGCAAGAAATGATTGATGAGGCCTTGGCGGTGTCGAAAGACGCAGATGTGATTGTGGCAGTCCTTGGCGAAACCACCGCCATGTCAGGCGAAGCCTCAAGCCGTAGCGACATCAGTCTGCCTGAGACCCAGCGTAATCTTCTGAAAGCATTGGTGGCGACTGGCAAGCCTGTGGCATTAGTGCTCATCAACGGTCGCCCGCTTACCTTGGAATGGGAGGCTGAGAATGTGTCAGCCATTCTTGAGGCCTGGGCGCCAGGCACAGCCTCGGGTTATGCAGTGGCTGATGTGTTGTTTGGTGATTACAATCCCTCGGGCAGGCTCACCATGACGTTCCCTCGCAATGTTGGTCAAATTCCTATATACTACAATTGCAAGCCTACGGGCCGTCCGTTCGACCCCGTGAATAAATTCACCAGCAAGTATCTTGATTGCCCCAACGAGCCGCTCTATCCTTTCGGATTCGGCCTCAGTTACACCGATTTCAGTTACGGCGACTTGAAACTCTCCAAAACCAATCTCTCCGACAGCGACACCCTGGTGGTAAGCGTGGATGTGACCAATACAGGTAAGGCATTTGGCGAGGAAGTGGTACAATTGTACATCTCTGACCCGATTGCCCGCATTTCGCGCCCAGTCAAGCAGCTTAAAGGCATCAAAAAAATTGGCCTGCAGCCGGGTGAAACTCAGACGGCAACTTTCGCCATCACTCCGGACGACCTCAAATATTACGATGCCGACGGCCACTATGATTGGGATTCTGGCGAGTTCATAATTCATGTCGGTCCCTCTTCAGCTGACACCCAATCACTCTCAGTCAACTGGCAAAGAAATTAACAACTGACGAAGTCTGAAATTTGTCATGTGAATCCCAATCCCCGTGATTACGCGGTAATCACGGGGATTATTTGTGGTTTTGGTAGTCAAATGGGGTGGAGCCGGTGGCCTCTTTGAAGAAGCGGCTGAAGAACGTAGGGCTGTTGAAATTCAGCTCGTAGGCCACATCCTGGATTGGCATGCCACTCTTGAGCAACACCTTGGCCTCGATTACCAGACAGTCCTTGATGTAGTCCTTGGCAAAGCGTCCGCTGGTCTTGTATATGATTTGCGACATGTACTTGGGCGTGATGCATAGCTTGTCGGCATAAAAACCGATCTTATGTTCCTGTGCGAAATGCTTCTGCACCAATTCGATAAATCGGTTGTAGATGTCCAAGTGGCGGTTAGTACTGCCATCGTGCACATTCTCATTTTCTTTTGTCTTTTCCTCCTGCTCCTCCCTGTATGATAAGGACACGATGTTATAGTACAATGCTCTAAGGTAGCCCTAAATGATGTCTTCCTTGTATTTGTAAGGTCCTGAAATCTTATTTAGCAGGTATTTGTAGATGTTGTACATTTCCTGCATATCTTCGGGCGAGCAATGGTTGTATGGTCCTCGGAACATCAGCTCCTGCACCCTGGTGGCGTTTACATTTTGGGCGAGAGGAGTGCAGAAATCATTTTGCACGAAGATTATGAAGAATTGCACATCCTCGCTCATGCCGTTGAATTCGCCAAGTTGGCCGCTTTCTACAATGAAGATGTCGTTGGCCCCAAGTTGGTATTCCTTGAAGCTGAGCTTTATGTCGATGGTGCCTCGTAGGCAGAATAGCAGAATAGTAACCCCCTCGATGCGCATAGGAATGTGGAAGTAGCGTTTTGTTACCTCTTCGCGCACGTCCACAAATTGGTTGATGTTGTCGTGAAGCGTGATTTTATCCTGGAGCGTGGCTATTTCTCCCTGAGCCTGTAGCGTAGGATAATCTACTCGTGTATATGCTTTTTTCATGGTTAATTTTGCGCCTTTAAAGGATGAAAAAAAAGAGATTAGATGGAGAAAAATGCTACTATTTTGCAGATTCTGTGGGAATCATTTGCAAAGATACGCATTTTTCTCCAACTTACCAATCTAATTTATCACCTAACCTCTAAATTTAGTATCGCAGCCGGCAGATTTTCGCTCTTCACGGTTACTGTGACGGTGCCATGTTCGGTGTACGGACGTATTATGGCTTGGGCTTGACCCTGATATGTGTGCAGGGCTTCTTGATTGACATCGGCCATGCCAAGCGGGTTGGCGTTGCCAGTGGCCGCCAGTTGGCCAGGTCCCTCGATGCTAATCTCAAATAGTCGGTCGTCTGCCACGGTGAGATTGCCATCCTGATCAAGCAGGCGAATGTCGAGGAATGCTAAGTCATTGCGATCGGCCTTAAGGGCGTTGGTGCTTGCAAGGACTTCGATTTTGGCTGGTATGCCATGGGTGCGCAGCTCTTTCTGAGCTAACACTGTGCCAGAATCATCTAAGGCTTGTGCCACTAATGCACCCTCAGCATAAGGAACTTCAAACATGGTGATAAGGGCCTCGCCCTGTGGCTTTTCATCAATGACGTTGCCATTGAGCAATAGGCGTATGCGCGGGGCTGCCGAGAACACGCGTACCTGCATGGGTTTGCCCTCCTGTCCGCGCCATGTCCATGATTCGAACTCTCGAGGCCAGCCCCAAGCAGTGATTTCCTCCAGTTTGCCATCGGGAATGGGCTCGTGGACCACCATTTCGATGGGTGACATGCCCCATATTACATCACGGTACATGCCTTGAGGCTTTTTATGGCCAATGATGTCAATGTCGCCGCAGCCTGACTGGTATAGCGGCCACTTGTTAGGCATCATGCTGTTCATCAGGTCGAATAGCTGCTCAGGCACTGTGCCCTCGGGCAGTCCGTCGCGGTCTTGCAGCCCAAGTCGCTTGCTAAGCTCGGTCACATATTCCGAATGGCCCACGGCAACCTCGCCAATGTAATCCATAGCGGTCCATACAAAGTCGCCAATTACCCAGGGATAATTTTCAACTGCCTTCCAATACTGGTAGGAGTCGCGAGGATACGACTCAGAGGCATACATTATGCGTTCGGGATATGCTTGATGGTCGCTTTCGTATTTGTGGCTCAGGTAATTGTATCCACAAATGTCGAGATTGCTGAAATAAGGCTCCGACTTAGCCCATCCGCCTTGCACCAAGAAACTTGGCACGCCTTGGGTGATTGGGCGCGAAGTGTCGAATTTGTGCACATATTCCACAAGGTGGGCTGCCGTTTCCTGGATTTCCTGGCCCGAGGCTGCGGGGATTTCGTTGCCAATGCTCCACATCACGATGCTGGGGTGATTGCGGTCGCGCAGTAGCATGCTCTCCAAATCCTCCTGCCAATGGGCATTGAAATGGCGCGAATAGTCGTTGGGATTCTTATAGTGCTGCCACATATCCACAAACTCGTCAATTACCATTACTCCCAGGCTGTCGCAAGCCTCCAGGAACTCGCGCGAGGGGGGGATTGTGGCTGCAGCGGATAGCGTTGTAGCCATTATCCTTCATCAGCTTGACGCGCCTGTATTCTGCTGCTTTGATGGCTGCAGCGCCTAAGAAGCCGTTGTCATGATGCAGGCAGCCGCCACGCAGCAGCGTGGGCTTGCCGTTGAGCTTGAATCCATCCTGGGCCGAGTATTCCAGTTTGCGAAAACCGAAGGGCTGCAGGTATGTGTCATCGCCAGCTGGTGTCTTGATGCTTACGACAGCCGTGTAGAGGTTCGGTTTTTCTGTATCCCACAGCTTTGGCTTGTTAACTGTTAGATTAACATACTGCCGGGTTTCGCCGGGTTCGAGTGTCACTGGATTTTTTGACTGAGCCACGACTGAGCCCTTGCTGTTCAGAATTTGCACCTCAAGGTTGCCATTCTGCGGGGTGGCCAATTGGTTGAGCAATAAGGCTTCTATTTTCACATCGCCCGGGTTGCTTTCCATCATTGGGGTGTCAATGTTTATGCCCCATTGGGCCAAGCGAACCTTAGGCACAAGGTGCATTCTCACATTGCGGTAGATGCCCGAGCCTGAGTACCAGCGGCTGTTGGCTCCGATGTTGTCAACGCGCACTACAACCTCGTTTTGGGAGCCAGGGGCATTGAGATACGGGGTGGCATCCACGTAGAATGGTGTGTAGCCATACTTGTGTTCCAGAGCCAACGCCCCATTGATCCATACCGTTGCCTCCATGTAGGCCCCGTCAAAGTCAAGAATCACGCTCTTGCTGGCATTCGACGGAGAGATGGCAAATTGCTTGCGGTACCAGCCTGTGCCGCCGCGCACGTAACCGGTGTGCACGCGGCCCTCTGAGGCGGGTGTGAATGGCCCAATGGTCTCCACCGTGTCGCAATGCACAGGCATCATGCTGAAATCATGGGGCAGGTCAACCTGTGTCCATTCCACAGGCTTGGAGGCGCCCATTCCGAAGTCCCAGCCTTGCGAAAACAATATGTCGCGCTGGGCAAAAGCGTGCTGGCAGCAGGCTGCCGTGAGCACGCTTATCATAAAGCCGATTCTATTCATGGGTTCCATGTACTATAAGCTAAGGCTTAGTAAACGATGTCAGTGGGTTTGTCGAGATTGCTCCAGTCGATTTCGTTGAGGTATTTGTCGTAGCCTAAGATATAGAGGGGAGTGTATTTCACCATCTGCATCACATCAGCCATGGAGCCAGGTTCATAGTCGGCCAATTCTGTGAATATATTTCCCTTTTTCCCATCCACCACATAGTATTTATAGAATTTGTCCGATTCTTCAAAGTTGTTGGTAAGATGAGTCATAGCCACCACATGGTCAGCACCTTTTTCCACATAGGTCCAGTGTGGAAAATTATTCTCAGTGAAATTTTTATCCAGATCATAGAGGGCTATTACATACATTCCCAAGCGCTCGCCAGAATGTACTGGTACTGCAGTATCTTCGCTACCAGCCATTAGCATGATTGGGCAAGGAGCCTTCGGCCATGTGAGTTCTTTGCCTGGCTCAAGGGTGATTGCGCCGGCTGCTGAAATCAAGCCGGCATAATTGAATCCCTCAGGAAGAAGACCCTTAAGATAAGGAGCGTCGTTGCACAGATCATATTCCATCTGCAAGATGGTCATGGCTCCAGCACTTCCCCCAGAGGCAAGTACGCGCTCAGGATTTACCTTGAAATTGTCGAGGATGAAGCGCGTGGCATCGGCCATATCAGTAGTGGCCAGGCGCTCAACATCAATCAGGTTTTCAACATTGTATGTGTTAGCCTCGTTGAAGCCGAGGCGGTAGTCCATTGAGGCAGCCAAGAAGCCTTGTTCAGCAAAGTGGCGCAGGAAAACCTCCTGGGCGGCATTCTTTCGGCTACCCATTGAGAATGCTCCACCATGCACATATAGCATGACAGGAAGATTATCCGCATCCTTGTAATCTTGATGAAGATAGATGTCTATTTTCAAGGTGTCTTGTCCCTTGATGGCATAGTCGTAGGTTGTGATTGTCACTGGGTCGGCTTGGACCATTGGCGCCTGAGCTGACGCGTTGCATCCCAGCATTGCACAGGCGATTAAGGTGAATAGGTAATTTTTCATTGTTATAGTGTGAACGATTAGTTGAAATTTGTAATTGATAGATTTTTTACGATGCAAAGTAAATAATAAATAATGTAAGTGAAATAACAAAAAAAGGTGTATAACTGAACAAAAAGTCGAATCCCTGAATATTCTCCGCCGTTTCGACCTTTTGTTCAGTTTTGTTCCAATTTCGTGTCAGTCAAATTGTTAAAATCCAGTCGTTTCAACCAAAAGTTCAGAATTATGAAAAATTTTATTCTTAAAGGTCGATTCAAAACACCGAAATTTGCAACGTCAACTCAAAGCGATGGCCAGTTGGCAAGCTTACCTTAAATATAAAATAACGAACATAAATTAATCAATCAAAATCAATCGCAATGAAACGAATCATTTCTTGCTTAAGCATGCGTGCGCTTCGAACCATGGTCATGGTTCTGGTCATGATGCTATCGAGCAGCGCAATGGCGCAAAACATTCGGGTTACCGGTACGGTCATTTCTGCTACCGATAATGAGCCTCTGATAGGGGTGGCTGTCCTGGTGGAGGGCACGCAATTGGGCGTTACCACTAACTATGATGGCGAGTTCGAGCTTCCCAGCGTGTCTCCCGATGCAGTGCTCAATGTTAGCTACATCGGTTACCTGCCCCAGTCCATAAGCGTAAAAGGCCGCACCCACATTGACATCACTTTGAAAGAAGATACCAAGAGCCTCGACGAGGTAGTGGTGATCGGTTATGGCGTGCAGAAGAAGAGCGATGTATCGGGCGCAATTTCAAGCATTAAGGCCGATGACCTTCAAAACTCAGTCATGAGCGATGCTTCAAGCGCTCTCCAAGGTCGCGTCAGCGGTGTGCAAGTGGTCAACAGCTCCAGCGCTCCGGGCTCGACCCCAACAATCCGCGTGCGCGGTTACAGCTCCAATGGCAGCAGCAACCCTCTCTATATTGTGGATGGCCTGAAAGTCAATGATATTAGCCACCTCGATCCCTCAAGCATTGAGAGCATGGAAGTGCTCAAGGATGCTGCATCGGCCGCCATCTATGGTGCTGAGGCCGGCAACGGCGTGATTCTAATCACTACAAAACGCGGACAGAAGGGCAAAACCAAGGTGACCCTGGACGCCCAGCTGACGTTCACCAGCAGCGCAAAGAAGATTGATCTTATGAATGCAAAGGATTATTATGACTTCTATAGCGAAGGCGTAGGCGATGCTTTCACCCAGCTTTATGACACCTACTATATTCCGGGCACTGACACCGATTGGCAGGATGAAACCTACGGCCATGGCACAATCCAGAAATACAATGTCGGTTTTCAAGGAGGCAATGACCAGGGTCAGTTCTTCCTTACTCTCGGATACCTTGACAATGACGGTATGCTCAAACTCGATAAGGACTATTATCGCCGCTTTTCTGGCCAAATCAACGCCAGCTACAAGATTCGTCCTTGGTTAGAGGTTGGAACCAACAATACCGTGTCTCATGTGAAGAGCAGTACGGTGGCAGAAAGTACTGAGTACTCTATGATGGGCAATATGCGCAATATCGTGCTTGCCGATCCTCTGACCCCTGTTTACTATAATGAACTTCCTGACTACATTGCCAACAATATCGCCAATGGCATGCATCCCATCCAGGACGCCAGCGGCCGCTACTATGGCTACAGCTGGCAGCTTGGCGCTATCTCAAATCCTATCGCTACTATCGACAATCAGGATACAGATATAACCCAGGCATTCGTTAACGGCTCTACTTACCTTAATATCTCTCCGTTCAAGGGTTTCCTTTTCACCTCACGCCTGGGTTACACTCTTGGCAGCTTGCACAAGAACGACTTCCATCCGATTTACATGGACAAGTACAATTCAAGCGCCGACAATGACCTGCGTCTCCAGGTTGGAACCTATCAAACCACATATTATCAGTGGGAAAACTTTGCCAATTACAATTTCGACACAAAGATCGGTGACTTCGGCGTGATGGTTGGTATGAGCTACAGCGATTATGAGCAAAACTACTCAGGAGGTCTTACCAACATCCTCAACAGCAACGAGCCTAATTTCTGGTACCTCGATTACAGCTCAAACAACGCAGATGATTACGTGACGGGCCTCAAGGTGCAGCGCCGTAAAATTTCTTACTTTGGCCGTTTGAGCTGGTCGTTCATGGATCGATATTTCATTCAGGGCAACTTCCGCGCTGACTCATATGACTCGGCTTATCTTGATCTTGACCATAACTGGGGCTATTTCCCATCAGTTTCAATTGGTTGGAATTTCAGCAACGAGGACTTCTTCAAGAACTTCGGTGGCACATGGTGGAATTTCGGTAAGCTCCGCGCTTCTTACGGTGTGAACGGCTCAATCAGCAACCTCGGCGGTTATATGTACGCTGCTACACTGCAGACTGGCCAATATGACACCTCTACCAACACCGCCAACATGGCTTACTGGCTTGAAAACAAACTTCTCCAAGGCACCTATCCAAGCACCACTCTTGCCAATCCTAAGCTTCGCTGGGAGCGCTCAAAGCAAGTTGACGTGGGTCTTGACCTGCGCTTCCTCCAGAGCCGCCTGCTCGCATCATTTGACTATTACTACAAGATCACTGACGGTCTCTTGATAAAGAGCATGGCCCCGCTGAGCACCGGCACAAAGTCAGTTTACCAGAATCTTGGCAAAGTGACCAACTCAGGTTTCGAAGCCGAGCTTGAATGGCGCGACCAGATTGACGACTTTGGCTACAGCATTAAAGCCAATATCGCTACCGTAAAGAACCTCGTTAAGGAATATCGCGGCAAGGGCACACGCCTCTCTGGCACAGGCCTTTTGGCAGCATCCAGCCCAATCACATACTTCGAGGAGGGCTATCCCTTGTGGTACATCCGTGGCTATCAGCTCGATGGAGTGGATTCCGCTACCGGCGCGCCCATATTCCATGACTTTGACAACGACGGCGAAATCACTGATGCCGACCGCACTGATCTGGGTTCAGCAATTCCTGATTTCACCTATGGCATCAACATTAGTCTCTTCTACAAAGGCTTTGACCTGAGCGCTTATGGCGCTGGCGCAAGTGGCAACAAGCTCGTTTACGGTCTTATGAGCACAAGCGATGAGGTATGGTGCAACCGCCCCGCATTCTCTTACGAGGATCGATGGACACCTACCCACACCAATGCTACGATGCCTTCAGCTCAATACCAGATCTACGATCCGCGCATCTACAACTCGAGCGCTTACGTGCAAGATGCGTCATATTTCAAGATCAAGCAGATTCAGCTTGGCTACACCCTGCCCAAGAGCATCCTTGAACCTCTGACCCTGGAAAGCGTGCGCGCTTATGTATCACTTGATAACTTCTTCACCTTCACAAAGTATAAGGGAAGTGATCCTGAGGTTAACGGCGCGGCAGCCCAGTACAGCGCAATGCCTATCGACTTTGGTGGCTATCCAATGCAGAAGTCTGTATCGGTCGGTCTTAACGTAGCATTCTAAGTATTTCTTCTCTCTCCTCATTTTATCCTTTCCTCCCTTCACAATTTAAAATGAAAAATATGAAATTTCAAAATATCATAAACCTAGCAGGCTGTGTGGCTCTGCTTTGGGGAGCAAGCGCTTGCTCTAACAACCTGCTCGATATCGAGCAGCCCGGTGTCAATGGCGTCGATACTTATGCCTCAGCTGACGATCAGCAAACCAAGCAGTTCATTGCTGCTGTGTATGCAACCATCAAGGGCAACAGCTACCAGTCAGTGCTGGTAGCCGGCGGCGAACCGGCAAGCTACTGCTCACTGCAGTACGAGTTGTCGCGCATGAGCGATGAGTCAGCTGATGGCTACAAGTACAACGAGGCCAGCGATGCCAACACCTATGCTGCCATCTATAGCTATTACTATCGTTGGGCCTACTGGTGCAATATGATTATCGAGAATCTGCCCTCAAATGAGGTTGCAAGCACTGACGTGAAGAACCAAGTCATTGCCGAAGCTCGTGCCATCCGAGCCATAGCCATGATGAATCTGGTGCAGCTTTTTGGTAATCCACCATTGGCTGACCATGTCCTGGATGGCACTGAGGGCAACACTCCCGCCTCTGAGAGCTGGGCTTTTGTGGAAAAAGAACTTAGCGAGGCAGCTGAGGCTCTGCCCACCAAGAGCGGACTCGACGGGCAGTCAACCATTGGCGGCCGCATCACTCGCGAAGCTGCTTACGCTTACCTGGGCAAGGCACAACTGTGGCAGAAGAAATATACCGAAGCAGCCTCAACTCTCTATAACAAGGTTATCGCAACCGGGAAATATGACTTGGTGCCTGACTTTGCAACCATCAACTCATCAGCTATTGATTTCAGTTGTGAAAACTTGTGGGAATACAACTTCTCCGATGACGCTCAGGTGGAGATAGCCCAAGATGGCAGCTTCGACTTGATTTGCTTCTCAGCCGACTTCGGTGTATATTCTACCACTTATGGCAGCCTTTACATGACATTCGGAATGGGAGCTTATCCCAGCCTTGAGTTTGCTCAGTTTATGGGTTCTCACGATGCCACCGCCGATGGAACTACTACCCGTTACCAGCAGACCCTCTGCGACTACCCCAGCGCTCTGATGAGCTACCAGGCAATGTTTATGAATTATCCCTACACCATTGCTGGCTGTCAGGGCTATTTCAAGGTTAAAGACTTGACTTTGATCGACGATTTGGCAGGCCAGATGCCTAATTGGTACACAAAGCGCAACACTGTATATCTGCGCTATGCCGAGGTGCTTCTCGACTATGCTGAGGCTGTGGCACAAGGTGGTGCCAATGGCGCCCTTACAGGCTTGGAGGCTCTCAACAAGGTGCGTACACGCGCTGGTTTGGATGCAGCCCCCCAACTGTCGATGGACGATGCCACCTATGGCGTGAAGGCTGAACGCCGTGCCGAGCTCTTCGCAGAGGGCTGCCGCTTTATCGACCTGGTGCGCTGGGGCGATGCTCCGACTGTGCTGGCAAATGTAGGAAAGGCTTCATACTCATGCACAATCAACGAGGCCGGAACGACGGAAATGTTCGGCATGACCTTTAATCTCTACGATTCTCAGATTGCAGAGACTGCCACTGGTGCTCCGGGCTTCAAGGCTGGCAAGAACGAACTCTTCCCAATCCCAGCTTCTGACATCAATAACAATCCTAACTTGCAGCAGAATCCAGGTTGGTAATTCTAAGAATATTCCTGTAAAATGTTGATAGATAAAAGCATTAAGGTTGGTAAAAAAGATTAACCCAATTATTTTGCGCCTCGGGGCGACCAGTCGTGAGATTGGTCGCCCCGAATTTAAATGCGCCAATTCAGTCAAAAGACCTTGATTTTTCTGCCAAAAGTAAAATATTATGGTAAAGATGTATAGTAATTAATGTGGATTATTTTGTAACTTTGTAAAAAATTAAATAAGCATGAAAATTGGTTGGTATAATTATTTGAACTATGCAATGGGCGTGGCGTTGGCCGCTATGCCCATTTTGTGTGTAGCGCAGGAAGCCCCGCAGTTGGGGCAAGCCTCGATTCAAGATGTCGTTGACGCTATGACGGTCGATGAAAAAGTGAACTTGATTGTGGGCTTTGGCAGCACATTCACAGCTGTCTATAGCGCGGCAATCGGCAACAGCGGCGACTTGGTGCCTGGGGCTGCGGGTCAAAGCAATGGTGTAGAACGCCTGGGCATCCCCGTCACCGTATTGGCTGACGGCCCGGCCGGATTGCGCATCAACCCTACGCGCAAAGATGACAACAATACCTATTATTGCACCCATTTCCCTATTGAAACTACGCTTGCGTGCTCGTGGGATACGGCATTGGTGCACGAGGTGGGCGCTGCTATGGGCAATGAGGTGCTCGAATATGGCTGCGATGTGTTGTTGGCCCCGGCCACAAATATCCATCGCAACCCGCTGTGCGGCCGCAATTTTGAATATTACAGCGAGGATCCATTAGTATCGGGCGAGATGGCCGCTGCCATGATTATGGGATTGCAGAGCAATGGAATTGGCACCAGCCTTAAGCATTTCGCCCTTAATAACCAGGAGACCAATCGCACTGACAACAATTCCATCGCTTCGCCGCGCACCCAGCGTGAGATTTATCTCAAGCCCTTTGAAATAGCGGTGAAAAAGGCCCAGCCCTGGACCGTAATGTCATCATACAATCTGCTTAATGGCACCCACACTGCCCAGCGCGCCGACCTGCTTACCGACCTGTTGCGTCATGAGTGGGGATTCGAGGGAATGGTGACGAGCGATTGGTATGGAGGCCGCAATCCCATTGAGATGGTGCTTGCCGGCAACGACATGATTCAGCCTGGCCACAAAATGCAGGTCGAGATGCTGACCAATGCAATCAAACAGGGCACTCTGCCGATGGACATCGTTGATCGCAACGTGGCTAAAATCCTGGAATACGTGATGAAAACGCCTCGATACCATGGATATGTGGCTTCAAACGCTCCTGACTTAAAGGCTCATGCTGCCACCGCACGCAATGCTGCCACTCAGGGCATGGTGCTGCTTAAGAATAATAAAAATGCACTGCCGCTCAAGCCGGGCAAAACAGTGGCCCTGTTTGGATGCACCAGCTATGACATAATACCTGGCGGCACTGGCAGCGGCGATGTCAACAGTGCCTACACAGTGTCGATGATTGATGGCCTGGAGGGGGCTGGATATACAGTGGCAACTGCATTGGCTGACACGTATAAGGAGTATGGAAATCAAGAAAAGGCCAAGCTGCCGGAGAAGAGCTGGTTTGATACGCGCACTCTGATTCCTGAAATGCCTGTTAGCGCATCTCAGGCAGCCGAGGCTGCCGATGTCGCTGATGTCGCAATAATCACTATTGGCAAGTCGGCCGGCGAGGCAGCTGACCGTCATCATGATGAGTATTATTTGACCGATGCCGAGCAGCAGTTGGTGAAAAATGTCACCAATGCATTCCACAAGCGCGGCAAAAAGGCTGTGGTTGTCCTCAATATACCGGGCGTCATCGAAACAGCATCGTGGCGCGACATGCCCGACGCTATATTGCTGGCTTGGATGGGCGGTCAAGAAACTGGCAATGCCATTGCCGACGTGTTGTCGGGCATTGTAAATCCATCGGGCAAGCTTACAATGTCATTCCCCTTAAATTATGCCGATGTGCCTTCGGCCGCGTATTTCATCAATCCCGATGCATTCACGGCCGAAGATGCCGACAAGTTTATGCACCGACAGCCTGTTGACACTGTGGGTCGTGGGGCTGGAGTCTATGACAGCAATTATGGCGAGGGCATATTCGTTGGCTATCGCGCCTACGATACCGATGGCACAGAGGTGGCTTATCCATTTGGCTATGGCTTGTCATACACTAAGTTTGACTACAAAAATCCGGCTGTGCAGTTGGCTGACGGCAAGATACTGCTCACTGTTGATGTGAAGAACACTGGCAAGGTGGCTGGCCGCGAAGTAGTGCAGGCTTATGCCAAGGCTCCAGCAAACGAGGCGCTGCCCAAGCCAGCACACGAACTAAAAGGTTTTGCCAAGACTGGACTGCTGCAGCCTGGAGCTACCGAAACAGTAACCATTGCCATTCCAGTTGAAAGCCTTGCCTCGTTCGACGAGGAGCAAAGCGCATGGGTGCTCGACGGCGGCGAATATGCCCTCCAACTTGGCGCCTCCAGCCGCGATATCCGCCATACGCTCCCAGTCACCCTTGAGGGACGCATAACTGAGCGTTGCCGTCCTATTCTCAATCTGCAATGAGTTTGTGGTTGTGTCATAAATGATTTATGACACACCCTCACCCGCGTTTATGACATACTTTTTGCAGGGTTTAGGTGTTATCCTCAAAACCCATGGCAAGAAGATGCAATTTTTTCACAAAGACCAAAAAAATATCACTTTTCTATGGCTAAAGGTTTAAAAATATTGGCTGCATTGCTGCTCGTGGCCCTTGTTGGCCAGGCCAAGGGCTTGGTGGGCAAGGATTTCGGATATGTGTCACCCGACACAGCTTTCAAAAATCCCTATGTTGACATCGACGAGGTATGCACATCGCCCGTCAAGCATCGCTATATCCATGGCGGATATGACAATGGCACCAAGTTTTCGCTTTATCTGCCAATGAATAAAAAGGAATACACCGGGCGTTTCTTCCAGTACGTCACACCTTTCCCTGACAGTGAGACGGTGGCTCAGTACGCTAACGACAGCTACAACATGATTGGCTTTTCTGTAGAGAATGGAGCGGCCTTTATCGAGACTAACGGAGGCGGCAAGACAGATTTCACCAACGGCGGCAAACAGCCTGAGGCTACGATTGGCGCCTATCGCTCGCATGCTGCTTGCGCTGAGTTCTCGCGTGTGATTATGCAAGACATTTTTGGCGGAGACCGGCCTTATGGCTATGTATTTGGTGGTTCGGGCGGTGCATATCGCACCTTAGGCTGCATCGAGAACACCCATACCTGGGATGGCGCTGTGCCATTCGTGTTAGGTTCGCCTGTGGCAATACCCAGCATGTTTGCCGTGCGCATGAATGCGTTGCGAATACTCAAGGATAAGCTGCCTCAGATTGCCGATGCCTTGGAGCCGGGTGGCAGCGGCGACCCCTATGCCGGCCTTAACCAGGAGGAATACGAGGCATTGAAGGAAGCCACAGCTATGGGGTTCCCTCTCAAATCGTGGTATGGCTGGCGCGAAATGGACGTGCATGGATTCCTGGTGCTCTACAAGAGCGTGGTGGCTATGGATGAGCAGTATTTCCACCATGATTTTTGGAATGAGCACGGCTACCTTGGGGCCAATCCCACTCCCTCGCTTTTGGCTGCTCGAATCCAACGGCCAACTAAAATTGCAGAAATATACACCCAGGACCAAGCGGAGGCAATGGGCTTGGTTGAGCCGATGGACCCTGCCGACAAGGGCAGTGCTGACCGTGCATGGGATGCTGCCGGAAATGCAGGCTCAAAGCAGCCTGTAGCTTTCCGCCTTGCTGATGAGGTAGGAGATATCGGTATGGGAGCTGACTTGATGATTAATGGCGGAAAGGCAAAGGACGAGGTGCTGCAACTGCGAGCCTCGAATGGTCAGAGCGTTGTGTTGGCCCCGACCAACGGACTTGACGTGCTGGCTAAAATCCAAGTGGGCGACGAGGTGACTGTTGACAATTCTGATTTCTTGGCAGTGCAAACTTACCATCGCCACCAGATTCCAAGCCCCGACTTTTATGTGTGGGACTATTTCCGCGACAACAAGGGCAATCCCAAATATCCCCAGCGTCCCATGCTCCTGGGCCCGATTTTTACAATGGGGGCCTCAGGCTGCATTCCCTCAGGCAATATCAATGGCAAGGTGATCCTTCTGTGTTCGCTCTACGACCGCGAATCTTTCCCCTGGCAGGGCGACTGGTATCGCAACCGCATTAAGGAGACTCAGGGCGACAAGGCTGACGATATGTTCCGCCTGTGGTACACTGACCGCGCTCTCCATGGCGACGGCGAGGGTCAGCTCGGCGACCCGACACACGCCGTCAGCTACAACGGCGTGCTTCAGCAAGCCCTGCTCGACATCAGCGACTGGGTAGAGCGCGGCGTTGCTCCAGCCGAAACCACCAATTACACCATCGAGCAGGGAGGCCAGGTTGTGGTGCCTGCGACTGCCGACGAGCGACGTGGCATCCAGCCTGTGGCCAGCATTACGGTTGAGGGGCAAAAGGCCGTTACGGTATCTCCGGGCCAGCCTGTGCAAATCGATGCCGTTGCTCAGGTGCCTCAGGGCCAGGGCAAGGTTGTAAAAGCTGAGTGGAGCACTGACGGTGCGTCGTACACCCACACTACCGATTTGGCCAAATCAGGCAGCTACAGCGACGATGGCTGCACAGTAAAATTCTCGGATACTTTTGCATTTGATGAGCCCGGCACCTACTTCGTGGCCCTCCGCGTCACCAGCCAGCGCAATGGCCGCGACCAACTCTACACCCCCATTGCAAACATCGACCGCCTCCGCGTGATTGTAAAGTGAGAGTAGTCATGTGATTTCAACATGTGATTAATGCTTTGACCTAATACAAAAACAACTATACCAATGAAAGAAATCCAGATTCAGCGGGCTTATGAGTTAGCTCGCGACCGCTATGCCGAAATTGGCATTGACACAGACCAGGTGCTCGACCGCATGAACCAGTTTCACCTCTCAATCCATTGCTGGCAGGCCGACGATGTGGTGGGCTTTGAACCCAAGGCTGGCGCACTCTCTGGCGGCATCCAGACCACTGGCAATTACCCAGGCCGCGCCCGCAACATCGACGAGCTCCGAGCCGACATCCTCAAGGCAATGTCGCTCATCCCGGGCCAGCACCGCCTCAATCTTCACGCTATATATGGCGACTTCAAGGGCCAGTTTGTTGACCGCGACCAAATCGGCATCGAGCATTTCCAAAGCTGGATTGACTGGGCTCTGCAGCACAACATCAAGCTCGACTTCAACTCGTCATCGTTTTCACACCCCAAGAGCGGAAACCTGTCCTTGTCGAATCCAGACCCCGAGATTCGCCGCTTTTGGATTGAACATACCAAGCGCTGCCGCGCTATTGCCAACGAGATTGGCCGCGCTCAGGGCGACCCCTGCATCATGAATCTGTGGGTGCACGACGGCTCGAAAGACGTCACCGTCAATAAGTATCTCTATCGCCGGCTTTTCAAGGATAGCCTCGATGAGATTTTTGCCACCAAGTACGAGCACATGCGCGATTGTCTGGAATCTAAGACTTTTGGCATCGGCCTGGAGAGCTTCACCAGCGGCTCACTCGAATTCATCGTGGGTTACTGCGTGCAGAACCAAAAGATTTACACCATCGACACTGGCCACTACCACCCGCTTGAGGATGCTGCCGACAAGGTGTCGTCGATGCTGCTGTATGTGCCGGAGCTTATGCTGCATGTTACGCGTGGCGTGCGCTGGGACAGCGACCATGTGACAATCGTGGAGGATCCCACCATCAACCTGTGCAAGGAGATTGTGCGCGCCGATGCAATCGACCGCGTGCACTTTGGCCTCGATTATTTCGATGCCTCAATCAATCGCATCGGTGCCTATGTGATTGGCAGCCGCGCAGCCCAGAAGTCCATGCTCTGCGCTTTGCTTGAACCTGTGGAGACAATTCGTGACCTTGAGCTTAAGGATCGTGGCTTCCAGCGCTTGGCTATGCTCGAGGAGGCTAAGTCTATGCCCTGGGCCGCTGTCTGGGATATGTATTGCCTCAAAAACAATGTGCCTGTGGGCGATGCTTTCATACCTGTGATTGAGGAGTATGAGGCCAATGTGACCTCGCAGCGCTAATCCTTACATCACATAAGGAATGAACAATATTTTCATAGGCCTGTTAATCATCGCGCTTGGCGCCTTTTGCCAATCCAGTTGCTATGTGCCCATCAACAAAATCAAGCGGTGGAGCTGGGAGAGCTACTGGATTGTGCAGGGTGTCTTTGCATGGATTGCATTCCCTGTGCTTGGGGCGCTGCTGTCAGTGCCCCAAGGCCACAGCCTGGGCGAACTCTTCACTGAAGCAGACCCATTTATGCTGTGGATGACAGTGCTCTTCGGAGCCTTGTGGGGAGTAGGCGGCTTGACCTTTGGACTGTCGATGCGCTATCTTGGCGTTGCTCTTGGCCAGTCCATTGCGCTGGGCACATGCGCTGCGTTGGGCACGATTATGGGCCCAGTGTTTTTGAATATCTTCTTTCCCTCGCTCGATGCGATGGCTTCTCTCACCGCTTCGGTCGTCATTGGCGTGCTCGCCACATTGCTGGGCATAGCCATCATCGGCATGGCCGGCTCGATGAAGGCCAAAAGCCTGAGCGAGGAGGAAAAGCGTAAGGCCGTTAAGGATTTCAATTTTCCCAAGGGGATTGCCATCGCTCTGTTGGCTGGCTTTATGAGCGGTTGCTTCAATGTGGGCTTGGCTTTTGGCCAGGGCATCTGTTTCACTGGCGTCAATCCCATGTTTGCCACCTTGCCCGCCACAATGCTGGTGACCCTGGGCGGCTTTGTCACCAATGCCGTGTATTGCTTTTGGCAGAATAGCCGTAACCATACCTGGGGCGATTATGCCTTGGGTGGCGTGTGGGGCAATAATTTGGTGTTCTGTGCCCTGGCTGGCTTGTTGTGGTACAGCCAATTCTTTGGCTTGGCCCTGGGAAAAGGCTTCCTGCCTGAGGATTCTGCATTCTACACCTTGTCGTTCTGCATCTTGATGGCTCTGAATGTGGTGTTCTCTAATTTATGGGGAATATTCTTAAAGGAATGGCGCGGTTGCTCGCGAGCAACAATTTCAGTGCTTGTCACGGGCATTGCAATTCTAATTTTGTCATCATTCTTGCCCCAGCTGATTTAAAATCCATAAAAATCTACACAAAATTTGTAAAAAACATTAAATTGTCGTATCTTAGTATATCGAAAAAATCAATATCATGACCGAATATTACATAGCTGTTGACTTAGGGGCCACTTCTGGCCGTGTAATTCTGGCCAAGGTGACCGATGGAATGGTGGAAATGGAGGAGGTTAATCGCTTTCCAAATCACCTGATTCATCTTACAGGTCATTATTATTGGGACATTTTTGAACTATACCGCCAAATCTTGGCTGGGTTGAAGCGCGTGGGCGAGATGGGTATTCAGCCACGCTCGATTGGCATCGACACATGGGGTGTGGATGTGGTTCTGATTGGAGCAGACCTCAACTTGCTAAGCCAGCCCATTTCATACCGCGACCCATATACCAATGGCGTGCCGGAGAAATTTTTCGAAAGCATGCCATTGAGCGAGGTGTATGAGAAAACAGGCATCCAGGTGATGAATTTCAACACCCTGTTCCAATTGGCTGCAATGCGCGCATACAACAATAGTGCGCTTGAGGCTGCTGACCGCGTGCTGTTTATGCCCGATGCTATTGCCTATCTGCTAACTGGCAATTTTGTTACTGAATACACCATTGCCTCGACGGGGCAAATCGTGAATGCGAGCACTCGCCAGCTCGACGAAGAGTTGCTGCATGCCATTGGCTTGAATTCTAACTATTTTGGCCGATTTGTGTACCCAGGTGAAAAGGTCGGCATCCTGACCCGCGAGGTGCAGCATGCTACTGGGCTCGGCCCAGTGCCAGTGATGGCTGTTGGCGGTCACGACACGGCGTCGGCTGTGGCTGCAGTGCCTGCTTTTGACAAGGACTTTGCTTATCTTAGCAGCGGCACCTGGAGCCTGATGGGCATTGAGGTTGACGAGCCTATCATTACCGAGGAAAGCCGACGTCTCAATTTCACCAACGAGGGCGGCGTGCATCGTGAAATCCGATTCCTGAAGAATCTCTGCGGCATGTGGCTGCTCGAAAGCTGCCGCCGCGAATGGCCCGCTACCAATTACGACCAGCTGATTGACGAGGCTAAGGCCATAGAGCCTTTCCGCTCGCTGATTGACACTGACGATCCTTGCTTCGCCAATCCACACTCTATGACCCATGCCATTCAGGATTATTGCCGCCGTACTGGGCAGCCCGTGCCTGAGACACAAGGCGAGTTTGTGCGCTGCATTTACGAGAGCCTGGCTATGCGTTATAGAGCTGTGATGGAGATGTTGCTTACCTTGGCCCCGCGTCCTGTACACTGCCTCCATATCATCGGCGGTGGCTCACGCAACGCTTATCTCAACCAGATGACGGCAGATGCCTTGGGAATGCTGGTGGTGGCAGGACCTACCGAATGCACAGCCTTAGGAAATATCATGGTGCAAGCCGGCCTTACGCGCCAGCAAATCGCGAACGCTGTTGAAACCAAGAGCTTTATCCCTCAGCAACAAGACGTGTGGGACAGAGCTTACGAGCGTTACCTCAGCATAACCAAGCAACCATCAAATGACTATAATAAAAATCATAAAAACTAAAAATAAAATGAAATCAATCTTAGACAATCGACCTGGGTTGGCCGCAGAGGTTGGTCAGGTTGCCGAGGTGGCTGGATACCTGTGGCAAAAGGGCTGGGCCGAGCGAAATGGAGGCAACATCACGGTCAACATAACTGAGCACATTGACGACGAAATCCGCCAAATGCCGGCTATTACTGAGCCTCGTCCCATCGGAGCGGTCTTGCCTAACCTTAAAGGCTGCTATTTCTATTGCAAGGGCACCAACCGCCGCATGCGCGACCTCGCTCGCTGGCCCATGGACAACGGCTCTATCATTCGCATCACCGACGACTGCGCTCACTACGAAATTGTAGCTGACAAGCCCGTAGCCCCCACTTCTGAGCTGCCCTCACACCTTAGCGTGCACAATTATCTGATTGGAAAGGGTTCGCCCTACAAGGCCTCAGTGCATACCCATCCCATCGAATTGGTAGCTCTCACCCACAGCCCCAAATATCTTGAAAAAGACGTGGCCACTAACCTGCTGTGGAGCATGATTCCCGAAACTAAGGCTTTCTGTCCGCGCGGACTGGGCATAATTCCTTATAAGATGCCAAGTTCTGTGGATTTGGCCGAGGCTACAATCCGCGAGCTCGACGACTACGACGTGGTGATGTGGGAGAAGCATGGCGTATTTGCCGTGGACACCGATGTGATGGCTGCGTTCGACCAAATCGACGTGCTCAACAAATCATGCCTCATATACATCGCTGCCCGCAATATGGGATTCGAGCCTGAGGGCATGACCCAGGAGCAGATGCATGAGATGACAGTGGCGTTCAATTTGCCTAAATAAACCCTGATTTAACAGGATTTTTGGCAAGATGACTCTGTGTCGTAAGCCCACAAAAATTTTTTAGGGAAAATGTAAAAAGAAACTGGAAATTCACTTATTTACTTAATTAATGGAAGAGTTTTTGCACTATTTTGATGCAGCGTCGAGGGCTGAGATGAAAGCTACGAGCGAGGCGTTCCAGTTAATGGCGATTTCATTGCTGGCATAGCTCCCCTCTACATCGGCATAACATTCGTCGGGACTTGTTGATGGATATTCCACATATTCGCCGTCTTGACGACCTGGATTTGGACCGCCTGCCAAAAATCCTGGAAGAGGTTCATCAATTCCATCAGCGCTTGAGAGCCGGTGATGAGGATGTAGCGTGGATTTCGTCCCAAAGCCAGTCACATAGCAGTATCCAGTTGCATTGCGCCCCAGCAGATAATCGGCATCTCTGTGAGCTGCAATAAGAAATTTCTGGGCCTCAGCCATATCACTACTTTCTTTAGCCAATTGATACGCTTGCATCAAATAGATGCCCTGAGTAGCTAAGCCCTCGCAGTTACAGCCCCAGAAAAAATCTTCTTCACGATTGCCATAAGGTGTGTGGAAAGCTCCATTGTCGGCAGCGGCGCTTACGCTATCAGCATAATTGATGATGCTTTGGCGCATTTCCTGCTGCATGGTGGCTTCTGAACCCTTTAAGTCCTTAGCAAAAGCCCACGAAGTATAGCCAAGACCAGCCACATTTCCCCAAGTGGGCAACATGAAATGTTTTGGTTGATATTCTTTTACTTTACCAAGATACCCTTCATCACGAGTACCAAGATACATGTTGCTTGCAGCCCAGAACCATTCATCGCCAAGCTCAGTATCACCATAAGTGCCAGTGTAGATTGCTGGCTCGTATTTTTGATTCATGGCGTCTTGATCGTAAACCACATTCGGATTTTCCTCCGCCCATTGCCAAGCGCGCTTGGCTGCCGTGAGCAGGGTATGGGCATAGTCGGGACAATAAGGTGCATACACTTCGGCTGCTTGAATCATTACAGCAGCAAAGTCGAGCGTAGCAGCCGTGCTTTTTGCCACTACATAGCGCTGCTGATGGCACTCCGTTGGCATCACAAAACCCTCGAAGTTAGGCGTGGTCAGCTTATGATAAAGGCCACCATCATTTGGGTCTTGCATCGTAAGCATCCAATCGAGGTTGTATTTGATTTCACTCAATATGTCGGGCATTTCTCTTCCGCTTTCAGGTATGTTTACGGATTGCTGATTGAAATAGTCCTTATTTTCTTGATAGGCATTCAGCATCAAGGCGATTGAGAACGATGAATTTACAATATATTTGTTGTAATCCCCAGCATCGTACCATCCCTTAGGGCTTGAAATAATGCTGCCAGCAGGTCGCATTTCAGAGGCTGCGCTGGGATGCACCATCACTTGGTCGTCGAAATGAGCCGCAGGGCGATTCCACTTCCCTGCGTACTTCTCATCGATGGTCATGGCCGTGCGCTGGTAATAAAATGCTTTTAACCCGGCATCGGCAAGAGCTGACAATGCATGTTCAGTGACAATGATAGGCACTTCCTGGTCGCCAACGGTTAAAGTATAGGTGCCAGGAGCGGTGATTTCAGTTAGGTCGATGAGCAATCGCTTCTTGTCGTTGAATGGGGACTTGCGTGTAACTGTGCTTTTGCCTTCAGCAATAGTTGCGCCATCAGGGCCAATAAGCCTAAAGGCTTTACCGGCCTTTGCCTCGACTATTATCTCCTTTTCTTGGTCAGGATAGTAGCCCACTTGATTGTATTTGATGAGATCCTGAGCCCATGCTCCGCAAGCACAAGCCACACAAACTGAAAGAATGGCAAACTTATTCATGGTCATTACAAATTTATCCGCAAAATTAACAATAATATTTTTCCCTCACAAATAAATATCATTTTTCCAATGACATTGTAAAAGTGAGGTCGCTCAATCAGATTCAGCGACCTCACTCAGAGATTAATTTTGGTTGTAATTATAATAGGCATTTTTAGATAAACGAACTTATCTAAATTACCAAAAGTGCACGAAACTTGAAATTATCTCATAAAAATATCGAGATAATTTCAAGTTTCGTACACTTTCTGATATTTTTAACAAGTTTACTTATCAAAAAGGTCGTCAAGTAGAACCTCGGAATGTACTATGCTATGGTTGCGTGCATTGGTCACTCCATAAGTGGTGATGAACGTATGCACTATTGTCTTGCGAGTTTTAGTTGAGTCACGAAATAGAGCTGTACGCTCACGCAGCCGGCGTTCATATTCTTTCTTTAGTGAAAAAGTGCTTTGGTAGAATTTCATCTCACAAAGATGCACCATGTGATCGTTGCGGTCGATGACCATATCTATTTGACCACCTTTACGTTCATTTCCTTCTTCATCATCGACAATTTCATGCCAAAATGAGAATGATGCAGCTTTGCCCGCAAGATTTAGTGCAGCCTTGATTTGCTGACTGTGCCTCATGCAGATAACTTCAAATGCATATCCCATCCAATCTGACATAAAGTTGGAATTGATGTTGTCGGACCACCAATTTTCATTTTTCGACAAGTTTTCTGCCAAAAACTTAAAGTAGAAAATGGTGAAGAAATCAGTAAGCCGATATATAGTACCACGGCTTTTATTGCCATATTGCTGCCACCGTTCTATAATATCACTTGCCTCAAGATTTTTCAATGTTCTGCCCAAACTACTTGTCTTCGTCTTCAACAACTTTGACAATTTCTTATGAGTCAAACCCTCTTCATGGGCACATAATTGTCGTACTATCTCTACATAGAGTTCCGACTTGTCGAAAAGAGCTGTGTAAAGGTCGTCAAATTCAACCTTTAGCAATGCACCTTGGTTGAAGAACAGACGGTCAATATTCTCGGCCATACTTAGGTGGGAATCCAAGAGTGAATAGTAAAACGGTATGCCTCCCAAAACCATATAGGCTTGAGCCAATTGATATCTATCCCATTCACAGCTATGCGCTGCTAAATATTCTTCAGTTTCTCGCAATGTGAATGGTGAAAGGTGCATGCTGCATGTAATGCGGCCGTGGAGGCCGCCCTTGTTTCCCACAATCTTATTCTTCATCCAAGAGGTGGCAGATCCAGTGGCTATCAGCATGATGTTGCGCTGCGACATTGCCCATCCATTCCAGAAATTTTCCAATGCGGAAACGAAGATAGACCTGCGGCTGTCCATCCAAGGCATTTCATCAATAAATACCACTCGCTTGCGGTCAGTTGGCAGGTTTGACAGGAATGTACGCAGAGCATTGAAAGCATCATCCCAATTTTTCAATTTAGGGATTGCCTTGGAAGAGTATTCTATAAGCGTCTGTCGGAAACTCGACAATTGCCTGCGTGTTGACATATTATGAGCGCCTACATACTTGAAATCGAATTTTTGATTGAAGAATTCTTCAATCAAAAACGTTTTTCCAACTCTGCGCCGTCCATAAACTACTACTAACTCTGAGCGATCGGATTCTATACATCGCTGCAATTCTTCACATTCTTTTTTACGTCCTATCAGCTTGTCCATACTCGTTAACTTTTTATGCAAAATTACAATTTTTTTCCCAAGTCACCAAGCCAAAGTGCGCGAAACTTGAAATTATCTCGATATTTTTATGGGATAATTTCAAGTTTCGTGCACTTTCTGAGGTTTTCAGTAACTTTGTTCAACTCATCACGCAATCCCGTAGGGATTGTTTCCAATAGCCATCCACCGATGCTCTTCACGCCAATCCCGTAGGGATTGTTTCCAATAGCCATCCACCGATACTCTTCACGCCAATCCCGTAGGGATTGTTTCCAATAGCCATCCAACATTGTTGTGGTTTATATTGGATCTTTCAGTAGGTATTCTTCTTCGTATTCAATATTATATTTATCCAATAAACCCCTATATTCCGTCATAAATGTGCTATTCTGATGATGAATCTTTTGTTTTTTAATATAAGCCCTGACATTTTCTATCGCGGACTGGGAATAAGAAAATGCACCATATCCCTCCTGCCAAGCAAAGCTTCCTCGGAAAAATGATTGCTGATTTATCCATGATGAAGATTGCCGCTTAATTTGTTTTACTGTTTCCGAAATGGAAACACTTGGGTGTAGCGAGTAAAGAATGTGCACATGGTCGGGCATTCCATTTATTTCAACAGGTACGCATTTCATTGACCTTAAAGCGGCTGCCATGATATTGAAAGCCTCTTGCTGCACATAATCGTTCAAGAGTGTCCTTCGATATTTCACGGCGAAAACGACCATGATGTAAATTTTTGTATATGTATTTGCCATATATTTATAAATTAGATATGTTCATTATATAATTTAGGAACAATCCCTACGGGATTGATGTTCAATGTGTCAATCTGTGGCTATTGGAAACAA
>JAJBUG010000022.1 GCA_020860515.1 Bacteroidales bacterium | reverse complement strand
TCTGTGACTCGCCCTTCTCGTAACCTCGCCCGGCCCAGTCCTGAGCGAACTGCTGCGCTACCAATCCTTGCTTTGCCTTGTCCATAATTCAAAAGAGGTGGGCTTAGGGTTTAGAGCTTATTTAATGTGAATTTTCTTACCATTTACGATGTAAATACCTGTAGGCAAGGTGGTAACGTTGATTGAATTGGCAACTTTTATGCCTTGGAGATTATACACTGGTCCGCACGTTTCATCGTTGGTGGAGACAATGTTCTTCACCCCTGACAGGCAGTCCATTGGAAGAATATATGAATAATAGTATTCTGGCACTGACTCATCCCATGCGTTAGCTTCCCATGAGGCTAACACGCTAAGGTCAGCGCTTGCGCACATTGTGCCTGTACACCAACCGTTGGTCACAGTTGAGCCATCCTCAGAGGGATGGTCGTGGCGCATATTCTCATCCATCCAGAGATATAGAGCTTCGCTCTTTCCTTGCACATAGTTTTGAATCGGAATAAAACTCTTGCTGTCGGCTTGACAAATGTATGCTACGCGGAAAGTGTCATAACTTGGTGAGGAAGCTAACACATCGCCTTTGTTGCTTACGAATGTAGCCAACACTTTTTCACTGCTTGTGATCGTGGTCCAGGTGTCATTGTTTTCGGTATCGCATATATACACATTGCAAGTCATGGTGTACATGTCGTAAACAATCTCTGTGCTAACCACATATCTGCCGTTGGCCGACATTAGGATGTTGTTGAAATCAAATCCTGGGACAGTAATGTATTCCTCCAATGCAGTCACATAAGCTGAGTAGGCTTCCCAATACTCATGTATAAGAGTCCAATATTCATCCCAAGCCGCAAGCCATTCTTCGTATTCTTCTTCGGTGAGGAGTTCTTCGGGTGACAGATATATGCCAGATTCTTCAATCATTTGATTATAATAGGCAGCTCTTTCTTCATCGCAAAAGTCGGTTACTATGGGATAAGTGGGAGAGGTGCCTGGGGGCTCTGGTAGCTCTACGCCTTCAAGATTAAGCGGCCATAGGTATCTCCATGACCATTCGCCATTCTTATCTTCCTCATACATAATAGGCATATTATAGCGGCCTGAATTCGAACGCACCTGACCCGCTATTTTCTTTCCGTCATCGCTAATTGCCAGGGCTGTGACATATTGCGGAGCCATATTTTCCACATCCACTGAAGGATGAGGCAGCTCAAAATATTCGTCATATCCTTGGCCATTAGAATACCATACAACGGGAGTGGACATGGCTTCTGGAAAATCAAGGCTGAAATCCTCTCTCCCCACTTGACCACAGATGCGGCTACCGTCAGCAGTGATTCCTTGAGCTAAGCAAGTGTATTGGTCGTTGGGGTTAAGTGGCAATGAACTCCATACTCCATCTTTATAGTAAGCAGGTCCATTTACGGCTGAATTTTTGCCTACAAAAATGCCATTATTGCTCAGGTAATTTCCTAACCCCGGTGACACTTCATCATCGAATGAAAGAATTTCTGCAGTTCCTACATTGATCAGGTTAACCACCCCTGCGTTGGTGCTACCAGCCCATGAACCATCTGATGATAGCCAATTGATGCGAAAGTCGGGATAAATTGAAGGCTCAGTGGCATTAGCCATACCAATGCCCATTATTCCCACAAGTACAAAAAACAAGTTTTTTCTCATATTACATTATTTCTTTATACCTCCTATTTAAACAGGAAATTTCAATTTGTAAAGTTACTGAAAATTCTTTAATTTAAAAGAAAAAATTACAATTAATTTTCAAAATTTTCAAAAAAGACACCTTTTACCCTTGACGATTTGTCATTTGAAGAATTTGGAACTATTGAGGCTTATTTGTTGAGTGTACTGGCGATCCATCGAAAGAGGTCGTCGAGATTGTAGTCGCCGCTGTAGGGGCGATTCCACGAGAGGAAGAAATTCAATTTTTCAATTCTTTGTAAACTTTACTAATGCGGTGGAAAGCTTCTTTCGGTTCCCATGGTGGTAAAAGCTTAGAACGCAAATCCTCAGGTGGATAACTTTTTACTATGGGATAGGCAGTCATATCGGCATCATGGCCCTTTTCTCGATATGGTGCTATGGGAAATGAAAACTCAAATATAAACATTCCATTCACTCCAGATTCATTCAGCAATCGTATTTGTTTCTCAGCATAATCGGCTTGTACCTTTTCATTACGGATAGGGACTTTGCCTTCTAAATAGATGCCATTTCCTTTCTTGTCGGTACCCATACATATAGTATAGCCAGTAGAACCCAACTCGGCAGCTCCTTCGAAAGCGCAACATCCTACCTCCATCACATATAGGGGCTTGCCGATTTTAAAATATCTTTCAAGACCGTCAAGATACTCTTTATCACTTTGTAGGTCCCGATAATAATCAATGCCAACGGCATCAAATATTGACCAGTCAACAGGCTCCCAAGTGCCTGCTGAATAGGTAACGGGTCCATGGAAATACCCCCTTACTTTATTCACTATTCGGTACAGTACGTCATTTAATTTAATCGAATATTCCTCTATCTTTTCATTGAGTGTGATACTGTCCTTAAGTTGAGCAAGAGCGGAAAGTGTGTTAATTCGCTCATTCACATTCTTTCCTTCAAAGATTCCTGGATTAAATAAGGAAAATTCGCATCCAGTCACGAAGGTTATGTCAATTCCTTTTTGTCGCAAAGCCTCGGCTGCCTTAGCTGCCTTACCCATATATGAAACTACATCATTGGCTGAGCCCTCCATTAGCCATGGATTGAAAAAAACTTTCAACCCATTAATATGAGCAGTTACTGAAGCATGAACCAATCGATCAATATCTTCACCTTCTATTCTGACTGCATTGCAGTGCAGAGAGTCAGATATTATTTTCATGTCATAGGCTACAACTCCGGGATTGAATTTATCTACAGAAAGGGTAGAAGGAGAGAAGCGAAGCCCTACATCATACACAATGCCTCGGTCTTGCATGGGTTCAATAGCTTTGAGGATTATAGCCATTGTACTCATAATGGTTAAAATTAGAAGTTTTGTTTTCATAACTCAATTATTTTTGTTTCCGATGCAAAGTTACAGCGACTTTTGATTTTATGTAAGTCCTATTTATCAGTCAATATGTTCTAAAATTCGGTATATTTTAGGAAATGTGAGAAAAAATCATTAAATTTGTGCTCTAAATCAGAAACTATGGATTTGATTCAACATCCTGAGGAAATTTATGAAATAATTAATCAAGTCTCATCAAGTAGATTTGGTGATGAATTTATAATGATAGATAATTTCAAGAGGGAGCCGAATAATTTAGGGCTTCTTCATTGTCCCGTGAAGATGGTAGGTTCTACAATTACATTGTGTAAAGCAGGACAACTTCAATATAATGTTGATTGTGAAGAATTTATTTTAAAACCTAACGACGTATTAATACTACTACCAGGGAAAATAGTAGAAATTCAAGGAGGAACTCCTGATGCAGCATGGGCAACAATTTCATTTGGCAACAATTATATAGAGCAGATGGTGGGCAATGCAGATTTCCAACAATTCCTTCAATATGTATATGTTCATCCCAAAATAACTTTAGGCAAAGAAACTTTTGAAGAAATTTTGGCACTATATTATAATTTGCAAAGCTTCCTAAAGCCTCAATCTAAAACTCATATAAAAATGGGAATAAGAGGTTATTTGCAAGTATTTTTCAGTTTGGTTATTGATATTGAGCTTCCTAAACCAGAAAATTTAAGCCGTTCAAAGGAAATATACTATAGATTCATAGCTTTAGTGCAGAAGGATTGTAATAATGAGCGTAGTGTGGGTTACTATGCCGATAGGCTCTGTATTACTCCAAAATATCTTTCCGAAGTGGTTAAGAAAGAATCAAGCTTTCTCCCATCACAAATCATAAGTCACATGGTTGTTTTAGAAGCAAAAGCAATGATAAAAACAAAAAGATATACAATAGCCCAGATTTCTGACTATTTGGATTTTGCAAATCCAAGTTTCTTTGCCAAGTATTTCAAAGCACACACTGGCCTCACCCCCACTCAATACTTAAATCAGGGATAAAGAGTTAATTTCTTTTTGGGAGAGGGAGGAGTAGGTCGTCAAGAGTGACGATGGCTTGGACTATTAAAATAATATCATTATCCTTTTCGGAATCATCAAAAAAAATGATGATTCCGAAAAGGATAATGAACCACTTTTACGAATTTAGTAGGGTTTCAAGAGATTTTGATGTGCTATCCTTTTCGGAATCGGCCTAAAAATCGCCGATTCCGAAAGGGATAGCACGAATTTCTATATCATCCTGACTTCTTAATGGCGCTTTGATGCGAAGAAGGCTTCGAAGAAGTCAAGTTGGGATTGATTAGGCACCAAGTCGAGCGTGAATCCGCGGCGCATAATCATTACCGTGGGTTCTCCCTGACGGTAAGTGCTCCAGTAAGGCAAGGCTTTTCCGTTGGGATTGCCCGTTTTGGTGAAATTAATCCAATATCGCTCCATAATCTGCTGCATACTAATGTCAATGTCAGTCATGACACCGCTTCCAAACTTGTAACCATAAGCGAAGGGCATCTCAGCCACATGGCTCGCCCCACCTCGTCGGCTTGGTACAAGAGTATTCTCTGAAGCTTGATCGAAGTAATACAGATAGACTTTTCCTTTCCCATTTTGACTTTGAAGATTTGCCCAAGCATAAGTGCCCCATGCAAAAGAGCCATCCCTAAAGATATCACTCATGCCATAATAGACCTCTTCCTCATTGGTAGCAGGATAGAGCTCCAGAACTTGTTCTGCCCAATCGCCATACACGCTTTTCACCCGTTCTTGATAAGCCTCAACTGGCATCGGACCAGCAAACATAGAACCCTCATCAGAATTTGTGCCGATGATTATGTCAACATCATTGAACACTCCAGCCTGGTACAGTTTGTATTGGTCATCAGTAATGACTACTCCGTCTACCACAGGCCAAAACATCTCCATGCTTGAGTTTTGCACTATATTCAAAAAGTCGGCCTTACGCATCTGCTTTAGGTTTTTTGCTCCAAGGCTTTCTTGTAGTTGGAGTCCTGCCTTTTCTGCAGCTTTACATGTAAGCATTGCAGTATTGCCATTGCGCTCTTCGCCTACAGGCCAGAACGAACTACCACTCTCACAAATGGCAGCTCGGAAAAGTCCCTTACACAGAGGCGATGCGCAAAGGATGCTTACAGAGATGCCACCAGCTGATTCCCCGGCAATAGTCACCTTTTCTGGATCACCCCCGAAGGCTGATATGTTGTCATGAATCCATTGCAATGCCATAATCTGGTCCATTATGCCATAATTGCCTGAAATTCCTTGCTGGGATTCCTTTGCTAATTCGGGATGTGACATAAAGCCCAATGCGCCTAAGCGATATTCCACACTGCAATAGACAATACCTTCACGCACAAAACTTTCTTGGGTTCCAGCATAGGTGCCTGAAATGAAAGCGCCTCCATGGATCATCACAAATACTGGCAGTTTCTCATCAGCACTCTTTGCCGGCGTCTCTACGCTTAAATACAGGCAATCCTCGCTCAGCCCTTCCGAGCCTTTGCTGGGGTCTTGTGGTTGAGGGGGTTGAAGGCCCCATTTGTCAGCCTTATACACTCCCTGCCAAGGTTTCTTGGCCACAGGAGCTTTCCATCGCAAGTCGCCAACTGGAGCCTCGGCATAGGGAATGTTCATGTACAATGCATGCCCATCATGTTCAATTCCCTCGATTTCTCCTTGGGCAACTGTTGTTTTGAGCAGCTGTGCTTGAGCTGATGATGCAGCAAATGCTATAAGTGCTACAAGTAAAATTTTATTTCTCATGATCTATCATAATTTGAAGGGTTAACGCTGTTTATGACCATTTAGGAATGTGCGGGGGCTGCAACCATAATGAGCGAGGAATAGATGGTTGAAGTGGGAAATTGTCTGGAAGCCGCATGCATAGGCGATTTGTGAGATATTGTCTTTGGGGTCAGATTTCAACAAATATAGCACTCGTTCTAATCTGTATTCATTTAGGTAGGTAACAAAAGTCTTTCCAGTGGCCCGCTTGAAAAAAGCGCAGAAGGCTGATTTATTCATCCCCACATGCTTGGCCAAATCTTCTATGCCGATTTGCCGAGCATAGTTGCAAGCCACGAATATTTCAACTTGCTTGAGCCTCTGATCTAAAGAATATGTGAGTTGATATTGACCAGCATTTTTTGAGTTTGGAAGGGCTTCTGAGATTTCTAATATGATTTCAATGGCAAATAAGGTGCGAGATGTTTGATCTTTTGATCTCATCTCTTTCATCAAACTAATTATTTTATCACCTGCGTCTTTTGGAAAAGTCAACGCATGATCCAGATTCTTAAAAACAGAAAGTTCTTCATGTGTTTGAGGAAAACATATCTCTATTTTGTCTAAAAAATCATGGGAGAACGATAGGCACATATTAACAATATGGCCTTTCTTGTCAGTGCAAGCCGAGTCAAAAATCCAACAATGGGGCATATTTGGGGGTACGAGCACCAAATCTCCTGCCTTAAATTGGGAAGTGGTGTCACCTATGATTCTTTCGCCTTGACCAGTTATAACCGCAGATAGTTCAAACGATTCTTGGGCGTGCATCCCTATCTGTTCTGTCGGTTTGAGAGTGACATATGTGTAATCTAAATCCATATTGCAAATTTACGACAAATATTTTGGATAAAACAACAAATCCAACAATTTCTTTTTATGTAATTTCGCAACTGAAATCCAAATCAATAACTATTCAATAAATATGGCTTATCTTGCTTCAAAACCACGATATGAAATCCTTGACGGTTTGCGCGGCGTAGCTGCAATGATTGTGGTTGCTTTCCATCTGTTTGAGACTTACTCAAAAGGTCCATCCGAACAAATCCTTAACCACGGCTACCTTGCCGTTGACTTCTTCTTCGTGCTTTCAGGCTATGTTGTGGGTTATGCCTATGACGATCGTTGGGGCTCAGGAAAAATGAATCTCTGGGATTTCTTCAAGCGTCGTCTGATTCGTTTGCATCCCATGCTTATCCTTGGCACCTTGATCGGTGCGGCATTATTCTATTTCGGGGATGCTCCTGGATTTGAATTGGTGGGCCAAACACCAGTGTGGAAAGTAGGCCTTGTCACGTTGCTTGGCTGCTGCATGATTCCGCTGCTACCATGGTGGGATATCCGCGGCTGGCAAGAAATCAACCCGCTAAATGGCGCCTCATGGTCGCTGATGTGGGAGTACATAGCTAATGTATTGTATGGATTGTTCATTCGTCGATTTTCAAAACTGTGGCTGGGCATGTTTGTGGCGCTTTCGGCATTGCTCACGATTGATGTAGCGATGAATTTGGATGGCACTGGTTTGTTGAAAGCCCGCGAGTATGCCCAGTACACACTTATTGGTGGTTTTGGCCTTTCACCTGACCAGCTTTACATCGGAGTATCGCGTCTGCTCTATCCCTTCTTTATGGGGCTCTTGCTCTCACGTCTCGGATGGAAAATAAATGTACGCGGCGGTTTCTGGTGGTGCTCATTAATTGTAGCCGCAATCCTTGTGTGGCCATGCGTTGGCAAGGGCGAGTTTGGCTGGGCTAACGGTCTTTATTGCACCATATGTGTAATTCTCCTTTTCCCAATGGTTGTGATAATGGGTGCTGGAAGCGAAACCACCGATGCAAAAACCACAGCCTGGTGCAAATGGCTCGGTGCCATCAGTTATCCACTGTATATCACTCACTACCCCTGGATTTATTTGCAGATGAAATGGGCTGCTGACCATAAAGATTTGCCTGTTAGCACGCATGTGTTTGTGGCAGTCTGCATTTTCTTCCTTGTAATAGGCATTGCATGGGCATCGCTCAAGCTGTACGATGAACCCGTGCGTGAATGGCTCAAGCAACGCTTCCTTATCCGCAAAAAGGCTTCAAAACCAGTCTCTGCTTCCGCGATCCAATCAGCTTAATCAATTTGAAGGTAATCTTGACACAAAGGTTACCTTTTGTTTTTCTGTTTGGATGACTATATTTTTAAGATGGGAACAAATTATAAATTATTTAACCCCAACAATTTATCAATTTAGATACACTTGATTTTCACTTGGTGTTATTGACAATTGAAGATTTATGTGTTAACTTTGCATTATCAACTTCACTACAACTATCTATCAACCCAAACCTTAAAATCCAACCCTTATGCATCTCTTCAAATCGCTTAGCTTGGCCACAGCTGCAGTATGTGGATTGACTGTAGCCAACGCTGCTGAAATAAGCTCGCCCAACGGCGAAATAATAGTCAACTTCAGCCTCGAATCTGGAGTGCCCACCTATCATGTAGATTACAAGGGCAAGCCTATAATTCTTCCCAGCACCCTGGGTCTTGAGCTTGTAGGCACTACCAACCTCATGGATGGGTTCGAACTCATCGGTGAAAACAGCTCAACACAAGATGAAACTTGGGAACCAGTATGGGGCGAAAATTCCCAGATTCGCAACCATTACAACGAATATTTGGCACACCTTAAGCAGCCGGCTACCGAACGCCTTATGGATATCCGATTCCGCGTTTATGATGACGGTGTGGGTTTTCGCTATGAATTTCCCATGCAGGACAAATTGGTATACTTCGTAGTAAAGGAAGAGCATAGCCAGTTTGCTATGCCAGGCGACATGACAGCTTGGTGGATTGCTGGAGACTATGACACCCAAGAATATGCTTACACCGAAAGCCGCCTATCAGAAATCCGTGGATTGATGGAGAAATCTATAATCGATAATTTGTCGCAGACCACATTCTCACCAACAGGTGTGCAAACCTCATTGCAGCTCAAGACCGACGATGGCATTTATCTCAATCTTCACGAGGCAGCATTGGTGGATTACTCATGCATGCACCTCAATCTTGATGACAAAAATATGGTGTTTGAGTCGTGGCTCACACCTGATGCCATGGGAAATAAGGGCCATCTGCAATGCCCTGCAAAGAGCCCTTGGCGCACTATGATTATCAGCGATGATGCTCGCGACATGCTGTCATCTAATCTCATTCTTAATCTCAATGAACCCTGCGCCTATGAAGATACTTCATGGATTAAGCCAGTGAAATATGTAGGTGTATGGTGGGAGATGATAGCTGGTCCCAGCCAATGGTCATATACCTGGGATTATCCATCGGTGAAACTTGACACTATCGATTATGCCCAATGCAAGCCTCATAGTCGTCATGGCGCCAATAATGAAAATGTGAAGAAATACATCGACTTTGCTGCAGAGCATGGCTTCGACCAAGTGCTGGTAGAGGGATGGAACATAGGATGGGAAGACTGGTCAGGCAATTGGAAAGATTATGTGTTCGATTTCGTTACGCCATATCCCGATTTCGATATTGATATGCTCAACAAATATGCCAACGACCGAGGCGTAAAGATTATGATGCACCATGAGACCTCAGGCTCGGCACGCAACTACGAGCGCCACATGGCTGTCGCCTACGACCTGATGGACAAATATGGCTACAACGCAGTGAAGAGCGGTTATGTAGGCAATATCCTGCCCCGAGGCGAACATCACTATGGACAATGGATGAACAACCACTATCTTTATGCCGTGACCGAAGCTGCCAAGCATCATATAATGGTTAACGGCCACGAGGCGGTACGCCCCACAGGTCTCTGTCGCACCTATCCTAACTTGATAGGCAATGAATCGGCCTGTGGTACTGAATATGAATCGTTCGGTGGCAACAAGCCGAGCCATACCACTGTATTGCCATTTACTCGACTGCAAGGTGGTCCGATGGACTACACTCCTGGCATCTTTGTAATGGATTTAAATGAGTTCAATCCCGAAAACCACAGCCATGTAAATAGCACCTTAGCTCGCCAATTGGCCCTTTATGTGACTATGTATAGCCCACTGCAAATGGCGGCTGACACCCCTGAGCACTACGGCAGATATATGGACGCTTTCCAGTTTATCAAGGACGTGCCTGTGGATTGGAGCGAAAGCCATTATCTTGAGGCCGAGCCTGGCCGCTATATCACCGTGGCTCGCAAGGATAAGAACTCTGACTCTTGGTTTGTAGGAAATACCTCATCTGAGCATGGACATAAGAGCAATTTGACATTATCGTTCCTCGATCCTGATCGCAAATACATCGCCACTATCTATGCTGACGCCAAGGATGCCCATTACAAAGATAATCCACAAGCTTATACAATAACCACAAAAGAAGTAACAAGCAAAAGCAGCCTTTCGCTCAACGCAGCTCCTGGTGGAGGTTATGCAATCAGCATCGTTCCTAAGCCTTAAAACTAACGATATGAGACGTTCTTTTTTATCTTTTGCATGTCTGTTGTTTGTGCTATTCACATACGCAGCCTCTCCTAAACCCCAAATCGATCGAATTGATCCACCCCATTGGTGGATAGGTATGCACTGTGACACTCTGCAGCTCATGGTTAGCGGCCAGAACATCGGCAATTCAGAAGCAACCCTTGATTATCCAGGCGTGAAACTCATAGAGACAGTTGAGCTTGAAAGTCCGGATTATCAGCTGTTGTATCTGACTATAGATTCTAACACTCAGCCTGGTTCATTTCCGATAGTATTTACAGAAGGCAAAAAATCAACATCAGTTGATTATACCCTCAAAGCTCGGTCAAAAAAGCCTGAGGAGCACATTGGATTCAGCAATGAAGATGTGCTTTATCTGGTGATGCCCGACCGATTTGCTTGTGGCAAAGGAAACACCACTACCGAAGGCCTCGAGTATCCTATAGGGGCTGACCGCTCAGCATTCAATGGGCGGCATGGCGGGAATATAGCTGGTCTTCGCGAACATCTCGGATATATAGATTCGCTTGGAGTGACGGCCATTTGGGTGAACCCAGTGCTTGAAAATGACATGCCTGGCGGCTCTTACCATGGCTATGCTACCACAGATTATTATTCGATTGATCGGAGATTTGGCACCAACGATGAGTATATCCAATTTATCGAAGAGGCTCATTCCAAGGGGCTTAAAGTAGTAATGGATATGATTTTCAACCATTGTGGATCAAATCATCCCTGGGTAAAGAATAAGCCATCACGCGATTGGTTCAACAATCCCGATCAATTCATTCAAACAAATTTCCGACTCAATACCATATCTGACCCCTACGCATCGGATTATGACCGCGACCTCACGGTAAACGGGTGGTTTGTTGAGGCCATGCCAGATTTGAATCAGAAAAATCCGCATGTCTGGAATTATCTGGTGCAAAACTCGCTGTGGTGGATTGAGGAAGCTGGCATCAATGGCATTCGCATGGACACATATCCTTATGCTGATTTTCATGCAATGGGTAGATGGTGTGATAGAGTAATCGAGGAATACCCAAATATGAACATTGTAGGCGAATGTTGGATAGCAAAGGATGGCGGTCCTGCTTTTTGGCAAAAAGGCTCTACGGTTAACCCAATGGGTGACCCCAAGCTGCCTACAGTAATGGACTTCCCTTTGGTATATGTCACTCATGAGGCTTTTGAAAAGGACGGAGGGCTTTCAAAGCTATGGGAACACTTAGGAATGGACTATCTGCTCGCGGATCCCACTCATATTCTAACTTTCCTCGACAATCATGACACCGACCGCTGGCTGCTTGAAGAACCCACTAATCTTGACAGTTGGAAGCAAGCTCAAACCTTCTTGCTGACTACTCGTGGAATACCTCAGATTTATTATGGCACTGAAATTCTGATGAATGGTGATATGAAGCCCACCGATGGAAATGTGCGGCTGGATTTTCCTGGTGGATTTCCTGGTGACACCATGAATGCCTTTACTGCCGAAGGCCGTACACCACTCCAGAATGAAGCATGGGATTTCCTTTCCAAAATTCTAAATTGGCGCCGCACGAATGAGGCTGTGAAGACTGGCTCGCTCAAGCATTTCATGCCCCAGAATGGCGTGTATGTGTATCAGCGTACAGCTAAAGATGGAAGCAAGGTAGTGGTTGTATTAAACGGTAACGACAAAGAAGCGTCAATGAACATGAACCAGACTGCCGAGTCATTGCCAATTGGTTCATCCCGTCGTGATGTGCTTACTGATGAAAATGTCACCATTTCAGAAACCATGACATTCTCGCCTCGCCAAATCTTGATACTTGAATAACCAAAAGTGTTAGATGCCGAGGCCGTCGGTGAAGGCTTGGGTGGTGGCGCGGGATTGAAGAATGCGAGAGTAGGGGGTGGTGCCATGGGTGAGCCATACGTTGCCGCCAACCACTGTGTGGTGGCCGATGGTGATGCGGCCCAGCAGTGTGGAATTAGAATAGATGGTCACATAATCCTCGATTATCGGGTGGCGCGGCTGATTGATAGGATGTCCCTCGCCATCGTAACTGAAATTCTTAGCTCCAAGCGTTACGCCTTGGTAGAGGGTCACATGATGGCCAATCTCACAAGTTTCACCAATCACCACGCCTGTGCCATGGTCGATGGCGAAATATTCGCCAATCTTGGCTCCCGGATGAATATCGATGCCAGTGGCTGAGTGGGCCAGCTCAGTGATGATGCGCGGAATCACTGGCACACCAAGCCTCAGCAACTGATGGGCCGAGCGATAATGAATCATTGCGTTGATTACGGGATAGCACGAAATCACCTCCTCGAAATTTACCACAGCTGGGTCGTTGTCAGCGATGGCTTGCACATCGGTATAAATAAGTCGCTTAATCTCGGGCAATGACTGCAAGAACTTCAAAGCGAGAGCATCGGCCATATCTGCCATATCATGATTGCGGCAATTGGCATTGAACTGCAGTGCACGTGCTATCTGTTCACGCAGCAGGTTGTAGAGCGTGTCGATGCTTACACCCACAAAATAATGGCGCATGTGGCCAGTGCTCTCGATGCTGAAAAAGCCAGGGAAAAGCACCGACTTCACCACATCTATCACCTTTGCCAAGGTATCGCCTGAGGGGGGCAGCACTTCGCGCGCCTTTATTAATCGCTTTTCCTCACTGGAAACCTCGCCCATGGCCTCAACTATGCCATGCAGTATATCGCTTTGTTCGCTCATCTTATCTTTATCCTTAGTAATTGTGCAAAATTACAAAAAATATGTGGAAAAGTTAGGGAATATCACAATTTTTACCGAACTTTGTGCCAGAAACATAAAAACCAATACTAATATGCATACCATCGAAAACGACCAACTGCGTGTCACCGTAAGTCCTCACGGTGCGGAGCTCACCTCAATTATCCGCAAAAGCGACAATAAGGAACTCTTGTGGAATGGCAATCCTGAATGGTGGGGCCGTCATTCTCCTGTATTGTTCCCTATCGTGGGCATGATGTGGGAAAAGACAGGCCAGATTGAGGGCAACGAATACCACATGGGTCAGCATGGCTTTGCTCGTGATATGGATTTTCTGCTCGTAGAGCAAAAGCCTGAAGCGATCTGCTTTGTGCTTGCCGATAGCGAGGATTCTCACAAGATGTATCCCTACAGTTTCCGCCTGGAGATTGCTTATGAGTTGGATGAAGCCACTATAACTGTAAAGTGGAAAGTTGTGAATACTGATGAGCGCAAGATGGCTTTCCAAATTGGTGCGCACCCAGCATTTGCTTTTCCTGATTACAATCCAATGGACAAAGTGCACGGATATATGCGCTTTGATGATCCGCGCGATCATTATCCTCTGACTGTAGTGGGAGAGAAAGGGTGCACACGGAATGAAATCCGTGACACTGCTCTTGGTCCTGTGGTAGATTTGGATGCAAAGCTGTTTGAAACGCATCAAACCATAATAGTGGAGGATGGCCCCATGCAGTCAATCACTTTGATTGACCTTGATGCCACTCCATGGTTGCGCCTTACCCATACTGCACCAGTGATTGGTATTTGGTCGCCAGTTAAGCAAGGTGTGATGGCACCGTTCGTATGCCTTGAGCCTTGGTATGGCCGCTGCGACACCATGGGTTATGTCGGCGACTTCGCCAACCGCTCCTGGACTCAGTCCTTAGCTCCTAATGCTGAGTTTAACGCTCAATATAAAATCGAGGTATTGTAATAATTCACCAAGTATTGTAAGAACACCACGGAGGGGGCCTCCGTGGTGTTCTTATTATAAAATTATATTAACAGTCTTTAGCTTGTCATCAGCTGAGCTGGGCCCTACAAAGATGGTGTAGGTGCCTGGTAGGGGGGTAAGTGCTTCTTCCTCTGGGTCGTAGGTGACAAGTTGGTCGGGGGAGAGATGCAGGCTGACTTGCCGGTCGGCTCCAGCAGGCATTCTTACACGCTTAAATCCCCTCAGGGTCTTGATGGGGCCTGCAGCATCTTCATTGCGCCGGATATAAACTTGCACCACTTCTTCGCCATCAATGTCGCTTACATTTGTAATGGGCACAGTCACTTCGATGCCCTCAGCCAATGTGCCAGTGGCCACAGGCTCGCCATATTCAAATTGTGAGTAGCTAAGTCCATGGCCGAATGGATAATCCACTTCGCCTTGGTGGTAGCGATAAGTGCGATTACGCATAGAATAGTCTTCAAAATCAGGGAATTCCTCAGTTTCCTTATAGAAGGTTACAGGCAAGCGACCGCTTGGATTGTAATCTCCCATAAGCACTTGTGCGATGGCCTCGCCTCCTTGTTCGCCTGGATACCAAGCCTGTACCATAGCATCATATAGGCTTGGATCAAGAGCCATGGCCGAACCCGAGAAATTCACAAATACCACCTTTTTGCCAGCCTTCTTAAGTTCTCTTAAGGCATCTTGCTGCACTTGTGGCAGGCTTATGTTCTCGCGGTCGCCCCCTCGGAAACCTGGAATAGTAACTGGCATTTCCTCGCCTTCAAGCATGGGGCTGATGCCTCCAGCAAAAATCACCACATCGGCATCAATGCCATTCACGGCATTGGCCAAGTCAACAGGCACATGGTAGCCCATGTCCATGAATAGTGTGGCGCTGTCGCTCTTGGTGGCTTGGAAGTCAATGCGTATGTTGTAGGTCTTACCAGCCTCTACGGGGAGTTCGTAGGTCTTGTTGTTCTTCATGTTCTTGCCTTTCTTTACCTCTTGGCCATCTACATATATGGCGTAAGCGCCGCGAGTCTGCATAGCCAGGGTTAGGGTATCGTTGGTCGGGGCAGTATATACCGTTTCGTAGCGAGCTGAGAAGCCTGTTAGGTTGACCTTGGGCGCAAACACAGTGGCACCATTTGTAGTGAAATGGAATGGAGTGTCGTACTGCACCACATTTATAGGCTCTCCATCGAAGTCGAGATTATTCCAGTAAGTAGCGCGAAACCCCTTCTTCCCATCAATTGCGCAGTTGCCGAATGTGCTCACAAGGCGCGTGGTGAGTGCGTGGTCGCAAAGCTGGTCATAATAAATATCTGGCTGACGATTTTTTAAAGCCTCAAGCAAGGTTATAGTGTGGGTAGGGAAGCCATTGTAATTGCCCCATTGCATCATCGAGTCAGCTGCGTTTGGACCCACAAGTGCAATTCTTTGGCCTGGTTTCAAGGGCAGCGCGCCATCGTTTTTAAGCAGCACCATCGACTCTTGAGCTATCTTCAGGGCCAAATCTTTGTGAGGCTTTGAGCCTACTACGCTCAAGGGAATCTTTGTCCATTCTACCAATGAGTCAGGGTCAAACTCGCCCAAGGCAAAGCGTTGGGTCAAGTTCCTTCGCAAAGCTTTGTCAACATCGGCCTCCGAGGCAAGTCCCTCGCTGATGGCTTTGAGCAGACCGCCGTAAGTAGAGCCACATTCCAGATCGGTGCCAGCCAGCAGGGCGCGAGCGCCAGCTTCTTCCTTGGTTTTATCCACGGCGTGGCGGTCAGGATGATGGAAATCAGTCAATGCCCAGCAATCGCTCACTACCAAGTGAGGATATTTCCATTCATCGCGCAGCACGCCTTGCAGCAGATAAGGGCTGCCGCAGCAGGGAGCGCCCTCGTAGCGATTGTAGGCGCACATCACCTGACGCACATCGGCTTTTGTTACCAAGTCCTTGAAGGCAGGCAGGTAGGTCTCTTGCATATCGCGAGGGTCAATGTTTTCGGCATCAAAGCGGTGTCGGCTCCATTCTGGGCCGCTATGCACGGCAAAGTGTTTGGCACAAGCCAGAGTTTTCACATAATCGCTCTTGGGCCCTTGCAACCCTCGCACTGCAGCTTGGCCAAGTTGGGAAGTGAGATATGGGTCCTCGCCGTAGGTCTCTTGGCCGCGTCCCCACCTTGGGTCGCGGAAGATATTGATATTTGGGGTCCAGAAGCTAAGACCCTGATAGATATTGCGCTGATTGTGCTTGCGATAGTCGGTGTTTTTGGCTCGAGCCTCATCGCTGACAGCAGTGAACACTTTCTCCAGGAGCGCATCATCCCAAGCGGCAGCCATGCCAATGGCCTGAGGGAAAACTGTGGCGATGCCTGAGCGCCCTACGCCGTGCAGGGCCTCGTTCCACCAATTGTATTCATTGATTCCAAGGCGGGGAATGGCTGGAGAGGTGTATTCCAGCAGACTAACTTTTTCTTCAAGCGTTAATCTCCCCAGCAAATCTTCCACTCTTTGCTCGATCGGAGCAGATGAATTTTGGTATAGAGGGGCGTCCTCAGTAGCGAAAGACAAAAGATGTGATGCCATGCCAAGAGCCATGGCGCAAGCAAGGTATTTAACCGGTCTTTTTTTCATGATTATTAGTTGTAACTTGAAACTTATGCAAAGTTACTATTATCTCTCCAATTAAAAAAGTTAAAAATCCTTTTACATGAAAAATCACGGCTGTGACTGTCTCAGCTCATTCTTCGGACTTAGTTGAAAAGCCCCGCTTTTTTGTCAAAGAATATCACCGCGCCTGTAGAGTCCATCTTGAGGAGTGCAATCTGAAATAAAAGCAATCTGAAATAAAAATGGTGTGCTGGCGGAGGATCGCCAAGGCACACCATTGCCATAATTATGCACTGTATTGAGAGAAATGCCGTTATTTAGCTTGGAGGCGGAGCACGCGGCTGGCGTAGTCGTTGCGCTTGTTGTAGTCAACATTGTGGTCGAGCGGCATCTCCAGGCCATTGCTCATAAGATAGCGACCGCTGAAAGCTTTGCCTTCATAGGGCAGGGGCTCATTGTCGATGCGGTTGAGCTCGGTCACCACATACATCTTATCAGGGTCAAGTCCAGCCATGGCAATCTTCGGGAGCTGCTGGTTGACAAAGCTCTCGGTTTTCCACCAATAGTATACAGCCTCGTCCTTATCGGGAGCCACGTACATCAGTGAAGCGCAACCAAGCTTGTCGTAGGGCGAGAGCAAGCGATAGAGGTCGCCCATCTGAATGGTGTTGCGCACCTCCTTGTATTCCGAGATAGCTTTGCGACACTGGGCCTTGTCTTCTTCGCTCATATTCTTAGGCTGAATTTCCATGCCGAGGCGACCGCTCATAGCCACATCTGTGCGATACTTGAGAGGCACGGTGCGGAAGGTCTGGTGGCCAGGCGAGTTGCTGATGTGGCTTGCCATAGCAATGGCTGGGAAGAAATGGCTGGTACCCCATTGCATATAGATACGCTGCAGAGCGTCGGTGTTGTCGCTTACCCAGAACTCATCGAAGTAGGGGAGATAACCCCAATTGGCACGACCGCCACCGCTGGCGCAGTCCTGAATGGTAACATCAGGATATTTGGCGCGTATGCGCTCAAGAGTCTTAAGGAGTCCCTTATGGTATTCAATGTAATGGTGGCTCTGCTTTTCGGCTGGCAGATACTGGCTGCCATGATTGATGATGGCCGAGTTGCTGTCCCACTTGATATAATCGATTTCAGGATAGTTGGTAAGCAAGGTATCAACTACTGAGAATACCAAATCTTGCACCTTAGGATTGGCCATGTCGAGCACAAGCTGTGTGCCGCCGCGAGCGCCATTGAGGTTGAGGTCGCGATTGTTGGCCTTGAGCACATATTCGGGGTGCTTCTCATAGAGTTCGCTGGTGGTGTTGGTCATTTCAGGCTCAATCCAGATGCCAAACTTGATTCCATGCTTCTTGGCAGCGTCGCACAGGCCTTGGATGCCATGAGGCAGCTTATTGGTGTCAACTGTCCAGTCGCCAAGTGCGCAGTTGTCGGTAGTGCGAGGATATTTCACTCCGAACCACCCATCATCCATTACAAAGAGCTCGCCGCCCATCGATGCAATGTCGTTCATCATCTGGTCCATACCCTCTTCGTTGATGTCGAAATAAACACCTTCCCAGCTGTTAAGCAGGATTTTGCGCGGGGTATTGCCATGAGCCAAGCGATGATTGCGTCCCCAGCGGTGGAAATTGCGGCTTACTCCGCCTTTTCCTTCCTGGCTGTAGGTCAAAGCCAATGGAGGGGTCACGAACGTTTCGCCGGGAGCCAAGATATAGGCAGAAGCATCTGGATTGATGCCAGCAAAGAAGTGGTGGTAGTTGCTGTCGTCGGTATCAATGCGTAGTTCGTAGTTGCCCGTGTAACAGAGAGCAGCACCGATTGTGCGGCCAGCGTTCTCCTGAGGTGCGCCATCGAGCGAGAACATCACCTCGCTGTGGGCAGTATGGGTGTTGCGTGCGCCATCCTTATTTTTAATCACCTTCATGCCGTGGGGCAAGCGTGCCTCTTCCAGGCGAGCCTCGTTAGCCCAGGTGCCATAGAACTGGCTCAGATACACATTCCCTTGATGAATAGGCAGATAGCCTGAAGCGAACTCTGTGAGGGTGACATCGCCTTTCTTCTGCCCATTGGTAGCCTCAGCCCAGGTCTCGATGATGTCGGCATCAGGATAGGTGCGATATTTCACATCGATAGTAAATGGATAGTAGCGATCCTTCATAGTGATGGTGGTCATATCGGCTCCGTCGGCCTCTTTGCTTTGGCTTACGCCAGTCACAGCCATATCGAGTGTGATATTGCCATCAGGGTGCTTTACGGTCATTGCCGTTTCGTTGCCGCCAGTTAGGCCGAATGTAGGATATGCGTTGAGCTTAGGCGCGCCAGTGTTGGGCAGCGCTTCAATGTCGGCTGGGCTGAGAGCCTCGCCATAATAGACGATTTGCAAGGGTTGCCCCACGGTAGCATCGAGCACCATTGAGGTGCCAGGGGTAGAAATGTGCACTGTCTCAGCCATCAAGGCAGCAGGCGCAAGCATCGCAAGCAAGAAATGTGGTTTCATATCGAAAGAGTTGGTATTTAGTTCGCGGTAGAATTTATTGAGGTGACAAAGTTACAAATTTTCTCGAAATTACCAACTAAATTAATATAACTTTCACACAAACTGATAAAAAAGTATCAAAATCACAGCTTTCTTGCAGATATAATAAAGTGGAGGTGTAGAGCGTTTTCTATTCTGACATTGCAATGATTTAAGATGAAAAAATTACTGTACGCCTTGATGGCTGTGATGCTTGTGGGCTTGACGGGCTGCAAGGACAAGACAAAGTTTACGATCGACGGCGAGGTGGCTGGCCAGCAGTCGATGAATCTCTATATGCGTTACTATGGCAATGAGCGCGTCAACACTGGCGTAACAGCCGTAACTGATGGCAAATTCTCTTTTGCGGGCGCATCCGAAAAGCCCACTGTGGTAGAGATTATGGATAATGAACGCCGTGTGCTGGGCCGCGTGTACATCGCAAATGGCGAAAAAGTGGATGTAAAGCTCGACCGCAACAACCCCTGGACTTTTTCTGCCCAGGGAGGCCAATTCAATGCGGAATGGAGCGCAGCAGTGCGAGCCAATGCTGGCCCCCTATCAGCAGGCGGGATAGAAGGCAATGAGGCTATAGAAGGGTACATTGCTGAGCATCCTGGAGATATTGTGTCATCGCTGCTATTTACCACCCTCTATGACTATTCGGTGGATCCGCAGAGAGCCGACTCCGTGGCCCAGAGCATTGATGCCGAGGTGCGCACTGGATATCTATTTGATCGCTATGCCACACAGATGATGGCATATAAGCCTCGCGCTAAGGAATATCGGATTGACACGTTGCGCTATCGCCCATATAAGAACGACACTGTGGCTTACTTTACTCCCAGCTCCAAGGCAGCGCTATTGGCATTTACCAATGAAAAATGCAATCGCAAGGATTCAATCGTGCCTGCCTACAAGGAATTAGCCAAGAAGCCTAAGCTTGAGCTCCTCGATATCATGCTCATGCCCGACACTGCTGCATGGAAGCGCATGACTCGCACCGACTCTGCCACTTGGATCCAAGGGTGGGCTCCAGGCGGAGTTTACGCTTTGACTATTGATAGCTTGGCGATCCCTTCGTTCCCATTTTTTATAGTGGTTGATACAGCTGGTGTGCAGCAGTATCGAGGCTCGTCGCTGACCGAGGCTAAAGCCAAAATCGAAACTCTATTGAAATAATTCGGCTTATGGCAAAGGATAGGGTGAGAATAGGATTGTCGAGAATCTTTGGCTGGAAAGTCATGGATGTGAGCCGCTATGGCAAGACTGCCTTCTTGATTGCCGCTGCTGCAGTGGTGGCTTTTTTCCTGTATATGTCGAATAGGCTTATCGAGGACCTTACCGCCCAGGAGCGCGATCGCATGGAAATCTGGGCCGATGCTACCAAGGAGATTGTGAACCTAAGCAGCACCGACGACGATGGCGATTCTGGCGTTGACATAGGCTTTCTGCTCAGCATCATCGAGCGCAACACCACAATCCCCGTGCTGCTGACCGATGATGACGGCAACATACAGCAGTTTCGCAATTTCACTTTGCCCGAAACACAAGATGACGCCTTCGGGTTTGGGGATCTCACCGAGGCCAATCAAGCCTTTCTCCATGCCAAGCTGGAAAAACTGTCGGAATCACCTAATGTTATCCACATCACTATAGCTCCAGGCTTCAACCAACATCTCTATTATGAAGACTCTACTCTGCTCAAGCGATTGAGCTATTATCCCTATCTGCAGTTGCTGATTATGCTGACATTCGTGGGAGCGGTGTATTTCGCTGTGCTATCTACCAAGAAGGCTGAGCAAAACAAGGTGTGGGTAGGATTGTCAAAAGAAACTGCCCACCAGTTAGGCACCCCTATATCATCATTGATGGCATGGATGGAACTGCTGCCCGAAATGGGTGTGGACCGCGACACTGTGGCAGAGATGAACAAGGACGTGCAGCGCTTGGGCACGATTGCTTCGCGATTCTCAAAGATAGGCAGCAAACCACAGATGGAACTCTATGATGCCAACGATGTGGTGGAGAAAGCCTATGCTTACATGTCAACTCGGGTATCCCCGCGCATAAAGTTCAGCAGCGCCTTCTGCAAGGAGCAACTCCCAGTGATGGCTTGCGCACCCTTGTTTGAGTGGGTGATGGAAAATCTTATAAAGAATGCCGTAGATGCCATGGATGGCAATGGCAGCATCACTGTGACTACAGGCCTGGAGCGCGGCAATGCCATAATCGATGTCGCTGATACAGGCAAGGGTATTCCTCGCAAGAACCACAAGGCGGTGTTCTATCCCGGCTTTACCACCAAGAAGCGCGGCTGGGGCTTAGGCTTGACATTGGCCAAGCGCATCATCGAGGAATATCACCGAGGCAAAATCTATGTGAAATGGTCGATGCCAGGCCAAGGCACCACATTCCGCATTGAAATACCCCTGGAAAATTAAGAAAAAGCCGCACCAGCAAGGTGCGGCTTTTGTTATTTATCCCCAGATGGACCTGCGCTTCGGAGGCTCGGGAAGTTCGATGGTGCGCGGCTCAATATTGCCATCTTCGATTACAAGGTATGAGCCTTTGCCAAGGGCATCGGTGAGCCAGATGTCTTGGTCGCCGCCTGGCCATTCGGTGTACTCGTGGTTTTCGGGCTTCTTAGGCCATTCTTTCATGGGGGTAGTGCGCATGTTGATGCAGCCATTGCTGCTTGGGGTGTGCCCTACCACATAATTGTAGCCTGGAATCATAGCCTCGGCCAGCGACTGCGGACGAATCCATGTGGGCGACTGTGCGGTGGAGCTGCCATCCCAGTCGTAGCGATTGCCTTGGATAAAGCTGAAAGCATTCGACACCGGCATTGCGTTGAGCTTGTCGATCCAATCAGGATCTTTGTAATCGAGTTTGGCTGTGTCGGCGAGCCACTTGGTGCTGATTCCAGCATGGCTGAAAATGTAGGGCTTGCCATCAATGTCGTGGACCCATGCCCACTGGGTATCCTTGCAGAAGCGGTCGTAGCGCTCAATCATGCGAGCTTCGAGAAATTCGCTGTAGCCCGACCACCTGGTCACGTCGTTGAAATCAAATCCTCGGTCTCTGCGGGGGATTGACTCATCGATTTCTTCGGGCGGTGTGGCAATCTTGCCAAGGTGCTGCACATCGTGGTTGCCGCGAAGCATCACACTGGGATGGCTTTCGTGGTAATCCATGATTTCGTCGAGATTCTGCAGCTGCACCTTGCCCTCGACATAATCATGCGAGGTGATATAGTCGCCCATGAACACTACGAAGTCAGGCTTCTCCTTTTTTATAATGTCTTTCCAGATGGTGCGGCCATGGATATCGCCAAGCACTACTATCTTCTTCAACTCTTTTTCTCCCATATTCAATTATTTAAGTCGATTATTTAAGGTGGGTACAAATTTACATATTTCTTTTTGAATAAACAAATCAAAATCTTTTTTTGACAAAAAGTAAGGAAAAAATTGGGGGATTGGGGGAAAAATTGTAATTTTGCGGCTGATTTATTAACTCCATGGCATAAAACCCGCTCCGTAACCGGGCAGCCCATGTAATAAAACACTGTAAATGAAAGTAATGAAATTCGGGGGCACGAGCGTTGGCTCGGTGCCCAGCATCCAGAGCCTCAAGCGAATTGTCGAGCGAGAGGCTAAGAAGAGCAATGAGCCTGTGATTGTAGTTGTATCAGCCCTGGGGGGCGTCACCGACCAACTGCTGGAAATGTCACAATTGGCTCTCAATCGCGACCAAAGGTACAACACGATGTTCGAGCAACTCGTGAATCGCCATCACCAGATGATGGACACAGTCATCACACATGCCGAAAAGCGCGAAGCAGTATTCAAGCAAGTTGACCAACTCCTGGAGCAGCTGAGGAGCATCCTCTTCGGCGTGTATCTGATCCATGACCTCAGCCCAAAGACTGAGGATGCCATCGTGGCCTATGGCGAGCGCTTGTCGAGCTTCATCGTAGCAGCCTTGATAAAGGGTGCCGAGTGGAAGGATAGCCGCAGCTTTATCCGCACTGAGGTGAAGCATGGGCGCAGAATGCTGGCCAACGAAGAAACTAACCGCCTGATTGCCGAGGCATTTGCTGAATTGCCTAAGATTTCGGTGTGCGGAGGTTTCATATCGCGCGACCTGCACACTGGCCGCACCACCAACCTGGGCCGTGGAGGAAGCGACTACACAGCGTCGATTCTGGCAGCAGCCCTCGGAGCTGAGGAACTGCAAATCTGGACCGATGTTGACGGCTTCATGACTGCCGACCCGCGCGTAATCCAATCAGCATATACAATCAACGAACTATCATACGTCGAGGCCACTGAGCTTTGCAATTTTGGCGCCAAGGTGGTGTACCCGCCCACAATATATCCTGTGTGCGTGAAAAATATACCCATCCGAGTGCTCAATACATTCAACCCTACGGCTCCTGGCAGCATAATCCGCGAGAAAGTAGTCAATGATGACCATCGTGCCATCAAGGGTATCTCGAGCATCAACGATACTGCGCTGATTACTGTGACTGGCCTGTCGATGGTGGGTGTAATCGGCGTAAACCGCCGTATCTTCACCTGTCTGGCCGAACAAGGCATTTCGGTGTTCATGGTGAGCCAGGCATCTTCGGAGAATTCTACCTCAATCGGCGTGCGCGAAGTGGATGCCGATAAGGCTGTTGAGGTGCTCAATAGTGAGTTCCAGAAGGAAATAGAGATGGGCTCGATGTACGAGATGAAGCTTGAGCGTGGCCTTGCCACCATTGCCATTGTGGGCGAGAATATGAAGCACACCCCAGGCATCGCCGGAAAGCTGTTTGGCACTCTTGGCCGCAGCGGCATCTCGGTAGTGGCTTGCGCACAAGGCGCATCTGAGACCAACATTTCATTTGTGGTAGAGCGCAGCCTGCTGCGCAAGAGCCTCAATGTAATCCACGACTCTTTCTTCCTGAGCGAATACAATGTGCTCAACCTCTTTATTTGTGGCGTAGGCAATGTGGGTGGCAAGCTGATCGAACAGCTCCGCCGGCAACAGCAGCATCTTAAGGACACTCGTCGCCTATGCCTCAATGTAGTGGGCATCGCCAGCAGCCGCAAGGCTATATTCAATCGCGATGGCCTTGACCTCGCCACTTACAAGCAGCAGCTCGAAGCTGCCGAATCATCGAATGTGGAGACCCTGCTCAAGCATATTCTCGACATCAATATCTTCAACAGTGTGTTTGTTGACTGCACCTCAAGCCCCGATGTGGCCGATATGTACCATACGCTGCTTGACCACAATGTAAGTATCGTGGCAGCCAACAAGATTGCTGCATCCAGCTCTTACGAAAATTATCAAAAGCTCAAAAACACAGCCCTAAGCAAGGGTGTGAAATTCCGCTTTGAGACCAATGTGGGGGCCGGTCTGCCAATTATCAGCACCATCAACGACTTGGTAAACTCGGGCGACAAGATTATCAAGATTGAAGCCGTGGTCAGCGGCACTCTCAATTTTATCTTTAATGAGCTTGGCAAGGAGGTGCCTTTCAGCGAGACTGTGCGCAGAGCCTGCGAGGCTGGATATGCTGAGGCTGACCCGCGTCTGGACCTGAGCGGTGCCGATGTAATCCGCAAGCTGGTGATTCTCACGCGTGAGGCTGGATACAGAGTCGAACAAGAAGATGTGGCCAATGATATGCTTATCCCCCAAGATTACTTCGAGGGGAGCCTTGAAGATTTTTGGCGCCGTCTGCCAGAATTGGACCCCATCATCGAAGAAAAGCGCAAGCAATTGGCCAAAGATGGAAAATGCTGGCGCTATGTAGCCACATTTGAGGATGGCAAATGCAGCGCAGGGCTGCGTGCCATTCCTTATGACCACCCATTCTCCACGTTGGAGGGAAGCAACAATATCGTGCTGCTCACTACTGAGCGTTACCACGAATATCCGATGCGAATACAGGGTTACGGCGCTGGCGCGGGAGTAACCGCCGCAGGCGTCTTTGCCAACATCATGTCAATCGCCAATGTTTAGCCCACTAACCCCCTCAGAGGGGGAATTAAGAAGATGAAGCATATTATTATACTTGGCGACGGGATGGCAGATCATCGCGTCGAGAGACTTGGGAATCGCACCCTGCTGCAGGCTGCTGACACTCCCCACATGGATCGCTTGGCCCGACTTGGGCGCAGCGGCAGCTTGTCTACTATCCCCGAGGGTTTCTCGCCAGGCTCCGAGGTGGCCAACACCTCAATTTTGGGCTATGACATGAACGAGGTTTACGAGGGGCGCGGGCCTCTCGAAGCCGCCAGCATCGGCTATGAACTTCAGCCAGGCGATTTGGCCCTCCGCTGCAACATTATCACCCTTGCGGATGGTAAGATTATAAATCACCATGGCGGCAATCTCAAAACCGAAGAGAGCCGCGAGCTTATCGAATATTTGAATAAGAATTTGGGCAGCGAAAGAGTGGAATTCGTGACTGGCATCCAGTACCGCAATCTGCTTGTGATTCATGGCGGTGACAAGCATGTGGATTATGCGCCGCCGCACGATCATCCAGGCGAGCCTTGGCGTGAATTATTGCCGGTTATTAATGGGATAAATGGGACAAATGGGACTGATGAGTCCCATTTGTCCCAATCAGAGACTGCTAAGCTGGTTACTGATTTGATCTTAAAATCTCAGGAATTGTTGGCCAAGCATCCGCTTAATCTTAAGCGTGTGGCCGAGGGCAAGCTCCCAGCCAATTCTATCTGGCCTTGGAGCGGCGGCTACCGCCCATCAATGAAGACCCTTGGTGAGCAATTCCCCGAAATCAAGCAAGGCAGCGTGATATCAGCGGTTGACCTAATCAAGGGCATTGGACATTATGCTGGCCTTAATGTAATCGAGGTGGAGGGTGCCACTGGGCTTTGGAATACTAACTACGAGGGCAAGGCCCAGGCTGCCATCGAGGCTTTGAAGGCAGGCGATGACTTTGTGTTCGTGCATGTTGAGGCCAGCGACGAAGCGGGCCATGACGGTGATCTTGAGCTTAAGATGCGCACTATTGAGAATCTCGACAAGCGTCTTGTGAAGCCCATCCTTGAATATGCTGAATCCACCGACGAGGATATCTGCATTGCCCTGCTCCCCGACCATCCTACTCCTGTCGAGGTCCGCACCCATGTAAATGAGCCGGTGCCATTCTCGATTTGGCATCGGGGAATTGAGCCTGATGATGTGCAAAAATATGATGAGTATTCGTGTGCCAAGGGCGCTTACGGCGACCTTAAGCTGCGCCAGTTCATCGAAACATTTATGAAAGCATGAAATACTATTCAACCAACCATAATGCCCCCGAGGCAAGTTTGGAGCAGGCCGTAGTCAACGGCTTGGCTCCCGACCGAGGCTTGTATATGCCTCGCGAAATCAAAAGGCTACCACAAGAGTTTTTCGCCAATATTGATAAGATGACATTTCAAGAGGTAGCTTACGAAGTAGCAAAAGCATTTTTTGGCGACGATGTGGAGCCAGAGGCTTTGCGCAAAATCGTTTACGATACCTTGCAATTCGATTGTCCCTTGGCAGAAGTCGAGCCTGAAATTTACGCTCTCGAGCTGTTCCATGGACCCACATTGGCCTTCAAAGATGTGGGCGCAAGATTTATGGCCCGACTGCTGCAGTATTTCTTGCATAAGGAGGGTCAGAATGACCAGGTAAATGTGCTGGTGGCTACCAGTGGCGACACTGGGTCGGCAGTTGCCAACGGCTTTCTCGGGGTTGAGGGAATTCGCGTGTTTGTGCTCTACCCCAAGGGGAAAGTGAGCGCAATCCAAGAGTGCCAGTTCACAACCCTTGGCAAAAATATCACAGCATTGGAAATCGATGGGGTATTCGACGATTGCCAAGCCTTGGTGAAGGCTGCGTTTATGGATCGGGAGCTGAATGAGGCTATGCGCCTTACGAGTGCCAACTCGATCAATGTGGCTCGATTCCTGCCCCAAGCATTCTATTATTTCTGGGCTTATGCTCAGCTCAAGAAGAAAGGTAAAGAAAAGGACATGGTGGTATGCGTGCCAAGCGGCAACTTTGGCAACATCTGTGCTGCCCTCTTTGGCCATGCCATGGGGCTGCCAGTGAAGCGATTCATAGCTGCAAACAATGCCAACGACGTATTCTACACCTATTTGCAGACTGGTGAATATCATCCCAAGCCAAGCGTTCAGACCCTGGCCAATGCCATGGATGTAGGGGATCCCAGCAATTTCGCTCGCGTTTTCGACCTTTACAAGGGCGACCACAAGGCTATTACCGACTTGATTTCAGGAGCTACATACACCGATGAGCAGATTGCCGAAACCATGCGCGATTGCCACGCCACCACAGGCTATGTGCTCGATCCCCATGGAGCATGTGGCTACCGAGCCTTGAAGGAGCAACTCAAGACAGGCGAGGTGGGCGTTTTTGATGAGACGGCCCATCCCGCCAAGTTCCGCGACACTGTGGAGGATATCATCTCCGCCGAGGTAGCGTTGCCCGACCGCCTTGCCGCCTTCATGCGCGGCACGAAGCAGAGCATATCCCTCCCCAAGGATTTCGCCGCCTTCAAATCCTACCTGCTTGCGAATAAATAAAAGACGAGAATTTACGAATCACGAAAATCAACGAATTAAATTATTCATTGATTTTCGTGATTCGTAAATTCTTGTCTTTTACACATAAATTAATAATTGTCTTTTTCAAGTGTCTTTTTCTATTAACTTTTTCTTTTTTACTCAAAAACTAAAATTGGGTTTGCAAAAACCGATGGGATTTCAGGAAAAATTGCTAACTTTGTGGTATTATTACCACTTCTAACGACCAATAACACTCTTATGGCCCAAACCTCGATAAGACAACTTGAAGCAGATTTGTGGAGTGCGGCAGATGTACTGCGCTCAAACGCCAATTTGAATGCCAACCAGTATTGCATGCCTGTGCTGGGACTTCTTTTCTTGAAATACGCTTATGGGCGCTATAAAAAGGTCGAGTCAGAATTAATGAAGAGCCGACCAATGCGAAATGGAGTGCCAATGCCAATTACCGCACAAGATTTTCGAGCCAAGAGTGCTCTTTATCTGCCACGTGAGGCCCAGTATGATTATCTGCTCAATCTCCCGAATGACATTGCATCGGCCAATATCTGTGATGAGGAAGGACGCCATCTTTCCAAACTTGGAGACGTGGTGAATTACGCAATGCGTCTGATTGAAAAGCAGAGTGACCAACTCAAGGGTGTACTACCCGACACGTACGACATTTTCCAAAATGAGACGTTGGCGGATCTACTTCGAATATTCAACAATGACAAGATCGAGCAGGTCGGAGGCGATATCATAGGCCGCATCTACGAATATTTCACAGGCAAATTCTCTAAGGCCGTAGCTGACGGCGATGGCGTATTCTTCACACCTAAGTCGTTAGTTCAGATGATAGTCAACATTATTGAACCTAAGCGTGGCACGGTGCTCGATCCGGCCTGCGGCAGTGGTGGAATGTTTGTGCAGTCGGGAGATTTTGTCAACAACATGGGCATGAACGCCAATTCTGCGCTCACGTTCTATGGCCAGGAGAAGGTTGATTACAATGCCCGGCTGTGTCTAATGAATATGGCAGTCCATGGCTTGAATGCGATAATCAAGAGCGGTGACGATGCAAATACCTATGCTAAGGATGCTCACAACTTGGTTGGGCTGTGTGACTACGTGATGGCAAATCCACCATTCAATGTCAATGGTGTCAAGGAGGCTACTGTGTCGGGGTCAAATCGTTTGCCATTCGGCCTTCCCGCGGTTAACAAGGACAAGGAGATAAGCAATGCTAACTACCTTTGGATTCAGTATTTCTATGCCTACCTCAACAACACTGGTCGTGCTGGGTTCGTTATGGCTTCTTCGGCTACTGATTCCCAAAGCAAGGACAAGCTAATAAGGGAGCAGTTGGTCAAATCACACCATGTTGACTGTCTAATCTCCGTTGCCAACAATTTCTTTTACACACTCTCGCTTCCATGCACATTGTGGTTCTTTGACAAAAACAAGCGTGAGGAAAATCGTGACAAAATTCTATTCATTGATGTTCGCAACTATTACACTGTAGTTGAGAAGACACTCAACGAATGGAATGAATGGCAGATTCGCAATATCAATGCCATAGTATGGCTGTATCGTGGTGAAACCGAGAGATACAAGGGCCTCATTGATCTATACCGTATGTGGCTCAACGACTTTTTATTACGTTATGGCAATTCCTTGGCTCATCCAGCAGAGGATTCTTGGCAAGCGGTTCGAGATGTAATTTCTGATGGTCTTGCTTCGTTCAAACTTCGACTTAAAGAGTTCGAGGAACAGATGAAGGCTACCAAAAAGAAAGCGGAGAAAACCAAACTGAAAGAATTGGTGGCTGAAACTGCAGATCAAGTGGCAGAGATTACAGATGCTTTTGAAGTCATTAACCAGGCGATATGGTTGACTGATAAATTTGGAAATGATGGCCTATACCAAGACATGCCTGGTCTATGCTGCATTGCCGATATTGCAGATGTTGAGGCCAAAAACTTCTCACTCACGCCAGGTGCCTATGTAGGAGTGGAAGAAGTAGTATATGATGATATTGACTTTGAAGCTCGCATGAAGGAAATTCATGCCGAGTTGGAATCTCTACAGAACCAGTCTGCCGGAATCTTCAAAACCATTAAAGCCAACGAGTCACTGCTATGGAAATGAAGACTGTGCGTATAGGCGACCTTGGGGAGATAAGAACTGGAAGTACGCCATCCAAAAAGACCCCGGACTATTATGGAGATTACGCATTGTGGATAAAACCCACCGACATAAATCCTGAGGAGAAATACACTACCGTTGTCGAAGAAATGTTTTCAGAGAAGGCTGCTCGTGAATGTCGCACTCGCATGATTCCGGCGCGGTCCGTCTGTGTGCCATGCATAGGCACTGTGGGCTCTAAGCTGACAATGACTCCATGCGATTGTTTTGTCAATCAGTCGATTAATGCCATAATCCCAAATGAGAATTACGATAACGACTATGTGTATTATCTTCTTCTCAACTTTCTGCCTAATCTTAGAAGTTTGAATAAGGGTACTGCTTCTGGTCGTGAGTATGTGGCAAAGTCAGCTTTTATAACTACCGAGATTAAAGTCCACTCTGATATCAGAGTGCAACGGCGCATCGGAGAAATCTTGTCCGCATACGATGACATGATAGACAACTGCAAAAAGCAGATTGCTTTGCTTGAAGAGGCGGCCCAGCGTCTTTATCGGGAGTGGTTTGTATATATGCGATTCCCTGGTCACGAAAATACACCAATAGGAGAAAATGGATTGCCCGTTGGATGGGTAAAATCTACACTAAAAGAATTTTCCGATATCGTGATGGGTCAAAGTCCTGCTTCTGAATTTTACAATAATGAATCAATTGGTTTGCCAATCCATCAAGGTGTGTCTTCATATGGAAGACTTTTTGTTGAGGATGATACATTTACATCTAAATGGACAACAGTTGCCGAACCAAATAGTATTTTATTTAGTGTTCGTGCACCTGTGGGGAGAATTAATATAACCAATAACAAAATAGCCATAGGCCGAGGTCTATCCGCTTTAAATCAGAAAGAAGGACATCAAATGTTCTTGTATCTTTTCCTTAGAAATAAGTTTTTTAAGGATAATGTAATAGGAAATGGTACAATTTATTCATCTATTAATCGGAAGGAATTAGAGTCTGTTGAAGTTATAATACCTTCTGAGGAATTGATTTCAAATTTTGAAATTATTGTTTCCTCTTACTTGGAAAATATTAAGGTTCTTTCTAAAGTGGAGTTAGCCTCTAACGAATTAAAGAAATCATTACTTCCTCGGCTCATATCAGGTCAAATCAACATAGAAGCTTGAATTATGATTAATGATTATTCTGAAAATATACTCGTACAAGAGAGTGCTGGCGACCTTCTGAGAGATGAACTCGGATGGAAGGTGGTTTTTGCGTATAATCAGGAGAAACTTGGCGTAGATGGTACACTGGGACGTACATCATATCGAGATGTGGTTCTTGCCAGGTATTTTGAAAAGGCATTGCTCAGTCTTAATCCGTGGATAAGCGAGTCGCAAATCAACGAGGCGATGACCAAATTTATGGCTTATTCAGCCACAAACGGCCTTTTGCAAATTAATGAGGAGAAGTTTAATCTGATTCGCAACGGCATTGAGGTGACGGATGCTCGCCCCGGCAGCGGCAATAGCACCATTACAGCCCGAATAATAGATTTCGACAAACCAGAAAACAACCATTTCCTTGCCGTAAAAGAGATGAAAATACACGGCACAACCTATCGGCGAAGAACGGATATCGTAGGTTATGTAAATGGCATCCCATTGCTATTCATTGAACTTAAGGCAACCAATGTGGATGTGAAAAACGCCTACGATGGCAATTATACCGACTACCTTGATACAATCCCACAACTATTCCATTACAATGCATTTTTAATGCTGAGCAATGGTCTCGAAGCCAAAATCGGCACGCTTGGTAGCAAGTATGAGTTTTTCCACGAGTGGAAACGCCTTAAAGAGGAAGATGAGGGCAGTGTCGAGTTAGAGACATTGCTAAGAGGCGTGTGTAACAAACGCAATTTCGTCGACCTGCTTGAAAATTTCATATTGTTTGACCACTCCGACGGCCATACCACAAAGATATTGGCTCGCAACCATCAATACCTCGGTGTCAACCATGCTGTAGAGGCTTACCGCAACCGCCAATTCAAGAATGGCAAATTAGGTGTGTTCTGGCACACGCAGGGCAGTGGCAAGAGTTATTCGATGGTGTTTTTCACTCGAAAGATACAACGGAAATTCCAAGGAAGCCCAACATTTGTGGTACTTACCGACCGTGAGGAACTCAATAAGCAGATTTCAGAACTGTTTGTCAACTGCGGTCTTGTAAAGGGCGAGGCCAAGAATTTTATTGCATCGAGCGGAGCAAACCTAATCAAACGCATAAAGGAGAATCCGCCGTTCATATTCACGCTGATACACAAATTCAACGATCCGAAAGCCGAGTCTTTTACGCCCGGTTACGATGTGGTGCTGATTAGCGATGAGGCCCACCGAACACAAAACGGCTTCTATGCCGACAATATGATGCGGCTTCTGCCCAATGCCCACCGCCTTGGATTTACGGGTACCCCGATTTTCAACGATGACAACCTGACCAAGCGCACGTTTGGCGATTATGTTTCCATCTATGACTTCAAGCGAGCCGTGGATGACCATGCCACAGTACCACTATTCTACGAGAATCGAGGTGAGAAGCTCAAAGAGTTGAAGTCGCCACTAATCAACGATCGCATACTCGATGCAATCCAGGCTGCTGACCTTGACCCATTGAAGGAGGAAAAGGTGGAGCGTGAGTTTGCCAGGGAAATTCATCTACTCTTGTCGGAGAAGCGTCTGAGAATGATTGCTCGTGACTTTGTGCAACATTATACGGATCTTTGGACCAGCGGTAAAGCAATGATGGTATGCCTCAATCGCATAGCCTGCGTGATGATGTACGACTATGTACAAGAGTATTGGCAGAAGGCCATAACAAGCCTCGAACACGAGATCAAGCACAATCCCAACCAGCAAGAGGTGCTGGAACTTAACCGCAAGCTGACGTGGATGAGGGAAACAGAAATGGCCGTAGTCATTTCGCAGGAGCAGAATGAGGTTCAGTATTTCAAAAAGTGGGGTCAGGATATCAAACCCCATCGCGACAAGTTGGAGGCTCGGGAACTTGACAAGGAATACAAAGACAGTAACAATCCATTGCGCATAGTATTTGTATGTGCTATGTGGCTAACTGGCTTCGATGTGAAGTCGTTGTCGTGTCTTTACCTGGATAAGCCCATCAAGGCCCATGCTCTGATGCAGGCTATAGCACGTGCCAATCGAGTATGCGACGGCAAGCCCAATGGTTTGATTATAGACTATATAGGCATTGTCAAGGCTTTGCGTAAGGCTTTGGCGGACTACACAACGTCTGGCGGTGGACAAGACGGTCAGGGTGGGGATGATATTTTGATAAACAAGGATGAGCTTATTCGTCACTTGATTGAGGTGATAGCCGGTGCCAAGGCATTCCTTCTCCAGCACGGATTTGAATTGCAAACTCTGGTTGATGCCACGAATTTCGCCAAAATGGCGTTGCTCAAGGATGCAGCAAATGCAATGTGCGCTTCAGCGGAGGTGCGTAAAACTTTCTTCACTTACGCCAGCACTATAATCAAGCTTATGAAGTTTGTTTGCCGTGAGGACATCAACGATGACAAAATTCTCGATGACAAAGATGCGCTTTTGGCTATTAATAACCAACTGCATGAGAAGCGAAAGAATGACGACATCACCGACCTGTCGGTGAATATACATAGAATAATCAGCGAGGAAGTGGGCACAGAACCCGATCAGAATCTTGGTAGCTCACGGCGATTTGATATCAGCGCCATCGACTTTGACATGCTCCGCAAAGAGTTTGCCCAGACGAAGCGTAAGAACCTAATTCTGACCGATATCCAAGAGCTTATTGAGCGGCGTATTGATGCCATGCTGCGAAATAATCCCACTCGCATAAATTTCTATGAGAAATACCAAAGCATAATAAAGGATTACAATGCCGAGCAAGACCGAGCCTCAATCGAGGAAACATTTATGGCTCTTATAAAGCTTTCCAAATCGCTTGATACCGAGGAAAAGCGGTATGTCAGAGAGGGATTTCAGGATGATGAACAACTGACATTCTACGACCTGCTCTTTGACCCGAATATCTCGAAGTCGGACATTGGCAAACTCAAAAAGCTATCAGTAGATTTGCTTGACCAAATTAAGGCTCGCATCAGCGAACTACATAATTGGCGAGAGAAGGAGGAAACCCGCGCGCAGGTTGCGGAACTTATCCACAGTTCTCTGTACCAATACCTCCCCGAATCTTATTCCTTAGAGAGTATTGGCGAGTACTCCGACAAGGTGTACCAATACGTCTACGACCGCTATCCCAGCGTCGCCGCATAGGAATATAAAAATATTTGAGAAAATCGAAAATAGTTTAATTATCAGTTAAAACAAATGACAGTTTATTCATCTCGAGAATTGGCAAAGGTGGTGTCCAAGTATATTCCCATGGACACACCTCAGAAAGTTGACTCTTTCTTGACAAAGGAGTTCTATGGTAAGAAAATTGCACCAGATGAAGAGTTGTTAATAGTAGCATATACCCACAAGTTTGTTAAATCATATATGAGGCAGGCTATCGAAAAGCACAATAAGGATTTACACAAAGCTTTATCTAAAGCGATGCCTATTCAGCCAAAAAAAACATCCAAGTTGGTCATCGGCAGTCTAATACAATGCAAAGCCTCTGATTTTGAATTGATTGATGGCTATATCCGACACAAATCAGGGCTTTTCCTAAAATCAGTTCGCATTCATCATTATCCTCAAGAAATTGTGAATGCAATAGAGGAGCCTTTCATCATTGTGGTTGAAAAAGACTCAAGATTCGCATTCCAGCCCTATAATGGGTTGAGTCGAATATTGGAATGTTGTGAATGTGTCAAGAGAGGCGCCATATCAGCAAAAGGGCTATCAATTCTCTCGATGGAAATAGAGAAAGCAAAGAAAAAAATTGATGACTCTTTAGACGACATACTCGCCATTGATTTAGAAAAAATGTTGGATATAGCTGAAAATTACTCTTGTGAAGACGAATATGATGATGAAGAAGATTATTGTGACGACTGGTGGAGTGACGATTTCCCACTGTGGAAAAAAGAATTCTACGATGTGGTAAAGCGAGATGTTATATTCAAGATTTATTACGACTTTTCTAAAATTAATAAAGTATTAGGGGAATACCATATTAAGGGCACTAATATGCTTGATGAATTGTACCAATACATCAAGCATCAATCCTTGGTAGCTACTAATCATCTTTTGAAATTGCGTGACCAATTAATTGAAGATGCTTTTTCAAAGAGAATTCAAAATATGGATGAGGCCATAGCGTCTCAGTACGTTTTTGATGTTCCCATCAAGGGTGCTGCAATCAAAAATGGACAAATCACCCTTAAGTTCAAAGAGGTAAACCCACGAAAGACTGGTGAAGAATATTATCTCCACTCAAAAACGACAGCATGGCCATTTGATTTGGCCTTTTCAAAGGAACAAACTGAAAAGATTGAGTTAGAACTCAACACCAAAATCAAACATATAGAAGAAAGGCTAAAAGAGAACAAGAAAATTACAGTTGAAACAGGTCTATCGGTTTTGAATACAAAGATATTGATAACAGAGAATATTGAATCTCTTCCAATTACATTCTCATTGGAAAATCCTAAAGTTTTCAGTGAGTATATGAAAGATCATATTATCTTTGCCTTAAGACATATTCCAGATTTCCCATTCTGTTTAAAAAGTGAAGAATTATCAGATGGGGACATCTTGGCTGTAGCAATTAGGGCCAACAAATATTACTATGGAGATTTAATGACTTTCTCTAAAGAAACTTATGATCTGTATGCATCTTTCAAAGATAAATATAGGAACGAGCCTATTGGTGATTATTTTGCCACAAGCTTTCCTCCTATGTTTAAGGTGACGAAGAATATTTTTACGAAACACCCATTTCTACAAGATCTATTCTCCTTTAATCCTTATTTCAGGAAACTTTCTATTTATGTGATTTCAGAGAACTACGCTCACGCTAGTGACATATATGACAATGAGGTTTGGCTCAAAGACGATTCTTTAACTTATTTCTTTGTTGGTGATGGTTACATCTATATGAAACCTACTGACTCTAATAGTGCGAGTTATTCCATACCGTATCCTAAGGGTATGGAAGATTTTACTCTGCTTGCATTAGTAATGTATTTTACTGACTCATGGATTGACAATAAGCGTAAGAATTTCAAAGCATTTAAATGGTCATTAGAAAAATTCTTCCGAACTCATAAAGCAAAGTAAATTGCCAAATTTACGAACGACTATCATGTGAAGTAAAGATTATGGAGTAGAAACATTATGTTTCTGCTCCATAATCTTTTTTCCAATGAGGGAGGATTCACATTTTCGGATTGGGGGTGGCGAGGATTTCGTAGGGGTTGCCGGAAGGAGGCTGGATGAGCCAGCGGTTGATATTGCGGCTTTCGGAGGAGAATGAGGCGCCAATGCGATAGATGGCACGGCCGTCAGCGAAGTAGGGGCGTGCGTAGTTGTTTTCATCTATTTGCTTTAGAGCCGATTCGGCGGATTGGTCAAGTTTGAACTCTATGATATAGATATACTTGTCGGTGAAGGCCACAAGGTCGGGGCGCCCATCAGCCATAGGCTCCTCACAACGATTATCAACACCCACTGCTAAGCATAGGCAGTAAACTATCAAATGGTAGGCATTCTCTTTGCTATCTTTCTCAAAGATAGGGTAAGGCACCTTGGCGATAAGAGAATCCAGAGTTTTCACGAAACCCTCGAGGTCGCATCTAATCAGGCAACTACGCAGCTGGCGTGCTTTTTGAGCCCCATCAGTAGAAGAAATGCCTAAGTACATTGGAGCTAAGTCCTCAAAGAGGGCTCCACGCACTTCACCATTTGGAATTTTCAGGAGATATACCTCAAGGTCGCGATTGTATTTTTCAATTGTAAGATATCCAGTTTGGTAGAGTAGTGGCACAGGATCATTGTCGTCATACAGACTGCTTAATCGTTTTTCTGAGGCCCAAATGCCATTGATTTTTGAGAAATCGTAGTTGGCTCGCTTTAGGAAATCTATAAAAACTTTTGATGTGCCCGATGTCACCCAATACTCGCCTAAGGCATTGTTGGTGAAAGCTCGGAGTAAGCTGAAGGGATTACATACGTGTACATCAGCACGCGAAAAGCGGTATCCATCATATTTCTGGAGCAACCGATTGATGATATTATCTTCGGTATCTTCGTAATCCTCAGCTAAAGAGGCAATGCCCTCTGAAAAATATTCCTTTAACTCATCAACGGTTACGCCACAGATTGCGGAATAATCTTTCATAAAAGAAATATCTTCTAAATTGTTGGCACCTGAAAACAAAGTGTAATGCTTGAATCGGGCTACGCCAGTGACCATGGCGAATTTAATGTATTTGTCCTGAGACTTGAGTTGTGAGAAGAAAGGACGCAGTAGTTGCTGGTTTAGTTCAAGAGCTGGTTTGTCATCAATTGTTTCTTGTATGCCCTTGTCGTATTCATCCACCAATATTACACACCCCTTTCTGGTAGATATGCTTACTTTTTCTATAAGCCGGCCAAAAGCTTCTCCTACACTTCTGCAATCACCTACTGAAATGTTGTATATTTCTTCATAATCATGAATCTGATTCCTCAGATATCCTTCAAGTTTGTCAGGATTATTTGCCTCGGAACAACTCATATCGAAATGAAATACCGGATAGGATTCCCATTTTTCCTCGTATTGGCTAATCTCCAACCCTTCGAATAGCTCTTTTTTCCCTTGGAAATAAGCTTCGATAGTCGAAAGCAGCAAACTCTTGCCGAACCGTCGCGGACGCGACAAAAATGCATATCTTTGTTCGTCAATCAACTGGGCGATAAAGCCAGTTTTGTCAACATATACAGCTCCAGCAGTCCTAATCCTTTCAAAGGATTGCCATCCTACGGGATATTTTACTTTTTTCTTAATCATCATAATCGAAAACTTTTCACAAAGTTACAAAAATATTTTAATATCTTATCACATCATTATGGAAATTTGAGAATAAAGTTAGCTTAGATAAAAGATGGCATTAAAAATTAGGAGCGATGCTTATTCGAGCATCGCCCCCTTGTGTTAGGTGTGATTGGGGTTAAGCGGATTACTTGTTAACCTCGGCCATGTGAGCGATGAGGTCGAGCACCTTGTTGCTGTAACCGATCTCATTGTCGTACCATGAGATAACCTTCACGAACTTGTCGGTCAAATATACGCCGGCAGTAGCGTCGAAGATTGAGGTGCGGGGATCGCCCAGGAAGTCGCTCGAAACGACTGCATCCTCGGTGTAGCCAAGCACGCCCTTGAGTTCGCCTTCAGCGGCTTCCTTCATTGCCTTGCAGATGTCCTCCTTAGTGGCGGGCTTTGCCAGGTTGCAAGTGAGGTCAACTACTGATACGTCGAGGGTGGGGACACGCATCGAGATACCGGTGAGCTTGCCGTTGAGCTCGGGGATTACTTTGCCCACAGCCTTGGCAGCGCCAGTGCTTGAGGGGATGATGTTGCCGCTGGCAGCGCGGCCACCACGCCAATCCTTCATCGAAGGACCGTCAACGGTCTTCTGGGTAGCGGTGGTTGAGTGAACGGTGGTCATCAGACCCTCAACGATGCCGAACTTGTCGTTGAGCACCTTTGCGATAGGAGCAAGGCAGTTGGTGGTGCAGCTTGCGTTAGAAACGAACTGAGTGCCGGGCACATAGGTCTTCTCATTAACGCCGCAAACGAACATGGGGGTATCGTCCTTTGAAGGAGCCGACATAACGACATACTTAGCGCCTGCCTCGATGTGGCCCTGAGCCTTCTCCTTGGTCAGGAAGAGACCGGTTGACTCCACTACATACTCAGCACCTACTGCGCCCCAGCCGATTTCAGCGGGATTCTTGCAAGCGGTAACGCGGATGGGCTTGCCATTGACGATGAGGAGGCTCTTCTCCATGTCATAGTCAACTGTGCCGTCGAAGTGGCCGTGCATTGTGTCATACTTGAGCATGTATGCCATGTAGTCAACAGGAAGGAGGTCGTTGATGGCGACAACCTCAAGGTCGTCGCGCTTGGTCGATGCACGGAACACGAAACGTCCGATACGGCCAAAGCCATTGATACCGATTTTTGTCATAATAATATCTAAATAAGTGGTTAGATGTTAATTATATTTGATTTCTGTATTGGGATGCTTACTTTACGATGCTGCTAACGTCGTAGTTGCTGAACTCCAGGTCAGTCAGAGCCTGCTGGCCGAGAGCGGGATCCATCTGTGAGGCCTTTTGCAGATAGCTGAGCACGGTGCCAGCGTCGCCATTGGTGCGAGCTGCCAGTACGGCTTGCAGATAGTAGGTCACAGCATCGGGGCTGTTGATAGCCTGCAGTGTGTTGCGAGCCTTGCTGTAGTCCTTGGTCAGGATCTGAGCCAGAGCAGCGTTGTTGCTCTTGGTGTCGCCAAATGCATTGGCTGCAGCTGCGTTGTCGCCCATCTTCAGGTAGTAGGTGCCGAGAGCATCGCTGAGCTCATCTACGCCACCAGCCTGGCCGAGTAGATTCTTGGCATCGCTGTAATTGCCATCGAGCATGTTGATCAGGGCGAGGTTCATGTTAGCCTCTTGATTCTTCTGTACGCTGTTGCTCTTTTCGAACGAAGCCTTAGCTTCAGCATACTTGCCCTGCTCGTACTGTACCATACCGAGGTTGTTCCAGGTGCGGTAGTCGTTAGGATAAGCTTCGGTAGCGGCCTTGTAGAACTGCTCCTGCAGAGCGGGATCGTCGGTAAGGGTAGCGGCATAGAGCAGCTCCTCTACGGTGAGGCTCTTAGGATCGCTCTTGGCAGCAGCCAGGAGTTCTTCGTCGGTCTTGCCAATCACGTCGATCGAAGCTGTGATGCGTGAATAGCGGAGTTGGGGCAGGATTTGGTCAGCCAGCTGCTCAAATACGCTTGCCAGATAGCGAAGCTGTGTTTCACGCTCTTCGGGATCCTTGTACATTGTGAGCACGTTGAGGATGAGCTCCTTGTCCTGGATGTTGCTCTTCTCTACGAGGGTCTTGAAGCCTTCCCAGTCCTCAGCGGTGAAGTTGGCGGTGAGGTTGCCAAACTCGGTCACCTTCTGCTGCTGCAGCTGCTTGCGCACATAGTTGTCGGTGTTGGTCTCACGCTTTTCAGCGAGCTTGTAGTTGAAGTCGTAACCACCATCGGGCGAAGCGTAGCTCTCGATGTTGATTTCTTTCATCACTCGGCGGTCGTTGGTCTTGGTAGCGTCGACTTCGCTCCACAGCTCATTCATAGCGTTGGTGTTGAGCTGGTTGGCGCGGATGTTGGCCACATTGATCAAGAACATAATGTCAGCGGCGTACTTTTCGTTGATTACGCGCTGGAACTTGTCGCTGCCGATAGCGGGGGTGACGGTGGCAACATCAGCTAAAGCAGCGGTGGCAACTACGCCAGTGGCAACCTGCACGCGGGGCAGGGTGTACTGCTTGCCGCCCTGGGTAACATCGAAAGCGAGCTCAAGCACGCTCTGAGCCATGGCAGGCTGATAGTCGAAGGATACGGGGATGGTGACATTGCCGCCGTTTTCATAGCTGATCACGGGTGCATTGCCGCGAACGTTCTCGCCCTGGAAGCTGTATGCCTGGCTAGCAACTTGCTGGCCGTCGAATACGAGGTAGGGAGTAACGGTAACCTCGGCGTTCTTAACAAAGAACTTCGAGGGCACGTGGCCTGTCACAGTTGCAGGCACCTTCTCGCCTACAACCTCCAGTGGGTTGGGATTGGTAGTGAAGTAGTCGGCGCTGAATTGGCCAAGCTTCTTGCCGCATGAGCTCATCATGAGAGCCACGCCAAGAATCGCTACATAACCTAATTTCTGGTTCATGATTCGGAAAAATTGTTTATAAATAGTTGTTATTTTTTTCACTTTTAAACGTGTACGCAAAGTTATAAAAAATTTTGCTAAATACACTCTTTTATTGGTTTAAAATTTGCATAATCGCAAAAATATTTTCTGTTTGGGTCAATTTTATCAGCTTTTTTGGAACTCTGAGGGCGACATTCCAGTAATATGCTTGAAAAATTTGCCAAACGACGACTGAGTGGAGAAATTCAGGGCGTAGGCCACCTGCTGCACATTCTTGTTGGTGAAGCGCAGCATGTTCTTTGCCTCGCGCACCACAAAGTCGCCAATCCAGTCGCTCGCGCTCTTGCCGGTGGTCTCTTTGATTATATGCGAGAGATACTTGGGCGAGATGTGCAGCTTGTCGGCATAGAAAGTGATGCTGCGGTGGCGAGTGTGGTGAAGTTGCAGCAGCTGCATGAACTCCTGGACATAGCCTACCTGGCGCGTTTGAGTGGCAGGTCGGTCTTCGCTTTTGTTGCGCAGGGTGTGCACCTGCAACAGCAGATACACCAGGCACTGCAGGGCCGAGCGAGCAATGTTGCGCGTGTACACGGTCTCGCCTCCAAGCTCGGCATTGTGACGCAGCAGCTGGAACGCGTCGGCCACCATGTCAAGCTCCTTGGGCGTGAATGTGTCCATCACGGGCCTGGGCTTTGAGTCGAAGAGGGTGTGCATATCCAGCGCGTTCATGTCGATGTTGATATCGTGAATGAAAGGCTCGGATATGAACAGAATCTCGCCGTGGAAATCGTCGTTGTCCTTATTGAAATCGAATTTCAGAGAGTTCCAGCGGCTGAATACCATCAGCGAACCCTTTGTGAGCGTGATGGGCTGGTCGTCGAGCATTCCGGCGGCCGTTCCGCGAGTGCATAGGCACAGCGAAAGGCCCGAGAAGCGCGGCGCGCCATCGGGCGGGCTTGGCAGGTCAGTCGTGGGTGTGATTTGGCACATGATGTAGTCGTCGCCAAATCGGCAGTAGTTCTCTGCGATTTTGCTCAGGCTGGCCAGATCCTGCAGATAAATCAGGTTTTCGTTCATGCTTCTTCTAAGCTGGCAAGAATTTGACGCAATTCAGCTTCGGTGGTCGTGAGGCGTGCGCGGCACGAAGCCAGCAGCTCGGTGGCGCGTCGCGTCATGGCTGCGAGCTTGTCGATATCGCATTGGTCGCTCTGCATCGAGCGCAATATGGATTCAAGCTCACGCAGAGCTGATTCGTAAGTGAGGTTTTCTTCCATTGGCAGTTATTTGGTACGCGCAGCTGGCGCCAGCGCATCGGTGGCTTTAATTAGGGTTATTGTTGTTTATTGTTAATTCAATTGTATTGATTGTGGAATAGGCGGTGCCGTCGGCGAAGGTAGTCTCTAAGATTTCATCCTCGCGCAGGTCGGCAGCCTTGGCGGCGTGGCCCGCAATGCGGGTTATGGAGTAGCCTCGGCGCAGGGTGGCTTGTGGCGATAGCACGTCGAGCAACTGCTGCGAGCCTTTCAGCCGGGTATCAGCTCGCTCGATTGCTACCTGGGCAGCTTGGACTATGGCTTGGCGGATTCCGTCAAGGCGCGCCATTTCGGGTCGAAGCCGGCGATCGCTAATCGATGCGAGCCCCGACTGGAGGCTGAGGAGGCGGTTTTGGGCGCGAGTGAGGGCGTTCTGTGCCAGGGCTGGTATTTGCCCTTCGATGAAGGCGAGCTGGCGATGGTTGCCGCTGATGCGGTCGCTTACAGCCTGCAGCATGGCTGAGGCTATCTGTTGCAGTCGGCCTAATTCCCCCTCGGCTCGGCTGATAAGCCATTCGGCAGCCGCCGTGGGTGTTTTCACTCGCATATTGGCCACATAGTCGAGCAGCGTTACATCGCGTTCGTGGCCGATGCCTATAATCACTGGGATAGGGAATTGTGCTATGTTGGCTGCCAAGTTGTAGTCGTCGAACGCAGCGAGGTCGCTTGTAGCTCCGCCCCCTCGGATTATCACCACGCAATCCCACTGGTCGATATTGCTGTGAATCTCATCGAGGGCCGCAATGATAGTGGGTGCTGTGCGCTCGCCTTGCAGCACTGCACTGAATAGGCGCGTGGCAAATCGCAGGCGCGAGGGGTTGCTGTAGAGCTGGTGCATGAAATCGCCGTAGCCGGCAGCACCGCGCGCTGATATGATGGCTATTCGCTGGGTCAGCAGCGGCCATTGCAGGGTGCGGTTCATGTCGATGATTCCCTCGCGGCGCAGTCGCTCTATCATCTGCGCCCTGCGCTGCATGGCATCGCCCAGGGTATAAGTGGGGTCGATGGCTACGATATTGAGGCTCATGCCGTAGAGCGGATGGTAGGTGGCTGCCACGCAGGCCATTACCTTGAGATCGCTGCGGAATGTCTGTCCAGTGGCGCGCATGAAGTCAGCCGAAAGGCGATAGAATGTCGAGGCCCATATCGTGGCGCGAGCTTTTGCTACGGCCTTGCCCGTGGATGGGTCCTTTTCCACCAATTCGAGATAGCAATGGCCACCGCTTACGCGCACATCCACAGTCTCGCCTACCACCCACACATTCTGCAGGTTGGCGTCTCTGGTGATCAGAGCTTGTATGTGGCGTCCGAGTTGTGATAATGTATAGGCTTGCGTTTGGCTCATTCCTTGCTTGTGAGTTTGAATTGTTTGCCATCCCATTTATAAGTGAGCTGTGGCTTTATTTTTGCCAACACCTCATCTTGGTCTCCCTTTACGAAGTATTCGGTCATTTGCTGAATCATGGTCAGTTCGCCTGTCTCTGGGTCAAAGCCGTACTGAGCCAATATGAATGGCAATGCTTCTGCCACAACTTGGCGGTCCTTGGCATCGATTAGCCAGTCAGAGAGGGTAGGCTCGACAAGAATGGGCTTTGCCGGAGTCTGCCAGCGCTTGTCGTAGAACCGCACACCGCTGTCGGGTATTGGCTTGGCGCTGGTTTCTATTATGCCGATTATGGGGTCGGGCTTGTTGCCGTTGAGCACGAATAGGATGTTGACCAGGCCGTTGTTGCTGACATAAATCAGGCTGGAATTGCCTTGGGCAGAAGGCTCGTTGTTGGATTGCAGTATAGCGCACTCGCTGCCGTAGGGCGAACTGGTAGTTTTGTCCGATCCGGCATGGAAATAGTCGAGCATGTCGAGGCGTCCGCTTTTGTCAATCAGGGTTATGACATCTTCGGGGGCTTCGGCAAAGGCTTTTTCAGCCGTGAGCGTAGCTGCGGTGGGCTCGGCGTCTTGTGCCCAGCTGATTGCGGCAGCGCTCACGATGGTTAATATTGCAGTCAGTATCCTCATATTGGCAGAAACGTATATCTTCGACCACAGGCCAAGCCATCAGCTTGGCCTAATGCTCTGCAAAAATAACAATTTTAATTTATACAATCGCTATTTTTACCAATTTATTTGCGTTTTTTTACGTTTTGCAATGCTCATGCCATAATCTTTCTTGGCTTTGGCATAGTCTTTCTTGCCCTTGCCAGCGTAATCCTTGTCCTCCGAGGCCACCTCGCTGTATATGCGCTTGCCGAAGAACTCGCTCCCTTTGAGGGCTGCCACCGTGCGCTTGGCATCCTCCTCAGGAATGTCAAAGAGGGTGTAATCTGGCATTAGGTCGATTCGGCCTACGTCAACTCGCTTGCCTGGTACATTCTTATTGAGCAGTTCGATCAGGTTGCCCGCGAAGAATCCGTCGGCTTTGCCTACATTTACATATATGCGCGCCATTCCTGGCTCGGCGGTGCGGCGGTCCTTGTTGCCATCATTCTCGAATCGTTTGGCTTTTTTTCCGCCCTTTTCGCCCTTGCTGGGCTTTTCATCGATAAAGTCGATCTTAGGAGCATCCTTATAGTAAGCCAGCAGTCGATTGAATTCGAGCGAAAGCACTCGCTTTAGCAGGTCGTCGGTCGATAGCCACGACAGTTTCTTGCTAACGCCACGGAAGTACTTGTCGATTTCCTCTTCGGGCACTTCCACCTTTTCAAGGCGGTCAGCAAGGTTGTAAAGCTGCTTCTCAATGATATGTTCGGGCGTGGGCACATCCTTGTGCTCAAATTTCTTGCCGATGATTCGCTCGATTTCGCGCAGGCGCCCCTTTTCACGGCTGTGGATAATGGCTATTGATGTGCCAGCCTTTCCAGCGCGCCCCGTGCGGCCTGAGCGGTGAGTGTAAACCGACACGTCCTCGGGCAGTCCATAGTTGATCACATGGGTCAAATCGTCAACATCAAGGCCTCGGGCAGCCACATCAGTCGCTACAAGGATGGGGAGCACGCGGTCCCGGAATTTCTTCATTACCAAGTCGCGCTGAGCTTGGCTCAAATCGCCATGCAGGGCTTCGGCATTGTATCCGTCGCTGATAAGTTTGTCGGCTATTTCCTGGGTGTCTCGGCGTGTGCGGCAGAATATGATGGCATAGATATTTGGCGAGTTGTCCACGATGCGCTTCAAGGCCAAGTATTTGTCGCGCGCATTTACCATATAATATATGTGTCGCACATTTTCGGCGCCTTCGTTGCGGTTGCCCACCACTATTTCCTCGGCATCCTTCATGTATTTCTTGGCGATCTTGGCCACTTCGGCTGGCATGGTGGCTGAGAACATCAGGGTGGTGCGGTCCTCAGGCACATGTTGCAGAATCTCGTTGAGCGAGTCCACAAAGCCCATGTTGAGCATCTCGTCGGCTTCGTCAAGGATCACGGTGTGCACATCGTTGAGCTTTACCACACCTCTATTAATAAGGTCGATCAGGCGCCCGGGGGTGGCCACTATTACCTGCACGCCCTTTTTAAGCTGTCGTATTTGGCTCTCGATTGACGAACCGCCATACACTGGCAGCACCTCCAGGTCATCGACATATTTTGAGAAGTCGGCCAGGTCGCCTGCGATTTGCAGGCACAGCTCGCGCGTAGGGGCCAGAATCAGAGCTTGGGGCACACGTCGCTTGGTATCAATGCGTTGGATTACAGGGAGGCCGAAGGCTGCTGTCTTGCCGGTGCCGGTTTGTGCCAAGCCTACCACATCGTGGTCGCCATTGAGCAGTACTGGTATCACTTTTTCTTGCACTGGCATGGGTTTCTCAAATCCCAATTCCTCAATCGCGCGGCGCAAATTCTCATTCACGCCTAATTCTTCAAAAGATGTCATGACTATATAGGTGTTTAAGTTTTATATCTATGTTTGTGATACAAGTTAAATCCGCAAATATCATTGTAAAAGATTTTGCAAAGTTAGCCATTATCCTCGTATCTACAAAAATATAAACAACTTCTGCAACCTTAGTGTTTTGAGGGGATTTGGGGTGGGGACAAAAAAATTATCCGTCGTCACGACGAATAATCTTCTTACCTTAAATCTAATACCA